>NZ_JBXWMJ010000008.1:0-262801 GCF_059609805.1 Ruegeria sp. YTSC004
CGACAACGCATATGGCGACAGAAACCTAATCTGCACATGCCCCCCAATGGACGCATACGAAGAAGCCGCTGAGTAAATTTGGAGCCCCCGTTTCAAAGCGGGGGTTTATCCTAGGGTGTGAAGCCAACGGGCACGCCAAATGGCGGTGTGTCCACGCTGGTACCGGTAAGGGCATGCAGAAATTCGACGAGGCTGTTGATCTCATCTTCAGACAATTCCAGCGGGGTAATGTCGATTTTGCTGCGTACACGCTGCATTTCAAATCGGTCGTGCCGTACAAGGAAATCTGCCTTTTGTAGCCATGGTACGTTGGGCAGTGCTGCCGTCTCGGGTGTCCAATTTGCGAAACTTGCTACAGGGTCCAAATGATGGCGGATCATGCTTTCGAGATCCGGGAAGGCTCCGTTGTGGCCGTAAGGTGCGGTCAGGGCCACGTTGCGCAGCATCGGAGTGCGGAAGCGATAGGCATCCTCTAGCCGGTCACTTTCGCCCATACGTCCAACGTCCCTGACATAAGGGTCCCACTGCCGGGTGCGGCCGGGACCAAAGGGCGGCAGGGCCAGAGCGTGAAACTCCTGATCGGACATCAGCGGGCCAGAATGGCAGGCCGAACAACGGGCTTTGCCGTAGAATAAATCCATCCCATTCACTTGTTCCGGCGACAGGGCATTGGTGTCCCCGGCTAAATATCGATCAAACGGGCTGTCAGTGCTGCGCCATTCAATGGCCATGAAGGCGGCCAACGCGTTGGCGATCTGTGTGATCGAGATGTCTTCGGTCGTTTCAACATCATCATACGCGGCCATGATGGCCGGGCCGTAACGAGGATCGGTACGGACGCGTTTGGCCAATATTGGCCAGCCTTTGTCGATCCGGTCATGCACGGCCCCAGTGACCTGGTTCTCGGCCACGTTACCCGCCATTTCGAACTGCGAAGTCAGCGGGAAAAGCGCCTGCGCGGCCAGCAGTGAATTCAGCCCCTCGGGCAACCATTCCTGTGCAGGCGAGTTGAAGCCATTGCCATAATCATCCGAAATACTCAGGCGGCCATCGTGGAACAGGGTGTGAATGTCCTTTGCCCCAAGATTCCAAAGGCCCGGAGAATTTCGGGGGATACGTTTTCGAATCTTGTCGGCTCCGGTGCCCGGAGTGCGGTCGGGTCCCAAGCCTTGACCGCCTTCGCCAATGCCCAGCGACAATCCATCGGACGTGCCGAAATTCGGGTGATGGCAATGGGCGCAGGTGATGTTCCGATTGCCGGACAGGATCGGATCGTAAAACAGTTGATGACCGATGGTGGCCTGTTCCATATCAAAGGGGATGAAATCATCATCGGTCAGCGGGCGCGGTAAGTCCTGCGCCGCCGCCGCACCGACGAAAAGGAAAGCAGCCCCATGCGCGAGTTTGTATTTGCCCTTTGCTGTCTTGCGACCCCGGCGCTGGCCGAACTGGAGCAGGCCCGTGATATGATGGAGGCCGGCGCGTTCGAGGCCGCGCGCGAGGAGCTTTGGCCAGCCGCCCGATCGGGCAATGCCGAGGCAGAGGAACTGATTGGCGTGATGTACGGCCTTGGGCTGGGCGTCGAGCAAGACTATGAAAGGGCGTTTGAATGGTATTTGCGCGCCTCGATGAAAGGGCATCCGGGGGCGCAGTCCGGCGTTGGCTGGTACTATGAGTTGGGCCTTGGCATGCCCGCGCCTGATTTGGTGCGGGCTTATATGTGGTACACACTCAGCGCCATTGGCGGCGATCCCGATGCGGCAATCAGCCTTGAGGAAGTAGTCAAGAAAATGTCGCCGGAGCAGATCGAAAAAGCGCATGTTCTGGTCAACGACTACAAAGGGTGGATGTACCCGTTTCGGTAAAAGGGCCGGGCCATAAGGCCCGACCCACAATCGATTAATTCAGGTCCGCATCGCGCGACGCATTGATCTCGCCTTCGGCGATGGACACGGCCTCGGTCAGCGCGGCAAAGATCTCATCCCCACGGGCCACGTTGGACTGGAACCACTCGTAAACCGGTGTTGCTGCGTCTTTGAACGCGGCTTTCTGTTCGGGAGTTGGAACGTACAGATCACCACCACCTGCGACGAAATCTTCATAGGCCTGGATCGACTTGCGCTTGGGCGATGCAAAGGTCGCTTGCTGCAGGGCATAGAACCCATCCACCACAACACGGCGCAGTTCTTCGGGCATCTCCTGGAACTTGGCATTATTCATCCACCACAGTGCACCCATGTAGGCGTGGCCGTCCAGCGTGACGTATTGCAGGCCCGCATCCGGGAACTTCATGCCCATGATGTCGGTGATGCCGTTCTTGGATCCCTCAACAACGCCAGTCTGGAAACTGGTGAACAGTTCCGGCCACGGGATCGGGGTGGGCGACGCGCCCAGAGCCTTGACCAGTTCCTGAGGCAGGTCGGCGACCACGGTGCGGATTTTCAGGCCTTCCATGTCGGCAGGTTCTGCGATCCGGCGTTGCGTGTTCGCGAAGTTCCGCCAGCCACCGGTATTGCCGATGGTCATCAGGCGGATCGCACCGCCGGAATCCTCCAGCGCCATCTCGCGCATTGTGCGGGTGAAATCACCAGATAGTACACGCTCGGCCACGCGGTCATCCGCCATCAGGTAGGGCAGGTCGAGAACCTGCACATATGGGAAGATGCCCGACGCGCCACCAGAGGTGGAGATGTAGATGTCGATTGTGCCATCAGCCACACCCTGCAGGCATTCGGCGCCATTCGAACAGAGTTGCGTACCAATGAACAGCTCCACCTCGATCGCGCCGTTTGAGGCCGCTTCGACATAGTTCTTGAAGACGATCAGGCCGTCATAATCTTCATCGTTTTCATTAGAGTTTGCAGTCGCGCGCAGCGTGTAGTCAGCTGCAGTTGCCGCGATGGCGGTTGCGGCAACCAGCGATGTCGCTAAGGCTGCTGTTTTGATAAATCTTCCGAGCATGCGTTTCCTCCCTGTGATACTCAGTCAGTTTGCAAATCCCGTTATGCGTGGGATCGTCATGGATAGTGCGGGGATATAGGTGATCAGAAAGATCACTATGATTTCGACGGCCAGGAATGGCAGGATTGCCTTGGCGATGGTTTCAACTTTTTCGCGCGACACGGCGGCGGCCACAAACAGGACCAACCCCATAGGCGGTGTCGCAAGGCCCACGGTCAGGTTGACGCTCATGATGATGGCAAAGTGGATCGGATCGACGCCAAGGCTGGTAAAGATCGGGGCCAGGATCGGGCCAAGGATGATGATCGCGGGACCTGCGTCCAGGAACATGCCGACGACAAACAGCAACAGGTTGATCAGGAACAGAAGGATCAGTGGGTTTTCCGAAAGGCTGAGGATCAACTCGGCCAGTTGTTCAGGCGCATGGCTGAGGCTGACCACGGTTTTGAAGGCCATCGCCGCGCCGACCAGCAACAAAACGACGGCCGAGGTCAGACCCGCATTGCTGAGAATTTCAGGCACCTCTTTCAGCGTCAGCGTGCGCAGGACAAAAAAGCCGATGAGGAACGCATAGCCGACGGCGACCGCCGCGGCCTCGGTTGGGGTGAAGATACCACCCAGAATACCGCCCAGAATGATGACAGGCGTCAGCAGGGGGAAGAACGCTTTAAGGCTGGCCTGTCGGCGCTCGCCCCACGTGTATTTCCGGCTGGCGACGGGAAAGTCGTACTTGTCAGCCATAACCTTGATCATCAGCATCAGGCCGACGCCGACCATCACGCCGGGCACGATGCCGGCCAGAAACAGAGCGGCAACGCTTTCACCCATGACATAGGCATAGATGATCATAATACCCGAGGGCGGGATGATCGGGCCGATCACCGAACTGGCCGCCGTGATCGCGGCGGCGAACTTGCGGGTATAGCCCTGTTTTTCCATCGCTGGGATCAGCATTGAACCCAGCGCCGACGTATCGGCCACGGCTGAGCCTGACAGCCCGGCAAACAGGATCGAACTCAGCACATTTACATGCGCCAGACCGCCCCGAAAATGGCCCATCAGGGCTTGGCTGAACTCAACCAGACGGATTGTGATGCCGCCGCGGTTCATCAACTCTCCGGCCAGCATGAAGAAGGGGATGGCCATCAGCGGAAAGCTGTCCATGCCGTTATAGACATTGCGATAGAGCAGCGTGATGTCGTTGGTCTGACCGTTCAGCCATAGCAGAATGCCGGGCGCGGCCAGCAAAGCGAAAAAGACCGGCAGGCCGATCAGCAGGAACACCAGAAATGTGGGTAGGAACCATATCAACATTTATTCGGCCCCCACGGGTGCATCGGCAATCTCTGGCAGCAGATGTCCGCCGCCCAACAGGGTTACGACGGCGCGCAAGATCAGCTCGATATTGACTGAGATCAGCAGGATGACGCCAACCAGCAGCGATGCCATCATCCAGCTGCGCGGGATGCGATACCACTCGTCAAATCCAAAGGACGTTGGCAGATACAGCGCCGCTGTCGCGAATTTGCCGCCAAACCCGGTCACCTCGGACCAACCGATATTGACGGCGACCAGCAGTACGGCCAGCGAAACCAAAAGAAGCAGGATATTCAGGGTTTGCCCGATCCCACGCGGCAACATCAGGGGCACCATGTCGATGGCGACGAACCCGCCACGCCGAAATGCCGTAGGGGCCATCAGGCCAGTCATCCATAACATACAGAACCGCGCAGCCTCATCCGGCCAGGGCAGCGCGTTGCCCAGAACGTATCTGAAAAACACCTGGATCAGGATCGCGATCACCATAAGCGCAATCGCAACGACTCCAACCGCGCGGCCCAATCGCAGCACGGTTTCATTCACAAACGCGATCGGCGCAAGCACCGACGTCAATCCGCCCATGCGGATCCTCCCTTTTCAGCCGCGGGTTTCCACCGCGACAGTTATTCCGCGCTTACTGGTGCGCGAATTGGCCGAGCTTTCCGGCGTAGAAGGTCAATGCGTCTCCTTCCGCCATACTGGCACGCAGGACCTTTCCAATAACGATAACGTGGTCGCCAGCGTCGTGATAAGCGTGTTGCTCACATTCGAAACGGGCCAGACAATCGGGCAGTAGCGGGGTTCCGTTTTCACAGCGCTCGTGGTCGATGTCCTGAAGTGCGAACGCGTCTTTCGAGCATCCAAAGCAAAGCTCGGCCTGTTCTGCTGAAAGGACGTGAACACTGAAATGCCGTGCTTCTTGGAAATAACGGAACCGGCGCGAGTTGCGATCGCCTGCCCACATGACAAGTGGTGGGTCCAGCGAAAGGGACGAGAAACTGTTGGCGGTGATGCAGACCGGCCCGTCTGTGCTGTCGCAGGTGACAACGGTGACACCGGTGGCAAAACGACCAAATGCGTCGCGCAAGGTTCGGGTATCGTCCCTGTGGGGAACGAATGTGCGGGTCATGTCCTTTGAGATTGCATTCATCATGGTACCTCATGCCCCAGTGCCGCCTCATACAGGCGGTACCAGCTCTCGCGATCCAGATTGATTTTCAGCGCGTCAGAGATGCGCTTGATCCGGTCCAGATTGTTGGTGCCCAAGACCGGAAGAATGCCTGCAGGGTGGGCCAGAAGAAACGCCACCGCCACGGCGGCGCGATCCACGCCGAATTCCTCGGCGACTTCGTCCGCTACAACCCCGACCGGAGGGTTTCCAGCCATCAGCAACCCGCCACCCAAGGGTGACCACGCCATCACAGGCTGGCCATGCTGCTGATGAAACGCCAGATCACCGTTGGTGAAGGGGCCGATTTCGCCCAGAGAAATCTCGATCTGGTTGGTCACCAATTGGGTTTTCATCGCCGATTGCAGCAAGTTCCAGTCCCAAGGGCGGAAATTGGACACGCCAACCGCGCCGACCTTGCCATTGGCGACAACTTCGTCCAGCGCGGCACCTGTTTCGTGATGATCCATGAATGGATCGGGGCGGTGAATCAGCAGCAGGTCGATATGATTGATGGCCATTTCGGACAGCGATGTCTCAACCGATTTCAGGATATGCGCGCGCGAGGTGTCATAGTATTTGCACTTGGCGTCCGCATACCGACCCATCGGCGCGACGATGTCACATTTGGTGACGATTTCCATCCGCTGGCGTAGGCCTGGATTTGCGCGTAAGGCGTTGCCCAGAACAGCCTCGGCCGCGTAGCCGCCATAGATATCGGCCTGATCGAAGGTGGTGATGCCCTGATCCAGACAGGCCTGAATCTTGGCTTCGACATGACCCGTCGAAGTGTCGTCGTCGTCGCCCAGTCGCCACATGCCATAGACAAGGCGGCTCATATCCAGCGAGTCAGATAGTTTCACACGTTGCATCAGCGACGAACTCCGTTGCCCAGCGGCGTGGCCGGGGTATTTGCAGGGACCCTTCCGTAGGCTTCGGGAAGGGAACAGGTTTTCAGATTAGGCATAACACGGCTGCCAAAATGGCGAGCTTCGTCCATGTGTGGGTATCCCGAGAAGATGAAGGCGCGGATGCCCATCTTTTGATATTCCTCGATCTTGGACATGACCTGATCGGTCGATCCGACAAGAGCGGCACCGCACCCGGATCGCGCGCGGCCAACGCCGGTCCAAAGGCCGGGTTCGACATAGCCATACTCATCCGCCAGATCGCGGTTCTTGGCCTGATGCGCGACGCCCAGTGATGTCGAATCCAAAGCACGCTCACGGATGGCGCGACCGTATTCGTCATCCAGTTTCGAGACGATGTAGTCGGCGTATTCCTGCGCTTCGACCTCGGTATCGCGGACGATCATGTGCACGCGCAGGCCGTAATCGAGTGTGCGGTTGTAGTTCTCGGCAACCGCGTGGACGGCTTTCATCCGTTCGGCCAGTTGATCCTTGGTTTCGGGCCACATCAGGTAGACGTCGCAATGCTCGCCACACAGATCCAGAGCGGATGGGGAATAACCACCGAAATACAGCAGTGGGCCACCTGTCTGATATGGCTTCGCCGGGTCGGTTGTGAGCCCTGAGAAGTTATAGACCTCACCGGCATGATTGATCTCGTCCTGTGTCCACGCCTGTTTCAGGATTTCCACCACTTCGCGCGAACGCTGATAGCGATAGGCGCTGTCGGCTTTCTCGCCGGGGAAATCGGACGAGATGATATTGACCGTTAGCCGTCCCTGCAGCATGTGATCCAGTGTCGCGATAGTGCGGGCCAGCATGATGGGTTGCATCTCGCCGCAACGCACAGCGGCCAACATGTTGATCTTGTCGGTGATCGGCGCGCAGCCGGCGACAAAGCTCAACGTGTCTTGCCCCACCTGATAGGACGACGGGCAGAGGATATTTCTGAACCCTTGCGCCTCGGCCTCTTTCACGATGCCCGAGCAGTGGTCCCAGCTGGATCGCAGATCACCGTCGGGCATTCCAAGAAACTGGTAGTCGTCCGAGCACAGCGCCGCAAACCACGAAACCTCGGCCGCATCCAGATCGGGTGAGGTGATGGGGACGATGGTCATCTGATTCGTTCTCCAAGCGACTGTGACTTTCCTCTTGCGTAGCAATCACATTGATGTAGATCAATGGTGTATCAATTTTTCCTGCGACCGAGTGAAGCGCCAAAAGATGTCGTCAGCCAACCGAAACCCGAACGCCCTGCCGGTTTATGTTCAGATTGCCGAGCTTTTGATCCGCGACATCGCTGCCGGTCGCCTGATCGATGGCGAGCGCTTGCCGCCCGAACGAGACCTTGCTGCGGAATTGAAAGTTTCAGTCGGTACTCTGCGAAAATCGCTCGCCGAGCTTGAGAAAAAGGGGATGCTGGAGCGTATTCAGGGTTCGGGCAATTATGTACGCGAGACCGGAACGCAGAACAGCGTCTATGCAATGTTTCGTTTGGAATTGCCCGAGGGTGGCGGGTTGCCGCGGGCGGATATCCTGTCAGTTGACCATCTGAACAAGCCCGCAGATTTGCCGCGATTTGGTTCGTCGGACATGGGCTCGCGGGTGCGCCGAATGCGCTACCTGAATGATACAATTATCGCGGTTGAAGAAATCTGGCTGGATGAGTCTGCTGGTTTGATTGATCGACAGCTGCTGTCTGACTCGCTTTATCGGTACTACCAGCACCAGTTGGGGTTCTGGATCACGCGTGCTGAAGACAGGGTTTCCCTCGGGACGTTGCCGGGTTGGACGCCGCCTGATTTCACCAGGCCAGCCGGAGATACGGTTGGCTACATCGAACGGTTCAGCTGGTCGGAAAAACCCGAACCGGTTGAGTTTTCAAAAACATGGTTCGACCCGGATCGAGCCACCTATGTCCAACGACTGAAGTAAAAGGAACTGCGCATGACCCGGACCATTCACTACGGGCTGATCGGATGCGGTATGATGGGGCAGGAACACCTGCACAATATTGCCCTGCTGGACGACACGCGCGTTTCAGCGATCTTTGAGCCTGACGCTGAGATGGCGAAGGCTGCTCAGGCGATTGCGCCTGACGCGATGATGGTGTCTTCGGTCGAAGAATTGCTTGCGGTCGACGATCTGGACTGCGTCGTCATCGTTAGCCCCAACCACCTGCATGTGGATCAGATCGAAGAGATTGCCCGGACGCGCCCGTTGCCGTTGTTGGTAGAGAAACCTCTTTTCACAGATCCGGTGGATGCGGTGCGGCTTGAGGCGCTGCAGCGTGATTATCCGCACCCGATCTGGGTTGCGATGGAATACCGCTATATGCCGCCCATTGCTGCGCTGATTGCAGAGGCTGAGGCCACGGGCGGCGTTAAGATGCTGTCGATCCGCGAGCATCGGTTTCCGTTTCTGGAAAAAGTCGGGAACTGGAACCGGTTCAACCGGAATACCGGCGGAACATTTGTCGAGAAGTGCTGCCATTTCTTCGACCTGATGCGTTTGATCCTGCAATCCGATCCGGTTCGCGTTACAGCCAGCGGCGGGCAGGCGGTTAACCATCTGGATGAGGATTATGAGGGCGAAACGCCCGATATCCTTGACCATGGCTATGTCATCGTGGACTTCGCCTCGGGCGCGCGTGCGATGCTAGAGCTGTGCATGTTTGCGGAAGGGTCCCGATATCAGGAGGAAATCTCGGCCGTTGGGCCGGACGCCAAGATCGAAGCGTTGGTGCCAGGGCCGGGGCGGTTCTGGCCGGAACATCTTGGCACGCCGCCGGTCCCGCAGATCATCGTCAGCCCACGTGCCCCAAAAGGTCCGGTCACCAAAGAGATCCCCGTCGATCCGCGCCTGTTGGCCGCCGGGGACCACAATGGTTCGACTTTCTACCAACATCAGGGGTTCTTAGCTGTGCTACGAGGCGAAAAGGCACAACCTGACGTGACTCTGAACGATGGCCTTTGGGCCGTGCGCATCGGTTTGGCAGCGCAACAGGCATTGGAAACCGGAGAAACAGTGCGCCTCTCGTCTTGATGCCGATAGGAAACCTGCGTTCCAGATACGCACATAATCGGGTGTCGTTTTTGGCACCCGATGCGTCTTTTCCGCTTGCTGAGCGTTTTGCGACGCAATAGCTCTGTCCGTGGGACACCCCTCCCCAACGAGGGGCGTGTATCTGGAAGGGTAATACACATGAGCACTGAACAACCGGCGACGCGGCCGGCCAATCCGCGTTTTTCCTCGGGCCCCTGCGCCAAACCCCCCACATTTGATCTGACCAAATTGGCCGATGCCGCGCTGGGCCGGTCGCACCGTGCCGCCGTCGGCAAGGACAAGCTGAAGGCGGCCATCGAAGGCACGCGCGAAGTGCTGGGCATTCCGGCAGACTACAAGATCGGTATCGTTCCCGCTTCGGACACTGGTGCGGTTGAGATGGCTCTGTGGTCGTTGCTGGGCGAACGCAAGGTTGAGATGCTGGCCTGGGAAAGCTTTGGCTCTGGCTGGGTGACCGACGTAGTCAAGCAGCTGAAGATCGACGCCGAGGTGAAGACGGCGGATTATGGTCAGCTCGTTGATCTGGCCTCGGTTGATTTTGCCAATGACGTTGTCTTTACATGGAACGGCACCACCTCGGGCGTCCGGGTTCCCAATGGCGACTGGATCGCGGATGATCGTCAGGGCCTGACGATCTGTGACGCAACCTCGGCCGCGTTTGCGATGGACCTACCGTGGGATAAGCTGGATGTGACTACGTTCAGCTGGCAAAAAGTGTTGGGTGGTGAAGCGGCGCACGGGATGTTGATCCTGAGCCCCCGCGCGGTGGAGCGGCTGGAGAGCTACACCCCCTCATGGCCGCTGCCCAAGATTTTCCGCCTGACCAAGGGCGGCAAGCTGATCGACGGTATCTTTACCGGTGCAACGATCAACACGCCCTCGATGTTGGCGGTTGAAGATTACCTTTTTGCGCTGGACTGGGCACGTTCGGTTGGTGGCCTGCAGGGCCTGATCGCCCGTGCGAATGCCAATGCCGGTGCGGTTCACGCGTTCTGCGACCAAAACGACTGGATCGCCAATCTGGCAGAGGATGCGGCGACACAGTCGAACACTTCGGTCTGCCTGAAGTTCACCGACACACGCATTCAGGACGGTGCGACATTCGCCAAAGCTGTGGCCAAGCGGCTTGAGGCTGAGAATATCGCATTGGATATCGGCGCCTACCGAGACGCACCCGCAGGCCTGCGCATCTGGTGCGGTGGCACGGTTGAAACCTCGGATATCGAGGCGATGTTGCCCTGGCTGGCATGGGCCTTTGAGGCCGAGATCGCGGCGCAGACAGAAGCCGCCTGACCCTTTTTACCGGGCCGTCTCAGGCCCGGATTTTTCATGACATTCAAGGACCACAAACATGGCCCCCAAAGTACTCGTATCCGACAAACTCAGCGAAACCGCCGTGCAGATATTCCGCGACCGCGGCATCGACGTGGATTTCATGCCCGATCTGGGCAAGGACAAGGACAAGCTGGCCGAGCTGATTGGCCAATATGATGGTCTGGCTATCCGCTCGGCCACAAAGGTCACGCCGACGCTGTTGGAAAAAGCCGACAATCTGAAGGTCATCGGCCGCGCCGGTATCGGCACCGACAATGTCGATAAGGATGCCGCGTCGAAAAAGGGTGTGATCGTCATGAACACGCCGTTTGGCAACATGATCACCACCGCCGAACACGCAATTGCGATGATGTTCGCCGTTGCGCGTCAAATCCCCGAGGCCAGCACGTCGACCCATGCAGGCAAATGGGAAAAGTCCAAATTCATGGGCATTGAGCTGACCAACAAGACCCTCGGCGTTATTGGCGCGGGCAACATTGGCGGTATTGTCTGTGAACGCGCGCTGGGCCTGAAAATGAAGGTCGTCGCCTACGATCCCTTTCTTGGCGAAGAGAAAGCCGCCAAGATGGGCGTCGAAAAGGTCGAGCTGGACGAATTGCTGGCCCGCGCCGATTTCATCACACTGCACGTGCCGCTGACCGACCAGACGCGCAATATCCTGAGCCGTGAAAATCTGGCCAAGACCAAGCCAGGTGTGCGCATCGTCAACTGCGCCCGTGGTGGTCTGGTCGACGAAGAGGCGCTGGCCGAGATGCTGCAATCCGGCCATGTCGCAGGGGCCGCGTTTGATGTGTTCAAAGAAGAACCGGCAAAGGACAACCCGCTGTTCAACTTGCCGAACGTCGTTTGCACGCCACACCTTGGCGCAGCAACGACCGAGGCACAGGAAAATGTTGCCCTGCAGGTGGCTGAACAGATCTCGAACTATCTGCTGACTGGCGCGGTGGAAAACGCGCTGAACATGCCCAGCGTCACTGCCGAAGAGGCCAAGGTCATGGGTCCATGGATCAAGCTGGCCGGTCACCTTGGCAGCTTCATTGGTCAGATGACCGATGAGCCGGTCAAAGCCATCAACATCCTGTATGACGGTGTCGCGGCTGAGATGAACCTGGCTGCCCTGAACTGCGCCGTGGTTGCCGGGATCATGAAAAAGTTCAACCCGGAAGTGAACATGGTGTCGGCCCCGGTTGTAGCGAAAGAGCGCGGGATTCAGCTATCGACCACCAATCAGGACAAGACCGGTGTCTTTGACGGCTACATCAAGGTGACTGTGGTAACCGACAAGCGCGAACGCTCAATCGGGGGTACGGTTTTCAGCGATGGGAAACCACGCTTTATCCAGATCAAAGGCATCAATATCGACGCAGAGGTCGGTGCCCATATGCTCTATACCACCAACGAAGACGTTCCGGGTATCATCGGCGCGCTGGGTCAGACCATGGGCGAGAACAACGTAAACATCGCTAACTTTACGCTGGGCCGAGCCGAGGCTGGTGGCGAGGCGATTGCGCTCCTTTATGTGGATGAACCGGTTCCCGCCGAAGCGCGCGCGAAACTGGCGGAAACTGGGTTGTTCACTCAGATCAAGCCGCTGGAATTTGACGTGGCCTGAGTTTTGGCCCGAAGATTGTGACCATAGCGATGCCCGTGCAAAATTTGTGCGGGCATTGTCTTTTTTCTGCAACCGAGTTGTTGCACAAAGTGTCTGACATATTCCAAGAGGCAACGTTTTGAGCATCCCAATTTACGCGGTCGGCGATATCCATGGGCAACTGGGCATGCTGCAAAACGCGCTATCCCTTATCGAGGCGGATGGCGGGCCGGGTGCGCGGGTTGTCTTTCTGGGGGACTACGTGGATCGTGGCCCGAACAGCCGCGAGGTGCTGGATCTGCTGATCGAAGGCCAACGCGCCGGGCGAAACTGGGTTATGGTCAAAGGCAACCACGACCGAATGATGGTCCGTTTCGTGCAGGATTGCGAGATTGCAGACAAGCAGTTGCCGATTACTTTGAACTGGCTGAATCCCCGGCTTGGTGGTCAGGAGACGCTGGCATCTTACGGTGTCGAGGTCACGGACAATGACCGGATCTTTCAGGTTCACGAACGGGCCTGCGCCGCTGTGCCGCCGGCACATCTAGACTTTATCAATGCTCTGCCGACCTTTCATCAAGAGGGCGAGCTTTTGTTCGTTCACGCTGGCATCCGGCCTGGTGTCCCTTTGGCGCAGCAATCCGAGGATGATCTGGTTTGGATACGCCAGGAGTTCCTGCACGATGCACGTACGTACCCCTGGCTGATTGTGCATGGGCATACTCCGGTGGACCGGGCCGAGCATTGCGGAAATCGAGTCAATCTGGACGCAGGGGCCGGTTATTGTCGACCACTGGCCACAGCTGTGTTCGAAGGGCGTCAGTGCTGGTTGCTGACGGACGCCGGTCGGGTCCTGTTAGAGCCTAATCCGCAGTAAACATATCTTTGTAAAGCTCGCGCAAGGCGTTCTTTTGCACTTTCCCCATGGTGTTTCGGGGCAGTTCATTCAGCACAATCAGTTTGCTGGGATGTTTGAACCGCGCCAGTTGGTTCTGAACGCTGGCCATGATGGCATCAAGGTCAAGCGCTCGGCCCGGTTCTGCAACCAGAATACCCAGAACGGTTTCGCCGAAGTCAGCGTGTGGTACGCCAATCACGGCGCTTTCAAGCACGCCGGGCTGGCCATCCAGAACCAGCTCGACCTCCTTGGGGTAGATGTTGAACCCGCCCGAAATGATCAGGTCCTTGCAGCGACCCACGATGTGTACGTAACCATCCACGTCCACGCGTCCGAGATCACCGGTGATAAAGAACCCGTCTTCGCGCAATTCCGCAGCGGTTTTTTCGGGCATTTGCCAATAACCTTCGAAGACGTTTGGTCCGCGCACTTCGATCATTCCTATCTCGTCTTGCGGTAATGCCTCGCCGGTTTCAGGGTTGGTTACCTTTAGTTCGACACCCGGCAGCGGGAACCCGACAGTTCCTGCGCGACGTTCACCGTCATACGGGTTCGAGGTGTTCATATTGGTTTCCGTCATACCATAGCGTTCAAGGATGCGGTGTCCGGTTCGGTCTTCGAACCGTTCATGCGTTTCGGCCAGCAGCGGGGCTGAACCCGAGATGAACAGCCTCATGTGCTGCGCCAGATCACCGGTGAACCGATCATCCGCCAGCAATCGGGTATAGAAGGTCGGCACGCCCATTATCGAGGTCGCATTGGGCATCAGGCGCAGAATGTCATCCAGATCAAACTTCGGCAAAAAGATCATCGATCCGCCCGAGGCCAGAATAACGTTCGTCGCTACAAACAGCCCATGGGTATGAAAGATCGGCAAGGCGTGCAGCAGCACATCATCCTGCGTAAACCGCCATTCGTCCACCAGGGTCTCGGCGTTGGACAGCAGGTTGGCTTGAGTCAGCATCGCACCTTTGGAGCGCCCGGTCGTGCCAGACGTATATAGGAACGCGGCAAGATCATTCTCTGTCCGCTTAACCGGTCCGAAAGCAGGAAGCATGCCCAAAGCCCGCCGCATCAGACTGCCCGAGCCGTCAGCGTTGAGCGTCTCTAACCTTGCGTTTTGCGCCTCGGCGATGGGCGTCAGTTCCGCTTGTTTGGCGGCATCGCAAACCACCAGCGCAGCCCCACTGTTTTCGATGAAATAGCTAAGCTCGCCGGATGTGTAGGCCGTGTTCAACGGCAAAAAAATCAATCCGGTTTGGGCGCAAGCCGCGTAGAGCGCCAGCGCTTCTGGTGACTTTTCCACCTGAACAGCAACTCGGTCTCCGGGCTCAAGCTCGTACCCGTTCAACGCGTTTGCTATGCGCGACGCCATGTCCAGAAAGGCTGCATGGGTAATGGTTTGGCCGTCAGGCAGGTGAAGAAACGGCGTATCCTTGCCCGCATGGATACCAAACAACCGATCATAGAGCGGGTTACCCATCCCATACTTCCTTCTCGCAGGACCAGATTGCCCCGAATCTGGCGTGGATTAGAGGCACGGTAAAGCGGAAATCGTGGTCAACTCAGAACTGAGTGGTCATTCGGTACCCCGCGGCGAAGTACATCTTTGCAAAGGTGACAGGCTGGCCCTCAAGCCATGTGATCCGCTCGCCCGTAAACACCGGCTCACCTATGGGCAGGTCCAGGAACGCGGCCACCGATTCATCGGCGCGACTGGCCAGGAAGCTCAGCTCGACATTGGTGAAGGGAACGGTCTGTATAAGCCATTCATTCGGGCCTATTGAGGCGAAGTCCGCATTCACCACCTGCGGAACCGAGTCTATGACGATCCATCTGTCTTCGTACTGAAAAGGTGTGTTGCCGTTAAAGTGCATGCAGCGCACGTGCATCACGTGTTGGTCCGGTTTTAGCGCCAGTCTTGCGGACAGCCAATCGGGCGCTTGCCCGGCAACTGACGAGACCAGCGCGTAACGATAGACTCCGCCCAACGCCTCAACCTCGTCCCGCACTTTGGGGATCGTGAATCGGGCCTGCCTTTGCGGCGCGCTTAGAACCCGTGTACCGGCTTTGCGGCGACGCTCCAGAAATCCTTCGTCCGCCAGCTCTCGCATTGCGCGGTTCACGGTCGTTCTGGTGCACGAGAATTCGACGGCAAGATCCTGTTCGTTGGGCAGCAGCGTATCCGGCTGCCACTCACCAGACCGAATGCGCGCCAGTACGGTTTCCTTGATGTCCCTGTAGCTGGTGGTTTCGTTCGGTTGGGTCATGGTGCCTCTGGTTACCTGAATAGGTTCGTTTAGACGTCGGCCAATAGATCAGCAATCGCCGACCGGTACGAGGGAACGATCCGGTCCCGATCGATGTGGAGGCCTTGTTGCACCATGTGACGCCCCGCTGACCAAAGATCCGTCACCAACCCGTCCGGGGCTGCAAAGCACAGCCCGTCAAGCACCTGTTCGTCAGTCAGTGCGCAGATCGTGGGGTGAGATCGGTCGATCGCAACAAGGTCGGCCAGCTTGCCGACTGCGATTTCCCCGGCATTTCGTCCCAATGCCTGCGCGCCCCCTTGTGCGGCCCCTGTATACAACGCCTGACCGACTGAGCCTTCATTTTTGACCAAAACCGTCCGCGCATGGTCCCGCAGGCGTTGGGAATATTCCAAAGTCCGCAGTTCCTCAGGCAGAGAAATCCTCACGTTAGAGTCTGATCCCACGCCAAAGCGACCACCTTCTTCGACATAAACTGCACCGTTGAAAATACCGTCGCCTAAATTCGCCTCGGTAATCGGGCACAACCCGGCTACGGCGCCCGAGCGCGCAACGGCGCGCGTTTCGGCATCGGTCATATGAGTTGCGTGGATAAGGCACCACCGGTCATCGACGTCGACATGGTCCAGCAGCCACTCGACCGGCCGCTGTCCCAGCGCGGCCTCAACATCGGCCACTTCCTTTAGCTGTTCGGCGATGTGGATGTGGACGGGACCATCAGAAGTGGCATTCAGAAGCTCGCGCAAATCGTCAGGCGATGTTGCCCGCAGAGAATGCGGGGCGATACCGATCACAGAATCCGCATGCGGTAGGGCCAAACGGCATTCCTCGACCAGGTTCAGAAACTGATCCACAGAATTGCCAAAGCGCAGCTGACCGCCAGCCAAGGGTTGTTGTTCGACACCGCCGTAGGTGTAGAGAACCGGAAGGTGCGTCAGCCCGATTCCAGTTTGGGTGGCTGCGGCAAATATGCGCTGGCTCAGTTCCGACACGTGGTCGTAGCGCCCGCCGCCCGGCTGATGATGGACATAGTGAAACTCACCGACCGAGGAATATCCGGCCTCTTGCATCTCCAAATAGACCAAAGCGGCAATGGCCTCTACGTGATCCGGCGTCAATCTGTCCAGGAACCGGTACATCAAGGTGCGCCAGGTCCAAAAGCTCTCGCGCCCGGCGGCGCGCACTTCTGTCATACCGGCCATCGCGCGCTGAAAGGCGTGGCTGTGCAGGTTTCCCAAGGCTGGCAGCAAGACATCAACCTGTGTGTCTCCGGATCGCGCGGTCGCTTGTGTTTCCAGGCTTTGGATCTGACCGCGCGCGATTTCTACCCGCAAGTTACTGACCCAATGAGAGCCTAATAACGCCGTTTTTGCGTGGATGGTCATCGCATTTCCATTTTGTGTAGACTTTAAACTTTTATACGTATACGAAAAATCTAACGACAAAGGGAGCCCAAAAGAATCGATATGGCCAAAAAATCTGTCCTTTTGGGCACGCGGGTGGCGACCATGGACGATGGTGCCGAGCGCTATGGAATGGTTCAGGACGCGGCCCTTGCCGTTGAAGGTGAGAAAATTACCTGGATTGGACCACGGAATGCGCTGCCTGCCGACTATTCTGACTGGCCGACCGTGGACTATGGCGACCGGCTGATAACGCCGGCGCCAATCGACGCCCACACCCATGTCGTCTTTGGTGGCAACAGGGCGGTCGAGTTCGAAATGCGTCTGAATGGTGCCTCATATGAAGAGATCGCGCGCGCAGGTGGTGGAATTCTGTCGACGGTCACAGCGACCCGTTCGGCCAGCGAAGAGGCCCTGTTAGAGGATGCCCTGACCCGAGTGGACGCCCTGTTGGCCGAGGGCGTGTCGTGCATCGAGGTCAAGTCGGGCTATGGTCTGGACACCGACACAGAACTCAAGATGCTGCGCGCCGCGCGCCGGATCGGCGAAGTGCGCCCGGTGCGAGTGAAAACAAGTTTTCTAGGAGCACATGCGGTACCGCCTGAGTTTCAGGGTCGCGCCGATGCCTACCTTCGCGATGTGTGCATTCCGACTCTGCGTTTGGCGCATGACGAGGGCCTGGTGGATGCCGTTGATGGCTTTTGCGAGGGGATCGCCTTTGATCCGTCTCAGATCGCTAAGGTCTTTGATGTGGCGAAAGAATTGAACCTTCCTGTCAAGTTGCATGCAGAGCAGCTTTCGAACCTCGGAGGGGCAGCCCTGGCGGCTTCGTACGGGGCGTTGTCGGCAGATCATATCGAATATCTGGACGAGGCTGGCGTGGCCGCCATGGCACAAGCCGGAACCGTGGGCGTGCTGCTGCCGGGGGCGTTCTATACGCTGCACGAAACGCAGGCGCCGCCGGTTGAACTGCTGCGCCAGTATGGGGTGCCGATTGCGCTGGCGACGGATTGCAACCCCGGCTCGTCCCCTCTGACGTCGCTTCTGCTGACCATGAATATGGCGTGCACCTTGTTCCGCCTGACGCCGGAAGAGGCATTGGCTGGCGTGACCCGCAATGCGGCGCAAGCCTTGGGCCTGACCGACACTGGCACAATAACTGAAGGCAAACGCGCGGACCTGACGGTATGGGACATCACGCACCCAGCCGAGCTGTCCTATCGGATCGGCTTCAACCCCCTGCACACTCGTATTTTCGGAGGTTTGTGATGAAGACCCTGTCGCTTGTGCCCGGTCAGGTTACGCTGTCGGATCTGTCCGAAGTGTATTGGTCGCAGCCCGCAGTATCGCTGGATGACGGGTGCAAACCCAAGGTGGAGGCTGCAGCCAATCGCATTCTCGAAGCTGCGGCCGGGGAAGACCCGGTTTATGGTGTTAACACCGGGTTCGGAAAGCTGGCCAGCCACAAGATCGCGGCCAAGGATACTTCGACCCTTCAGCGCAACCTGATCCTTAGCCATTGCTGCGGCGTTGGTTCGGCCGTGCCACGCCGTGTAACCCGGCTGATGATGACGCTAAAGCTGTTGTCTTTCGGACGCGGAGCATCGGGCGTGCGTTGGGAGCTGATCGACCTGTTGCAGCAGATGCTGGCCAAGGGCGTGACCCCGGTTATTCCCGCGCAGGGGTCGGTCGGGGCCTCGGGCGATCTTGCGCCCCTGGCACATATGACAGCCGTAGTCATCGGCGAAGGTGAAGCCGAGGTTGACGGAACCATCCTGCCGGGAGGGAAAGCGCTAAAATCAGTTGGATTAGAGCCTGTTCAACTCGGTCCAAAGGAAGGGCTTGCCTTCATCAACGGCACGCAATTCTCGACTGCTTTTGCGCTGGCCGGTTTGTTCGAAGCCTGGCGTGCAGCGCAAAGCGCGCTGGTCATCTCGGCCCTGTCGACGGATGCGATCATGGGGTCGACCGCGCCCTTGCAGCCCGAAATCCATACCCTGCGTGGGCACCGCGGCCAGACCGAAGCCGCCAGCGCCATGCGTGCCACACTGGCCGGGTCCGAGATCCGCGAAAGCCACCGGGACGGCGATACGCGCGTTCAGGACCCATATTGCATCCGATGCCAGCCGCAGGTCACCGGTGCGGCCATGGACGTCATGCGCCAAGCAGCCACCACGCTTGAGATCGAGGCGAACGCGGCCACCGATAACCCGCTGGTTCTGACTGAGGCGGGTGCCATCGTTTCAGGCGGAAATTTTCATGCCGAACCTGTCGGCTTTTCTGCAGACATGATTGCGCTGGCAGTGTCCGAGGTCGGCGCGATTGCGCAGCGGCGCATTGCCTTGATGGTCGACCCGACGCTCAGCTTTGATCTGCCGCCGTTCCTGACGCCTGATCCCGGATTGAACTCGGGCCTGATGATTGCCGAAGTCACGACCGCCGCCTTGATGAGCGAGAACAAACACCTTGCCAATCCTTGCGTGACCGACAGCACACCGACCTCGGCCAACCAGGAGGATCACGTGTCGATGGCTGCACATGGTGCGCGGCGTCTGACGCGGATGGTCGAAAACCTGAACTACATTCTTGGTGTTGAGTTGCTTTGCGCCGCTCAGGGGGTGGAGTTCCGCGCACCGCTGGCAACCAGCGGACCATTGCAACGCGTCATGCACAGAGTACGGGCAGAGATACCAACACTGAACGAAGACCGCTATTTGGCACCCGATCTGGAAACATCCAAGTGCTTGGTGGCTGAGGGTGACATCCTTGGGGCAGTGGGTGCCCAGATGCCGGGGCTGTTCTGATGCAGGTGTTCAGCGTGCAGCGCGGGGACGGTCCCATTGTGCTGGGCCAGCCTCATGGCGGAACTTATGTGCCAGACGAAATAAAGGCCCGCCTGAATGACAACGGGCGCGGTTTGGCCGATACCGACTGGCACATAAACAGGCTCTATGAAGGAATATTGGACGATATCACGGTCGTGCAGTCGCATGTTCATCGCTATGTCATCGACGCCAATCGTGATCCATTCGGAGCCTCGCTATATCCCGGCCAGAATACCACCACCCTTGTGCCTCTGACCGATTTCGATGGGCAGCAGATCTGGAATGACGGGCAATCTCCGTCCGAGGATGAAGTCGAAGATCGACGGCGCAAATATCACGCACCTTATCACGCTGCCCTGCTGGACGAACTGAGCCGCGTTCGGGATCGGCACGGTGTGGCGATTCTGTTTGACTGCCACTCGATCCGGTCACTGATCCCGTTTCTGTTCGAAGGCGAATTGCCGGTGTTCAACACTGGAACCAATGATGGGCTGACGTGCGACACGGCCATTGAGCAAGCCGTGCACGACGTGGCGAGCAAGGCCGAAGGTTTCACTTCGGTCCTGAATGGCCGGTTTCGCGGTGGATGGACCACCCGCCACTATGGTCGCCCTTCTGATGGCATACACGCCATCCAGATGGAGATCGCGCAGCGGGCTTACATGGACGAGACACCCCCGTGGACATGGCGCGAGGACCGCGCTGCGAACTTGCGCCCTCATTTGACAACTATGCTGACCCGCCTCAACGATCTTGCCCACTCGGGCGCATTGACCAGACAAGGAGCCCAGAAATGAGCGATCCGCGCAAAAACACCCGCGACATCTATCCACCGACCGGCCCCGAGTTGAACGCCAAAAGCTGGGTGACCGAGGCCCCGCTGCGGATGCTGATGAACAATCTGCACCCAGATGTGGCCGAGAACCCGCATGAGCTGGTCGTCTATGGTGGCATCGGACGCGCGGCCCGCACGTGGGAAGATTTCGACACTATTGTTGACGGTCTGAAGGATTTGGAGGAAGACGAAACGCTGATCGTCCAGTCCGGCAAACCGGTCGCGATCATCCGCACGCACAAGGATGCGCCGCGGGTGCTAATCGCCAATTCCAACCTCGTCCCACATTGGGCGACCTGGGATCACTTCAACGAGCTCGATAAGAAGGGCCTGATGATGTACGGCCAGATGACCGCTGGCTCGTGGATCTATATTGGGACGCAGGGTATCGTTCAGGGCACCTATGAGACCTTTGCCGAAGCGGGGCGTCAGCACTACGACGGTGACCTGACGGGCAAGTGGATTCTGACCGGAGGTCTGGGTGGAATGGGCGGCGCGCAACCGTTGGCGGCTGTGTTTGCAGGGGCCAGTTGTTTGGCAGTTGAGTGCAACCCGGACAGCATCGATTTCCGTCTGCGGACAAAATACCTCGACGAGAAAGCCGAGACGCTGGACGAAGCGTTGGAGATGATCGACCGCTGGACCAAGGCGGGCGAAGCGAAGTCGGTTGGTCTGCTGGGCAATGCGGCAGAGGTTTTCCCCGAGATCTATGCTCGGATGCAGGCGGGCGGGATGCGTCCTGATATCGTCACCGACCAAACCAGCGCGCATGATCCGATTAACGGTTATCTGCCATTGGGCTGGACCATGGGAGAGTGGCGCGAGAAGCGTGAAACAGACCCTAAAGAAGTAGAAAAGGCCGCTCGTGCCTCGATGAAGCAGCATGTCGCGGCGATGGTGGATTTCTGGAACGCGGACGTTCCGACGCTGGATTACGGCAATAACATCCGGCAGGTCGCTCAGGATGAGGGGCTTGAGAACGCCTTTGCTTTCCCCGGCTTTGTACCCGCCTATATCCGCCCGCTGTTTTGTAAAGGCATCGGCCCGTTCCGCTGGTGTGCTCTGTCGGGCGACCCCGAGGACATCTACAAAACCGATGCCAAGATGAAGGAACTGTTCCCCGAGAATGAGCACCTGCATCGCTGGATCGACATGGCGCAAGAGCGGATCGCGTTTCAGGGTCTACCTGCGCGTATCTGCTGGATAGGGCTTGGCGACCGACACCGCGCTGGGCTGGCGTTCAATGAGATGGTCGCCAATGGCGAGCTGAAGGCGCCGGTCGTGATTGGACGTGACCATCTGGACTCGGGATCGGTGGCCAGCCCCAACCGCGAGACTGAAGCGATGCTTGACGGCTCGGACGCCGTGAGCGACTGGCCGTTGCTGAATGCGCTGATCAACACAGCCAGTGGGGCGACGTGGGTCTCGCTGCACCATGGCGGCGGTGTCGGAATGGGCTTCAGCCAACACGCGGGTGTGGTGATCTGTGCTGATGGCACCGAAGATGCCGCCCGGCGGTTGGAGCGGGTTCTTTGGAATGACCCGGCCTCGGGCGTTTGGCGTCACGCGGATGCGGGGTACGACATTGCCAAGGATTGCGCGCGGGCCAATGGGCTGCGCCTGCCGGGTATTTTGGGCTAGTTCGAAACTGTGTCTGGCGAAAATGCTGCACCTGCGATATTCGCAGGTGAGCTTGCCGGAGATCAAACATGTACGTTGCCACCCTGTTGACCAACCCCAACGCGCCGACGCTGGAGTTGTCGCTGGTCGAGTCATTGCGGAATGCATGGGGCGGCGACGAAATCGTGTGGCTCAGCCCGGATGAAACTGCAGAGTTTTCCCTGACCGAAATGCCGGGCAACCGGTGGGATGTCTGGGTGGACCTTCAGAAAATGGGCGTGGATATGGTTGTCCAACAGTCTGAGGGCCGCCGTAAGAAGATGCTGTTGGCCGATATGGACAGCACCATGATCCAACAGGAATGCATCGACGAACTTGCGGATGAGGCCGGCGTCGGCGAACGCGTCAAGGACATTACCGCACGTGCGATGAATGGCGAGTTGGACTTTGAAGGCGCGCTGACCGAGCGGGTTGGCCTGCTGAAAGGTCTGGATGAGGCGGTGATCGGCAAAGTACTGGACGAACGCATCACTCTGATGCCGGGCGGCAAGGAACTGGTCGCGACGATGCGCCAGAACGGAGGCTATGCCGCCTTGGTCTCGGGCGGGTTCACGGCGTTTACCGCGAAAGTGGCCGAGGTGCTGGGCTTTCATGAGAACCGCGCCAACACTCTGCTGGCCCAAGACGGAAAACTGACCGGGGATGTGGCGCGACCCATTCTGGGGCGACAAGCCAAGGTGGATGCCTTGGAGCAGATCACCGCGCGACTGGGCTTGCGTGAAGAAGACGTTATTGCCATAGGCGACGGGGCCAACGATCTGGGGATGCTGCAACGCGCGGGAACAGGGGTGGCCCTGCATGCCAAGCCCACGGTTGCCGAGCAATGCGAGGTTCGGATCAACCATGGCGATCTGACGGCATTGCTGTACGTTCAGGGCTATAGCCGCTCGGAACTTGTGTCCGGTTAAAGGTCTTCCCTTTATTTAACGTACATGTTAAATAAAGGCTATGAACACTCTGATAAACGCTTTTTCTGCTTTGTCCGATTCCACTCGGTTTTCGATCGTTGAGCAACTGATGCAGGACGGAGAGTTGCCTGCCGGTGACCTGATCCAAGGGCGCGGAATGTCGGGCGCAGCGATTTCGCGCCATCTGAAAGTGCTGCGCGAGGCCGGATTGGTGCAACAGCGCGTCCACGGCACCCAGCGGATGTATTCTATCCAGCCCGACGGGCTGCGGGCGATTGCGGAATGGACGATCTCAAAACGTCAGTTCTGGGAAAACAGCCTCGATCGTCTGGGCGACCTGATTGAAAGGGAAAACTCATGGCCGACCTGAAACTGGAACGTGAATTCCCGACCACACCAGAAAACCTGTTTGCCTGGATCAGCGATGGGGCGAAACTGTTGCAGTGGTGGGGGCCCGAAGGGGTGCATGTGCCCGAGCATGACCTGAATTTCTCACGCACGGGGCCTTGGTATTCAATAATGAAGAATGCAGAAGGCCAGACATTCAAAGTGTCCGGTCATGTCACCCATGTTGATCCGCCCAATTCGGTTGGGTTCACTTGGGCCTGGCATGACGATCAGGACCAGCGCGGGCCGGAAAGTCACGTGACGTTTTCGGTCGTTGCGACCGAAAACGGGGCGCGGTTGGTTCTGGACCACCGCGAACTGGCAGATGCCGAGGCCGCAGCAAACCACAACATGGGCTGGACATCATCGCTGGCCAAGCTTGAGGCGCAGTTTGGATAAGTTTTCATTAGGGAGGAAATAAAATGCCACAATATTTGTTTGTCTATCACGGCGGAACTACACCAACCGACCCTGCCGAAGTCGAAGCAACTATGGCCGCCTGGGGCGCATGGTTTCAAGGCATGGGTGAGGCGCTGGACATACCCGGCAATCCGGTTGGTCAATCCTATACGGTCAGCAACGGAAGCGTCGTCGACAATGGCGGCGCAAACCCGGCATCCGGCTTTACGGTTGTAAAGGCCGAGAGCATTGATGCTGCGACCGAAATGGCCAAGGGCTGTCCCATGGTGGTCAACGGTTCAGGCTCGGTCGAGGTGGCCGAGGTGCATGAAATCGAAATGTAACCTTAGCCGGGGAACCCCGGCGCAGGCCTGATTACGCCGCATTCCAGCCCGCGACGGCTGTATTGCGTGGCATTCATGAATTTGCGGGTGGCCGGGTGATCGGCCTCCAGCACACCAAGGCTTACCAGAATCGCGGCGATTGCGCATTCGCTGGCGCGGGTGGTGCCATCAGTGATTTTCAGCGCAACACCCATTCGTTTTTCCGGGATGATGGCAATGAACACCGCCTCAGCCCCTGTTTTGATTGCAGCGCGGCCATCCATAGCGCGCATCAGTTCTGTACAGGCGCGGCTTTCGCCCGCCACCAGTTCGGGGTGCTTGATCATGGCCGCCGTAAGCTGTTGCGCTGCGTCGCTGGCACGGTCCGACCGGTCAGCGGCCGAGGCAAACCACGCCATCGAACGCGCCAGTCCCACCAGTGATGTCGCAAAGTTCGGGGCCGAACATCCATCGATTCCATAGGCAGGACTGGTTTCTCCAGTGGTATCTTCCAGCGCGGACAGGCAGGCTTGCTGTACGGGGTGGTCGATCTCAAGGTATTCCGGTCCCGCGCCCATGTGCAGTGCGACCGTCAGAAACCCGCAATGTTTGCCCGAGCAATTGTTGTGGATCTGGCAGGGCGTGTCATCGGCAATTATCAGCCCGTCGCGCGCGGCCATGTCTTGCGGTTCTTGCGGACCGCAGCGCAGATCGTGTTCGGTCAAGCCCAAGTGATCCAGCCAGGCAGTAACCCTGTCGGTATGGATATGTGCGCCGCTATGCGAGGCACAGGCGAGGGCCAGATGCTCGGAGTTCAGGCCATATTTGGCGGCTGCACCCGATGTGATCAGCGGCAGCCCCTGGATCATTTTTGCAGAAGACCGAGGGTAAATCACCGCGTCCGGATCGCCCCAACTGCGTACGATATGACCGCTGTCGTCGCAGATCACTGCGTGGCCCAGATGCAGGCTTTCCAACAAGGGGCCTCGCCATAGTTCTGTCATTGGTACCGGCTGCGTCATCTGGCCCCTCCATTATATGCGCAAAAATCTGCCAATCGCCCTTTCGCCTGTGGCGAAACCTGCGTTAGTGTGTGTATGTCGACAATCATCGGAATACGCAACTTACAGACGAACCGACAGAGTTCGTATGCGGTCTCGATGGGTATGAGGTATTAGGTCGAGCTAGGAGGCTGGACAGATGGGATTAAAACTCGTCCGCACAATTGCGGGTCTGTGCGTGGCAGGAATGGCCACAACCGCAATCGCTCAGCAGGCGACCAGCACCAATCGGGTTGCTGCGAAGACCGACTGGAGCGTTTTTGTGGAGAAAGATCCCACAGAGTGCTGGAGCGTATCCGCGCCCAAAGAGACTGTGAACACCAAAGGCGGACGCGTGGTTTCGGTGCGCCGCAGCGACATCCTGTTGTTCGTGTTCTACCGCCCGAATGCCGAAGTCAAAGGTCAGGTGACCTTTACCGGCGGCTATCCTTTCGCGGCAGGATCGACGGTCACCCTTGAGATTGACGGCACCGAGTTCGCTTTGATCACCGAAGGTGAATGGGCCTGGCCGGCAACCGAAGGCGAAGACCTGAAGGTCGTCGCAGCGATGAAGCGCGGCACCGAGGCCGTTCTGACCGCCCGGTCCGAGCGCGGAACCCAGACCAAAGACACGTTCTCGCTGTTGGGTTTCAGTGCTGCGATCGAAGACGCCGAAAAGCGCTGCACCCAATAAGCAAGGACAACAGGTTTACGCAGCCCCGTCATTTGGCGGGGCTTTTTCGTGGGCGATCATACGTGTGATCTGAAATTTACGCTACGTCCACCCCTCCCCAATTTGATCCGCATCAAGGCAAGCGATCCATTTTTCTGAACCAATTAGTTCAAATATATGGAAGGAGCTTATCCATGCTGAACAAACCTCTTGCTGCCATGTTGGTGGTCGCCGCCGTATTTCTGAGCGCATGTGAAAAAAACAACGAAACCTATCCGGTTTCTGGCGAGCAATGCGGCCCGAAAGATCCCGTGCAAACTTTGGACGCGGATGATTGCGACATCCTGCCAGCAGGGATCTGATATGTTTACCTGATCTGATTCCTCGCAATCGCAATGCAGATAGTTCGGTCGCATCGGTTTGGCCTTTGCGGCCGACTTGCAATTGGGACTATGGCGCAACGCGTGCTACGGTGGCCTCATACAAGGATTCATATGTGGAAACGGATAATGCGTTACGTCTTGATTGCAGTGCTTTTCTCTTCGACCGCGTGGGCAGATCCCAGCCTGGAATGTTTCGACGCAGGTTCGCAGGTCGAAATCGGAGCCTGCGTTGGGGAGATGGAGAAACGCGTGAATATGGCTGTTGAGGCAAGCTATGGCTTCGCCATGCAGTCCGCAGTTGAGTTGGACGAGGTCACAGACCGTGTGGTCGCACAACCGGCACTTGAGGCGGCACAAGAGGCTTGGGGCAGGTATCGCGACGCGCAATGTGAAGCAGTGGGTGCTTCATACGGCGGCGGCTCTGGCACCGGTATCGCCATTGCATCCTGCCGCGTCGATCTGGGCCGGGCGCGCGCGGATGAATTGCTGCGCATGGCAAATTAAATGATACGAATTCTTTTGATCTTTGCGCGCGATCCTATATAGAGGCGCATCCCAAGCCCGAATTCGTTGAGATAGCAACATGTCGCCCAAAGCGCCGATCACTCAAGATGTCATGACCATCCCCCGCAAATTGCCCGAGGGGAAGATCAACCTTGTCGGGTTGACCCGTGATCAGTTGCGTGACGCTCTGATCGAACATGGCACGCCGGAAAAGCAGGCCAAGATGCGGACCGGGCAGATCTGGCAGTGGATCTATCAATGGGGCGTGCGCGATTTTGCCGAGATGACCAACCTCGCCAAAGCGTATCGTGCGCAACTGGCTGAGAAATTCGTTGTGGAAATCCCCGAAGTCGTGACACGGCAGGTGTCCGAAGACGGCACGCGCAAGTACCTGTGCCGCATCGCGGGTGGCCATGAGGTCGAGGTTGTCTACATCCCCGAAGAGGATCGCGGGACGCTGTGTATCTCGTCTCAGGTTGGCTGCACGCTTACCTGTTCCTTCTGCCATACGGGCACGCAGAAACTGGTGCGCAACCTGACGGCGGCGGAAATCGTCGGTCAGGTGATGATGGCCCGCGACGATCTGGACGAATGGCCGACCCCTGGTGCGCCAAAGGACGAAACACGCCTGCTGTCGAACATCGTTCTGATGGGCATGGGTGAGCCGCTTTATAACTTCGAAAACGTGCGCGACGCGATGAAGATCGCCATGGATCCCGAAGGGATTTCCCTGTCGCGCCGTCGGATCACCCTGTCGACGTCCGGCGTGGTGCCGGAAATTGCGCGCACAGCTGACGAGATCGGCTGTTTGCTGGCGATCTCGTTCCACGCGACAACGGATGAAACCCGCGATTTTCTGGTGCCCATCAACAAGCGCTGGAACATCCAAGAACTGCTGCAGGCATTGGCAAATTATCCCAAGGTGTCCAATTCCGAGCGGATTACTTTTGAATACGTGATGCTGGATGGTGTGAATGATAGCGACGAAGATGCGCATCGCCTGATCGACCACATCAAAAGCCACAACATTCCCGCCAAGATCAACCTGATTCCGTTCAACGAATGGCCCGGCGCGCCTTACAAGCGCAGCTCGAATAACCGCATTCGGGCGTTTGCGAACATTATTTATCAGGCAGGCTATGCCTCTCCCATTCGCAAAACACGTGGCGAGGACATCATGGCGGCATGTGGTCAGTTGAAATCGGCCACAGAGCGCGCGCGCAAGTCGCGGAAGCAGATCGAAGCCGAAGCGGGATTGCAAAGCTAACACACCCAGCTTTCGTGCAAACTACGCCAAGAAATTAATGTTCTGGCCGCTGTTATTTGTATGCAAAATTTGATATGTTTTGGGGGCTGAAACCGGCTGCCTAGGCTTCACACTTGCGCACAAAGCAGTGAGAGTCGCATTCCGGTCGTGGCGCGTTTGTTCATGGCCGCTATCATTTTAGACGAAACTTGCGGCGTTCAGGCGAACCTTTTGAACCAGGTGGGCCAAATAAATGTTTGTACGATTTTCAAGACTGTTTCCGACATCTCTTGCGGCTTTGTTTGTGGTGGGGCTTGCTGCGCATCAGGTTGGCGCTCAATCCAGTGGTGAGGATGCTCACCTTGCCATTGAAAATCCTGCCGAGCTGTCCAAAGAAGAAGCCTTGGGCATCTACAAGTCCCTGCAGCGCCGGATGGAGCGTGGCTATGCCGCCGCGCAGTTGGATTTGTTGATGAATTATCAGGCATGGCCGCTGTTCAACGACGCGCCTTACATCTCGGCAACCCATGGGCAGCGCTATGTGAACAGCTATGCCAACCGCATGGCGCACAACTATGGCACTTTGGCCGAGGGTGAAAAGCTGCCGAAGGGGTCAGTGCTGGCCAAGGACAGTGTCACGGTCACCGACGAGGGCAACGTCCATCCCGGTGCCCTGTTCGTGATGGAAAAACTGGCACAAGGTACCAGCCCGGAAACAGCGGACTGGCGTTACATCATGGTGATGCCGGATGGGTCCCTGTTTGGTGACACGATGGGCGCGCGTTCGGACGCTGTCGTCTATTGCCATGATTGTCACGAAGCGGTGGCTGATCGGGATTACACGTTCTTTGTTCCCGAAGAGTATGTCGTCGGCAACTAAGCGCGGGTCACTTGCGACCGAACCGCGCCGCACCGATCACCTCGATCAATGTCTGACGCACCGGCTCCGGTTGCGTTTCTACCGCATTCAGAACCTCGCGTAACTCGGCCCGAAGGCCGTGCATCTGGTCGATCAGTGAGATCATCATCGACAGCGCATCAGGCTCCATCTCGTATTGGTCGTGCAGCTCGCATGCCAGCTCCAGCCGCGCAACGTCAAGGGTGTGATACACCAGTCCCTGCTCGGTTTGCTCGGGAATGACGATCTCGGCAGCCAGGTATTCGGTCAGGCGGGTCGAGGTCAGGCGGGTGACGGTTGCGATCAGCTGCTCCTCGGTCAGGGTGCGGGTCATGACGGCATTCCTTTCCGCGGATCATAGCTGTGGGTTTCGCGCCATGTCTCCATGAATTGCTTCAGATCATCATCAATTTGGTCCGGCATGTACACGGTCAGTTCGATCAACTGATCCCCGCGATCAGACGAGCCGCGCTTCTTAACTCCCTTGCCACGCAAGCGCAGGGTTTTACCGCTGCTGGTTCCAGCCGGGACACTGACATTGACGCCACCGTCAATCGTGGGGGCAGGAACCTTGCCACCCAGAATGGCCTCATCGATCGTGATCGGTAGTGTGATATGAATATCGTCGCCCTTGCGATCAAAGACCGGATGCTTTGCCACTGACACAGTGACCAAAGCATCGCCGGGCGGGCCTTCGCCAAAACCCGGATCGCCTTTGCCGCGCAGGCGGATGGTTTGTCCATCGGTGATGCCCGCAGGAATCTTCACCTCGATCCGGTCACCATCTGGCAGCGTCAGCTTTTGGCTGGCGCCGAACACCGCGTCCAGAAAACTGATCTGCAGATTGTAAGCGCGATTGTGCCCCGGTGCGTGAAATTCGTGCGTGCGCTGCTGGTATCCTCCGCGGCCCCGCATGAATTCGGCAAAGATGTCTGACATGTCATCGGGGTCTGCTGCGCGCCCACGATAAGGATTCCCGGCGGCCTCGGCATATTCGCGATAATACTGCTGCTGGGGACGTTCCTGACCCGAGGCATCAATCTCACCACTATCGTACCGCGCGCGCGTGTCCGGGTCTTTCAATAGGTCATAGGCCGACGCCGCGTCTTTGAACTTGGCCTCTGCCTCGGCATCCCCGGGCTTGAGATCCGGGTGGCATTCTTTTGCAATGCGCCGATATGCCTTTTTGATCTCGGCGGCGCTGGCGTCTTTGGCGACGCCAAGGATGGTATAGGGATCGTCGCTCATCTCACCTCTCGCGGGTCGGTCTGAACAGGATGAATGTGTTTTATCATGCGATTTCAATGACCCAAAAGGAAGTGGCTTTTGAAACCGCTCGCAAATTCCTTCGGGTCTGTTAACATCTGCATGTTTCTAACTGATCACTCACGGAGAACCCCATGACGCGCAGAATAAAATCCGCACTGGCCCTGTTGGCCGGGAATGCCATCGGGTTGTTGCTTGCAACGCTGTTGTTGTCGGGGTTTGCGATCAAGCCGATTTCATTCATCGTCGTGGTGATCGTGTTCACACTGGTGCAGGTGGTGGCCGAGCCGCTGATCCTGAAACTGGGTGAGAAAAAAGCCCCCTCGATCAAAGGTGGGATTGCCTTGATCGTGACGTTCGTCGGCCTGTTGGTGACCGATCTGATTACGGCCGGGTTGACCGTTGGCGGCGTTGCCAACCTGTTGGCGGCGACTCTGCTGGTTTGGCTAGGCGCACTGATCGCCAGCATTGTGCTGCCGATCTATGTGTTCACCGAACTGCGCGAGCCTAAGAAGAAATCATAACGCGTTCAGGCAGGTTTCCATCGCCTGCCACAGTTCATCCGTTGGTTCGCAACCTATTGAAAGACGAATAAAGGCTGGATCGACATCATCGCCCCAGCGTGCGCGTCGTTCGGCAGAACTGTGAACACCGCCGAACGATGTGGCCGGTCGCAGCATCGGGCAGGTGTTGATGAAAGTTTCGGCCTTTTCCTCGGTCTCTAACGTGATCGACAACAAGAACCCGAACCGGGACGTCTGCGCTTTGGCCAGAGCATAGGACGGGTCATCCGACAGGCCGGGATAGCGGATCTGTTTCACGGCCTCATGTTCTGCCAACCGTTCCGCGAGCACTTGCGCCGATGCACACATCCGGTCGAAACGAACGTCCAGCGTTTCCAACCCGCGATGCAGCAGCCATGCCTCATGCGGGCCGGGGATCGCGCCGGAAACGCGCCGCCATTCTTCGACCCGTTCCATGATCTGCGCGTTGCGGCTGGCGACATGACCCATTAGCAGGTCCGAATGTCCGCCCATTGCCTTGGTATCCGAAGCGACCACCACGTCGATGCCCAAATCCAACGGGCGTTGACCCAATGGGGTCATCGTTGTGTTGTCGGCAATCGTGAGACCGCCCGCCGCGCGAACGGCAGTGGCGATCGCGGGCAGGTCCATCATATCCAGACCGGGGTTCGAGGGGCTTTCCAAAAAGACCACGTCAAACCCGTCGAACCCGCCTTCTGCGAACGCCGTCGTCGGACGCTCAGTAACGGAGACGCTCAGATTGGATAGGAACCGATCGGCCAGCAATCGTGTGACATAATACCCGTCCGAGGGGATCAGGATATGGGACCCGGCTTTGACCGTCGCGAACAAAGCGGCAGAAATCGCCCCCATGCCTGACGGAAAGGACAGACAGGGCGCGTCTTCCAGATGCGCCAACACATGTTCCAGATGCACCCATGTCGGGTTGTCGACCCGTCCATAAGTCGGATGCCCGTCCGGTGCGCCGGGCAGATGGTACATGCTGCTTTGCGTCAGCGGCAGGGCCACCGGATCGCCCTTGTTCAGCGCGTTCCCGCGCAGGTGCAACATCTCACCGGTCTTTGGCGGCTTCATGTCTCAGCGCCCCGGAATTTCATCGCGGGGTGGGGCCGGTTCCCAGTTTTCAATAATATCGACCGCCTCTTGCGCGGTATCCACGAAGCGGAACAGGTCGAGATCCTCGTCCGAGATCGTGCCCGCATCGGCCAGCGCCTCCCAGTTGATGACTTTCTCCCAGAACTCACGGCCAAACAGCAGGAAGGGCACACGCTCCATCCGGCCAGTCTGGATCAGGGTCAGGGATTCGAACAACTCGTCCATGGTGCCGAACCCGCCGGGGAAGATCGTGATCGCGCGGGCGCGCATCAGGAAATGCATCTTGCGAATGGCGAAATAGTGGAAGTTGAAGCTGAGATCCGGCGTCACATATTCATTGGGCGCCTGCTCATGCGGCAACACGATGTTCAGACCTATCGAGCAACCGCCCGCATCCTGCGCGCCACGGTTTCCAGCCTCCATCACGCCGGGGCCACCACCGGTGACAATAACGTTTTCCCGGCAACCGGTTTCGTTGGACTTTTCGGTCATCAGGCGGGCAAACTCACGCGCTTCGTCATAGTATTTTGACAATCCCGCCAATGTATCCGTCCGCGCGGTGTGTTTTTGCGCGGGTTCCGGAATGCGCGCGCCACCGAACATGACGATGGTCGAGGTGATCTCGCGCTCGGTCATGATCATCTCGGGCTTCAGCAATTCCAGCTGCAAACGCACGGGGCGCAGCTCATCCCGGCACAGGAAATCATCGTCGGCAAAGGCAAGGCGATAGGCGGGTGAGCGCGTCTGCGGCGTGTCCGGCACCTCGCTCGCGGTCGAGCGGTCAGTCTGGGCGTCGCGGAAAGGGCTGAGGCGGTCTTCTCTCATGGGTGATGGTTCCCTGCTTGCGTGTTCATAAAACAGCTATAGGGTTCGCGGGCAGAGTGCCAGTCACGGAAGAACAAGAATGAATTGGAAGAGTGAAGTTTCAGCCGCAGCCAACCGGATCGATGGCTATGCGCAGGTGACACCGGTGATTGAAATCCGCGTGCCCGGATTGGATCATTCGGTCGAAATGAAGCTGGAGCACATGCAGCATACTGGCAGCTTCAAGGCGCGTGGGGCGTTCAATACGCTGCTCAGTTTGGACGTGCCCGAGGCTGGCGTTGTGGCAGCATCTGGCGGCAATCACGGTGCGGCGGCGGCGTATGCGGCACAAACGTTGGGATATCCGGCCAAGATTTTCGTGCCAGACCTTGCCGGACCATCCAAGATCGCCCTGATTGAACAGACGGGCGCAGATCTGACAGTTGTACAGGGTGAATACGCTAACGCGCTGAGCGAGGCCAAAGCGCATGAGGCAGCAACCGGGGCGATGCAAATCCACGCCTATGATGCACCGGCAACCGTAGCAGGGCAGGGCACGTGTTTTGCCGAATGGGAGGCACAGGGACTGCAGGCTGACACCATTCTGGTTGCTGTGGGCGGCGGTGGCTTGATTGGCGGGGCTTTGGGTTGGTTTGATGGCGCTCGGAAAGTCGTAGCAGTCGAACCGGAAACCTCCTGCGCGCTGAACGCGGCGCTGCAGGCGGGTGAACCGGTGGATGTCTCGGTCTCGGGGATAGCAGCCAACGCGCTGGGCGCGCGGCGGATCGGAGGGATTTGTTTCGATCTTGCGCAGGGAATGACATCTGTTCTTGTCTCAGACGAGGCGATTGCAGCCGCGCAAAAGGCGCTGTGGCGGAACCATCGCGTATTGGTCGAACCGGCCGGTGCGACCGCGTTGGCGGCTTTGACCTCAGGTGTTTACAAGCCAGAACCGGACGAACGCGTGGCGGTTCTGGTTTGCGGGGGAAATATTGCCCCGGACCCGCTGATGGGGTGAATTATCGACTTGTGGAAGGTGGTTAAGGATTTTATCGATAATCTATGACCACTACGATCGCCGACACAATTTACCAAAATCTTAGACAGAAGATTATCACCGGTGAACTGCTTGCCGGTGAAAAGTTGCGTCAGGATCACATCGCGCGAGCCTTTGAGACCAGTCATGTACCGGTGCGTGAGGCTTTGCTACGTCTGGAAGCGCACGGGTTGGCCCAAAGTGAGCCGCGCCGCGGTATGCGTGTTTCGGCGCTGGACCCGGCAGAAGTGCGCGAAGTGGTTGAAATGCGTGTCGCGCTTGAATCCCTGGCCTTGCAGCATTCGGTACAGAATATGACGCCTGGCGCGCTCAAAGAGGCGGATGACGCTCGGATCGCCTGTGATGCTGCGCAAACGATGCCCGAGTGGGAAGCGTGCAACCGTACCTTTCATCGCTCGATCCTGACGCCGTGCGGGTTGCCACGCCTGCTGCATGCAATCGATGACCTTCATATCGCCGGCGCGCGCCACCTGTTTGCCCATTGGCGTCCCAAGTGGGTACACCGTGCGGATGGTGATCACGCAGCCATCGTTCAGGCGCTCAAGCGCAAGGACGCGGCCACGGCGACGGCCATTCTGACCCGCCATATCCGCCGCGCCAGCTGAACACAGGTCAAGCTAGCCGCAAATCGTACCTTCTGCGTCGCATTGCACCGCGAGATGCAGTTGCGTATAGGCCAAACAAACGTGAACAGATTCTGCAGGGAGCCATCCGATGTCCAACGCGCAACTGGAAACCGCTATCGAAGCCGCCTGGGAGGCGCGCGACACCATCACGCCCGCCACCACCGGCGAACAACGTGAAGCGATCGAAGACACACTGAACGCGCTGGACAGCGGCACGTTGCGGGTTGCTGAAAAGCTGGAGAGCGGCGATTGGCATGTGAACCAGTGGGCCAAGAAGGCGGTTCTGCTTGGCTTCCGCATCAAGGATATGGAAATCCAGACCGGTGGTCCGCAGGACGGCGGCTGGTGGGACAAGGTGGACAGCAAGTTCGCCGGTTGGGGTGAAAACCAGTGGCGTGCCGCTGGTTTCCGCGCGGTGCCGAACTGTGTCGTCCGTAAATCCGCCTATGTCGCACCCGGCGTGGTTCTGATGCCGTCCTTCGTGAACCTGGGCGCCTATGTCGACGAAGGCACCATGGTCGACACTTGGGCCACCGTTGGTTCCTGCGCGCAGATTGGTAAAAACGTACACCTGTCAGGCGGTGTTGGCATCGGCGGAGTTTTGGAGCCAATGCAAGCTGGCCCGACCATCATCGAAGACAATTGCTTTATCGGCGCACGCTCGGAAGTGGTCGAAGGCTGCATCGTGCGCGAAGGCTCGGTTTTGGGAATGGGCGTCTTTATCGGCAAATCCACAAAGATCGTGGATCGCGAAACCGGCGAAGTCACTTATGGCGAAGTGCCGCCCTATTCGGTTGTTGTCGCGGGCTCGATGCCATCCAAGAACAACGTCAACCTGTATTGCGCCGTGATCGTAAAGCGCGTGGACGAGAAGACCCGTTCGAAAACCGGGATCAACGAACTGCTGCGCGACTAAATCAAGTGCGGATTTGAAACGGGGCTGTAGCGTATCTCGCTGCAGCCCTTTTTTTGTTTATCCTTTGACTGGATAGCGGTCGGGTTCCTCAAACACGTCGATCACGCGGCTTCCGGCTTTGATTTTCCCGCCGTGTTCAACACCAGACGGGATCGAGTAACTGTCGCCGGGGCGATAGGTCTTAGTTTCTCCGCCTATTGTCAGTTCAACCTCGCCCTCGACCACCGTGCCCCATTGCGCCTTGTGTGAATGCGGTGGCAGTTCGAAATCTTTTAGGAAGGAGAAGAACGCAACCAAACCCGCATCTGATCGGACGACGGCGGTCTGAACCACATCCTCGGGGAATGGCACGTCGAGGCTTGGGAAGTCTGTGATGAAATCTGGGTAGGCCATGAAAAATCCTTTGCATTTTTAAATGGGTTTTCGCGGGTACTATGGACGCGCTTGCAGCTTCCCGCAATTCCCGGCTGCTTGACCGCGGACAGACGCGCAGCTATGGCCCCCTGCATGGAAAAGCAAAAGAAACCGTCCCGTCAGCAAGTTTATACATTGCTCGTTCAGATTGGCCGCAAAGAAGGCGACGGCTTGCCCGAAGGCGCGACCGGAGCGGCGCTGATGTGTTTTGCCAGCGGTGTGGATGAGGCCGAGGCCGTGCGTGAAACCGTTGCGATTCTGAAGCAGGCCGACACCGCGCCACTGGACGTCACCGGCTATGGAACTCTGGCCGAGCGTGAGGCGCAGGGGCACGACATCGACCCGGACGAACGCGACCTGATGCAGCGGGCCTTGGACGAAAACGCCGTTATCGTGGCGCAAATGACGCCGTTTTTCGGGGATGAAGAACCGGCTTAGTTCCGGACCCCGAACCATTTGCGATAAATCTCGTCATAGGTGCCGTCTTCGCGCAGCGCCAACAGGGCCTGGTTCACGTCCTCGACCAATGGTGATCCGGTCGGGAACGCGATCCCGTAATTCTCTCGCAGAAAAACACCGCCAGTCATCGATGCGATCCGACGTCCTTCATGCGCCGCGTAATAGGACAGGATCGGCGCGTCAAAGACAACGGCGTCCAACTCCTTATCTTGGAATGCGGTCAGCACATCATCCAGGTTTTCATAACCGGAAAACTCGATCTCGCGTCGGTTCAGGAAGTTTGCGGCAGTCGAGTTCGAGATTGTGCCCACCTGTTTGCCATAAAGATCGTTGACCGAGTTCACGTTGCCGCTGATGGCATCCACGGTCATGACCGACGTGATCCGCGCCGTGAAAACCGATACGATGAACAGTGAGGACACAACCAGAACCACGCCCAGCAACCGTCCGAACGGAGTGCGCGGCATGCGTTCCTCGAACCCGCCGTTGACCACAAGATTCAGCGCCCACCAGAATGACGGGAACCATGCCTCATTCAGCTTACGGTCGAAATAGGGCTGGGCCCGACGCTCAAACCCCCACATCAGCATCCCGCCGCCAAGCAGGATCGCAAAGGCCAGTCCGATGGCGATGAACAATTCAACGGACAGCAAAGCGTGCAGCAGCGATGGTCTGCGCGCTGCATCCGATGGCACCATGATCTGCAGACCGGCCTCGAATATGGGCTGGCTGAAATCCATCTGCGTTTCACGCGCAGCCGTGATCGAGATGTTGGCCACAGCCAGGTCCGCGGTTCCATCCTGCACAGCACCCAGCATATCGCTGAAGGCCTCGACCCTGGTGACCGAGTAGTCCCAATTCAGTGCCTCGGACAAGGCTTGTAGCAGGTCCATTGAAAAACCGGTTTGAGCCCCGTCCTCGACATAGGAAAACGGGGGGCGGGTCACGGTCGTGACCGAAAGCGTCTGCGCCTGGCTTTGCTGTGCAAGAACGGCGAAAGTCAGGCAGATCCAAACGAGAAGCGCACGTATCATCGTCAATTCACCTGTTTCGCGGCCCTCTAACGCAGATTTGAAAGGCACGGCAAGGTGGCCGCAAGGTAAACCGCCATGTTTTATTGGGGTGTCATTTCAAGACTCGCGAAAAAAAGCGCCCGGAATCCGGTGGCGAGGGGTTGGCAATTGGTCCAATTCGTTGAATCTGTGCACGATCCCGCGATTGAACCAACCAAAAGGGCCCAGAAATGACAGATCCGGTGAAGTTGACGGCGGACCTGATCCGTTGCCCATCAGTCACACCTGAGGAAGGTGGCGCGCTTGTGTTGTTGGAGAAGCTTCTGTCCGACGCAGGCTTCGACTGCACCCGCGCGGACCGGGGCGATGTCAGCAATTTGTACGCGCGCTGGGGGCCGATAGCCCATCCGCGCAGCTTTGGGTTCAACGGGCATACTGACGTTGTCCCAGTGGGTGACGAAGCAGCCTGGACGATGCCCCCGTTCGGTGCAGAAATCCGCGAAGGTGTGATGTATGGGCGCGGGGCCACAGACATGAAATCCGGCGTGGCGGCCTTTGCGGCGGCCGCTGTGGATTTCGTGCGCGACTCCCCCCCGAACGGGGCGATTATTCTTGCGATCACGGGCGATGAAGAGGCGGACGCAGTGGATGGCACTACGGCACTGCTTGATTACATGTCCAAGGCCGGAGAACGCATGTCTGCCTGTTTGGTGGGTGAGCCGACATGCCCAAACACAATGGGCGAGATGATGAAAATCGGGCGGCGTGGTTCGATGACCGCCTGGTTCACGGCGACCGGTGAGCAGGGGCATTCGGCCTATCCGCACCGGGCCAAAAACCCTCTGCCCGCCATGGCGCGTTTGATGCATCAGCTGGCCAGCCACGAACTGGATCAGGGATCGGACCATTTCGATGCCTCAACCCTGGCCGTTGTGAGTATTGACACGGGCAACGCAGCTACCAACGTGATCCCGGCGCAATGTACCGGCGCCGTGAATATCCGCTTTAACGATCTGCACTCGGGCGCCAGCATCAGTGAGTGGTTGCAGGCCGAAGCCAAAGCCGTGGCTGAAACCTACGATGTCGCGATCGACGTCCGGATCAAGATCTCAGGCGAGAGCTTTTTGACCCCGCCCGGCCCCCTGTCTGATCTGGTCGCGAAAGCGGTCGAGACCGAAATCGGTGTGCGCCCCGAGATGTCGACAACAGGTGGCACATCTGATGCGCGGTTTGTCAAAGACCATTGCCCAGTGGTTGAGTTCGGCCTTGTTGGCCGAACGATGCATCAGGTCGATGAATGCGTCGAGGTGGCGCAGATTGAACAGCTCAAGGCGATCTACACGCGTATCCTTCAGGACTATTTCGCCTGAACCATGCAGCGCACATTGGTCATCATGGTGAAAGAACCCCGCCCGGGTCGGGTCAAGACACGGTTGGGGCGCGACATCGGCATGGTTGGTGCCGCGTGGTGGTTCCGCCATCAGACACGCGCGCTGATCCGGCGATTGCGGGACCCACGCTGGCAGATTGTGCTTGCCGTTGCCCCGGATCGCGAAGGTCTGACCAGCCGCATCTGGCCTGTTGACCTGCCCCGCGCGGCGCAAGGGCACGGCGATCTGGGCGATCGTATGGGGCGTATGCTACGCGGGATGCCACATGGACCGGTCTGTCTGATCGGCGCTGATATTCCCGGGATCACATCGCAGCATGTCGCACGGGCCTTCAAGGAATTGGGGCGTTCGCAATTCGTTTTTGGCCCTGCGCCGGACGGAGGCTATTGGCTGGTAGGGGCCCAACGATACGGGGCGTTGCCGAACAACTTGTTTCGCAATGTGCGCTGGTCTACCGAAACCGCCCTGGCCGACACTCTGGCTTCGGTTCCGGGGTGTCGTGTCGGATTGCTGGACCATCTGCGCGATGTTGACACGGTGGCAGACCTGAACCCCTGAGCTTTTTGATCATGACGCCGTCGCATACCCATGATAGGCCGGAAGTATGACTCGGATACCCACCAAGCAGGAGGTCCTCGATTGGATCTCGGCGAACCCCACCCTGACCTCGAAACGCGATATCGCTAAAGCCTTTGGTATCAAGGGCGCGGACCGGATCGATCTGAAACGCATTCTGAAAGAGCTAGAGGCCGAGGGGCATCTGGAAAAGCGCAAGCGCAGCTATCGCGACCCGGACCGCCTGCCACCGGTCAGCGTGCTGCAGGTGAAGGCTCCGAATGCGGATGGCGACCTGTTCGCGCGGCCCTTGGAATGGCATGGCGAAGGGGTCGAGCCGATCATTCTGCTCATCACCCGTGCCAGCGATCCTGCGCTGGGCGAGGGCGACCGCATTCTGGCCCGCCTCACGGTTGTGCATGAAGAAGACCACAATTACGAAGCACGCCTGATCCGACGTGTCGGGACGAACCCGCGCAAGATCGTGGGCATCTTTCGCAAAGGTGCGGAAGGCGGACGGATCGTGCCCATCGACAAAGCCGGTCAGACCGAATGGCTGGTTGCTGATGGGGCCGTATTGGGTGCCAAGGATGGAGAATTGGTCGAGGCTGAACAGGCTGGGCCAAAGAACCGAATGGGCCTGCCGCGCGCGCGCATTGTGGAACGGCTGGGCGATCCGTCTGCACCCAAGGCCGTTTCGCTGATCGCCATCCACCAGCATGGCATTCCGGATGATTTCCCCGACAAGGTGATTGACGAAGCTGACAAGGCCAAACCCGTGGGGCTGAAAGGCCGCGAAGATCTGCGGGACATGCCGCTGCTGACCATCGATCCGTCAGATGCGCGGGATCATGACGATGCCTGTTACGCCCATGCCGACGATGACCCCAAGAACCCTGGCGGGCATGTGATCTGGGTCGCCATCGCCGACGTCGCCGCCTATGTGCAGCCCGGTACCGCGCTGGATCGTGAGGCGCGCAAGCGCGGCAACTCCAGCTACTTCCCGGATCGGGTGGTGCCAATGCTGCCGGATCGCCTCTCTGGAGACCTGTGTTCGCTGCACGAAGGCGTTCCGCGCGCCTGTATCGCTGTTCGAATGCAGATCGATGCGGATGGAAACAAGATTGGTCATCGCTTTGTACGTGGTCTGATGCGCTCGGCCGCGTCGCTGCACTATGCCGAGGTGCAAGACGCAATAGACGGCAATATCAACGACCGCACAGGACCTTTGTTAGAGCCTGTCTTGAAACCGCTCTATTCCGCTTATGCCTCGCTCAAGAAAGCGCGGGCGGAACGGCAACCGCTGGAGCTGGATTTGCCCGAACGCAAGATCGTTCTCAGCGACACGGGCGAGGTTCAAAGTGTGGCCTTCCGTGACCGGCTAGATGCGCACAAGCTGATCGAGGAGTTTATGATCCTCGCCAATGTCGCCGCCGCCGAGACCCTGATCGCCAAACGCCGCCCGCTGCTGTTCCGCGTCCATGAAGAGCCGGCACCTGAGAAACTGGAAAGCCTTCGTGAAACAGCTCAGGCCGCCGGTCTGAACTTGGCCAAAGGGCAGGTGCTGCAGACACGCCACCTGAATGCGCTGTTGAACGCGGCCGCCGGGACCGAGGATGCAGAGCTGATCAACCTGACCACCCTTAGGTCGATGGCGCAGGCCTATTACAACCCCGAGAATTTTGGCCATTTCGGGTTGGCATTGCGCAACTACGCGCATTTCACCTCTCCAATCCGCCGCTATGCCGATTTGATCGTGCACCGAGCGCTGATCACGGCGCATGGCTGGGGTGACGACGGGTTGACCGAGGATGAAATCGCGCGCCTGGATGAAACGGCCACGCATATCTCGGACACCGAACGCCGCTCAATGATGGCCGAGCGAGATACGACGGATCGCTACCTTGCCGCCTATCTGAGCGAGCGTGTGGGCAATGAATTCTCAGGCCGTATCAGTGGCATTGCCCGGTTTGGCGCATTTGTGAAGATGGATGAAACCGGTGCGGATGGGCTGGTCCCCGTCCGATCACTGGGGCGCGAGTTTTTCCATTTCGACCGCGAAGCGGGAACACTGATGGGATCAGACACCGGTTTGATCATCGCCATCGGCCAGCGTGTCACCGTGCGCCTGACCGAAGCCACGCCGGTTACCGGAGGGCTAGAGCTGGAGCTGCTGTCTATCGATGATCAGGCCCTACCGCGGGGACGGGGCGGACCCACCAAGCGGGGTGCACGGCGCAAGGCAGTCAGCACCAAGCGCAAGAAGGACAAGATCAAGCGCAAGGTCGAGCGCAAACGCCGTCAAAGGTGATACGTTAGCGCCCGAGCAATCAGCCAGCCGTGGCGGGTTTCGTCGATCTGATCCGGGTCATCAAACAAGATGGCCCGATTGCCATCGATCCGATCTTCGCCCGGAAAGGCGGTGCTGAAATCGCCCATCAGCCGGCTTTGACAATGCACGAACAGTGCAAAGGATGCCGCTTTGTGCCCGCCCAGCCGGATGGTTGACCCTTTGGGCGCCAGGTAGGCGGGTTGACCCCACCGCAGTACTTCATTCAATGGCTGGGCTTTAGGCAAAGTCCCGGCTGTTGAAAACACCAGTTCACGCAAAGCAATCACGCCCGAACGCGTATATTCGGGGAATGCTTCAAAGGCGGCCTGAACGGCGGGATCATTAAATGGTGTCATGCAGCGGTATCGCCTGTTCCATTCGGTCGATGTAATCGTTGAGCAGCCTATCCTGTTTGATCCGCCGGGTCAGCGGGGTTTCCGCTGGTGTCGCGCGCATTGCGGCCAGCATTGGCCCAACGCTCATATCTGCCGAGGTCGGCTTGTCACCCAGAAGGTAGGGTGATTGCCACAGATAGGCGGATACCGCTTCAAGGTCCCGCTCTAGCCGATCCCGTCGCTCGACAGGTGAGAAACGGGCGACACCCTGGAACCCCAGGCCCTGAACAACCTTTTTCCGGATGGAGTTCGAAACAGGTGTGCGGATCAAAGCGGGAATGACCGAAAAGAAAGTGTCGCGCAGAATTGGCCAGACCTCGTCATTGGCCCATCTGTCCATCACGACCTGAAAATAGATATGTTCCTCTGCCATGCGGATCAGCGTCCGTGCCTGCGCCTTTTGTATGTCGCTTAGCCCAGCGTCGAAGTTTGCGCCCTGCGCCTCAAGCCAATCGCGGATCAGGTCGCTGTCCGGGACAAGACGCTCTGGCGTGCGCAGAACCGGCAGTTTCTGATGGGGCATCTTGCGGGGGTCCAACATATCAGACCGCTGCCAACGCTGGCCCGCGTGTTCCAGCATGTAAGCAGCCTTGACGCAAAAGGGGCTGGCGCTGAACAGGCCAAAGGCCGAAGGGTAAATCATAAGGGTCAACATCGGAGGCTCCAAATTCGGGATGCCCGAGGAATAGCTTTGCCTGATGACAGTTTCTGTCATCAGGTTTAGATTAATCTGCACTATGTCCCGAACCGCCCGCCTGTTCCAATTGATGCAAGCCTTGCGCTCTGGTCCTTCGCCGAAGACGTCCCGGCAACTGGCGCAGGATCTGGGCGTCTCGCCGCGCACCGTCCATCGCGACATTGAGTCGTTACGCGGGCTTGGGGCGGTGATCGACGGTGAGGCCGGTTTTGGCTTTACCCTGATCGAAGACGCAACACTGCCGCCGCTTGGATTCACAGATGATGAGCTTGAAGCGCTGGTGTTGGGGTTGCGAGAGGTTCAGGCCATTGGCGACCCCGGTTTAGCGGATGCGGCGGGCAATGCGTTACGAAAACTTCAGGGACGCCTACCCCAGCGTCAGTCGCACCGCCTGACCCATGCCGTGTTGACAGCGACGCGGTTTGATCGCCCGGCCAAGCCCACCATCACGGTCGGGGACTTGCGACAAGCCACGTGGGATGAGCGCACGATCGAGTTCGCCTACACGGACGCCAAGGGCGATGACACCCGTCGTAAGGTGAACCCACTGAGTATCGTCTATATGGATCGCTCCAACGTTCTGATTTCCTGGTGCCATCTGAGGCAGGATTTCCGCGTCTTTCGGCTGGACCGGATACGCGAAATGTCCGTGACAGATGAAAGCTTTAGGCCGAACCGTATCCCTTTGTTACGCGAGGCCCTTGCCAAGATCCGCGCACAGCACAAAGCAAAAGATCGCGAAGGGTCAAGCTGAACGCTTTGGAAAATTCCAATTCTGCGGTATTCTGAGGTTGAGCAGAAACCAGGAAAATTCGGAATGCGTAAATGCATAAGTGGCGTTATGACCGCCGCATTATGGGCATCCATCGTGCAGGCGGAATCTATCAATACTCTGGGCGGATCACAGGCCATACAGCTGGCGTCAGCTGGCGTGGCGATATCCATCCGGCCAGTTTTACGACCCTCAGCTAAGGAGTACCGGGTGTCGACGGAAGGAAACGCGCGGTTCCAGGCGTGGCTTGGAGCATTTCGTGAACGGGCGTCCGAGCAGGGGATATCAGCCTCAACACTGGACAGGTCGCTGGCAGGTTTGACCTACGATAAGGACGTGATCAGGCGCGACCGCAACCAGGCAGAGTTTTCGAAACCCCTTTGGGAGTATTTGGATTCTGCCGTCTCGGACACGCGCATCAGAAACGGCCGGGCGGGGTTGGAGAGCCATCGCGACGCACTAACCCGCATCGAAGCCATGTACGGCGTCGAAAAAGAGGTTGTGACAGCGATTTGGGGGCTTGAGACCTCGTTCGGGACCTATCGGGGCAGTGATCACACGATCCGATCACTGGCGACATTGGCGTTTGACGCACGACGCGCGCAGTTTTTCGAAACCCAGTTGATCGCCGCATTGCAGATCATTCAGGCGGGCGACGTCAGCCCGCGCAATATGGTGGGTAGCTGGGCTGGGGCGATGGGGCATACGCAGTTCATGCCAACCTCATTTCTGGACCACGCAGTTGATTTCGACGGGGATGGGCGTCGCGATATCTGGTCGGACGATCCAACCGATGCGCTGGCCTCGGCCGCCGCCTATCTGGCGCGGCATGGGTGGACCAAGGGGCAGCCGTGGGGCGTTGAGGTGACCCTGCCCAAAGGGTTCGACTATTCCACCGCAAGGCGGGATCACACATTGATGCCCTCACAATGGACCGCACGTGGCGTGGTGGCGGCGAGTGGCGCCCACATTTCGGATCACGGACAAGCGGCAATTCTGTTACCCGCCGGAGGGCGGGGCGTCGCGCTGATGATCTTCGACAATTTCAAGGTGATTGAGGAATACAACGGTGCCGACGCCTATGTGATCGGGATAGGACACCTGTCTGACCGTCTTGCAGGACGGGGGGCGTTCCAAACCGAATGGCCGCGTGGTGACCGGGTGTTGAGTTTCACCGAGAAAAAGGAATTGCAATCCCGCCTGACCGAGGCTGGCTTTGATACCCAAGGCGTCGACGGGCGCACAGGGCCAAACACAGTCAAAGCTGTTCGGGCTTATCAATTGGCGCAGGGGTTGCTGCCAGACGGATACGCCAGTCTGAACCTCTTGGAAGCGTTGCGGTGACAATGTAGGGGCGTTGATCTATTGCCTGGGTATGCACTGCGGATACTCTCTCAGGTATTGGCTGTGCAACCTCCCGACTACCGGCACTCACTACGATAGACGGGAGGTGGACCCAGCAGAAGAGCGGGTCGCGACGCCGGTAGAGGTAATACAATTAACCGAGTCGCATTCGCATACTTGAATCTGAATTACATCAAATCAAGATATTTATCGCGCGATAAATTTTTGGTTGTCGCGCGATACAAAATTACTTCTTTTTACCGCTCGATTTGATCGAAACTAGTTGTGTTCAGGAATTGAGCTGTATCGATTGACGGGCAATTGCGACTCAGAAAGTGGGAAGGGGCGCATCCAGTGCGCCCCTTAAACCTGAATAGTAGCAATTTGGGCTATGACGCCGCCTTCATCAGACCCTGCGCGATGATCTCGGCCTGCGCCTCGTCCAGTGACTTGTGAATCCGCACGAACATCTCGTCGATTTCCGCAGGGGTCAGGACCAGCGGGGGTGAGATGATCATCCGGTCACCCACATGGCGCATGATCAGGTTGTTGGCAAAACAGCGGTCGCGGCAGATGTAGCCGACCGTACCGGGCTCGGACGCGAATTTGGCGCGGCTGGCCTTGTCCGGCGTCAACGCGATCGAGGCCATCATGCCGACGATCTTGGCCTCACCGACGAGTGGATGATCAGCCAGGGCCTCCCACTTCTCTTTCAGATAGGGGGCGGCCACGTCGCGGACGTGGTCGACGATGCCTTCTTCTTCGAGGATGCGCAGATTCTCTAGCGCGACAGCCGCCGCAACCGGGTGGCCGGAATAGGTATAGCCGTGATTGAACTCGGTGCCGCCGATCACCTCGGCAATCTCGTCATTCACGATGGATCCACCGATGGGCGCGTAACCCGAGCTGAGTCCCTTGGCGATTGTCATGATATGCGGTTTGATACCAACGGTTTCGGACCCGAACCAGTTGCCTGTGCGTCCAAAGCCGCAGATCACCTCATCGGCGATCAACAGGATATCGTATTTGTCGCAAATGCGCTGGATCTCGGGCCAGTAGGTATCGGGGGCAACGATCACCCCGCCCGCACCCTGCACGGGTTCGGCAATAAAGGCTGCGACACGGTCTTCGCCCAGTTCCAGAATGGCTTCTTCCAGCTCACGCGCGCGGGCTAGGCCAAATTCTTCCGGCGCCATGTCGCCGCCTTCGGCCCACCAGTTCGGCTGGTTGATGTGGTGGATGTTCGGGATTGGGATGCCGCCTTGCGCATGCATGCCCGCCATACCGCCTAGCGAGGCGGAACCGACAGAGGACCCGTGATAGGCATTGTGGCGGCTGATGATGATGTTCTTGTCGGGCTGACCCTTCTCAGCCCAATAGGTGCGAACCAGACGAATGTTGGTGTCATTTGCCTCGGACCCGCCCGCCGCGAAGAACACGTGGTTCAGATCCCCCGGCGCCAGTTCCGCAATCTTGGCAGCCAAAGCGATGGCCGGAATATGGGTCGTTTTGAAGAACGTGTTGTAATAGGGCAGTTCACGCATCTGACGGGCCGCAACGTCGGCCAGCTCATCGCGACCGTAACCGATATTGACGCACCAAAGACCCGCCATGGCGTCCAGAATCTCTTCGCCTTCGCTATCGGTCAGGTACACGCCTTTGGCACGAGTGATGACACGCGCACCTTCCTCGCCCAATGATCCGTTGGCCGAAAACGGGTGCATATGATGCGCCGCATCCAGCGCCTGCAATTCGGCGGTTGGCATGTGATTGGTGATGGTCGACATCAGAGAATCTCCTGCAAAAGGCGGTTACCTGTCACAATATGATCAAATTTTTTGCTGTCAATCGAATCGACGTGAATCAGGCGCGGATCAAAGCGTCCGACATCAATTCCATACCCTGCTCAATGTCCTGAGCGGTTGCTTTCGCCACCTTTTCCGCATCTTTCGCCCGCAAGCTTGCGATGATGTCCTTGTGCCGATCCGGCAGGCTATGTGTTCCGAATCGTCCGCAAACAACGCGTAGTGAGGGGCCGAACCGCAGCCAAAGCCTCTCGGCTAGATCGTTGAGAATTGGAGCATCCGCATGCGCATATAACGTTTCATGAAACTGGTGGTTTAAGCGCAGGTAACCACTGACGTCGCCGTCTGTGATGGTCTGATCCAATCGCTGATCAAGCTTCTCGAGCTGGTCGATATCAGCAGGTTTTAGATTCGCGGTTGCCCGCCTGGAAAGCTCTGATTCTATTGATATTCTGGCAAAAATCATCTGCTCGACATCGGTACCCGACAGTAACGGCACGCTGACCCGTCGATTGCCCTGAAACACCAGCGCGCCGTCCGAAATCAGCCGCCGGATCGCCTCGCGGACGGGGGTCATTCCAACCCCAAGCGATTCGGTCAAACCTTGTATCGTGACGGGTTGTCCCGGGACCAGATCACCGTACATGATCTGCGATCTCAGGGTTTGGTACACCTGTTCATGAGCCGGTCTTTTACCCTCATCCACATTCGGGCCAGATGCTTTATTTTTGATCAAATCCAATTAGTTTACCCTGTTTCGCGTGGTGTCGACTTGCCAGACGCCTGACCTCGTGAAACCATACGATGGATCGGGGAAAAACGCAAAACTTGATCAAATCAAAAAAAACGGGAAAATACCCGTACACTTGCAGGGAGAGAAATATGTCAATCAAAACGCTGACAATGACAGCGATTGTCGCGCTGGGGACTTCGGCGGCTTTTGCCGAAGAGGTGCGCGTCTATAACTGGTCCGACTATATCGACGAGGATCTGCTGAAGAAATTTGAAGAAGAGACAGGGCTGACCCTGATCTACGACGTGTTCGACAGCAATGAGGTTCTGGAAACCAAGATGCTTGCCGGTGGATCAGGCTATGACGTAGTTGTGCCGTCGGGCACGTTTCTACAGCGTCAGATTCAGGCTGGCGCCTTTCAGGAACTGGACGAAGCAAAGCTGTCGAATTCAGGAAACCTATGGGACGTGATTCAGGAACGTACCGCAGGCTATGACCCGAACAACGCCTATTCGATCAACTACATGTGGGGGACGACCGGCCTCGGCGTTAACGTTGGTAAGGTTAAGGAAGTGCTAGGCGATGACGTGGCTCTGAACAGCATGGACTTGGTTCTGAAACCAGAGAATATGGAAAAGCTGGCCTCGTGCGGCGTCCATTTCCTGGACGCTCCGGCCGAGATTATTCCGATGGTGCTGCAGTATATCGGTGAAGATCCGGACAGCCATGACACCGATGTGATCGGTAAAGCCGAAGAAGTTCTGGCTGGCGTTCGCCCGCATATCCAGAAATTCCACAGCTCGGAATACATCAACGCGCTGGCAAATGGCGATATCTGCGTAGCTGTCGGTTGGTCAGGTGACATCCTGCAAGCGCGGGATCGCGCGGCCGAGGCCGAAAATGGCGTGGAAATTGAATACCACCCATTCGCTGAAGGTTCGCTGATGTGGTTCGACCAGATGGCCATCCCGGCGGATGCTCCGAACCCGGAAGGCGCACACCAGTTCTTGAACTTCATTCTGGACGCCAACAACATGGCTGCCGCATCGAACTATGTGTACTATGCCAATGGCAACAAGGCTTCTCAGGAGTTCCTTGAGGAAGACGTGATTGGTGATCAGGCAATCTATCCGAGTGATGCCACGATGCAGAATCTCTACATCACGACGCCTTATCCCGTCAAAACGCAGCGGAGCGTGACCCGCCTGTGGACCAAAATCAAATCGGGCACCTGAACCGAAGTATCTGAGCAAGGCGGCCCGACCGCCTTGCCCTTTCAATCAGACCGTCGAACGGGGGCCGCCTTGAACACAAACGTCTTTGCGCCGTGGGAAGATCCACAGGCGAAACCATTGATCCAATTCCAGAATGTGACCAAGCGTTTTGGCGGATTCACGGCGATCGACAACCTGTCACTGGACATCTTCGAACAGGAATTCTTTGCTTTGCTCGGTCCATCCGGTTGCGGCAAAACGACCATGATGAGGATGCTGGCAGGGTTTGAAAAACCTACCGAAGGGCACATCATGCTGGGCGGGCAGGACATCGACCCGATCCCGCCAAACAAACGGGCTGTGAACATGATGTTCCAGTCTTATGCGCTGTTTCCTCACCTCAGTATCTGGGAGAATATCGCCTTCGGTTTGCGCCGGGACAGCATGCCCAAGAGGGATCTTGAAGACCGCGTGGAAGAGATGTTGCGCCTGACCCGGCTTGAGCAATTCGCCCGCCGTAAACCGCACCAGATTTCGGGTGGCCAACGGCAACGGGTCGCGCTGGCACGGTCACTGGCCAAAGCGCCAAAACTGCTGTTGCTGGACGAACCCTTGGGTGCGCTGGACAAAAAACTGCGGCAGGACACCCAGTTCGAGCTGATGGACATTCAGGAAAAGACCGGCACCACCTTTGTGATCGTGACCCATGATCAGGAAGAGGCGATGACTGTCGCCAGCCGCGTCGCCGTGATGGATCAAGGCAAGTTGATGCAGGTATCGACGCCGGACAGGATCTATGAAAACCCCAACTCAGTCTATGTCGCTGACTTTATCGGGGATGTGAATATCATCGAAGGTCGGGCGACCGCGAACGGCGATGAAGCCTATCAGATCGACTGGGCCGAGGGGCAATCCCCGCTGACCGCAACCTCGTCGACAGAATTCTCGAACGGGCAAAGCTGCCATCTGGCGATCCGCCCCGAAAAGGTGACGATCTCGGCCGACCGCCCGGCGGATGCCATCAATGCGGTACAGGGCAAGGTGCTTGACATCGCCTATCTGGGCAATTTGTCCACCTATTACGTGGAACTGCCAAATGGCACGATCATCAAGGCGCAATCGGCCAACACGCGCCGAATCTCGCGCCGTTCGTTTACATGGGAAGACCCGGTCTGGCTGTCATGGACGGCAACGGCTGCGGTTTTGTTGGCAAACTGATGCGCCGCGCCCTTCTGATCGCTATTCCATATGTCTGGCTGCTGGCCCTGTTTCTGATACCGTTTTTTATCGTTCTGAAGATTTCGCTGTCGGATGTCGAGCTGGCGATCCCGCCATATACGCCGACTCTGGATCTGTCGCAGGGTTGGGCTGGGATAACCGACTTTTTCAGCCAGCTGGATTTCGAAAACTTCGTCTGGCTGACCGAAGATGACCTTTACTGGAAAGCCTACCTGTCCAGCGTCAAGATCGCTCTGATCTCGACGGTTCTGACGTTGCTGGTGGGTTATCCGATTGCCTATGGGATGGCCCGCGCGCCAGCCGAATGGCGTCCGACACTGATGATGCTGGTGATCCTGCCGTTCTGGACTTCGTTCCTGATCCGCGTTTACGCGTGGATGGGAATTCTCAGCAATGAAGGCTATCTGAACCAGATTTTGTTGTGGCTGGGTATCATTTCGACCCCGCTGACCATTTTGAACACCAATACTGCCGTCTACATTGGTATCGTCTACACCTATTTGCCCTTCATGATCCTGCCGATTTATTCGTCGTTGGAGCGCATGGATGAATCCCTGATCGAAGCAGCAGAAGATCTGGGCTGTTCCCGTCTGAAGGCGTTCTGGCTGGTGACAATACCGCTGTCGCGCCCCGGTATCATCGCCGGCTGTTTCCTGGTGATGATCCCGGTGATCGGTGAATTCGTGATCCCGTCGCTGTTGGGCGGGTCCAGCACGCTGATGATCGGCAAGGTGCTGTGGGAAGAGTTCTTCTCGAACCGCGATTGGCCGGTGGCCAGTGCCGTTGCCGTTGTGTTGTTGCTGATCCTCGTGATTCCGATTGTGCTGTTCCAGCGCAACCAGCAGAAACAGACGGAGGCCGAGCAATGAACAGGCTGAGTTGGTTCAACGCGGTGTCTCTGACACTGGGCTTTGCGTTCCTCTACATCCCGATGGTCATCCTGATCATCTTCAGCTTCAACGAAAGCAAGCTGGTCACAGTATGGGCGGGGTTCTCGACCAAATGGTACGGTGAGCTTGCCCAGAACGAGGCATTTCTGAACGCGGCCTGGGTGACGATACGGGTTGCGGTGTTCTCATCCACATTGGCCACCGTTCTTGGCACCGCTGCCGCATATGTTCTGGTCCGTGGCGGGCGGTTTTTTGGCAGGACACTGTTTTCCGGAATGATTTACGCGCCTCTGGTAATGCCCGAAGTGATCACCGGCCTGTCGTTGCTGCTGCTGTTTATCGGCATTGGGCTGGACAGGGGCATTCTGACCATCGTTCTGGCCCACACAACCTTTTCGATGTGCTTTGTGTCGGTCGTCGTGTCCTCGCGCCTTGTGACATTTGACAAGTCGCTGGAAGAGGCCGCTTTGGATCTGGGATGTTCGCCAGCGCAGGCGTTCCGTCTTGTGACACTGCCGATCATTGCGCCCGCGGTGATTTCAGGCTGGCTGCTGGCTTTTACCCTATCGCTGGACGATCTGGTTATCGCGTCCTTTACCTCGGGCCCGTCGGCGACAACGCTGCCGATCAAGATATTCTCGGCCGTGCGTCTGGGCGTCAGCCCCGAGATCAACGCGCTGTCTACCATCATGATTGCAGTCGTCACGGTTGGCGTTATCACCGCCTCGCTGGTGACGAAACGCGCAATGGTTCGGCAAAAGCAGGATGAACTTGCCGCTGCGCGCACCGAATGAAGCGTCTTTTTCCGGACTACACCTATGGGCCTGGACCCCTTCAGAACTGCTGGTGGGATCAGACAATTTCGGCACCTGATTGGCCGACCCATAAAGGTGATCTGAACGTTGACGTCGCAATCGTCGGCGGCGGTTTCACGGGGCTTTCGGCAGCCCTGCATCTGGCCGAGGCAGGTGTGAAAGTTGCGGTTCTTGAGGCCGCAACCCCGGGGTGGGGTGCCTCGGGCCGGAATGGCGGATTTTGCTGTCTCGGAGGGTCCAAGCTAAGCCATGGGTCTTTGGTCCGTGGGTTTGGCGCTGAGGCTGCGCAGTCCTACGAACAAGCGGAAGAAGATGCTGTTCAGCTTGTCGCGGATTTGCTGGAACAGCATCAGATCGACGCCGATACCCATTCGAAAGGGGAAACCCAACTGGCCCATTCGGCACGGGCGATGGAAAAGCTACGTCGTAACGCAGAAGCATCAGGTGTCTTGCACGGTTCTGGTGACCTGCAACACCTGGGTCTGGGCGGTTCCTTTCATGGTGCCTATACAAATCCGGTTGGTTTCGCTCTTAACCCTCGAAAGTACCTGTTTGGCTTGGCAGGTGCGGCCCAGGCGCGGGGCGTACAGCTTTTCCAGAAATCGCCAGTTGAAACCATCAGGAAAGCTCAGGCCGGGTTCGATATTGAATCCGGATCAGGTCAAATCCGCGCCACGAATGTTCTGATTTGTACGAACGGATACTCCAGCGAGGATATGCCGCCCTGGTTGTCGGGACGCTACATGCCCACGCAATCCACGGTTCTGGTGACCCGGCCCCTGACAGACGCTGAGTTGCAAGCGCAGGGGTGGACCTCGGAGCAGATGTGTTATGACACCCGAAACCTGCTGCACTATTTCCGCCTGATGCCTGATCGGAGGTTCCTGTTCGGCATGCGCGGAGGGTTACAGTCGTCCCCTCGGGCCGAGGCCGCCATTCGCCGGACAATGCGTCGGGACTTTCAGGCCATGTTTCCGGAATGGAAAGAAGTGGATGTGACCCATATGTGGTCCGGAATGGTGTGCCTGTCGCGCAAGCTGACGCCTTATGTCGGGCCGGTTCCCGATCAACCCGGAATGTTTGCCGCCTTTGCCTATCACGGGAACGGCGTTGCCATGGGGACGTATTGCGGGCGCGCCCTTGCCCGCCTGGTTTTGGATAAACAGACCGAGTTGCCCGCGCCGATTGCACAGCCGCCGGGACGGTTTCCTCTTGGGTTCTGGCGGCGCGCCTTGATGCCGCCCGCCTATGCTGCGATGGCAATCGCGGATCGGTTATCGCTCTAAAGCGCGGCGACTTCCAGTTCGAGCGTTTGGGCATAATCTGCAGCCCCGTTTTCGATGCGCCACAAACAGTAGGCAGCCATGCGCCATGCAAACCACGGGCGCAAATCCCGGTATCGCGCGACAGTTTCATCGTGACCATATGCTGCCAGAAACCGCTCTTCCTCGGTCACGCTCAGGGGTGCGCCGCGGTAAAGCCGTTGCATGGCTGGGGACAGGAACATCGCAATGTCCTCGCACGGATCGCCCCAAGCCGGGCACTGCCAGTCGATCAGGGTTATGCCGGTCGCCGCGACAAGGATGTTTCCGGCCACGGTATCGCCATGGATCAGGCATGTGTGTGCGGTCGCGGGCACATGGCCTTTGGGGCGCAGCTGCGCGAGCCGTGCTCGTGTATCAGAGGTGCAGACGCTTAGAATACGCTCGGCATGTTCAGCCAGGTCCCGACTGCCATTGCAGCCATCCGGCGCTTGGACCGAAACATCAAGCCTGTGTAGTTCACTCAGCAAACCAGCGACACTCTCAGGCCTTTCTTGCCACGGTGATCCGGGAGCGTGATCGTAGAACACCCAATGGCCTGTATCATGTGTTCCTGTCGCACGCAGGCGAGGAACAAATCCGGTTGGCTCAAGGGTGCGTAAGCATAGCGCTTCGAGTTCCGGGTCGTTGCGAAACAGCGGATTGCGCGGTGTTGCGCGATACAGCTTCAGAACCTTGTCACCGCTGCCACCCAGTACTTTCCAGACCTGATTTGTTCGCCCGCCATACAACGTTTGAAACTCTGCGCCGGGCTGAACAAAGTCACGGGCGCGCAGATCGTCGACCAGATCAGAAGGGGGGCGGGTTGGGGCAGGCAGGAGTTTCACCAATGCAGTTAGCGAGTCGAATCTGCCAAGGTTTGAACTGTCTTGCCCGGCAGATCAAGTTCCGGCTCTGACCCCGGTTACCGTCGTAGCAGCGACAACCTTCCCGCTTTCGAGGGTCAGCATAACCTGATTGTCCGTAACCTGAGCTTCGACAACTTCGCCATAGGTCTCTGCCAGCTGTGTCGATAACAGCTCGTCGCCATCATAACTTTCCAGTGTGGCCGAGTAACTCCCCGCCGCCAGAGGCTGCCCATCGCTTCCCTGACCAGTCCAAACCGTTCTATCGTCGGTCGTGGAAACAGCCACACGATCGACAACGGCTCCGTCACTGTCGCGGATGACTATGACCGCCTTGTCAGCATCTGGTGAGGGTGTGGCAAACAGCGTCAAAGGCTCGCCCTCATATTGGAAAGCCGCGGGCGCTCGCACGTCCATCCCGATCCATTTGCCGAGTTTGTCCAGATTTGCGCCACCCAGCGCCTGTCCAAGTGTCGCCAACAAATCATTTGTCTGAACCTGTTGTTCGACCATCGAGAATTGCGCCAGTTGCGATGCATATTCCGAGGCATCCAACGGTTTCAACGGGTCCTGATTCTGGGCCTGTACGGTCAGCATTGTCAGGAATGTCTCAAAGTCCGATGCCAGACCTGTTTGCTTTGACGCGTCTTGGGTTTGAACTGTGGCTGACGGTTGGGCGTTGGATTGGGTCGGGGTAATCAATTTCACAACCTCATGTCGATGCGGCCAACGGGGCCGGTTTTGGGAATGGGTGGCGCGTTTGAAGAGGAATCGGTGAGTTGCGCGGTCTCAGCAGGCGATCCTTCCTGGTGGCCGGCCTGATTCTGTTCGGCGTCTCCGGATGTCCCGAGGTCAAATGACAGATCGCCTAAGCCAAAATTTTTGAACTCTTCCTCCAACACCGCCAAATGACGGCGCATCATCTCGAGGGTTTCCGGGCGCTCGGCGGAAATTGTCAGATGCAATCCGTCATCGCGGCCGTTCAACATGATGGACACCCGCCCCAGTTCTTCGGGGTTCAGCGCGATTTCAACGGAACCGGATTTCGGCTGTGTGGTGATGACGGCAGCCATTTGCCCGGCGACGGCGCGCGCTGTCTCGGCCCGGGCAGTCTGTGCCATGGCTTGTGTAAAAGTTACCGGATCCCGCCCCGCCGAAACGGGCGAATCTGCCCTGAGGGCGTGAACGTCTTCGACCTCGTGAAATGCTGGCGCGTCAGTCTGAGCACGGGTTTTTTCCGGCGCGAACATCTGCAATTGAGCGATGCTTGGTGCGCGATCCGGGTTGGTCGTTTGTTGAGGTGCAAGATTGCTTTGCGGCGGATGTTGCGTTTCATGCCGGTGCCGCTCTGGATGAACGGTCCGGTCTGCGGTCTCTTTTCGGGATACGCCCACAGGTTGCAACGCAAAAGCCGCAAGGTCCACCTTTCCCCGCGCAGCAATTGGTTGTGACGCAGGGCTCAAAGCCGCGCTGTGCCGAAAATCCGGGGTGACTATGCGCGAATCATTGATGCCTGCATCCAGTCTATCGACCTTGTTGGATAGGCCGGTTTGCTCGGTTTCAGGCACTTTCGGACTGCGCGGGTCGGTTAACGCAGCTGACACGGGTGTTTCGGAGGGATCGCGTTTTGTGCCCACTTCAAGACGCGTGTCCAGAAGGGGTGTCCGCTCACTCTGGTTGAGATCAGCGGACACTTCTGCATCTTCAAGCAAGACAGCCTCGTCCGTTTCAACGTCCACGTCCGGTTCTGCGCCTGTAAGAGCGGCTGCTTCTTCTTTGTTCTCACCTTTGTGTTGATTGAGCACGGCCTCAAACGTAGCGCCACTTTCATCCCCCTGCTCGGGATTGATTCCGTGGGGTTTGGCGGTTGCGGTCGGCGAGGATGACATCACTGAAAGAGGGTTGGGCATTATGCTCCGACTCCGGTTGCGCGACCGGAAACCTGCCTGCAGGAAGTTACGTTTATTTTAACTGCTTTCGCTTTTGATCGAAAAAGTTCGATGCAATTTTTGGAGAAAGCAATGAAGGTTTCCCCGCCTCTCTCCCCATCTCACCCCCCTGCCTATTCCCAGAAATTGCGGGAGGCGGCCATAGAACTAGAGGCTGCGTTTCTGAGTGAGATGCTGAAATCGGCCGGGCTGGGCAAAGCGCGCCAATCCTTTGGCGGCGGTGCAGGCGAAGATCAGTTTGCCTCATTTCTTGTTCAGCATCAGGCCCGTGCGCTGGCCAGATCCGGTGGCGTTGGCCTTTCTGAAATCCTGTTCCAATCTATGATGGAGAAAACCGATGCCAAAGACGTCTGAAGCCGACCTTGTAAAATCACTCGAAGACGTTCTTGAGCTTGAGCGAAACGCGCTGGTGCAGGGCGATCTGGATCGTCTGCATAACACGGCTCCGGAAAAGGAAAAACTGATCGGTGCGATTAATGATCTTGACGTCTTTGATAGTGATGAACTGATCCGCCTGCAAAGAAAGGTCGAGCGGAACCAGGCGTTACTAAACAGCGCCGCCGAAGGGATTCGCGCGGTGGCCAACCGCATGGCCGAGTTACGGCGCGTGCGGCAAGAATTCACCACCTATGGTGCGGACGGGCAGCGCAGCGAATTTGCCGTCCGCCATCAAGCCAAGCTGGAAAAACGGGCATAGATAAGGGTTTGATTCAAATCCGAGGTTTCTGACCTTCGCGCTTTAGCACTCCGTTAGGGGATCGACGTCAAAGGTGTTCGGGCACCTGGACAAATCAGGTGGCGCGAACAGCCCGACGGCGGATCGCACCGATCAGAAAGACGTCAAAGCCCGCACCAGTGGCGGGATGAGCATGGGCGCAAAGGGCCCGAACGGAAAAGGAAGAAAGCTAATGTCCAGCATTCTGACAAACAATGGCGCCATGGTTGCGCTGCAAACTCTCAAGTCGGTCAACAAGGATCTTGGGGCAACGCGGAACGCGATCTCCACCGGTAAGGACGTTGCGACTGCGAAAGACAACTCGGCCGTCTGGGCGATTTCCAAGGTCATGGAATCGGATGTCAAAGGCTTCAACGCGATCAAAGACAGCCTGGCACTGGGTGAGTCCACCGTAGCGGTTGCGCGTAACGCGTCCGAAACGGTCACCGATCTGCTGTCTCAGATGAAAAGCAAGATCGTTGCAGCACAGGAAGACAACGTAGATCGCGACAAGATCAACGACGATGTCACCGCGTTAAAGGGCCAGATAAACTCGGTTGTTAACGCCGCGCAATTCAACGGCCTCAACCTGGTTAACGGCTCGGCGGGTTCCGCTTCGATCCTGGCGTCTCTTGACCGGGACAACTCTGGCAACGTGACCGCGTCGTCTATCACTGTTGCGGGTCAGGACCTTTCTACCGGCGGGTACACGGCGGCTCAGGTGTTTGACGGTTCGACCGGGTCTTCCACCGGCAACGACCGCGTTGGTGCGACGATTGACAACGGCACAACTTCGGCAACTGCGCTGGTAACGGATGAATCCAGTGGTGCGTTTGCTGCAGGTGACAAGGTTGTGTTGGCGATCGACGATCAGGTCGTATCCTACACGGTTTCTGCAACGGATGCTGCGGCCTCTACGACCGGTGATATCGTTGCAGTGGGTTTGAAGGCGAAAATTGATGAACTTGGTATCACGGGTCTGACTGTTGATTATGACTCGGGCACCGCGGGCACCTTGTCCGTTGCCAATGCCACCGGCACGGACATTTCGTTCTCGGCTCAGTATGTGAACGCGGGTTCAGGCGGTCTTGGCGCATTGACGGGCATTGATGTTTCAACCGGTGCAGGTGCTACGGCCGCGTTGGCCACAATCGAGACGCTGATTGACACATCGATCGATGCATCGGCGGCTTTTGGTTCTTCGCAAGGTCGGATCGAAACGCAGAAGGAGTTCATTTCGAACCTGGCGGATTCGTTCAAATCCGGAATCGGGTCATTGGTCGATGCGGATATGGAAGAAACCTCGGCACGTCTGCAGGCGCTTCAGGTTCAGCAACAGCTGGCAACCCAGTCGCTGTCGATCGCAAATCAGGCACCGCAGTCGATTCTGTCACTGTTCCGCTAAGTTAAGGAACATGGTCGGGGCGCGGCAACGCGCCCCGATACTGACCGCCAAGTGGCAGATTACCGGAAGGATATTAAGTGACCCCGCAAGCCCTCGCACAACGAGCATATGCACAGACCGCCGCGCCAACGCGCACCCCGCGCGATACGGAATACGAAGCGATTTCGAAAATCACGCGCAGGCTCAAGGCCGCCGCGGCCCGCCAAAAATCAGATTTCGGCGCGTTTGTGCAGGCTTTAAACGAAAACCGGCGACTGTGGACCGTACTGGCCAGTGGCGTCACGGACTCTGACAATGCGCTGCCAAATGATCTGCGTGCGCGGATATTCTATCTGGCTGAATTCACCGAACAACACAGCAGCCAGGTATTGGGGAACAAAGCCTCGGTTGAGCCATTGTTGGAGATCAACATGGCGGTTCTGCGCGGTCTTCGCCAAATGGGGGCTACCTGATGGCAGGGTTGGTTTTGAAATTGGCGCCGAAAGAGCGGGTTTTGATCAACGGTGTAGTCGTGGAAAATGGCGACCGCCGTAGTCGGTTTTCGATCATGACGCCTGAGGCAAATGTACTGCGCCTGCGGGATGCGATCCACCCAGACCAGGTGAACACTCCGGTTCGACGTGTCTGCTATGCTGCTCAACTTGTGCTGTCTGGACATATGGAACCCGATCAGGCACGCCAACAATTGTTACGGCGCGTCGAAGAGCTGAGCCAGGTCTTTACTGACGCCGACAGTCGCCGGGTTCTGTCCGAGGCAACGCAAGCGCTTCTGGATCAGCAGTTTTACAAATGCCTTAAAGCCTTGCGCGCGCTGCTGCCCCGCGAAGAGCGGCTCATGGCCTACCAGTAATGACGTTCCAGCCGGTCATACCTTCGGGCGGCATTGTCGGCTGGCGATTCCTGCAGCGGACATATGACGCGCAGATCGACAGTTTTTCTTCGTCCCCTGTCAACAAAAGGGACAGTGAGTACTTTTTGGAGAAGATCAAAAAGGTCCAGACAGCAGAGGAATTGGTGTCCGATCGCCGGCTGTTGCAAGTTGCACTTGGCGCCTTTGGGTTGGAATCCGACTTGGACAATCGCTATTTCATCCAGAAGATCCTGTCCGACGGGACCAAGGCGCAGGATGCGTTGTCCAATCGTCTGTCCGACAAAAGGTACCGGCAGTTTTCCGAGGCGTTTGGGTTTGGGCCGGGCGAGGTGCGAAAAACCGGGCTGATCACCAACATGGAAGAGATTGCACGTGACAGTGTCGTGTCGCGATTTGAAATTGCTGTGGGTGAATCAGATGAAACGATGCGGATCGCTTTGTATGCGCAGCATGCTCTGGGGGAGCTGGCTCAAAAGGAAGGCAGCAAAGATACCAAGTGGTTTGATTTGATGAGCTTGCCTCCGCTGCGGCGGATGATGGAAAATGCTCTGGGGTTACCGTCCAGCTTTGGCCAGTTGAATATCGACAAGCAACTGGAAGTGTTCAAAGACAGGTTGTCAGGGCTGACCGGGTCCGATGATCTGGCCCAATTCGAGGATAAGGCCGCAATAGAGCGGCTGACAGATCAATTCCTTGCCCGTAGTCAAATCGCCCAGCTTGAAAGCGCGATTTCCCCGGCGCAGACTGCGCTAATCCTGCTTGGTGTCTAAGGCAAAAAAGTGCTTCGGACGCGCGACGACCACCAGAAGCATTGTCGGGTGGCCCTGATTGATTTGAACTGCGCGCTTTTTGTATCTTAAGCGTTCAGAACGGCATCTGCGGACGTTCTGAGAGCATAAGACTCGACCGGTTGCGAAACGTTATGCAGCTTGACGTCGCCAAGAGGCAGCGCATTGGCGCAGGCGGGCACAATATCGGCAGACACCACAATCCTGTGGTTTTTGGTTTTTCCATATTCACCCAGACGCGCAGCGATATTCGCGGCTTGTCCGATCACGGTAAAGTCCAGCCGTTCACGTGAACCGACATTGCCGTAGGTCACGCGCCCGTAGGCAACCCCGATTGAGCAATCACAATGGTTGTCGGAACCTGACTGGCGCAACTCTCCCAACTTTTCTACGATGTTGATGGCGCTTCGCTGCGCGTTCTCGCGGGCGTTTTTTGAATCCTCACCCGCTGGAAACACGGCAAGGACCGCGTCACCGATGAACTTCAGGACTTCGCCGCCGTTTTCATGCACAATGCCAGAAACGGTTTCAAAAAAGTCGTTCAGTAGATTTATGTAGTCGGCGCGCCCCAGTTTCTCTTCCAAGCTGGTCGAATTGCGCAGATCACAGAACATAATGGCGGCATCAATTTCATCCCCGTCACCGCGCCGGATCTCACCCCCTAAGACGCGCGCGCCCGAGCGTTTGCCAACATAGGTTTCAAGCAGGACCTGAGCGTTCTCGCGCTGCATGAAAACCTCATAAAACCGGGCGATGACCAGCGAGCATTCGAACACCAGCCCTAGGTTTTCCGTCGTGAAACCGTCCGGGTGATCGCAGGTCAGGGTCAGAACGTTGGTACGTCCATCCGAGAACGGCAACGGCATGGCGACATAGTCGGTCGCCCCTTTTTCACGCAGGTCCTCCATTATTGGAAAGCTATTGTGGGGATTTTCCGCGTTCAGCCGCTGTCGCACGCCGCCCAGCCCGTTCGACACATGACGTAATGGGCTGTTGATATAAGCCGGGTGGTCGTGGATTTCGTAGGTCGGAACATTGGTCGAAATCTCGGCCTCACCCTTTTCCCAGATGTAGTGCTTGCCCGCTATCAGCGGATGCAGGGACCATGTCAGGATGCTCAGGCGCTGGATGGCGATCCCATGTTCCAGCATTTTCTCGGCCAGCGCTTTGGTGAATGCCTCAGGCGTGTCATTCGCAGACGCCCCACGCATCAGCCAATCGATCAAAGGACCACTGATATTGCCGTCTTCGGGTTCCCGGAGCTGGTTATCGCCCAAATCTATCCGGGTATACGCGTTGGGCAAAAATCCGATATGCCCTTGAATGGCGGCGCTTTCTGGCAGGGCCTCCTCATAGGCCCAAACGGAATTGGCCAGTCGTTCACCATCAAGGATGACGTCGTGATAGGTCGCAGTGCCCTTGAAGGGGCAAAAAGTCTGCAACTCGGTTTCGTCGCTGAGATCCACCAGCACGTCCTCGCGCGGGATGTAGATCGTTGGCGGCAGCCGCGTTTCGTACATGACCTTGGCGTTGCTGCTTTCGGCTAAAAGGTCCTGGTCCCGGTAAATCGCAATTTTACCGCTTAACCGTTCGACCGAGATCCCATAGCCCTTTGGTCTTGCTGTGGCGTGGACGTTCATCATCATCCTCCCTGGCCCGGGGTCACTATAGGATGGGCCTTGTGAAGGGGATTTCCAAGGGGCGGTCTCGGCATTTTTATCGTGCGATAGCTGCGAAACCCCGTCGGATCAGACCATCTGGATTACATCCTTTTCGATGGACAGCATATAGCCTTTCTTGGCGATGTTCTTGACCAGCAGCTCGCTGACCATCTGATTGCCCAAGGCATCACGCAACCTTTTGATCCGCGTGGCGCCGGCAGCTTCGTCACAGTCGGCGGCGCTTTTGCCCGAGATCATCGCCTCGATCTGAACACCGGATAGAACCTCATCATCCAGTCGAGACTCAGCCAGGACGGACAATGTCTCCATCGCTGCGGGCGTCAGTTTGAAATCCATATTGTTCAGGTAGACGGTGTTTTCCTCGCGACTGATCAGCAAGGATGTCACTTGAATACCAGTTCGTTCAATTTGCGCCATCCGACGGTTCAGCATCACTAGCATCACCAGAAAAACCAGCGCCGTCACAAGCATGGCGCTGGCAAAGACCAGCAATACAAATATCACCATACGATAGCTGGACAGCGTATCGGCAAAGGCGGTGCCGGACTGGGCCAATATCTCCAACAGGCGAATTTCAGTCTGCGAGGTCAGATCGCTTTCGACAAATAGCCGTTCAACGCGTGCGTTAAAGGCGTTGGCGTCCGGCAGGGTCCAGAACAAAAAGATGGCGGCAGTGACGAGAATCAGGATGATCGCCGCAATACCCGCACCGACCAGTCTTGTTCCCGACCGTCTGGCTTCAGTAACGGAGATAGAATTGTCCGGCATTGGCCTTCCTTTTTTCCAATCCTTCCGGCCCAAAGACAGACATGACGTTCAACAAGGTCCAGCCCGAAGCACTAAGGCGTTGCGAGACTTCTTGTCGGGCCTGGCCTTTATCACAGGCCGAAACCTGCATCACGCCATAATGCAGCCGCAGGGGGTTGTCCTGCTTGGCCTTGTAGTCCGCATAGCACTCTGCCGACGCGGCGGTACCAAGCGATATCAGGGCCGCAACGGCCAGAGAAGAGAGGATCGGTTTCATAGGCTGCATCCTGCGCATGGGTTTGCACGATATTCAATAACCTAAGGGGTTTGAGGGGCGTGATATCGGATAACAACCGCCCGTTATTGCTTGTCTGAAGCGGGCGGACCCAGTGTTGGGGCATCACGTTTGCGGTCTGTGCCGGATCGCCCCGAAACACCAGGAAGGACACGCATCATGCACCGGAAGTTCATCGCTATTATCGTCGCTACTGCTGTTACCATCACCGGCGTCTCAGCCTCGCAGGCGCGGGCTGCGGATGCCAAGGACATCCTTGGTGGGCTTGCCGCTATTGCGATCATCGGGGCAGGGGTCCACTACTATAACCAGGAAAAACGCAAGAACCGGACCCGGACAACGCGTCATCAGACCTACACGCCCCAACCTTATGTAGCGCAGCCCAGCTACCCGGTGCGCCCTCTGCCGCAGCATGTCGCGCGATATGATCTGCCGCAGAAATGCCTGCGCACATTCAATACGTATTCGAACAATCATCCGCTTCTGGCGCCGAAGTGCCTCAAGAAGCACTACAAACATGCCAATAGCCTGCCGCAAGAGTGCAAGGTCGGATTCTGGAACGGCAATAAGGTGAAGCGGGCATATGAACCCGCATGCCTGCGCCAGAAGGGATACCGCGTCGTTTACAAGTAATCACTTTCGAGCAGGAGCGGCGCCACAGAAGCGCCGCGCAGGAGAGGGTGGCGCAAGCCGCCCTCTCTTTTTTTTTCTTGCGGTGGGGCGCGAAACGCGGTTTTCGGTTGGTATGACAACGCCAGATTATTCGATTGAACAGGCGGCAGTGGCGCAAGGATATCTGCGCATTGCCGGTGTGGATGAGGTGGGCCGTGGGCCATTGGCCGGGCCTGTGGTTGCCGCCGCCGTGATCCTGAACCCCGAAGATATTCCCGAGGGGCTGAACGATTCCAAGAAACTGACGGCGAAACGACGGGCTGTTTTGGATATCGCGGTTCGTGACCGGGCTGAATTTGCGATAGCTGAAGCCTCGGTTGCCGAGATTGACGAACACAACATCTTGCGTGCCTCGCATCTGGCGATGGAACGAGCGGTTGCGGCCCTTGATCCTCCGCCGGACTATCTGCTGATTGACGGAAACATGATCCCTCGCGGTTTGACGATCCCGGCGCAGGCAGTTGTCAAAGGGGATGCGCATTCGGTGTCGATTGCGGCGGCTTCTATCATTGCCAAAAACTGGCGCGATCAACTGATGGTGGATTTGGCGCAACAGCATCCCGGCTACGGATGGGAGAAGAACGCAGGCTATCCGTCAAAACAACACAGAGAAGCGCTGCGAAATCTTGGTGTGACCCCACATCATAGGCGTTCATTCAAGCCGGTACACAATATCTTGTATCAAGAGTAAATCGTAAGCCGCTGATTCAAAAAAGAAATTGACGGCGAATCGACTTTGACTCATCCTTGTCTCAACCAAATGAGCGCAAAAGCGCCGTGGATACTTGAGGCAGTAAAATGACAACAACCACCAAAAAGGGCGTGAAAACGCTCCCTTTAAACACGATTCTATCTGGCGACTGCATCGATGTGATGAACAGTCTGCCTGCGGAGTCGGTTGATCTGATTTTCGCGGATCCGCCGTATAATCTGCAACTCAAAGGCCAGTTGCACCGCCCCGATAACAGCCAGGTTGATGCGGTCGACGATCACTGGGATCAGTTTTCAAGCTTTGGTGTTTATGATCTGTTCACCCGCGAATGGCTGAAAGCGGCGCATCGTCTCCTCAAGCCCAACGGCGCGATTTGGGTGATTGGGTCCTACCACAACATTTTTCGCGTCGGTACAGCCCTGCAGGACGCCGGATACTGGATTCTGAACGATGTTGTCTGGCGCAAATCGAACCCGATGCCGAATTTCCGTGGCAAGCGGTTTACCAATGCGCATGAGACGATGATTTGGGCCTCAAAGCGTGAGGGTGCTAAGTACACGTTCAATTATGAAGCGCTGAAGGCGCTGAACGAAGGCGTGCAGATGCGCAGCGACTGGGTTCTGCCGATCTGCACCGGACATGAACGCCTCAAGGATGAAAATGGCGACAAGGCGCACCCGACGCAAAAGCCGGAATCGCTGCTGCACCGTGTCCTGATTGGTTCGACCAACCCCGGTGATGTTATTCTGGACCCGTTTTTTGGGACGGGCACAACCGGTGCCGTTGCCAAGATGCTGGGCCGCGAATTTATCGGGATTGAGCGCGAGGAAAGCTATCGCAAGGTTGCCGAGAAGCGTATCTCGAAAGTCCGCAAATTCGACCGGGAAGCGCTGGAAGTCAGCGCAAGCAAACGCGCTGAGCCGCGCGTGCCCTTTGGCCAATTGGTTGAACGCGGTATGTTGCGTCCGGGTGAAGAGCTTTATTCCATGAATCAGCGTCACAAAGCCAAAGTGCGTGCGGACGGAACGCTGGTGGGCGACAACGTCAAAGGCTCGATCCACCAGGTCGGGGCGCATCTGGAAAACGCGCCCTCATGCAATGGCTGGACCTATTGGTGCTTCAAACGCGATGGCAAAACGGTGCCGATCGACGTTTTGCGTCAGCAGATCCGGTCCGAGATGCACAACTGATTTCAAGAATGCCGCCGGTGCCTGTGGCCTGACACAAGGCACTACGCCTTGCCCCGCCGATCTCGGCGGGGTCTTTTGTTTTATTCTTCATTCAGTTCCGATATGAGATTCCTTGTCCTGCTGCTCACGGAAGGAACCTTGGCAATGTCGGATACCACAGCCAGCGAAACCCGATTTGGGCGGTTTTTTGTGACACAGCCCGACAAATATGATCTGGACAACAAGTACACCGAGGCTGCGCTGGAACGGCACAAGCGCGAAGGGTTGGAACTGGCTGTCCGCGCCCGCTGGGTAGCGATGGGCCTGACTGGCATTTTGTTGATCTACCTGAACCCCCATTGGGACGTTCTGTGGTATCACTTCATCCTGTTATTGATTTGCGCCAATGGTTGGTTGATCCGGCGGGCTGGCAGCGTGGGCCAGTCACGGGTCGAGCTTTTGCTGATCTTCGTCGACTTGCTGATCATGACTTTGGGGATGATCGTGCCGAACCCGTTCAGCGATGATGTTCGACCGCTGGCAATGCAATACCGGTTCGACAACTTCCAGTATTTCTTCATCATTCTGGCAGCGGGAACTCTGGCCTATTCGTGGCGCACGGTCGTGGCAATCGGCACGTGGACGGCGACGATGTGGACGGTAGGCTGGATCATCGCCTGGTGGGTCGCTACGCCAATTCCGGGCATCAGTGAGCGCATGTTCGAGGCATTGGCCGGGTATCCGGATGTTGCGGAGTTGCTGGACCCCAACAGTTTCATGGTCCCTCAGCGTATTCAGCAGGTGATCGTATTCCTGATGGTCGCGGTTACGCTTGGTATCTCGATGCGGCGGCTCAATCGATTGTTGATGACAAATGCCGGGCTTGAAAGGGAACGCGCAAACCTGTCGCGATATTTCTCTCCGAACGTTGTGGACGAGCTCAGCCAGAATGATGAGCCGCTCAAGCAGGTTCGCAAAGAAGACATCGCCGTTTTGTTCATCGACATCGTGGGGTTTACCAAATTCGCTGCCGGGCGCGACCCCTATGACGTCATTGAAGTTTTGCGCGGGTTTCACGCCCGAATGGAAACCGAAGTGTTTCGCCATCATGGCACGTTGGACAAATATCTGGGGGACGGATTGATGGCAACCTTCGGCACACCGGTGCCGACCCCATTGGATGCCAGCAACGCGGTCGCCTGCGCCCGTGATATGGTGGGCGTGATCGATCGTTGGAACATTGAACGGCGGCGCGCGGGCGAGCCCGAGATTCACGTGGGGATCGGTGTTCACTACGGTTCGGTGGTTTTGGGGGACATCGGAGCGAACCGACTGGAATTTGCGGTTATCGGGGATGCGGTGAATGTCTCCGCCAAGCTTGAGGCGCTGACGCGGGAACTGGGCGCGCGCGTGGTGCTGAGTGATGCGGTACGGGCACAGGTGATACAAGAAGGCAACAACGCTACCGATCTGACAGCAGGTTTTGTGAGGCATGAGAACCAGCCGGTCCGTGGGGTTCAGGGCTCTATGGATATCTGGGTTCGGTAGGACGGGTGGCTCCCGCCGATCTGCCACGCATCAAAGATGCGGGTCATCCCGTTGGGCCGGGCAGCGCGCTGGCGCGCGCTGCGGTCAGGACCGCGGCAACGGGTTGAGCGATTTGTTGTACGGCTTCCAGTCGGTGACTTCTGGATAATATTGACGCCGCCATGCCCTGACGCGGGGGTTCATGACGCGGCGCCACAGCGGTGGGATCATCGCAGCAACCGTCATGACCGGATAGCCGTAGGGCAATTGTGGGGCTGCGTCTTCCGAGTGATGCTGCAGCAACGGAAAGCGCCGGTTTGGTTTGTAGTGGTGGTCGGAATGACGTTGTAGGTTGATCAGCAACCAGTTCGACGCTTTTTGCGAGGCATTCCACGAATGGCGCGGCTGGACGTGCTCGTATTTGCCCTTGCCCAGGTGTTTGCGGGTCAGGCCGTAATGTTCGACGTAGTTCACCAGCTCCAGCTGCCATATGGCAACGCCGGCCTGTATCAGGAACAGGGCGACGCCCGACCATCCCCCAACCCCGAAGGCCAGCGCGAGCATGCCCGTCTGCAACGCCCAATAGCGCCAGAACGGATTTGCCGGGTCGGTCCAAGGGCGTTGTTTGCGCGCCAGTTTGTCCTGCTCCGCGCGGAAGGCAGAGCGAAGGCACTGCCACAGGACGCGTGGATAGAAGCGGTGAAATCCTTCGTTATACCGCGCAGTGACCGGATCGCGGGGCGTCCCGACATAGCGGTGGTGTACAAGCAGGTGTTCTGACCGGAAGTGAGAATACAGCACCATGGCTAGTAGAATATCACCCAGCCAACGTTCTGACCGCCCTTTCTGGTGCATCAGTTCATGGCTGTAGTTGATCCCGATGGTGCCCGAGATCACACCCATCCCGAAGAACAACCCAATCTTGCTAAAAACAGACAGGTGATCGGTATGTGTGGCGTACCAGAGCAACCCAAACAGCGTAAGAAACTGAACCGGGGCCCATGCCTTGGTCAGCAGAATGTACCATTTGAGACCGCCGTCCGGCGTGCCCGGATCGGCATTTTCAAGGTTCAGCCCCGTTAACCGATCCAGAACTGCAAACGCCCACCAAGTCGAAAGAGGCACAAGCAAGACCCACCAGCCTCCGGCAACGGCGGTAAGCCAGACGACGGGGATCAGCAGGAAGGACACCCAGAAGGGCAATGCCGCTTGCCAGCGTGACAGACTGTCTGATGCGATCATCGCTTCGCTCCGAGAAACTGTGGGCAGACTAGCCCCACCCGGCAATGCCACACAATGGGTTACGTAGAGCGCCAGAGATCATAGGCCTTGCGCATAACAGTTGGCAGATCACCGGGTCGGAAAGTGTGTTTTTCCATGACAATCAGATCGTCATGCGACCAGCCGACCGGCAGCTTGGCCGTCCAGATGCGCAGGATCAGGTGGAAGTGGGTAAAGGTATGGCGTACCTCGCCCGGCAGCACCTGCCATTCGCAGGGAAAGGGCGGTGCTTCGGTCGGGCCGTCTGACCATTCTGATCCCGGCCAACCCAGCATGCCACCCAGCAGCCCCTTGTCGGGACGACGTTCCATCAGAAAGGCTCCGTTATCGCCTTGGGCTATATAGACATGGCCGTATCGCGTGGGTTTGGGCTTTTTTGGTGTCTTGCGTGGCAAATCGGATTGCGTTCCAGCGGCGCGAGCGGCGCAGGTGGCTTGCACCGGGCAGATACCGCAGGCCGGAGATTTTGGTGTACAGATTGTTGCCCCCAGGTCCATGACCGCCTGCGCATAGTCTCCCGGTCGCGTGGCAGGCGTAAGCGCAGCCGCATGCTTTTTCAGTTGCGGTTTTGAACCGGGCAAAGGGTCGTGAATGTCGAAAAGTCGGGCCATAACCCGTTCTACGTTGCCGTCCAACACGGTTTCGGGTCGGTCGAAGGCGATGGCGGAAATTGCAGCGGCGGTGTAGGGACCGATCCCCGGCAAATTGAGGAGCGCGTCGTAGGTATCGGGGAACGTTCCACCATGCTGTTCGACCACGACCCGGGCGCATTTCAACAAATTGCGGGCGCGAGCATAGTAGCCAAGCCCGGCCCATTCCCCCATGACCTGATCGTCGGGCGCCGCCGCCAGCGCTTCGACAGTTGGCCAGCGGGTTGTGAATCGCACGAAATAGTCGCGCACAGCCGCAACAGTGGTCTGCTGCAGCATGACCTCGGACAACCATATGCGGTAGGGGTCGGGCATCACGCCCGCAGCCCGATCGGCTGGGGCTACGCGCCAAGGCATCTCGCGGGCATGGCGGTCGTACCAATCCAGCAGCGCACTGCTCACGTCAAATTCACCAGAGTCACGCAAGTTTTATCTATCTCCTTGTCGGGTTTCGCTGGCGCCTGTTGTTCTGCCCTTTACAATAGCGGCGCAGGAGTTGGAAACCAGATGCAGCGCAGACGTTCTTCGACCCGCGGGTTCAAACGCACCGCGACATTGCTGAACGACCAGATCAGGCACGCCGGTGAGAGCCGGGGCTTTGCCGTATCACGCCTGCTGACCCATTGGTCCGAGATCGTTGGACAGGATATGGCCGCTATCGCGCGACCGGTAAAAGTGGGTTACGGGAAGGGTGGCATTGGTGCCACGCTAACGGTTCTGACCACCGGACCGCAGGCCCCGATGCTGGAGATGCAGAAGGAACAATTGCGCGGCAAGGTGAACGCGGTTTATGGCTATAATGCCATCAGCCGGGTGCGCATCACCCAGACTGCTCCGACAGGATTTGCCGAGGGGCAGGCCAGTTTCGACCACAAGCCGAAACAAGCGAAACCCAAGATCGAACCAGAAATAGCAGCCGAGGCAGACCGCGCTGCGCAAGAAGTTCACGATGGTGATCTGCGCGCAGCCCTTGAACGTCTGGGCCGTAACGTTTTATCCAAGCAAAAACGCTGAGAAAGGGCTGAGAAATGAGCCGTATTGCAACCGGAATTTGTGCGGCCGTCGCCGTGGCCGCTGGCGGTTATTGGCTGTCGCTGTCAAATTCCAACCCCGCCTATCCGCTGATCAGCAGCGCCGAGGCGCAAGAGGCAAATCTGGACACCTCGACCATCGTCGAGATGACTCTGGGTGCCGAGGACGCACCAGTCGAGATCATCGAATATGCGTCCTATACCTGCCCGCATTGTGCGAATTTCCACTCGGGAGCGTACAAGCAGCTCAAGAAGGATTTTATCGACACAGGTAAGGTGAAGTTCATCTATCGCGAGGTCTACTTTGACCGTTATGGCCTGTGGGCGTCGATGGTAGCGCGCTGCGGCGGGCCCGAAAAGTTCTTTGGCATCTCCGACCTGATCTACGAAGGACAGTCCGAGTGGACCAACGCCGGTGGTCCCGCTGAAATCGTGGACGAGCTGCGTAAAATCGGGCGTCTGGCTGGTATCGACAATGATCAGCTTGAAGCCTGCCTGCAGGACGGCACCCGGGCGCAGACGCTGGTCGCATGGTATCAGGAAAACGCCGAGCGCGATGGTATTCAGGCGACCCCGTCCTTCATCGTGAATGGCAAGCCGGTCGAGAATCAGTCCTATGACGGCTTCAAAAAGCTGATCGAAGACGAACTGGGCAGCTAATTGCTTTTACGACCGGCTCAATCCGGGCCGGTCGTCCTTCAGGGCGACGGGGCGATCTGCAGAAGCATCTGCCTGACCTTGTCCGCCTCATCGACCTTCAGACGAACCGGAAGCGTGATGACCTTGCTGCGAAATGTAGCGGGCAGGCGAACGGCGTCTTTTTCCGTGGTGACCATTTGCGCGCGCAACAAGCGGGCTTCGTTTTCAAGACGGGTCATAAGGGCGGGTGTCAGCGGCTGGTGATCATCCAATGCCTCGGCCCGCAGCAAGGTCGCGCCTTGTTGGCGCAAAGTGGCAAAGAACTTTTCGGGGTGTCCGATTCCTGCAAAGGCGAGAACGGGCGTATCGCTCCAATCCATGCCGGTTTGCAGCGGCTCAACCGCGCCGGTCGCATGTGGGACGGACAGTTTTTTCCCCCAGCGTTCGGCAAACTCGATTTGGGCATCAGCTTCGCCAAGGGACAGCACCAGATCAGCGCGCTGTAACCCGACTTCCACCGGTTCCCTGAGGGGGCCAGCCGGTAAGCACAGTCCATTTCCGAACCCGCGTGCCGCGTCCACCACAATGACCGAGAAATCCTTGGCCACCGAGGGGTTTTGAAAGCCGTCGTCAAGCACGATGACTGTGGCACCCGCCGCGGCGGCTGCCTTTGCTCCAGCGGCGCGGTCTTTGGCGACCCAGACATCGGCAAAAGCCGCCAGCAACAGGGGCTCATCCCCGACCTGCGCCGCGGTATGCTTGCCGGGGTCCACGCGCACCGGCCCTTCGAGCGAACCGCCATGGCCGCGCGTGACCACATGTGTCTCATGCCAGGCATCGCGCAATTGCTCGATCATCCAGATCACGGTTGGGGTCTTGCCAGTGCCACCCGCGTTCAGGTTGCCAATGCAAATGACAGGAACGCCTGGGTTAATACCGGGTTCCGAGGCGACCCGACGCGCCGTTGCCCCGGCATAGAGCTGCCCAAGCGGTGCCAGCATGCGAGCGCGCAAATCCAGCCGATCCGGGGCGGTATTCCAGAAATCAGGTGCTCGCATCGTCTGCACTCCGCTGATCCAGATAGTCCTGAATCATGTCGATCAGGTGATCCGCTTGCGGCGCACCTTCGGTTACGATCTGCCACCCGGCCAGCGCCATATTGGCGGCCTGATCCGGTGCCAACAGTTCCACCACTGCATCGCCCAGCTCGGTGGCGGATCTGACGGTGCGCGCGGCCCCCGCCCGGTCTAGCTGATCGTATAGCTGTTGTTGGCTGTGCACAAACGGGCCGTGGATCACGGCGGAGCCCAGCGCTGTGGCGACGAGCGGGTCTGCGCCTCCGGCACCGCGTTCCAGTGAGCTGCCCATGAAGGTCACCGGCGATACACGGTGCCACAGGCCCAGATCCTCGGGCACGGCGGACAGGATCACTTGAGTCATGTCCTCGATCGTCCCGCTTTCATCCCAGTTGGTACAGCGCAGATCCATCGCCTCAAGCCGCCGGTGCAGCGGCCCGGCTTCTGTAATGTCGGCCACTTGCAACACCAATGCCAAACGCGGCAGCATGCGCATTGCCTGTCTATGGGCACTGAGGACCGAGATGAATTCTTTGTCCTGGACCCACGCCGCTAACCAGACCGGTCGGCCAGACAGCGCATGGTTCACTTCGATCAGCTCGTCCTCGGGCCATGAGCGCGGGTTTGGGCTGACATGTAGGGGCGGTGCCTCTTGCACCTTGTTCGAAGCGATGCCCAATCGCCGAATTTGGCGGACGATTTCCGGTGTCGTACACAGGATCGTCTGAAAACAGTCAATCGTGTATCTTGTGATATCGGGCAGCCAACGGCCGCCGCGCGCGATTTTCACGTCCGCCTGTGCTTCGATCTGCATCATGGGAATCCCACGTTCCTCGGCGCGTGTGATCAGGTTGGGCATCAGGCCGCCCCCGACCCAAATTCCGATATCCGGCTGCCAATGGTCTAGAAACACGCGCGCCGCCCCGGTTTGTTCGGTGGGCAGGTTGACCAGAGGGTATCCGCTGCTGGCCCATCTTGATAGATCTGCATCGGGTGGCGCGGTCAGAACCACCGACAGATTGGGGCGCGTCTGCTGCAACCGCTGGCAAAAATCAACAATAGCGCGGTGACGTTCCCACGCATTTATGTGCAACCACAGAACCTCGCCCTCGGGGCGCGCAATATCGCCGTTGCTGGCGGTATTCTGCATACCCCAGGACAGCACGCGATAGGCGGCAAGGCTTAACGAGCGTGGCTTGCTCATGGTGCGATTCCAGGGCTTTCCGGTTCGAGTTGTTCCGACAGTAGCCTATAAACACCTGAACCCGCAGCGATCACACCGTTCAGACGCGGAATTGCGTTGTTGAACCGCAGCGGCAGCCCCGCGCGGTCCGAACACCGGCCGAGGGCTTCGCGTATTATCAGATCACCTGCGGCGATGTCCCATTCCCAGCTGGGCCTGAGGGTCATCATCCCGTCAAATCGACCCTGTGCAACAAGGGCCATGCGATAGGCCAGAGATGGCCGGTAGTTCCGTTTGAAATCGGGTACCTGCCCCTGACGCCAGTGTTGCGGCTGCATGTTGGGTTTCGCCGCCAACACCTCGGCGCTTTCCAACACACTGAGTTCGCTGACCCGGATATTTTCGGCATTGAGCGTGGCACCCTGACCTATTGCTGCGGCGTATAGCAGGTTTCGTAAAGGCAGGTAGATCACAGCGGCCGTCACTTCGCCCTGTTCGGCGATAGCCAATGAATGGGCCCAGGTCCGCGAGCCTTCGGCAAAGCTGCGGGTGCCGTCGATGGGATCAATGATGAAAACACGGTCTTTCGATAGCCTGTCAGTTGAATCCTCGGTTTCTTCGCTCAACCAGCCATACCCCGGACGCGCTGCGGGCAGCATTTGCTCAAGCATCGCGTTCACGGCAAGATCAGCTTCGGTCACCGGGCCGGCCCCGTCGGGTTTATCCCAGCGTTGCGCCGTGGTCCCCGAAAACCGAGTGGCGATCTTTCCGGCCTCTAATGCGGCGTCAATCAGCAGTTGCAGGTCAGGTGCCGGCAAGTGTCATTCCTTCGATCAGGATCGATGGCACCACGCGGGACAAGTACGTACGTGCGTCATTTGCCGGAATAATCCGTTTCAGCATGTCACGCAGATTGCCAGCGATCGTGCATTCGTTGACGGGATGGGTGATTTCCCCGTTTTCGACCCAAAAGCCTGATGCCCCACGTGAGTAGTCGCCGGTATTGGGGTTGATCGTCGATCCGATCATCGAGGTCACCAACAGGCCGGTTCCCATGTCACGCAGCAGATCGTCCCGGCTGTGCGTGCCTTGGGTCAGGCTCAGGTTCCAGTTGCTGGGCGACGGGGGGCCAGACACGCCACGCGCCGCATTCCCGGTCGAGGTCATGCCCAGTTTTCGTGCGCTGGCCAAATCCAGGGTCCACCCGGTCAGTACTCCGTTTTCAACAACGGCCCTTCGCTGTGTTGGCAAACCTTCGGCGTCAAAGGGGCGAGAGCCCGAGATACGCGGGCGATGCGGGTCTTCGATAAGTGACAGGTGTTCAGGCAACACCTGCTCTCCCAGACTGTCCTTAAGCCATGACGCACCACGGGCAATGGCTGCGCCGTTGCTGGCGGCCAACAGATGACCGATCAGCGAAGACGAGATCCGCTCGTCAAACAGAACAGGGAACGTGCCTGTCGCGGGCTTTTGTGCCCCAATCAGAGCAACGGCGCGTTCGCCTGCTGTGCGGCCAATCTCATCAGGGCTGCGCAGGTCACTCTGGAATGTGCGGCTGTCGCCGTCATAGTCGCGTTCCATCCCTGTGCCTTCGCCCGAGATAGCAACGCAAGAGGTCGAGCGACTGCTGCGGGAATACCCGCCGGAAAAGCCATTCGTAGCAGCCAGATGCACGCGGTGGGTGCCATAGGCAGCCGCAGCGTCCGATACTTGGGACACGCCTTCTATGGCCAAAGCGGCAGCTTCAGCAGCCAGTGCATCCTGCAAAAGCGTATCCGCCGATGGTTCCGGCGTCGGGTCGAATTGTTCCAGCGCCGCGATATCCCAGTCTTTTGCAAGCTGGTCGGGCGTGGCCAACCCTGTAAAAGGATCTTCCGGAGCTTCACTTGCCATGGCCACTGCACGTTGCGCCATCGCCGTCAGCGTTTCGGGGCGACTGTCCGAACTTGAGACGATCGCCTGCCGCTTGCCCAGGAACACACGCAATCCCAGGTCGGTGCCTTCGGACCGTTCCGCGTGCTCCAGCGCGCCACTGCGGACTTCAACCGATACCGATGAGCCATCCAGAACGATGGCATCCGCCGCTTCGGCCCCGGCTTTGCGGGCCGCGTCCAGCAGGTTATGGCTGATTTCTTCTGGTGTGCGGGTCATGAGGCCTCCGGTCTGTGTGCATTCGACCTAGCCTTGGACCGCCGGTCTCGCAAGGCCTGCGGCTATTTTAGGTTGAGCAAACTATTGAAATGGAATTCGGCACGATGCGCCCGGTGCCAGAGTTCGCACCACGGGCGAAGGATTGGGAAGGCAGCGGTGCCGCCTTCCCGAAGTGTTACTTGATACGTTGGCCGTTCGCCAGAATCTGACCGTCCGCAGTGAATTCGATTTCTGAATTCAGCGTGTCGGGCTCGTCACCCGGTACGGCCATCAGACCCATCATCATCCGCGCGCCCATTGCATCGCTGTCCGACACCAGCCCCATCTCGATCAACTTGTCGATCAGGGCGTTGGCCCCATTCAGTTTCAGCTTGGCAACGCCGGTCGGCGTGGGCATTCCGTCGAACTCTGAGACGTTGGAGTTGTCGAAGGTGAAATCGCCTTCACCGGTCAGCTTGGCCCCGACCAGAGACACCAGCAGTTCGTTGATCTTCAGCGAGTGCAACTCGCCCGGCGCGGCGTCAGATGCATCCAGGTTTTCGACTGCGGTAGGATCAAAGATGTTCAACAGAACCTTGGCGGTCCCGGTCGTGTCCAGCGCAATAGTCGCCGGGTCGCGCGGCAGGGCGCCTGCTGGGTCGAACATGCTCCACAGGATATCCGACATGGTGAAGTCGGTCAGGTTCATGGCGAATCCAAACGGTTGGATTTCCTCGGATTTCTGCACCGGGATTTCAAACTTGAACCCGGCATTCTCCATCGCGATTTCAATCGGGAAGGGCAGGTCGGCGGTCGTCACTGCGACTTTCGCGCTGTTCTGCTCGATGTCATAGGCAAGACGCTCGGCGTCGATGCTGGCGCCAAATTTGCCACCTTGGGATTCGCTTCCGACCGAGAATGCCTCGCCTTCGCTGGTGCCTGCAATCGCGTTCTGGCCGGATCCGTAGGTGAACAGCCCCGAGAACGAGAAGCCCGCCTTATAGAAGGCCTGCGGGTCCGAGATGTCGAATTCGGATGGGATAACGTTTGTACCTTCAAACGCCAGCTGGCTCATCGAGCCGTCTACCTTGGCCGTGTCGCCGCTGTCCGGGTCCTGGAACGCCATATCATAGGTCATCTCACCCGCGGTGAATTTCTGATCAATGTCACGGTTTTCGCCGATTTTCATGACCGAGCTGCCAGCCAGATCTGTCATGTTCAGGCTGAGCGCCAACGCATCAGCGGGCATCTTTTCGCCGTCCACATTCAGACCATCCAGCTTGATGCCTATCGTGTCGGCCGAATAGTCGTAAGTCATTTCGTCGGGCGAGCCTGAAACGATCAGGTTCATCTCGCTCTGCGAATAATCGACATTGACCGAGAACTTTTCGCCGTCCCCCTCTCCGGAAATCGTCATGGGAAATTTCTCGGGGAAACCAATGCTGACCGTACCGTCGCCATTTTCCGTCAGGGTCATTTCTGGAACGACCATCTGAAAAGTTGCCTCTTCTTCCGGTAAGTCCATGGACATGGCCATGTTGGCAATCGTTGTGACATTTCCTGCAACGGTCTGGTCGCCCGAAATGGTGTACCCCATCTGACCCAGATAGGTTTTCCAGTCATTCCAGACGTCCTGCGTGGTTAGATCGGCAAGTGCGCCTTGTGTGATAACGGCATAAGCCAAAACAGCACCGCAACTGCGGCGAAGGAAAACGGACATTACAGTACCCTTCTAGATAATTTTGCGGGCATCGTCGTGTTTGTGACGGCGGGCGTCAAGGGGCAAGGACTGGACCCTTTACCCATTCGCGCGGTAAGCATTCACACAAATTCAAACCGTTGGAGGTAGAGGAACCAAATGCAGGGAAAAACCGTACTGATAACCGGGGCCAGCCGCGGCATCGGAGCAGAGGCAGGGCGCGTTTTTGCCGCAGCAGGCGCAAACGTGGCACTGGTCGCGCGCAGCCGCGATCAGATCGCCGCATTGGCATCTGCGCTTGGCGAAAACGCTATCGCACTGGAATGCGACGTCAGTGATTTTGCGCAGGTCGAACAGGCCGTTGCAGATTGCGTCGACCGCTTTGGCGGTTTGGATGTTCTGATCGGGAACGCCGGTGTCATTGATCCGATCTTCCATCTTTCGAACGCGGATGTTGCGGCTTGGGACAAGGCGATCGATATCAACCTCAAGGGTGTGTTCCACGGAATGCGCGCAGCGCTGCCTGTCATGCGGGCGGCGGGTGAGGGCACCGTGCTGACAGTATCGTCCGGCGCGGCCTCGAACCCGGTTGAGGCATGGAGCCATTACTGCGCGTCCAAGGCCGGTGCCAAGATGCTGACAGAATGCCTGCATCTTGAAGAATTGATCCACGGCATCCGCGCCATGGGTCTGTCACCGGGCACCGTCGCAACCGACATGCAGCGGGTCATCAAGACTAGCGGCATCAACGCTGTCAGCCAGTTGGATTGGAGCGATCATATCCCTGCCGACTGGCCAGCCAAGGCGCTGTTGTGGATGTGTACCGCAGACGCGGATGAATTTTTGGGAACCGAAATCTCGCTGCGGCGTGAAGATATTCGACAAAGGGTAGGGCTGACGTGATCGAATTAAACAAAGAAGACGGTTTGTGGATTGTTACCTTGAACAATCCTGGCAAAGCCAATGCGCTGACAGGGGCGATGCTGTCTGAGCTGGCCGAGATTGCTGAAGCCGCCTCCGAGGCGCGCGCGTTGATCCTGACTGGGGCCGGCAAAGTGTTCAGTGCCGGTGCCGATCTGGATGAGGCCCGCGCGGGTCTTGCAACTTCGGATGTATGGGAGCGTTTGTCGGGCGCAATCGCTGCGCTGCCATGCCTGACGGTCGCCGCGTTGAATGGCACCCTGGCTGGGGGTGCGAACGGTATGGTGCTGGCCTGTGACATTCGAATTGCGGTCCCGTCCGCCAAGTTCTTCTATCCCGTGATGAAACTGGGGTTTCTGCCGCAACCGTCTGATCCCGCGCGCATGTCGTCCCTGATCGGGCCATCCCGCACCAAGATGATCCTGATGGCCGGTCAAAAAATCACGGCGGATGAGGCTTATACCTTTGGTCTGGTGGACCGGGTGGTGGCGCCGGATGCGCTGATGCAGACAGCGTGTGAACTGGTCGCCGATAGCACCGCCGCCGATCCCAAGATCGCTGCCGGTATTGCCGGGCTGTGCGGATGAGGCTGTCTGGCTTGCGACTGCGCGTCGCCGATCCTGAACAACTGGGCACATTCTATACGGATGTCCTTGGGATGTCGGTTCAGGCCCAGGGGGTGAGTCTGCGCATCGGTTATTTGGGGCAGGGCGCCGATTTGCTGCTGATGCCTGGCGGCGGCGGATACTCCCATGACACAGGACAACGCTATTGGAAGATCGGCATTACAGTACCGGACGTTGATCTGGCCGCCGCGTTCCTGCGGGGCAAGGGGGTTGAGGTCTCGGACCCGAAACAGTTCATGGACATCGGGTACATGTCTCACCTCAAAGACCCCGAGGGGTTCGTGATCGAGCTGCTTCAGCATGATTTCGAAGGCAACCGGCCAGCAAATGCCGCAGACCCGAACGAGCCGTTTGCACAAGCTTGTATCGGTCAGATCACCCTGCGCACCGGGGATATGGCAGCCGAGGACGCATTCTGCCGTGATCAGGGTATGCGCCTGCTTTCGATGCAGGACGTCGGGCAGTATGGCTTTGATCTGCATTTTTACGCATTCACCGACGAGGTTCCGCCAAACCCAGACCCTTGGGCTGTGGAAAACCGCGAATGGCTTTGGAAACGCCCTTACACAACGCTGGAGTTCCAGCATGTCGACGGTGCCCAATTTTCCAATGTTCCCGATTATCGCGGGTTGGAGTTTCAGGGGCTTGCCGCGCCGACGCGGGATGCGTTTGGCGACCCGGTTAATCCCGGCTGATCAACGCCCGCGCCGCTTGCCCGGAACCTTCGACCGAAACCCGGGCGGGCGTTTGTGGACCCAATTCAGGAATTTTTCCAGCCGAGGGTGGGCGCGCAGTGCTTCCACAGTGTTGAATTCACGAGCCAATTCAGCCTCTGTCAGGGTCGCGTGCACTTCTTTATGGCAGATCTGGTGCAGCAGGACGGTGGGTCCGCCCTTGCCCCCTTTGAGTTTTGGGATCAGATGGTGCAGGCTTCCGCCCCCATCCGGGATCGGACGGCGGCAGAGCGGGCAGATCGGATCGCTGTTCGTCATCACACAGGTAAGGTTGCGCCGGGTGGCGCGAAAGGCAAGAGGGCAGGGATGGCACAGGCACTGGTGATCGGCGGTGGACCCGCAGGCCTGATGGCAGCCGAGGAACTGGCCAAAGCCGGGCACTCTGTTGTTGTAGCAGAGGCCAAGCCTTCGGTTGCGCGAAAGTTCCTGATGGCGGGAAAGTCCGGGCTGAACCTGACCAAGGACGAACAGTTTGAGATTTTGCTGAGGTCCTATGGTGAGGCCGCGACCTGGTTGCGACCAATGATTGCCGAATTCGATGCGTCGGACGTGCAAACCTGGGCGCAAGGGCTGGGGCAAGAGTTGTTCACGGGCTCGACCGGCCGGGTGTTTCCGACGTCGATGAAGGCATCTCCGCTGTTGCGGGTGTGGCTGGCACGGCTGGCAGAGGCTGGCGTTCAGATCAGAACACGTTGGCGGTGGGTTGGCTGGGACGGTGCCCAAGCCGTTTTCGACACGGATGATGGCAGGCAGAACCTGTGCCCCGATGTGACAGTTCTTGCGCTGGGCGGGGCAAGCTGGTCGCGGTTGGGATCAGACGGAGCATGGGCATCGGTGCTGACGAGTAATGGCGTGCCCCTCACACCTTTCGCACCCGCAAACTCAGCCATTTCCGTGGAATGGAGCCCCCATATGCAGCCTCATTTTGGCGCGGCTTTGAAATCGGTGCGATGGAGGGCCGGAGAGTTGGAAAGCCGCGGCGAGGCTGCGGTTTCGGCGAAAGGGTTGGAAGGGGGCGGACTGTACTCACTGACCCCGGCCTTGCGTGACAGAGCACCGCTTTTTGTCGATTTGGTTCCGGATTTGGATGCCGATACGTTGCGCAATCGTTTTGCGTCAAAGAAATCGAAAACGACCCTTTCGCAGTGGCTGAAGAAATCTCTGCGCCTGTCTCCGCAAAAGGTTGCCCTGTTTCATGAAATGTCCAAGCGCGACGGTCAGATCCAGTCGCTGGACGTGAGGGCGATCAAGCATCTGCAGATCACCCACGCGGGCCTGCGCCCGATGGACGAGGCCATTTCCATAGCAGGAGGTGTGTCACGTGCGGCGCTTAATGAGGGGCTCATGCTGACTGCATATCCCGGAGTGTTTTGCGCAGGCGAGATGCTGGATTGGGAGGCCCCGACCGGGGGGTACCTTCTGACAGCTTGCCTGGCGACCGGCCGTTGGGCTGGGCGCGCGGCGGCACATTGGTTGGATCAAAGCGGTTAGCGGGTCCGCGCCAGCATCGCCAGACGGATCATGGCGCGTTCGACCAATGCCATGGCCGGTGCGGTTTGCCCGGCCGAGCGCAGCGACAGGTCGGTATCGGTCAGAACCGTCAATGCAGTTTGCAATTTTGGCGCACCCCACCCTTGGGCCTGACGCAAAATGCGGTCGCGGCGCTTTCCATAAACGGGGGGGCGCAGCTTGCCGATTCCCTGCGCTGCTCCGCCGGGATCGGATGCGCAGGCATACAAAGTGCGGAAATGCCTTGTCGCGCCGATACACAGGCTGACCGCATTGGTTCCTTGTGACTGCAAACGTCGGATCAGCGGGCCGATTTCACCCGCGCGACCATCGGCAACCACGTTCAGCACATCGTCCAGTGCGGCCTCGGTCGAGCGGGGCGCGCAGGCTTCGACGTCTTCAATGGTCAGTTCGGAGCTGTCATCGCGTTTGTAAAGCGACAGTTTCTCAATCGTTTGGGTAAAGTCACCGGGGCTTATACTGGTTGCCAGCTCAGCAATCGCGGCCATCGAATCGCGCGGGATGTTCTGCAAACCGGCCTCAGAAAGTATTCGTTCGACTTCGGCCCGGGATGGTGGGTCGTCATAGATACCTACCGCATAGGCCGAGCGGTGTGCTTCGAACGCTTTACGAATCTTGGAACTGGCTTTGAGCTGCCCGGCGGTTACGATGATCTGGGCATCGCCAGCTACCCAATCTTCCAGCGCGGCAAGGATTGCTGGGGCGGCCGTGTCGGTTGTGTCTTCGACGAATACAGCGCGTGGCCCGGGAAAGAACCCGACCGCCTTGACCGCGTCCAGCAACAAGGCCGGATCGCCACGCAGATCGCTTCCGGGCAGGCGGGTCAGCCGCATCTCTTCTTCGGCATTGGCGCCCAGCAGAGCGGCCAAAACCTGTTGCCGCTTTAGCGCCACGCGCATCGCATCCGCACCGTAGATCAACAGCCCGGTCTTATCCGCGTCGGGTCTCGAGAAATATCCCTCGGCCTCGCGCGGGCTCAGCTTCATGCGGACAGGCCCGGCGTGGCGTACAGCCTACTGATGATCTGATCGGACAGAATCACCATCAGGCGCTGCGTAGCATCCCGCTCATCAGCCAGTGTGGATACGGTGGAACCAGCAGCCGAATACCCCACGAAGTCCGTCACCGAGCCAGAGGCAAGAACTTGCCCCGTCGCTTTCGATCTAAGCGAATAGTTGGCGGTCCCGTTGATGATAAGACGGTTGGTTTCGTTCGTTGAGGTGATCGATGCCGCCACCGTCTGGGTCACGACGGAAACGTCCAGACTGTATTCACTGCCGGATGTTGCGCTACGGCCTAGCTTTTGTTCCAGATCTTCGACCAGAAGAAAGCTGGTGACCGTGTTTGGTGCCGACACTTCTACGCGACCAAAAAGGGCCGAGCCCGATCCGCCTGGAGCGTACACAGGTTCAAACCCGCAGGCGGCAAGCGCCAAGGGCATCAGCAACAAGGTTCTGCGGTTAAACGACGACATTCACAATCCGGCCCGGTACAACGATTACTTTCTTGGGTGTGGCGCCATCCAGCGCCTTTTGCACAGCTTCGGTGCTCAGCGCGACTTTTTCAACCTCGTCCTTGGGCATATCTTTGGCCACGCAGATTTCCGCGCGGCGCTTGCCGTTGATCTGGATCGGCAGGGTGACGGTGTCGTCCACCAGCATAGCTGCATCCGCAACCGGCCATGATGCCGTGGCAACCAGCCCTTCGCCACCCAGCAGCTGCCAAAGCTCCTCGGACAGGTGCGGGGTCATCGGCGACATCAGCTGTGCCAGCGTTTTGGCGGCCTCGCGTTTGGCTGCGGTGCCCGCCTTGGATTTGGCCAGGGTGTTGGTGAAAGCATAGAGCTTGGCGATTGAGGCGTTGAAGCCGAAAGATTCGACTCCGCCTGTGACGTCATGGATGGCTTTGTGCATCTCGCGCAGCAGGGTTTCATCCTCGGCATTGGCCGGAACATCCGATTCGGCGATTTCCGAGGCGATCCGATGCACACGGCTGAGGTGCTTGAACGCAGCCTCGGCCCCGGATGCGGTCCACTCCACATCCCGTTCAGGCGGCGAATCGGACAGGACGAACCAACGCGCGGTATCCGCGCCGAAGGCCGAGATGATGCTGACCGGGTCGACCACGTTTTTCTTGGATTTCGACATCTTGGCCGAGGGGATAATTTCAACCTCGGTGCCGTCGGCCAGTTTTCCGTCGGTCACATCTTCGGGCAGGTGATAAACCGGACGGCCATTGGCGTCGCGTGTCTGATAGATTTCATGCGTGACCATGCCTTGCGTGAACAACGCATTGAACGGCTCGATGGCTTTCTTAGGCAGGTGACCCGTGATGTTCATCGCCCGCGCGAAGAAGCGCGAGTAGAGCAGGTGCAGAATCGCGTGCTCGATACCGCCGATATACTGGTCGACGTTCATCCAGTATTCGGCCTCGGCCAGATCGGTGGGTGTGTCAGCGCGTGGCGCGGTGAAACGGGCGAAATACCACGACGAATCGACAAACGTATCCATCGTATCCGTTTCACGTTTGGCAGGCGCGCCGCAAGACGGGCAAGGGGTGTCACGCCAATTGGCATGGCGGTCCAGCGGGTTGCCGGGGATCGAGAAGTCGATGGGTTTGCCGTTGCCATCGTCGTAAGGCAATTCGATCGGCAGATTTTCTTTCTTCTCGGGCACGGTGCCACATTTGTCGCAATGCACGACCGGAATCGGGCAACCCCAATAGCGTTGACGGCTGAGCCCCCAATCGCGCAGGCGATATTTGGTGACGCCTTCACCCCAACCTGCTTTTTCCGCGAAATCGACGGTGGCGTTGATCGCCTCATCCCCAGAGGCCTCGGTCAGGCCTGCGAAGTGGTCCACCCAGCGGACTTTTTCAGTTTTCGGCGGCACAAAGGCGATCTTGTCGACCGGCTTATCGTCATCCAGTGCAAAGAAGGTGTCGATGACCGGCAGGCCATACTTGCGGCAGAAATCAAGATCACGCTGGTCATGCGCGGGGCAGGCAAAGATCGCGCCAGTTCCATAATCCATCAGGATGAAATTGGCGATCCAGACCGGCAGTTCCCAATTCGGGTCCAGCGGGTGACGCACGCGAATGCCGGTGTCGTAACCCAGCTTTTCGGCCGTCTCGATGGCCTCTTCCGTGGTGCCACCCTTGCGGCATTCGGCAACAAACTCAGCAACTTCGGGGATTTCGGCCTCAAGCTGCTTGGCAATCGGGTGATCCGGCGAAATACCAACAAAGGACGCGCCCAACAGCGTATCGGGCCGAGTCGTATAGACGGTGATGGGCTCACCACCATCAGTACGTTCGAAGCCAAATTGCAGGCCGCGCGACTTGCCGATCCAGTTTTCCTGCATCAGCCGCACTTTGGCAGGCCAGTTCTCTAGCGTATCAAGCGCATCCAGCAATTCTTCGGAATAGTCCGAGATTTTGAAAAACCACTGGGTCAGCTCGCGCCGTTCCACCAGAGCGCCCGAGCGCCAACCGCGTCCATTTTCCACCTGCTCATTGGCCAGAACGGTCATGTCGACCGGGTCCCAGTTCACCACGGCGTTTTTGCGGTAAACCAACCCGGCATCGAGCATATCGAGGAACAGAGCCTGTTGCTGGCCATAATATTCGGGGTCACAGGTGGCGAATTCGCGGGACCAATCGATCGACAAGCCCAGCGGCATCATCTGCCCGCGCATGTCGGCGATGTTGCTGTATGTCCAGTCTTTCGGGTGGCCGCCAATGGCCATGGCGGCGTTTTCTGCCGGCATTCCAAAAGCATCCCAGCCCATCGGGTGCAGCACGTTGTGCCCCGTCGCCAGCTTGTGACGCGCAATGACGTCGCCCATCGTATAGTTGCGCACATGCCCCATATGGATTCGCCCTGACGGGTAAGGGAACATCTCAAGCACGTAATACTTCGGCTTGTCTGCCGTGTGGTCGGCGGTGAAGATCCCGGCCTTGTCCCAGGCCTCTTGCCATTTTGCTTCGATTTCGGTGGCCGAGTAGCGCGACATTGTGCGGTCCTTCGTGAATGAAAACGCCGGGCGTGAACCCGGCGTGGTAATATTGTGATTTTCGGCGGGTGGCTAGAGTTTGTTGTCCGCAATGCGCAACTGGCGTGCGCGGTTTAGGATCGCATCCTCGACCGCCCGCGACGTCGCGGCGCTTACCGGAGCGCCCCCGCTGGTCTGCAGTGCCACCGAAAGCGACCGCGCCGCCAGGGCCGGGTCGCTTATATGCACGGTCGCGCGATAAGAGCGTCCGCCACCAGGCGGCGTGCCGTAACCTGTTACGATCACGCCGGTAAATGGATCAACCTCCTGAATCGGGAGGAAATTCAGCACATCCAGCGAGGCAGCCCAAAGATACCGATTCACATTGACGATCTGTTCGGCATTCCCGCGGTTGAATACGTCCCAGATTGTTGTGCGCTCCGGATCGTTCAGCTCTCGTTCTTCTGTACGTGTGCTATCTGTATACAGCAATGCGGGATTCGGAGCCGCACTCTGATTCTGTCCGCAGGCCGACACGGCAGCAGTTATTATGATCAAACCGAAAATCGTCTGCAGGCGCATTGTCGACTGGTCCTGTTTCACTTGGTCTACTTTGTTAAGTGTTACTCCTAGACAAGGTCCAGTTCAGCAACAACCCTATTCTTGTTACACATGTCAGTGTGGACGGCAGTTTAGTCCCCAAATATCGACTGTGGCATCCTTGCACCAATTTGGGGCCAATGCACCCTTCACATTTAAGGCAAGCTTGCGCTTTGGGGGTAATCCGAGCGAAACGGTTCCCGTGCTGAGACATGTGCTGAGGCATATGTCGAGTAGAAAAACTTTTGAAACCGAGGGAAACAAGATGAAAAAAGTTCTCTTCGCATCGACCGCTCTGATTGCAACCGCAAGCGTTGCAGCGGCCGACGTTAAATTCAGCGGCTACGGTCGTTTTGGTATTGGCTACCTTGAAGACCGTACCGGTACTGTTGACAACTTCACCGTTGATCCGGCAACTGGCGCAGTTACTGCCGCTGGCACCGCGACCGTCGACACCGACAACACCATCCTGGTCTCGCGCTTCCGCCTGAACATCGACGGCACCGCAGAAACCGATGGCGGCGTTGAGTTCTCGGCTCGTGTTCGTCTGCAGGCTGACGAAAATGCCGGCAACGGCGAAGCCAACTCGGCTGGCCTGAACGGCGCACGTTTCTCGGTCATCTACGGTGGTCTGCGTGTTGACGCGGGCAACGTTGCGGGTTCGTTCGACAACCTGGCGAACTACTACGGTAACGAGCCTGGCCTGGAAAGCTTCATCGGCCAGTACTCGGGCGTTGACTACAGCTTCCTGGGTTACTCGTCGACCGGTTCGGGTGCGAACGCTGTGTTCTTCCAGTACGCAGTTGGCGACTTCGCTTTCGGCGCATCTTACGACCAGGCAACTGTTGCTCTGGACGGTGTTGCGCAGGACGCAGACCGCTGGGACGTTAGCGTAACCTACAACTTCAACAACATCACCGCAGCGCTGGCCTATGGTGAAACCAAGGCGAACGTGAACAGCAGCAGCGAAAAGCAGTCGCTGGCCGTTCTGACCCTGGGCGCAGAATTCGGTGACTTCTCGGGCACACTGTTTGTAGCTGACGATGACGTTGTAAACGACGCTCGCAACGGCACCGCATACGGTCTGTCGCTGGCCTACAACCTGGGCGCGGCAACCACTCTGACCGCCGCTTACGGTGACGGTTCGGCGGATGACGACCTGCAGCAGTATGGTATCGGCGTTAAGTACGACCTGGGCGGCGGCGCATCGCTGCGCGGTGGTCTGGGCCAACAGAAGCGTGGCGACGGCGACAGCCAAGTACGTGCTGACTTCGGTGCTCAGTTCAACTTCTAAGTTGATCTGAACCACAAAGTTTAAGGGCAGGTCTTTGGACCTGCCCTTTTCTTTTGCGCGGACTTGGTGTTTTTCTGCCCTCAAAGCAGAGAAAGGAATTCCATGTCGCTGCACGACATCACTGCCCGCATCGCCAAGGCCGAATCCGCCGCCGGACGACTTGCGGGATCGACAAAGCTGATCGCGGTTTCAAAGGTCCAGCCGAATGAACGTGTTGAGGCTGTGCTAAGCCAGGGCCACCGTTGTTTCGGGGAAAACCGCGTGCAGGAAGCGGCCGAAAAATGGCCGGGCTTTAAAGAGAAATTCTCAGAGATTGACCTGCATCTGATCGGACCGCTGCAAACCAACAAGGCCCGGCAGGCAATGGAGCTGTTTAACGCGATTCATTCGGTGGATCGGCCCAAGCTTGCCAAAACACTGGCACGGTTGGCGCAAGAGGTTGGCCACTGCCCGGATCTGTTCATTCAGGTCAATACCGGAGAAGAAGAGCAAAAAGCAGGGATCATGCCGGTTGATGCGGACGCCTTCATCGCCGAGTGCCGCGAACTGGATTTGCCGGTTCAGGGTCTGATGGCAATCCCGCCGGTTGAAGAGGAACCCTCGCTGCATTTTGCGTTGCTGGCCAAGATCGCCGAACGCAACGGTTTAGAAGGGCTCTCGATGGGGATGAGCGGTGACTTCGAGCAGGCGATCGCGTTGGGGGCCACCCATGTGCGCGTGGGGTCCGCCATCTTTGGCGAGAGGGTCAAACCTGCGGGATAATCAGACGCGTTCCGGGGGAAATTCTACGCGCGATCCAATGCAGATGGTCGCGGCGAAAAGCGACACAGCCTTCGGTCGGGTAGCCGGGGCGTCTCCACTGGTGAAGGAAAATGGCTGATCCCCGGCCTGACACAGAGTTCGGCCAGTTCCAGTCGGTGATCAGAACAAGATCGTACAGGGGGTCCGCGCGCCGCAGCTTTTCGTGGCTGGGGGCATAGGGCTCGCTGACCATCTGATTGTACTGGCTGTCCGCGCTGTCATCAGACCAAAGATCGCCGGGGCCTATTGGGATGGCCCATGAGGACGGAGCTGCAATTCTATCTGGTCGAAACAGCATACCGACTATGTGATGCACACCGATTGGCGTTGCCCCATCGCCTTCGTGCTTGTCATCCGTCAGGCCGCCTTTTCCGATCGAACAAGGAAAGAGGCGCCCGGCAAACCGGATGCCCCGTGGTGTAAGAACCAGATCGTCCGGGGTCACAGCAAATGGCCCGACTTTGCGGCCTTGGTTGCCAGGTATCCCCGATTATGGGCTGTTTCGCCCACTTTCAGCGGTACTCTTTCGGTCACCGCGATGCCTGTCTTTTCCATCATCGCGATTTTCGCCGGGTTGTTTGTCAGCAATCGAACCGACGAAAACCCAAGTTCTTTCAGAATGTCCGATCCCAGTCGGAAATCACGTTCATCGTCTTCGAACCCCAATCGGTGATTGGCCTCGACCGTGTCAAAACCCTGATCCTGTAGGAAATAGGCCCGCATTTTGTTGGCAAGGCCGATGCCGCGTCCTTCTTGATTGAGGTACAGCAACACGCCAGCGCCCTCGGACCCCATCTGGGAAAGCGCACCACGCAGCTGGGGTCCGCAATCGCATTTCAAGCTGCCCATCAAGTCGCCCGTGAAACAGGCCGAATGCAAACGGGCCAGCACAGGTTTGCTTCTGTCCGGGCGACCGATTTCCACGGCATAGTGCTCTTCTCCGCCATCTTCTGGGCGGAAAACGTGCAGGCGACCGGCCTCGGACACTTCCATCGGTAGGCGTGCGGCGGCAATGGCGTGCAGCGCGCTGCGGTCCGCGAGGTGCGGCGCGGCACGGGTGTGGTCGATGCAGGTCAGGCCATGTGCCACCGCAAAATCGCGACCGTCATCAATTGGAACCACCACGGCGGCCGGCAAGAGGCGCGCGGACTTCGTCAAAGCGATGGCAATACGGTGCAGGTTGGCACTACCCTGACGCTCGGACATCAGAGGGCCTTTCATCGGGGTATTTAGATCTTCCGAGGGATCGGCGACCGCCTGAACCCATGCGATGTCGGTGTCTGATGGGATAATTACCCGTGCGAGGTCGCCATCATAGGCACGTGCCTTCAGCGTTTCTGCGCGTCTTACGGTGATCGCGACCACAGGCTGACCTTCGAAGTTCCGTAGATCGGCCAGCCGTTGCGCGCTTAACGTCTCAGATGCTATCGCTATGACGCTGAACCCGCTGTCATCAGTCAATACGACGGGAACGCCCATACGCAGATCCGCGCGGGCCCGTGCCAGCAATTCCGAGATATCGGGGATAAGACTCATCTATGTTACCCTATAACGTGTTGGTCTTCGTCTAACCCGAACAGAAGAAAAAGTGAAACAATTCCTCTGCGTCAGACACGAGGGCGTGAGACCATTGCAGTAAATCTTGTTGATTGCATCTTCCGCACGCAAATGGTGGAAAAGGCTTAGGAGGACCGGACATGGCTCAGCTCAAGAAAATCCTGCTGGTGGATGACGATGAAGATCTACGCGAAGCGCTCAGCGAGCAACTCGTGATGACCGAGGATTTCGACGTGTTCGAAGCGGCGGATGGGCAATCCGCCATGGAGCGGGCGCGCGAGGCGATTTATGATCTGGTCATTCTGGACGTCGGTCTGCCGGATACGGACGGTCGTGAGCTGTGCCGTCTGATGCGCAAACAAGGCGTCAAAAGCCCGATCCTGATGCTGACCGGCCATGACAGCGACGCAGATACGATTCTGGGTCTGGATGCCGGCGCCAATGATTACGTCTCTAAGCCGTTCAAATTTCCGGTCCTACTGGCCCGCATCCGCGCGCAGCTACGTCAGCATGAGCAATCCGAGGACGCGGTCTTTGTGCTGGGGCCGTATACCTTTAAGCCGGCGATGAAGATGTTGATCACCGAAGAGGATCGCAAGATCCGCCTGACCGAGAAAGAAACCAACATTCTCAAGTTCCTATACCGCTCGGCAGATGGCGTGGTCGCCCGCGACGTCCTGCTGCACGAGGTCTGGGGTTATAACGCCGGTGTCACCACACATACGCTGGAAACCCACATATACCGCCTGCGCCAAAAGATCGAACCCGACCCATCGAACGCGCGCCTTTTGGTCACAGAATCGGGCGGATATCGCTTGGTTTCGTAACTCCGGGTGGATTGACGTGGATCAAAGTGATACTCTGGATGTGTAATTAGATTACTCCCAACCCGCGCATGTCCGGGTTATGACATGCACCTCCCTGTTGGACTGCCGGGCCTTATGGCCCGGCCTTTTTTTGTAGACGGTGGGGATTTGAAGTCCGCTTTGAGCCCAAAGGAGACATTGTCAGAACCGAAGTACAAACCGTATTGTTTGAAAGGCAACTTTTGTGGTCATGTTTGACCGACAGAAACTCAGAGCAAAGCAGAGATGAACTTCTTTGTCGCCTATTCGCGAATTACGCGGTCGATTTTTCGCTATTTGGCGTTTTTCACACTCAGTCTGATCTGCTTCCCCCTATCGGCATTGCCTATGTCATTCAATGTGGAGCCATCTCCCATCAATGACAAGGTCACGCTGGTTGTCGGTAAAGGTGCTATCGAAACCGGCGATGCGGCTCGCTTCGAGGACGCGATAAGTGCACATCCACCAAGTATTCATGCACTGTTAGTGACTAGTCCAGGCGGAAATGTTGCCGCTGCTGTTGAACTGGCGAAACGCATCACAGCAAATTCATATGGAGTCATCGCCCATCAAGAATGCGCGTCATCTTGTGCTATGATCCTCTTTCCCGCCGGAGATTATTCAATCTTGACGAAGGGTTCTATGTTGGGAATTCATTCGTGTTCTGCATCTGGCGTTCGCCACAATTTGTGCAATGAAGCTATTGCAGAATTCGCAGTCTCAAACGGATTTCCCTTTGGTACGCTCGAAATGTTTTCCGATCTCTATGGGCCGGGGGAAATGAAGTGGATGACAGAAATCTCGGCTCGTTGCTTTGGGTTTTACCGTCGTGTTGATGACCCCAAGCCAATTCACGGGGGACGCAAAGCTTGCGTAGACGGAGTTATTAATACGATGGGACCAGACGTTCGACTGCGCCCATTTGGCCCTAGTTTCAACTGCGCGAAGGCGACAACCAAAGTGGAACAGCTCTTCTGCATCGATAAAGAACTTATGCAGAGCGACAGCATCCTCGGGCGCGTATATGATGCGGCAATTGCTAGAAAGAACAGCCGCGAAAAGAAAGACTTGCGGACGAACCAGCGTCAGTGGATCGCAAGCCGCAACGCAGATTGTGAACAACTGTTTACTTCAAGTATGGATTTCATGAGCACAAGAGACGCAGCATTGTGCTTGTATCAGCAAAATGAAGAACGAATTTACACCCTAATAGACACCCTCTATTGATCCGAAGCTAGACAAGGCGAAGGCCCGTTTTGTCCGCTTAACAGCCACCGAATAATCCACGCCCTTCGGTGATCTTTTTCCATGGCACCCCATCCCACACCACGTTAACCTCCGCCTAACCGCGACAGAGGAATCCCCCATGCCCTTTACTCTTGCTACCTGGAACATCAACTCGGTCCGCCTGCGCGAGCCTATCGTGCTGAAATTACTGCAGGAAGAAGCTCCCGATGTATTGTGTTTGCAGGAGTGCAAGTCGCCGGTTGAGAAAATCCCAACCGACGGATTTGCCGAACTGGGGTACACCCACATGGTTGCAAGGGGCCAGAAGGGGTATAACGGCGTCGCCATCCTGTCGCGCCTGCCGATGGAAGAAGTCGGTGACAAGGATTTTGCAGGTCTCGGCCACGCGCGCCACATCGCTGGGCGGTTGGAAAATGGTGTCACCATTCACAACTTCTATGTCCCGGCCGGTGGCGACATCCCAGACCGAGAAAAGAACGAGAAGTTTGGGCAGAAGCTCGACTACCTCACAGATATGCGCGACTGGTTCCATGCCGAAAAGCCCGAAAAGTCCATTCTGGTTGGCGATCTGAACATCGCCCCGCGCGAGGATGACGTCTGGTCGCATAAGCAACTTCTCAAAGTCGTCTCACACACGCCGATCGAGGTTGAGGCGCTGGCCGAAACGCAGGACGCAGGCGGATGGGTGGACATTACCCGTCAGGACATCCCCGACGGGCAGCTATACAGTTGGTGGTCCTACCGGGCCCGCGATTGGGACGCAGCCGACAAGGGGCGGCGTCTGGACCATGTCTGGGCCACGCAGGATATCTCGAACGCAGGGCACTCCAGCCGCGTTCTGCGCGATGCGCGCGGGTGGGAAAAACCCAGCGACCACGCACCAGTCTTTGCGACATTCGACCTTTGACCCTGCAACTCTCCCCTTGGTTTCTGCACATTGCAGTTGCATATAGGGGCCAAATTCGAACGAAAGAGTGAATGCCATGGACCTTCTGAACGCCGCAGCCGGACCCGATACCGCCGATCTGATCAAGGACGGATCCGAGGCCACCTTTATGGCCGATGTCGTCGAGGCCTCACAGGAAATCCCTGTGATCGTGGATTTCTGGGCCCCCTGGTGTGGTCCGTGCAAAACGCTTGGGCCGCTGTTGGAAGAGGCTGTGACCGCCGCCAAAGGGGCGGTGAAGATGGTTAAGATTAATGTGGATGAGGCACAGATGATCGCCTCGCAAATGCGCGTTCAGTCGATCCCGACCGTATACGCGTTCTACAAAGGTCAACCGGTCGACGGGTTTCAGGGTGCCGTTCCAGGGTCCGAGATCAAGGCGTTTGTGGACCGAGTGATTGAGGCCTCCGGTGGTGAAAGCCCCGGAGGGCAGCTGGATGACGCTGTTCTGGCCGCCGAAGAAATGCTGGCCGATGGCGCAGCTGTGGATGCCGCGCAGACCTTTTCCGCCATTCTGGGGGAAGATCCAAACCACGCCGCCGCTTATGGCGGTCTGGTGCGTGCCCATATTGCCGCGGGCGATTTGGAGCAGGCCGAGGCCATTCTGAACGGCGCACCCGCAGAGTTTTCAACCTCGGCCGAGGTTGAAGCAGCCCATGCCCAACTGGAGCTGGCGAAACAGGCTGCCGATGCTGGTCCTGTGGGTGAACTGAAAGCGGCGGTCGAGGCGGATGCAGACAACCATCAGGCGCGGTTCGATCTTGCACAGGCGCTGCACGCCAATGGTGAAGTTGAAGAGGCTGTTGCGCAGTTGCTGGAACTGTTCCGCCGCGACCGCGAGTGGGATGACGGTGCCGCAAAGGCACAGTTGTTCACCATTTTCGACGCGCTGAAGGCCAATGATCCGATTGTTCTGAACGGGCGGCGCAAGCTCAGCTCGATGATATTTGCCTAAATCCTGATCAGGGCTACACTCGGGTACATGATGCATCCCGCTGACCTGCCGGAGACGGTATCCGTTTTCCCATTGCCCGGGGCGCTTTTGCTGCCCCGGTCTCGCTTGCCGCTACATATTTTTGAGCCGCGTTACCTGCAAATGCTGGACGACGCGCTGAAAACGCCTGAACGGCTGATCGGTATGATCCAGCCGAACTCATGTCAGTCCAACGAAAGCAAACTGCATCAAATCGGCTGTGCCGGGCGTGTGACGCAGTTCTCTGAAACCGAAGACGGTCGGTATCTGATCACACTGTCCGGCGTCTCGCGGTTTAGGATCAAGTCCGAGTTGGATGCGTTTACGCCTTATCGCCGTTGTGCTGTGTCATGGGTCGGGTTTGACCGCGATCTTGGCAAGGCCGAAGCGGATAATGCGTTCGATCGGTCGCGATTTTTGGATCTGCTTGAACGGTTTTTTTCCTCGCGCCAGCTGTCGACCGACTGGGACACGTTGAAGGATGCCGATGACGAGTTGTTGGTGAATTCCCTGTCGATGCTGCTGGATTTCGATCCCGAAGAGAAACAGGCGTTGCTCGAGGCACCTTGCCTTCGCACGCGCCGCGAGACATTGGTGACATTGATTGAATTCGCCATGCGCGGCGGATCGAGCGAGGAAAAACTGCAATGACCGAAGCCGAACACCCATTTGATCGTCACATGCTTGAGGCCCTGATCTGTCCGCAGACACACACCACGCTGCATTATGATGCCGAAAAGCAGGAACTGGTGTCCAAAGCTGCCAACCTTGCCTTTCCGATCCGCAACGGTATCCCGGTCATGCTGGTGGATGAAGCGCGCGAGCTGGATTAAATCGCGCGCCCTTGCAGGAGTTTCGGCAGATCTCCGGTCAGCCCGGCCGCCTCACGCACAAAGCCGCGGCGCAGGCCGGGGACCGAGCCAACGATCTCCATCCCGATGTCGCGCCCGAAACGCAAAATCGGGTTGTCGTTGGAAAACAGCTTGTTGAACACATCGGTCGCCATGGCCAGCGCCGCCGTGTCGAACCGTCTCCATTCCTGATAGCGCTCCAGCACCAGAACTGATGCGATATCCTCGCCGCGCCGTCCAGCCAGTGTCAGAACTTCCGCCAAAGCGCCTACGTCGCGAAGGCCTGCATTCAATCCCTGACCTGCGATAGGGTGCATGCCGTGGGCGGCGTCGCCTACCAGCGCCATACGGTCACCGATGAAGGAATTGGCGATGGTCAGGTTCAGCGGATAGGTGAATCGGTCACCCTGCAGACGGATATCACCCAGAAAATCACCAAATCGCGGGCGCAATACCTGCAGGTAATCCGTTTCGGGCATCGCGTTGATGCGCTGCGCCATTGCGGTGCGCTCGCTCCAGACGATCGAGCTGCGATTGCCAGTCAGCGGCAGAATCGCCAAAGGGCCGGGGGGCATGAAGAACTGATGCGCGACGCCATTGTGGGGCAGGTCATGCTCAATGGCACAAACCAGCGCGGTTTGGCCGTAATCCCAGCCGGTGCGCTTGATCCCGGCACGCGCGGCGGTGCCACTGCGGCGCCCGTCACAGCCAACCAACAATCCGCCGGTCAGGGTCGTGCCATCATCCAGCGTCAGCGTTACGCCGGTATCATCAGAGGCCTGCGCGACAACGGTTTTGCCGCTGATCTGCGTGATGCTGCCCTGTCCGACCATGGCATCCAGAAACGCGCGGCGCAGGTGGCGGTCTTCGACCATGTAGCCCATCGGGCCTTCTTCAATCTCGGCATGGTCAAAATGCAGGAAAAACGGGGATGGACCAACGCCGGAATGGCCATCAGTGACCTTGATCTCAAGCATGGGCTGGGCATGGTCTGCCACTTTGTCCCAGACGCCAACTGCATCCAGCAGCCGCTGCGAGGCCAGCGCCAGAGCATAGGCGCGCCCGTCAAAAGCCGCGTTTTTTCGGGCTTTTTCGGCCAATGCGTCGATGACGGTGACAGAATGCCCTGTCTGGGCCAGTGCCAGCGCCAGGGCCGGGCCGTTCAGGCCGCCGCCTACGATCAGGATATCCGAGTTGTGTTCCATGGCCTGCAATATGCGCGCCCTTTCGGGATTGTCCATGTGCGGTCCTGTCGCTACCGTCCCTCAAAGTGCTTTTTTCGCAAGGGGGCAGGGATGCAGGACTGGCTGACCATGACGGCGTGTGATCTGGGTCGGGGCATCGGCATGGGACAGATCGATCCGGTTGAATTGACCGAGACTTATCTGGCCGCCATCGACGCGCATCCGCACCGCGACAGGATCTATGCCCGCGTTACGCATGATCGTGCTAGGGCCGAGGCATTGGCTGCGCAGGAGCGCGCCAATCTGGGCCTGCGGCGGTCCCTGCTGGATGGTGTGCCGATCAGCTGGAAAGATCTGTTCGACACCGCCGGCACCGCGACTGAGGCAGGCTCGGCCTTGCTGAAAGGCCGGGTGCCCGAAATGGACGCGGTCGTTGTGCGTAACGCCACTGCCATGGGCACGGTCTGTCTGGGTAAGACGCATATGAGCGAGCTGGCTTTCTCAGGCCTTGGCCTGAACCCGATCACTGGCACGCCCCCATGCATTGACGATGAAGACGCTGTATCCGGAGGCTCTTCTTCCGGCGCGGCGGCATCGGTGGCCTGGGGGCTTGCCGCCTGTGGGATCGGTTCGGATACGGGCGGGTCAGTGCGCATTCCAGCGGCCTGGAATAATCTGGTCGGGCTGAAAACCACCGCCGGGCGCGTCAGCCTTGAGGGTACAGTGCCTTTGTGTCTGCGGTTCGACACTGTTGGTCCACTGACCCGCTCAGTCGAGGACACGGCTCAGATGCTGGCCCTGCTCGAGGGGCGCTCTCCACCGGATCTTCGCGGTGCCAGCCTGAAGGGCCGCCGCTTTGCCAATCTTCAGACTGTGGCGCAGGACGACCTGAGGGATGAACCGCGTAAGGCTTTTGAGGATGGGTTGCAAAGACTCACCGAGGCAGGCGCCGAGATCGTTCCGCTTGACGTCCCCGAGCTGCACGACGCCATGGCGCTGTCCGGCATTCTGTACACGACCGAAGCTTATGGGTTGTGGCGCGATGTGATCGAAGCCAACCCTAACGCCATGTACCCCGAGATTCTGGAACGGTTTCGGTCGGGTCAAAACGCGACCGGTGCCGATTACATCGCGGCCTGGTCCAGGCTGAAAGCCTGTCGGGCTGCATGGGATGCCGCCACATCCGGGTTTGATGCGGTGCTTGCGCCGACAGCGCCCATTTTGCCGCCGAATCTGGATCGGTTGATGAATGACCATGACTACTATGTCACGGAAAATCTGTTGGCGCTGCGCAACACCCGTATTGGCAATCTGATGGGACTTGCTGCACTGACACTGCCGACCGGAATACCCGGGTGTGGCGTGATGATCATGGGATATCCGGGGTCAGAAGAGGCCCTGCTAAGGCTGGGATCTGCCGCCGAGACGGCGTTGGCCTGAATGCCACAATCCCCTGATTCGCCACCTCTTTGTCTGGACGAAACCGGGTGCGATCTGTAGTCTGCCTGTAAAACGGGGCGAAATGATCCCGGTATTGAGGCAGTAGTTATGAATTTCCCCGAACGGTTTTCGGACCTACCGGAATATGCATTCCCGCGTTTGCGCACCCTGTTGGATCACCACCAGCCGGGTGGCGAAGTGATTCACATGACCATCGGCGCGCCTATGCATGATTTTCCGGCGTGGGTCACCGATGTGATCACAGAAAACGCGGCCGGGTTTAAGGGATACCCGCCAAACGAAGGATCGCCCGAGTTGCGGTCGGCGATTACAGGTTGGATTGATCGCCGCTATGGCGTTTCGATGGACCCCGACGCCAACGTGATGGCGCTGAACGGCACGCGCGAAGGATTGTACAACGCGGCGATGGCACTGTGTCCCGAGCAGAAAAATGGCGAAAAGCCCGCCATTCTGTGCCCGAATCCATTCTACCAGGTCTATATGGTGGCCTCGCTGTCGGTTCGTGCCGAGCCTGTATTCGTATCCGCAACTGCCGCCACAGGTCACTTGCCGAACTATTCGGGGCTACCAAAGGATGTTCTGAACCGCACCGTGGCGGCCTACATCTGTTCTCCCGCGAACCCGCAGGGCGCAGTCGCCTCGCGCGATTATTGGGTCGAACTGATCCAACTGGCCGAGACCTATGATTTCCGCATCTTCGCGGATGAGTGCTATTCCGAGATCTACCGTGACACGGCACCAACCGGTGTACTGACCGTTGCGCAGGAACTAGGGGCCAATCCGGAGCGGATCACCTTGTTCAATTCACTGTCGAAGCGGTCCAATCTGGCTGGTCTGCGCTCGGGCCTGATCGCCGGTGGTCCCGAGACCATCAAGAGGGTCAAGCAGTTACGCAACTACGCAGGTGCGCCTTTACCGCTACCTTTGCAGGCTGCCGCCGCAAAAGTTTGGGCAGATGAGGCGCATGTTGTCGAGAACCGCGCGCTGTATCAGGAAAAGTACACGATCGCGGATGAGGTTTTCGCGGGCGTGCAGGGCTATTTGGCGCCTGAAGCCGGGTTTTTCCTATGGCTGCCGGTCGAAAATGGCGAGGAAACCACATTAAGGCTGTGGCAGGAAACCGGTGTTCGGGTGCTGCCTGGTGCATATCTTTCTCAAGGTGATCCGGGGCAAAACCCGGGCGAGCAATTTATCCGGGTCGCAATGGTGGCCCCAAAAACAGAGTTGCGGCAGGGGCTTATTACGCTCCGTGACTGCATCTATTCGTGAGGTACGAGGGCAAAATGGCATCATATAACGCGCGCAACCGCGATCCATTGCTGGACAGTACGACCCAGGCCGCCATCGAAAGGCGTAGCAAGGAACTGATCGGGATCGCCCTGATCCTGCTGGGGCTGGCTTCAGCCGCGATGATCTGGTCCTACACGCCGGATGATCCGAACTGGATGGTGTCGACAGACGCGCCAGTGCAGAACTGGATGGGGCGGATTGGGGCGTCGATCGCCGCGCCGCTGTTCATGATCGTCGGATGGGGCAGTTGGAGCATCGCGCTGGTGCTGATTGGCTGGGGCATACGCTTTGCCGGGCACTTCGGCGAGGACCGCGCAGTGGCCCGCCTTATCTTTGCTCCGATCTGGATTGCCATCGTTTCCGTTTATGCCGCGACTTTGGTGCCGGGTGAGGCATGGCGCACGACCCACAGCTTTGGTCTGGGGGGCTTGTTCGGTGATACCGTCATGGGTGCGTTGCTGACACTGCTGCCCATCTCATCCCATTTCATGGTCAAACTGATGTCGCTGGCGATGGCAGCTGGCATGCTGGTGCTGGGTACATTTGTCCTTGGATTCACAAAAGCCGACGTGCGCAAAGGCACGCGTGCCTTCTTGTTGGGCCTTGTGATGTCCTATGACATGTTGATGAACCTCTTGGGTCGCAGTGCGTCGGTTACCGCACAGGCGGCACGAGATCGCCGGGCACAGTGGGAAGAGCGCAAGGCCATCCGCGCAGAGGCCAACGACGCGGTGTTTGACGATGATATGGCGTATGCCGATCCGATGTTCGAAGAGCCGGATTTCGAAGAGCCCGAACCCGCAAAACCCGGTCTGCTGGCGCGGATGCCAAGCCTGATCCGCCGCGCCGATCCCATGCCGGAACCTGAACTGGTCGCTCGCGAACCGGTTGCCGGATTCGATGAAATGCCGGGTGAAGATCGTATTAAGTCCAAGATTTCCGCAGCCGTACGCAATCGCAAAGTGGCCGCGGGTGAAGTGGCGCCAGAGGTCGATCCAACCCTGCCTTTGACCAAAGGGCGTGGCCGGGGGCCGGATCCGCTGATCCTGAACGCCAGAGGCGGAGAGGAGCTTCCGCCCGAGCCGCCGATGACATTGGACGGTCTGCCGCCTGAGCCGATGCTGACAGCAGAGCCAGAACCCGATTGGCAGCAGGAACCCCTGCATCATGATTTTGCGCCCGAGCCCGTCTATGAGGATGAGGCCGTATTTGAAGACGCACCCGAACCCGAACCGGCCCCGCTTCCTGCGATGAAAATTCCAGTGGCCGAACCGCGCAAACCCGTAGTGGCACAGCCTGTTCGCCGCACCCCTGCGCCGTCGCGTCGTGCCCAGGCCGAAGCGCAGCCTGGGCTGTCCTTTGAAGACCGGCATTCGGACTTTGAGCTGCCGCCTCTAAGCTTGCTGTCCAACCCTTCTAGCATTCAGCGCCATCACCTCAGCGATGAGGCATTGGAAGAAAACGCGCGCATGTTAGAAAACGTGCTGGACGACTATGGCGTCAAGGGCGAGATCACTAGCGTCCGCCCCGGCCCGGTCGTTACCATGTACGAACTAGAGCCTGCGCCGGGCCTGAAAGCCAGCCGGGTTATCGGTCTGGCCGACGATATCGCGCGCTCGATGTCGGCACTGTCGGCACGTGTTTCGACCCTGCCGGGCCGCTCGGTGATCGGGATCGAATTGCCCAATGAAAACCGCGAGATGGTGGTTTTGCGCGAAATCCTTGCCAGCCGTGATTTTGGTGATGGTAACCACGCGCTGCCACTGGCGCTGGGCAAGGATATCGGCGGCGAATCCATGGTCGCAAACCTGGCCAAGATGCCCCACTTGTTGATTGCGGGGACAACCGGTTCCGGTAAGTCGGTTGCGATCAACACCATGATCCTATCGCTGCTATATAAGCTGACACCGGACGAATGTCGCCTGATCATGATCGACCCCAAGATGCTGGAACTGTCCGTCTATGATGGCATTCCGCATCTGCTGTCGCCCGTTGTGACCGACCCGAAAAAGGCGGTTGTCGCGCTGAAATGGGTCGTGGGCGAGATGGAGGACCGCTATCGTAAAATGTCCAAGATGGGCGTGCGCAACATCGCGGGTTACAATGGTCGCGTGAAGGACGCGTTGACCAAGGGCGAGATGTTCAGCCGCACCGTGCAGACCGGGTTCGACGATGAAACCGGCGAGCCAACGTTCGAGACAGAAGAGTTCGCGCCCGAAGCGATGCCCTACATCGTCGTCATCGTTGATGAGATGGCGGACCTAATGATGGTCGCGGGCAAAGAGATCGAGGCCTGTATCCAGCGACTGGCGCAGATGGCAAGGGCCTCGGGTATTCACCTGATCATGGCCACGCAGCGCCCCTCGGTCGATGTGATTACCGGTACTATCAAGGCGAACTTCCCAACCCGGATTTCGTTCCAGGTGACCTCGAAAGTCGACAGCCGTACTATTCTGGGCGAAATGGGGGCCGAGCAACTGCTGGGGCAGGGCGACATGCTGTATATGGCAGGTGGCGCCAAGATCACCCGTTGCCACGGCCCGTTTGTTTCGGACGAGGAAGTCGAGGAAATCGTCAACCACCTGAAACAGTTCGGCCCACCGGACTATGTGAACACCGTGCTGGACGGTCCATCTGAGGACAAAGCCGACAACATCGACGCGGTTCTGGGCCTGAACACGGGCGGCAATACGAATGGCGAGGATGCTTTGTACGATCAGGCGGTAGGGATTGTGATCAAGGATCGCAAATGCTCGACCTCATACATTCAGCGGAAACTTGCCATTGGCTATAACAAAGCTGCGCGACTTGTTGAGCAAATGGAGGATGAAGGTGTTGTTTCGTCGGCAAATCACGTCGGGAAACGCGAAATCCTCGTCCCTGAGCAATAGGATATTTAATAACAAGGGCAGAGCGCTTATCTGGGGAGTTATGAAACAGATTGCCTTTGCCCTTGCTTTGACACTCGCCGCGCCTGCGGCCTGGGCGGCTGATAAGCTGCCGTTGTCCCAAATCTCAAACTACCTCAATGGCCTCAAAACCGTTGAGACCACGTTTACACAAGTCAACGATGACGGCTCGCTGAGCACCGGAAAGCTGTGGATAGAACGCCCCGGTAAGATGCGGTTCGAATATGACCCGCCCAACAGCGCTGTGGTTCTGGCGCGCGCAGGTACGGTGCAGATCTTTGATCCGAAATCTAACCAGCCCCCTGAACAGTATCCGTTGAAACGCACACCCCTGTCGCTGGTGCTGGCGCGTAACGTCAATCTGGGGCAGGCGAATATGGTGGTTGCCCATGATTTTGACGGGACGGCCACGGTTGTTACCGCTCGGGACCCAAAGAACCCCGATTCCGGCCGGATTGAACTGATGTTCACGGGGGACCCGATCGAGCTGCGCAAATGGGTCATTCACGACAATGCCGGCAGTCAGACGACCGTTCTGCTGGGGCAGCTGAGTACCGGCGGAAATCTCAGCAACGATCTGTTTTCCAGATCAAAAAGAAGCGGGTCAGGCAATCGCTGACCCGCACTCCTGTCAGTAGCGGCAATTGGCCAGCTGCGCCTGATAGAGCTTGGCGCGTGCATCCACGTCATTGGCGACGTTCAACAGCCAGGATTTGCTGTTATGGCTGCCGCGGGCAAAGCCGGTGTGCCCCTCGTGATAGGCCAAATACTGGTTGCGCGTATCTGTGGGGTGAATACCGTTCCGCTGATGGCTTTTGTTCATGTACCAGCCGATGAAATCTGACGCATCGCGGATGCGGTCCCGCTTGGCGCGGCGTTTGCCGGTTTCCTTGCGATATTCATCCCAGGTGCCGTCCAGCGCCTGGCTGAATCCGTAGGCGCTGCTTTGACGGCCCATGGGGATCACACCCAGAACGTATTGGTGCGGCGTACGTGCGTCGTGCTTATAGCGGCTTTCCTGATAGATCGTCGCCATCTGAACGTGAATCGGGACGCCCCATTTCCGTTCGGTGCTTTTGAACGCCTTGATAAAATCAGGCCGTTCGCGCGCAATGCTGCACGCGTCGTTCAGTCTGCTCGGTGGCTGTTTGGACCCGCCACCACAGGATGCCAAAAGCAGCACCCCAAGGAGTACAAAGAAAATTCTGCTCATGTGCCTCGTGCCTTTTTTCTTTATTCTAGCGCAGATTGAGAGTTTAGGAAATCACAATCGTTATAGAACAATCGCTAGAATTAAGGGCAAAGCGCCCACAGACAGCACCGTTGACACCATGACCATCCCGGCAACCGCGTCCGAATCCGCGTCAAACCGCTCGGCTAGCAGGTACGATGTAACCGCGACTGGGGTGCACATCTGCAGGACTAGTACTCCAAAGGCGATGGAATCCAGATCAAAGACGCGCGCGATTGCCCAGCCCAGCCCAAAGCAGACAAGAAGTTTAAGGCCTGATAGCCAGATCGCCTGACCCAATTTGCGCGTTGTCAGCCTTGCAATTGCCACGCCAACTGTAATCAACATCATAGGAATGGCCATTTGGCCCAGCAGCTCTAGCGTATTGGTCAGGAACAGTGGCGTTTCCCAGTCTTGCCAAAGAAACAAAGCTCCAAGCAGGGTCGCCCAAACCATCGGTTCGCGCGCAACTTTGCCGAATGCACCCTTTCCAGCGACCAGATAAATTCCATAGGTGAAGGAAAACAGGGCGGTAATGGCCAGGAAAATGACTGCAAATCCAAGGCCTGCCTGGCCAAACGCAAAAATGCACAGCGGCAGGCCCAGATTGCCAGTGTTCCCAAAAATAAGCGGCGAAAGGTAAGTGCGACGGTCCAGGTTTGAAAGGCGAACAAAAACGCCAAACGCCACGGCAAGCCCAACATGACCCGCAATCGCAGCTAACGTGAAACGGGTCAGTTCTCCTGCCGGAATCTCGGTTTGCATCAGCGCCACAAAGATCAGGCTGGGCACGGCCAGCGTCACGGCAAGGCGCGTCACAAACTCCAAACGATACTCAAAACCAAGTTTGACCCAGGTGAATCCGATGCCTGCCAGCAGGAAGACCGGTGCCACAATTTCGAACACTGTCAGTAGGATGTTCACAGACTGTTTCCTTTAATTTCCGATCAATGATTGGCATTCCGGCCCGGAAAGAGGTAGTAAGATCTCTGGGGGCTGAAAAAATGCTGAAGACAAATGCCAAGTACCGCCTGGGACAGGTGGTCCGCCATAAAAAGCATCCCTTCCGAGGGGTGATTTTTGACGTGGACCCGGAATTTTCCAACACGGAAGAGTGGTATCAGGCCATTCCCGAGGACAGCCGCCCCATCAAGGATCAACCGTTTTATCATCTGCTGGCAGAAAACGATCAATCCTTCTATGTGGCTTATGTTTCAGAACAAAATCTGGTTGCGGACCAATCCGGGGAACCGGTTGAGCATCCTGATATTCCTGACATGTTCGGTCCTTTCGAGAATGGCGCGTACCCGCTGCACTTTAATTTAAACTAAGTAATTTGGTGCGCCAGATTGCGCGCCTTGGTGGTCAATAGCCTAACGCACAACCGTCTTTTCTGGGGTCGCTTGCGCCCTCCAGAACGCCATCTGTGCGGATTCGGATTGCTTGCGCCCCGCCAAGGGGTGTTTCTGGTATCTCAACTTTGTGCCCCAAATCGCACAATTGTTGAGCTGTGCTGTGCGAAATTCCGCGCTCAAGTTTCAGAACGCCGCCGTCTGCAAAGGCACGCGGGGCGTCTACAGAAGCCTGCAAACCCAACCCATGATCCGTGAGGTTGGACAATAGGCGTGCATGGCCTGTTGGCTGAAAAGCTCCGCCCATCACTCCAAACGGCATGATCACCCGGCCATCCTGTTTGAGCATACCGGGAATGATCGTGTGCATCGGGCGTTTGCCTGGGCCAAGCTCGTTTGGGTGACCGGCGCTCAGGTTGAAGCCTGAGCCGCGGTTTTGCAGCAATATCCCGTACTTTTCTGATGCGATACCGGACCCGAAGCTATGAAATATGGAATAGATCAGCGAGACGGCCATCCGATCTTGGTCAACAACCGTGATATAGACTGTGTCTTTGTGAATGGACTCGGTTAGCGGGGCTGCCGCCGGCATGGCGCGCTTGGGGTCAATCAACGCGGCCAGTTTATCGGCCACCGTCTGGTCAAGGAACCGTTCAGCGTGGGTTGTGTGATCTGGGTCCGCAATGAACCGATTGCGCGCGTCATAGGCGAGTTTCGAAGCCTCGGCCTCAAGATGTATGAGTTCGGGGCCAAACGGATCAAGGCCCGTCAGGTCAAAGTTCTTCAGGATATTCAAAAGCAGGATCGCCGTCGCACCCTGTCCGTTTGGCGGGTGTTCGACCAGATCAATGCCCTTGTAACTTCCGCTGAGGGGCTGGTTTTTTGTGCATTGCGTGGCCAGAAAATCCTGAGCCGTGTGAACTCCACCCAATGCCGTCAGGGCGTCGATCATATCCTGCGCAATTTCACCGGAATAAAGGGCATCACGGCCATTGCGTGCAATCTGGCGCAGGACCTCTGCCTGCCCCGGCGCGCGAAAGATCTGGCCTACATTTGGTGCTTTACCGTCAGTCAGATAATGCTTGCGTGCAGCCCCTTGCAGCGTGTCAGCCCCCGTTTTCCAATCATAGGCGACCCGGGGTGCGACCGGGACACCGGCTTCGGCATAGTGAATGGCAGGTGCCAGTATCACATCCAGCCCAAGCCTGCCCTCGGTTTCTGCCAGATGGCACAAGGCATCAATCGCACCGGGAATTGTTACCGCATCGGGTGTGTTCAACGGCACTGTATTCAGCCCCTTGGCCCGCAACTTGTCCGCATTGGCTGCGGTTGGAGCGCGTCCGGACCCATTCAGGGCGCGTATCTGATCTTCGCCTGCGCGGTTGAAAAGGACAAAGCAATCGCCACCGATGCCCGTCATCTGCGGCTCGCAAATGCCCAGCAGCACAGCGCCTGCGATGGCGGCGTCCATGGCATTGCCGCCTTGCTGCAGGATATTTACGGCAACCTGCGCGGCTAGAGGATGCGATGTGGCGCACATTCCCTCGGTAGCCAAAACTTCGGACCGGCCTGGAGTGTGAAAATCCCGCATAGGTTTGCCTTCCCCTTTTGAACACGCCGAACGTAAAGCGCGGTCACGGATTGTCTAGTCACATCAGCGGGAAGGGAGATCCTCGGCGCCGTTCACTGGGTGGGGGCTGTGACACTAGGCGCCGAGGGAAGCTATCTGAGCTACAGATATCTTTTTGCCCTTTGTTTGCGGCGCGCCAATGGTGCGATCGGGGCCTTTATGTGGCCTTTTTGAGTCCGGCGGAGCGGTTTGGGAAGTCAAACCGCAGTGACAACCGGTTGCAGCCATTGCGATGCTCATAGCGAATGTCGCTGGTCAGTTCATGGATCAGGAACCAGCCAAACCCGCCTTCGGGTAACTCATCGAGCGTCGATCCCAAAGGCGCAGGCACACCATCCGGCACGCGAAATCCGGGCAGAGGATTCCCCGTGTCAGAGATCAGAATATCCAGCCAGTTTTGATGCAGCCGACAATGCACCCTGACCTTGGCCGGAGTGACGCCCGCATAGGCATGCTCGACCACATTGTTGATCGCCTCGGCCAGCGCGATTTTAACGTCGCTCGCCTTGTGTGACGGCAGGCCCTGCACCTCAAGCCCTTTGCTAAGCTGGGCGATGCCAACGCTGGCTTCGGTTTCGGTGGCAGCAAAGCTCAGATCCAAGCAGTTCCCATTCCCCATGGACATCGCGCCTATTCAATCCGTGAATTCATTCCGCCGACCGTTCAAGGGCGTCGTCCAGGGTCTGGTAAAGATTGAAAACCGTATCCATACGGGTCAGCCGAAACACCTTTTCGACAAAAGGGTGTAGCCCAGCCAGATCCAGTCTGCGGTTGCTGCCCAGTTGCTTCATCGACGCGACGATGGCCCCAAGGCCGCTTGAATCGATGAATTCGACACCCGTCAGGTCCAGGACAACGCGCGGCGCGCCACCGTCGGCTTCATTGCGCATGTCTTCCTTGAACTGAATGGCCATTGCGGCATCAATACGGTCAGAATGCACCGTTATAATCTGCGTTGCGTCTGTTGTTTTACTGGTCAGGGCCATGCGCGCGGGCTCTCTAAACTAAAAATCACTCGTAGAAATACGCTAGACGGCAATTCTTACCATTCGGTATCCATCTCAGTAGAAAAGCGGAGGAGCATCCAAATGAAACAAGTCGTTATCGCTGGCGCAGCACGTACCCCGATGGGTGGTTTTCAGGGGATGTTCGATACAGTGACAGCAGCCGATCTGGGCGGCGTTGCGATCAAGGCCGCGCTGCAGGGTGCAGGGGCAGAGATCGTCGACGAAGTTCTGATGGGGTGCGTCTTGCCTGCCGGACAGGGCCAGGCACCCGCTCGTCAGGCCGGTTTCGCAGCAGGGTTGGGCGAAGACGTTCCTGCCACGACGCTCAACAAAATGTGCGGCTCGGGTATGAAAGCAGCCATGATGGCCTACGATCAGATTGCATTGGGGCACGCGGACACAGTGATTGCAGGCGGGATGGAGAGTATGACGAACGCGCCATACCTTCTGCCCAAAATGCGCGAGGGCGCGCGATTGGGTCATGCGCAGGCAATGGATCATATGTTTCTGGACGGGCTCGAGGACGCCTATGACAAAGGTCGCCTGATGGGCACATTCGCCGAAGACTGCGCCGAGGCCTATCAGTTCACGCGAGAGGCACAGGATGAATACGCGCTGCGTTCTTTGTCGAATGCACTGGCCGCACAGGAAAATGGTGCATTTGCGGATGAAATCACGCACGTCTCTGTCCGCACTCGCAAGGGCGAAGTCACCCAGTCCGCGGACGAGCAACCGCTTTCTGCGCGGCCCGAGAAAATCCCAACGCTCAAGCCGGCCTTTCGAAAGGATGGCACCGTCACGGCTGCAAATTCTTCTTCGATTTCAGATGGTGCTGCCGCGTTGGTGCTGGCATCGGAGGACGCGGCACAGGCGCAGGGCCTGAGCGTCCGCGCCCGTATTGTCGGCCACGCCAGCCACGCGCAGGCTCCAGCGCTGTTCACGACCGCACCAGTTCCAGCCGCGCAAAAATTGCTGACCAATATCGGTTGGTCGAAAGAAGATGTTGACCTGTGGGAGGTCAACGAAGCCTTTGCCGTCGTGCCGATGGCGTTCATGCACGAGATGGGTCTGTCCCGCGATATCGTCAACGTGAACGGCGGGGCTTGCGCACTTGGGCATCCGATTGGTGCGTCGGGTGCACGGATCATGGTCACCCTGCTGAACGCGTTGGAAAAGCGAAACCTGAAGCGCGGGGTGGCGGCCATCTGCATCGGCGGCGGCGAAGGCACGGCGATAGCCATCGAACGCGTTTGACGCTTCACCTTTTTCCAAATACTCCGGAGCAAAGCCCTGCCACGAGTTCCGACATGACAGCTGATTACGATACACTTGCCAAGACCATCGCCGCACTGACCGAGGGGGAAACCGACGACGTGGCCCTGATGGCCACCATCGCGTGCGAGGTGCATCATTCCGATGATCGTTTTGACTGGACAGGGTTTTATCGTGTCACCGAGCCGGGGCTTTTGAAAATTGGACCTTATCAAGGTGGGCATGGCTGTTTGGTCATCCCGTTCGACCGCGGTGTGTGTGGCGCTGCCGCCCGTACGGGCGAGGTACAGTTGGTGCCGGATGTGGATGCGTTTCCGGGCCATATCGCCTGCGCATCTTCGACCAGATCCGAGGTGGTGCTGCCTGTGCGCAACGCCACCGGTGACGTCATTGCGGTGTTTGATATCGACAGTGATCAACCCAACGCGTTCAATGAAAAAGACGCAAGTCAACTGAGCAGAATTCTGTCCAGCGTATTCGCCAAATAACAATGGCCGAGGGCGTACCCCCGGCCATTTTGATTAGTGTGTGCTTCCTATCAGGTGCTCAGAAGCTTGGCTTTCTGCGCCGCAAACTCCTCATCCGTCAGAACGCCTTTTTCCTTGAGCGCGGCAAGCCGTTCCAGCTCATCCGCAGCAGATACTGTGGCTACCGAGCGGATATAGTCCTTTTGCGCCTGTTCGATCTGGCTCATGGCCTCGGCATTGTGCTGGTGCATCTTGTCGCCGCGGACGATCAAGTAAGCCAGAACGCCCATCCATGGAATCAGGATGACAAAGGCGATCCAGACTGCCTTTCCACCGCCACTTAGGTCCTTGGATCGGAAGACATCGGCCACAACCGAAATCATCACCCAGAACCAGGCCACCATCAGGAACAGCCAGAAGATTGACCAGACTATGTCGAAGAAACCGATACCGTTTTCCATTTGTCATCCAACCCTTTGCGAATGCGTAAGAATATTCATATTCAGATAACACTGGACTGTAGCAGACAGTTTGCCGGTTGGTTAGTGTCAATTCTTTAATGGTATTACTACGCTACGCCAGGCTGGGTAATTCAATGACCGTTAGAAGATAGGCCAGCACAGCTTGAATGCCGAATATCCCAAAGATGTAGTATGAAAACAGCCGCTTGCGGGTTTTGTGTCTGAAAATCCACCGCCCCAGCAATGCGCCTGGACTGCCGCCCAGCGCCGCTAACCACAATAGGTTTCGTTCCGGGATACGCCTTTTCCGCCGTCTTGCCCGCAGCTTATCCCAGCCAAAGGCAAGCAAAGTCAGGGTGTTGACGACCCACAGATAAATCACCGCAATCCACATGGTGGACGGATATCCAAACATTGTTGTGGACCCAAGTGAAAAAAATCTTGGTTTTTTCACGGAATCACTGCATCGTGAAAAACGAGGAGAAAATTTCACCAAACTTCGGAGCGTTCAGTGAACAGCCAAGCCCCGCACAGTGCCACACTCGGAGCCGATCTTCGGGCTTTGCGTAAGGCGCGTGGGTTGACGCTGACTGAGATCGCCGCACGTCTGGGTCGTTCTGTTGGTTGGCTTAGCCAAGTCGAGCGCGACAAGTCCGACCCCTCAATTTCCGACCTGCGCCAGATTGCCGAATGTCTGGGCGTGCCGATGTCGATGCTGTTCGCGCATTCTTCCTCTCCGGCAGATGAGCAGGGGTATGTGGTGCGCGCCGGAACGCGCCGCCCGATGGGGTCCGGTGAGGAAGGGTTGATCGAAGAACTGCTGTCGCCCGATCTGACCGATGATTTCGAAATGGTGCATTCCACATTCAAGCCCCGATCGAAAATGCAAACCCCGGCCAACCGACCAACGCAGGAGGTTGGGTACATGGTGTCAGGGCGGTTGGAACTGACGATCAGTGGGCGCCAGTTTTCGGTCGGCCCCGGCGACAGCTTTCGGATCAAACATGAACCCTATCAATGGTCGAACCCCTATGATGAGCCCGCAGTGGCCATCTGGGTTATCGCTCCGCCGGTGTACTGATGAGCTTTGAAGCCTGGACCATATTCGCGCTGTTTTGGGTGGTGTTCGTCACCACGCCGGGGCCGAACGCGGTCAATTGCATTTCAAACGGGATGAGCCTGCCGTTTCCCAAAGCGATGCTGGGCGTGCTGGCGATTCTAACGCAGGCCAGCACGTTTCTTGTCCTGTCAGCGCTGGGTGTGACCGCGTTGATCGCAGCATCCCCAACCGGGTTTTTTATCGCCAAACTGGTAGGGGCAGGGTTCCTGATCTGGGTTGGGGTTCGCGGCTGGATGAATGCCACGCGCCCGGCCCCGGCAAGTGAACGACCCGCGCGCCATGTGTATCTGCACGCACTGGCGGTCGCTACGATCAATCCTAAAAGCGTGGCAGGGTACCTCGCTGCCTTTTCCCAGTTTGTGCAGCCTGATGTTCCGATCTGGCAGCAGATGGTCGTCATCATGCCTACGGCGCTGATCATCACCACGCTCAGCTACACCGGGTTCACCGTGTTGGGCGCGCTGATGGGCAAGGCTGCGCTGGGAGCGGTTTTCAACACTTGGGTGCGTCGTGTCATGGCCGCCTGTTTCATCATCTATGGCGTGTTGCTGGGGGCCAGCTCCACGCCCACAGCAAGGGGGTAGTCACATGCAAACTGGTTCTTGCCTCTGCGGCGCTGTCGCGTTCACGATTGAAGGAGAGCTTTCACCGCCTTCGGCCTGCCATTGCGGTCAATGCCGCAAGCAATCCGGCCATGTTTGGTCTTCGACCTGGACACATCAGGATAACTTGAGCTTCACCGCCAGCGACACGCTTACGTGGTTCCGCGCTTCGGACACCGCCCGCCGCGGTTTCTGCCGTTCCTGCGGCTCGTTCCTCTTCTGGCAGCACAATGACGAGGACACGATTTCAATTTCCATGGGTGCGCTCAGCGAGCCCACGGGTCTAACGCTCTCGAAGCATATCTTTGTCGCCGACAAGGGCGATTACTACGACATCACAGACGATCTGCCCCAACGGGCACAGTAACAAGGATCAAGACCAATGAGCGATTTTCCGACAAAAGCCCGCGTGGTTGTTATCGGTGGCGGTGTGGTGGGGGCCTCCTCGCTGTACCATCTGGCCAAGAAGGGCTGGACTGATTGTGTTCTGCTGGAAAAGAACGAACTTACCGCTGGCTCGACTTGGCACGCGGCGGGTAACGTTCCGACCTTCTCGAATTCATGGGCGATCATGAACATGCAGCGGTACTCAACCGAGCTGTATTCGCGTTTGGGCGAAGAGGTCGACTATCCGATGAACTACCACGTTTCAGGCTCGATCCGTCTTGCGCACAGCAAGGAGCGGATGCAAGAGTTCGAACACGCCATGGCGATGGGACGCTATCAAGGCATCCCGATGGAGATGTGGACCCCGGAAGAAGCTAAAGAGCGCTATCCTTTCCTGGAGACGCACGATCTTGAAGGCGTTCTGTACGATCCCACCGATGGTGATATTGATCCGGCGCAGCTGACACAGGCACTGGCCAAGGGTGCCCGTGACATGGGCCAGAAGATCATCCGCTTTTGCCCGGCAACTGGCGTAACTCAGCACGACGACGGCACCTGGACCGTACACACCGACAAAGGCGATATAGCCTGCGACTATGTTGTGAACGCCGCTGGGTATTACGCGCAGCGCGTGGGAGAGTGGTTCAAGCCCTTTGGCGGCCGCACAGTTCCCGCGATGGTGATGAGCCACCAGTACCTGCTGACGGACGAAGTTCCAGAAATTGAAGAATGGTCCAAAGCGAACGGTGGTAAGAAACTGCCACTGCTGCGCGACGTGGATATCTCGTACTACCTGCGGCAGGAAAAGAATGGCTTCAACCTTGGTCCGTATGAGCCTAACTGCAAGGGCCACTGGATGACTGAAGACGATGCTATGCCCGAGGATTTCTCGTTCCAGCTGTGGAATGACGATCTCGACCGCATCGAGGATATCGTCACTGACGCGATGGAGCGGGTGCCGTTGATGGCGACCTCCGGCGTTGGCCGTGTGATCAACGGCCCGATCCCCTATGCGCCGGACGGGCTGCCGCTGATCGGCCCAATGCCCGGTGTGAAAAACGCGTTCGAGGCACACACATTCACCTTCGGCATCGCTCAGGGCGGTGGTGCAGGCAAGGTGCTGGCCGAATGGATCGTCGATGGCGCGACCGAATGGGATATGTGGGCCGTCGACCCGCGTCGCTACACCGATTACACAGATCAGGACTACTGCAACCAGAAAGGTCTGGAAGTTTACGGCAACGAATACGCCATGCATTTCCCTCATCATGAATGGCCCGCGGCGCGCGACAAGAAACTGTCACCGGTGCATGACAAGGTCAAAGCGCTGGGCGGCGTGATGGGTGCCTATAACGGATGGGAGCGGGCCAACTGGTTCGCGAAGCCGGGCGATGACACGTCGCTTGATGCAACCCATACCTGGGGTCGGTCCGGCCCGTGGGAGCAACGAATCCAAGAAGAATGCGAGGCCGTGCGAGACCATTGTGGCGTACTAGATCTGCCAGGCTTCTCGCGCTTCATGGTCAAGGGAGAGGGCGCCGCTGAGGCGCTGCGCGGCCTCGCAACCGGTGGGTTGCCAAAGGTCGGCCGGATGAACCTCATCTATATCTCTGACGACCGTGGCCGCATTCTGACCGAGATGTCCTGTATCCGTCTTGGTGAGGATGAGTTCATCATGATCACCGCCGCAACTGCACAGTGGCATGATCGGGACATCCTGATGAACGCGATGCCTGCGAGTGTTTCGATTGAAGACGTGACCACGACACGGGATACACTGATCGTCACTGGTCCGAAGTCGCGCGATATACTGTCGACTATGACGGATGCGGATCTGACCTCGGGGTGGCTGACTCATCAGTCTGCGACCGTTGCAGGCCAGCCCGCCTATCTGATCCGCGTCTCCTTCGCGGGTGAGCTAGGATGGGAAGTCCACGCTCTGAACGAGCATATGCCCGCGATCTATGATGCGATCATCGATGCCGGTGCCAAACCGTTCGGCATGTATGCCCTGAACTCGCTGCGTATCGAAAAGGGATACCGTGCATGGAAGGGGGACCTATCGACCGACTACTCTCTGCTGGAAGGCGGTCTTGGGCGGTTCGTCAAACTCGACAAGCCGCAGGATTTCCCCGGCAAGGCTGCAATCCTGAACGAAAAGCAGCAGGGCGTGAAGAAGTCGTTTGTCACGCTGACAGTGGATGCGGGCGATTGCGACGCGCCGTATATGTCGTGTATCTGGCAGGGCGATCAAATCGTGGGCGAAACCACGTCAGGCGCATGGGGATACCGCGTTGGCAAATCCATCGCGCTGGGCATGATCAAGGCCGAGCTTGCCAACCCCGGCACCGAGCTTGAGGTCGAAATCTACGGCCAAAAGTGCCGCGCTGTGGTAGAGCAGGATCAGCCGCTCTGGGATCCCGAGAACGAGCGGTTACGCGCTTAACTTCTCACGGAGACCGCCATGAGCAAACGATACGCCAAACTGGGACCCGGCGAGGGCCCCAACTATGACTGGGAAAATGACCACACCTTTGTGAAGGTGTCTGGTCAGGATACAGATGGCGCATACACGCTCATGGAAGACAATCTGAAGGCCAGCTTCGCGCTTGGTCTTCATCGCCATGATACCCACGCCGAGACTTTTTACTTTCTGGAAGGCGCAGTGGATTTCTACGTTGATGGCAACTGGCATCGATGTACTCCGGGCACAACCATGCATGTCCCGCCGGGAGTACCCCACGCGTGTCGCGTCGCCGATGGCACACCCGCCAGAATGCTGATGATCTTTCAACCCTCGGGGTTCGACGGGTTTCTGGCCGAACTGGCGACAATGACCGAGGCTGACTTTGCAGATGAGGCGAAAATGGCCGAACTGAACGCGCGTTACGACATTGTGCCGATGGGACCGGTTCCAGCCCATCCGGAAGACAGGGTCTGAAGATGACCACGCCCACAAAAATGTCTGGTGTTTACCTGACGCGCCACGGCGGCCCCGAAGCGCTGGAATGGCGCGAGGATATTCCGGTTCCAACGCCTGGACCGAGGCAGGTTCTGGTTCGGGTCGCGGCCGCAGGGGTAAACAACACGGACATAAATACACGGGTCGGTTGGTATTCCTCGGACGTGACCGGGGCAACGGACGCCGTTGATCAGGATGTTGATGCCGGAGGCTGGGGAGGCGCGTTGGCGTTTCCGCGCATTCAGGGTGGCGATCTGTGTGGGATAGTCGAATTGGCAGGGCAAGAGACCGGGTTTCAAGCCGGGCAACGGGTGACCTGCCCGATCAACTTGCCGCGCCCACGTCCCGGCAATCCGACTGGCTTTATCGCATTAGGCTCTGAAATCGACGGAGCATTTGCGCAATACTGTCTAGTTCAGGCCGACGACCTGTATGACGTGACGGCCTCACCCCAGTCAGATGTCGAAATCGCCGCCATCCCCTGTGCATTTGGCACGGCCGAGAACCTGTTAACCCGTGCTGGCGTGGCCGCTGGGCATAAGGTGCTGATTACCGGTGCCTCGGGTGGCGTGGGCCTTGCCGCTGTGCAACTGGCGTCTCTACGCGGGGCGACAGTTTGGGGCGTTACGGGTTCAGCCAAAGCCGAGGTGGTCAAAGCGCAGGGGGCCATGGACACCTTTGACCGCAACGCGCCGCTGCCCAAGGACATGTTCGACGTCGTGATCGACGTTGTCGGAGGCCGGGCTTGGCCCGGCCTGATCCTGGCCCTGAAACCCGGCGGTCATTATGCCGTTTCCGGGGCAATCGCAGGACCAATCGTTTCGGCTGACCTGCGTGAGATCTACCTGCGCGACATCACGATTCACGGCTGCACACATCAGGCATTTGAAGTCTTTGGCCGCCTTGTCGAGATGATGAATGCAGGCCGCATCAAGCCTTTGGTTTCCAAGACCTATCCACTAAGAGACATCGCCAAGGCGCAAGAGGACTTCCAGTCCAAGGTGCTGCCGGGAAAACTCGTTCTGATTCCTTAGGAAGGTTGGCAAATGGCAGAAATCACGCTTCTGGATGGCTCGATTGGGCAAGAACTGGTCAAACGCAGTGGGGACAAACCCACTCCGCTGTGGTCGACGCGCGTTATGATCGACCATCCCGAATTGGTGCAAGAGGTCCACGCCGAATATTTCCGCCGTGGCGCGACGGTTGCAACGACCAACACCTACGCGGTCCATCGTTCTCGGCTGGAGCGTCTGGATATGGAGGATCAACTGCCCGACCTGGTCCATGCTGCGGTTGCTCAGGCGAACCGTGCGCGCACGGGCGGTTCCGGGCGCATCGCCGGGGCGCTGGGTCCTTTGCTGGCGTCTTATCGCCCCGATCTGAATCCTGATGTGGAAGACGCCGCCGAAAAGTTTGCCGAGTTGGTTAACCTCATGTCCGATGACGTCGACCTTTTCCTGATCGAAACCGTTTCCTCGGTGCAAGAGGCCGAAGGGGCCCTGCGTGGTACGGCGGAGGCAGGCAAACCGGTTTGGCTGGCGCTTTCTGTGATGGATGATGACGGAACACGGCTGCGATCCGGTGAACCGCTTGCCGATATTGCGCCTCTTGTGGATCGGTTTAACCCTGACGCTGTTCTGATAAACTGTTCGCGCCCCGAGGCCGTCCCCGCCGCGCTGAAGGTCATCGCCACGATGGGGCGGCCATTTGGGGCCTATGCAAATGGGTTCACCGGGATTGCACAGGATTTCCTGAAAGACGCGCCGACTGTCGACGTGTTGACACAGCGCCACGATCTTGGACCCGAGGCTTATGCCGATCATGCGATGGAATGGGTAGCACAGGGGGCAACAATAGTTGGCGGATGCTGCGAAGTCGGGCCGGACCACATTGAGGTCCTTGCCGATCGATTGCGGTCCGCCGGGCACCGGATTGTCTGAAAGGAAAGTGATGCCATCGCCGTCGAACATCCCGGCTTCTAACGCGCAGCGACATTTCGACATCGTTGTCGCACCGGGCTATGTGCTGCTGGAACTGGCGTCATTGGTTGAGGTGCTGCGGCTGGCCAACCGCGTATGCCCGAGCCCGCCATTCACCTATGCCTATCGCTCTCTGAGGGGTGGCCCGGTCGCCAGCAGCAGCGAGGCGACGATCCAGACTGAGCGCATTCCGTCGCAGCCCAACGCGGACTATTTGTTCGTCATCGGAAATTCCGACCCCGATCATCCTGATCTATCGCTGGGGCGTGTTGTGTCGGATTATACTTTCCGCGGTGCACAGGTCTTTTTGTTGTCCGAAGCTGCAAGCCGGTATATCGACGAGCAGGGGACCGAGGACATGTCGACCCACTGGGAAAACGCGTCCTTCCTGCGTGAACGTCGCGCCCAGTTCGAGGCCAAACTGTCGATTGCAACAGAACAGGGCGCCGTGGTGACCTGCGCCGGGATGGAGGCCACTACCGATGTCGCGCTGGCTGTGATCGGGCGTCATGTTTCCGGGCCAACAAGAATGACCGTGGCCGACATCATGCTGCACGAAAACATTCGGGATTTCTCGTCTCTCCAGCCATTTTCCGGATCAAAGACCACCGCTACAGGTGACGCCAAACTGGACCAGTGCATCAAGGTGATGCAGGCCAATATCGAAGACCCGCTGCCGATTAACGAAATCGTCGAAGCGCTAAAGCTTTCGAACCGATCGCTGGAACGGAAGTTCAAGAACTATTTCGGAACCACACCAAACGGCTTTTACCGCGAAATGCGGCTGGCCAAGGCCAATAACCTGCTGCTGAACACAACGATGAGTGTTCGCGAAATTGGTCTTGCCTGCGGGTTTCCCAACGGTTTCTCGTCAGTCTACAAAAGCTTTTTCGGCGTAACCCCCTTTGTGCTGAGACGTGAAAAACGGCAAGTCAAACAACGTTGATTTTTGCAAATGGTCTGACGTTTTTCGTGCATTCTGTGTCGCTCTTCCGTGTCATTTTGGGTGGAAACTCATAAAGCGGAATCATGAGAATGGCTGATCTTCCAAACAAGGCCCGTGTTGTCATTATCGGTGGTGGTGTCATCGGATGTTCGGTGGCGTATCACCTGACCAAGAAAGGCTGGAAAGACGTTGTCCTGCTGGAGCGTAAGCAGCTGACCAGCGGCACGACCTGGCATGCGGCGGGTCTGATCGCCCAGCTGCGCGCAACGGCGAACATGACAAAGCTGGCGAAGTACAGCCAGGAACTCTATGGTTCGCTCGAAGAAGAAACCGGTGTGGCCACAGGCTTTAAACGCTGTGGATCAATCACTGTTGCGCTAACCGAAGAGCGCAAAGAAGAGATCTACCGTCAGGCGGCCATGGCGCGCGCTTTCGGCGTCGAGGTCGAAGAAATCGAGAATGAACGTGTTCAGGAGCTGTATCCCCACATCAACCTCGAAGGCGTGAAGGGTGCTGTTTACTTACCGCTGGACGGTCAGGGTGACCCGGCCAACATCGCCTTGGCATTGGCCAAGGGCGCCCGTCAGCGTGGCGGTATCGTCAAGGAACGCGTGAAGGTCACCGACATCGTCAAACAAGACCGCAAGGTGAGCGGTGTTGACTGGGTCGCAGATGACGGCAGCGCATCTGGTCATATCGAATGCGACATGGTGGTGAACTGTGCCGGTATGTGGGGGCATGAGGTCGGCAAGATGGCTGGCGTCAATGTTCCGTTGCACGCTTGCGAACACTTCTACATCGTTACCGAAAATATCGACGGTTTAACTCAGTTGCCGGTTCTGCGCGTTCCCGATGAATGCGCGTATTACAAAGAGGACGCAGGCAAAATCCTGTTGGGTGCATTTGAACCGAATGCCAAGCCCTGGGCGATGGACGGTATTCCTGACACCTTTGAATTCGACCAGCTGCCCGAGGATTTCGACCATTTCGAACCGATTCTCGAAGCCGCGTGTGAACGTATGCCGATGCTGGCCGAGGCCGGTATCCATACCTTCTTCAACGGGCCCGAATCGTTTACCCCTGATGACGCCTATCATCTGGGTCTGGCACCCGAGATGGACAACGTCTGGGTCGCAGCGGGCTTCAACTCGATCGGCATCCAGTCCGCCGGTGGCGCTGGCATGGCGCTGGCCGAATGGATGGACAGCGGTGAAAAGCCTTTCGATCTGGGCGACGTGGACATCAGCCGGATGCAGCCGTTCCAGGGCAATAAGCAGTACCTTTTCGAGCGCTCGAAAGAGACGTTAGGCTTGCTCTACGCCGACCATTATCCCTATCGCCAAAAGGCCACCGCACGTGGCGTGCGCCGGACGCCGTTCCACCATCACCTGCTGGAACAGGGCGCGGTCATGGGCGAGTTGGCGGGTTGGGAACGTGCCAACTGGTTCGCGAACGAGGGGCAGGAGCGCGAGTACCAGTACAGCTGGAAACGCCAGAACTGGTTCGAGAACTCGGCTGCCGAGCATAAAGCCGTGCGCGAGAATGTCGGCATGTATGACATGTCGTCCTTTGGCAAAATCCGCGTTGACGGCCCGGATGCCGAAGCATTCATGAACTATATCGGTGGCGGCGATTACTCGGTCCCGAATGGCAAGATCGTCTATACTCAGTTCCTTAACCGCGCAGGCGGGATTGAGGCGGACGTGACCGTTACCCGCCTGACCGAGACCGCTTATCTGGTGGTGACCCCGGCAGCGACCCGCTTGGCTGACCAGACCTGGATGCAGCGCCATGCGGGCAACTTCAACGTCGTTGTCACCGATGTTACTGCGGGTGAGGGCGTTCTGGCCATTATGGGTCCAAATGCGCGTACGCTGCTTGAAAAGGTCTCGCCCAACGATTTCACCAACGCGACCAACCCGTTTGGCACCGCGCAGGATATCGAGATCGGCATGGGTCTGGCTCGAGCCCACCGTGTGACCTATGTCGGTGAGCTTGGTTGGGAAATCTATGTCTCGTCCGACATGGCGGGACATGTGTTCGAAACCCTGCACGAGGCCGGACGGGACATGGGGCTAAAACTATGCGGCATGCATATGATGGACAGCGCCCGGATAGAAAAAGGCTTCCGCCACTTCGGCCACGACATCACTTGCGAGGACCACGTCGTCGATGCCGGTCTTGGTTTTGCGGTCAAGGTCGATAAGGGCAGCGATTTCATCGGGCGCGAAGCGGTGATTACGCGTAAGGAAAGCGGACCGCATAACCGCTTGGTTCAGTTCAAGCTGACCGATCCGGAACCGCTGCTGTTCCACAATGAGCCGATCATTCGGGATGGCGAGTATGTGGGATACCTCTCCTCGGGCAACTATGGCCACACGCTGGGCGGTGCGATCGGTCTGGGTTATGTGCCCTGCGAAGGCGAAAAAGCGGCTGACGTTTTGGCTTCGACCTACGAGATCGATGTCTGCGGTGTGAAGGTGAAAGCCGAGGCATCACTCAAGCCGATGTACGATCCAAAATCCGAGCGCGTTAAAGTTTAGCGCCAAGGTTCGACACACGGGGCGCTGCGGCGCCCCGTTTTCTTGGTACATATCAATTTTCTTGATGCGACCGTTCACGGTTTTCGCAGTTTCCAAACCCTCCGGAACAGCCGTATAGACAAACGGTATCACCCGGAGATCCATGATGGCGGACGTCGCAACATCACCCCACAATGAGGACACGCCAAAAGGATTGGCTCTGGCGGCGACCGCCTACGTTCTATGGGGTTTCCTGCCGCTGTACATGAAAGCTCTGGCGCATATCGGGCCGGTCGAGATCGTGGCGCATCGGATTGTATGGTCGGTGCCTGTGGCCGGGCTGTTGCTGGTGGCGCTAGGGCGAACCGGGGATTTGAAGGCTGCCTTACAAAACCCGAAGATGCTGGGCATGGCCTGTCTAACAGCGGCTTTGATCTCGGTGAATTGGGCCATTTACGTCTGGGCGATTGCCAGCGGTAACGCATTGGACGCAGCGTTGGGCTATTACATCAACCCGCTGTTCAGCATTGCGCTAGGGGCGATCCTGTTACGTGAGCCTTTGAATCGTACGCAATTGGCGGCAGTGGGGTTAGCTGCTTTGGGTGTGCTGGTATTGATCGTCGAAGCGGGTCGGCTGCCGTGGGCCGCGCTGGCCCTGACGGTCAGTTGGGGGTTTTATGCTTTCTTCAAACGCTCGCTGCCCATCGGCCCCAATCAGGGCTTTCTGCTAGAGGTTCTGATCCTGCTGATCCCAGCCTTGGTCTACATCACCTGGTTGGGGGCAAAAGGAACCGGCCACTTTGGCGCAGCCGCTGGGGACACCATGCTGCTGGCCTGTGCCGGCATTGTCACCGCTGTTCCGCTGCTGGTCTATGCCAACGGGGCCAAATTGGTGCGGTTGTCCACAATGGGAATCCTGCAGTACATCGCGCCGACGATGATCTTTATCACTGCGATTACCGTGTTCGGGGAACAGATCGATCGGGGCCGGATGATCGCCTTCCCACTGATCTGGGCGGCTTTGGTGGTCTATACGATCCCGATGATTCGTCAGATGCGGGGTCAGCGCTGATGCAATAAGTCGGCCGCGGCCTCTGCCCACAAGCGATAGGCTTTGGGGCTTGGGTGATATCCGTCCGGAGCAGCCAGCGCCGGGTCATCCGGAAACTCCAATGACAGGTGCCGGGCTTGCGGGAATGTCGCAGCGGCCTTTTGCAAACCCCGATCCAGCCGGGCCGCCTGTCGCCCCAGTGCCCAGGCCAGCGGTTGGGGCAGGGCCGGAAAACGGTTCATTTGTGGCACGGCGGTAACCACGACACGTCGAACACCCAGATTGCTCGTCAGATGATCCAGAAGCTGGGTCTGCAAACCCGTGAACTTTTGCCGGGATACTCCACGCGTGACGTCGTTTACACCCAAGGCAGTCACGGCGGCGTCATAGCTGCCTTCAAGGCGGTTCAATCGTTCCAGCGTATCCTGTGTTGTGTGACCCGTCGTCGCTTCCAGCCGCCACTCCACGCTGTAATGGCGGGCCAACCGCGCCACGAGAAACCCCGATAGTGCCTGTTGCTGTCGCCCAGCCCCCACACCCGCGGCCGAGCTGTCACCAGCGATGAGCAGCCGCAATCGGGGGCCGCGCCCTTCGCGCCCTTGGCGCGGGCCGGACGGTTCGGGCAGCAGCTGAGCGTTACGACGCACGGAAATCGCCTGTGCTGCCAGAACCGGCAACAGCGGGACGCGCAATATCTGATCGGCGGCAATCGGGGCAGTCATGGTTAGCTGAGCGCGTTTTTGTATTCGAGGAAGCGGGCGTCCGTCATAACCCGAGCCATCATCGCCTCGCGCAGGGCACCGATGGTCTTGTAAGGGCGCATGACGACCTCGAATTCCTGTATCAAACCCTCATCGTTCAACGTGATCAGATCGACGCCGACCGCGTCCAGATCCCCGACCTTGCATTGAAACTCCAGCGCCCAATCCTTGCCTTCACCCATAATCCGGCGATAGCGGAAGTCGGAAAACACCTGTCCCACGTGACCCAGAACAGCCGCCACCGGTTCGCGTCCGGTCCAGGTGCTGTAGTAAGTTGGCGGGGAAAACCGTACGTCTTCGGCCAGCAATTCGTGGATCAGGGTTTCATCGCCCTTGGCGACAACGTCTTGCATGCGCGCGATTGTGGGGTGCATGGGTTCTCCTCCGCTTTGGGTCTGAGAGTTGCTGAACCGTTTCGTTCAGGCAAGCCCGACGTTGCGGGAACCTACGCGGTGCGATAGGCAGGCGCGCATGAGCGAGACCTATGATCCCCCGAATACGCCGTTGGATGTGCTGCATGAGGATGCGCAGCTTATCGTGGTCAACAAGCCCTCGGGTCTGCTGTCCGTGCCTGGGAGGGGAGAGCATCTAGCCGATTGCCTGCTGACCCGCGTGCAGGCGGCATTTCCGCAAGCTTTGCTGGTGCATCGGTTGGATCGGGATACGTCGGGTGTCATGGTGTTTGCCCAGTCACCGCACGCACAGCGGCATCTGAGCATGCAGTTTGAAAAACGCCAGACCCGCAAGACCTATGTTGCGCGTGTTTGGGGGCGCATCGAGCAAAAGTCCGGAACCGTCGATCTGCCGTTGATCGTGGATTGGCCCAACCGCCCTCGCCAGATGGTCTGTCACGAGACTGGCAAACCCGCCGTCACTGATTGGCGGTTTGTAAAACACGAGGGTGAGACGACGCGCGTCCGATTGTTCCCCAAAACAGGTAGGTCTCATCAGCTACGCGTTCATATGCAAGCGCTGGGCCACCCGATTCTGGGCGATCCGTTCTACGCCGACGGACCTGCGCTCGAATTCCCGCGTCTGATGCTGCATTCTGAGGAACTGCGCCTAAAAAGCCCCGAGGGCGGAGTTTCAATGAAATTCCGCGCCCCGGCTGATTTCTGACCTCAGGCCGTGCTTGTCCACAGCATCTTGAGGTTGCCCAACGAGAACCGCTTGGTCCGTTTGCGCGGTGCGCAGGGCTGACGGGCAGCCATAATTTCACGTTCGATCTCGAACGCGCGCAAAGTGTGATCCTGCGCCCAGCGGTCCAGTTTCAATGTCATCATCACGTGATTGTCGAGGTATGGCATGGTCGACCTCCTTTGGTTTGTTTCCCAAAGATCGCAGATCACTCCTGACACCACCCTGTCAGTGGGGTGTGCTAGGATGTCAGCAGACCGCCCGGAGAACCTTATGCGCCGCTCAACCCGCCTTTTTGAAATCATCCAGATCCTGCGTTCGGCCGAAATGCCTGTGACGGCGGAGGCACTGGCAGAAAAGCTGGAAGTGTCAGCGCGTACCGTCTATCGCGATATCGCCGCTTTGCAGGCACAGCGAACCCCGATCGAGGGTGAAGCCGGCGTGGGATACTTGATGCGGCGGGGATATGACCTGCCACCGTTGAATTTCGACGCTGAAGAGGTCGAGGCGCTGTGGGTCGGGTTGTCGATGCTGGCGCGCACCGGGGATAGCACCCTGCAACAAGCTGCGGACCGTGTTTGCCGCAAGATCGACGCTTTGCGCGCGCCTGCAGATTGGCTGCAAGTCGCCCCATGGGGTGCACCGATGGATGATCCGGCCAAGGGGTGCGTGCCTGTCGTAAACTATCGCGAGGCTATCCGCTCTGAACGCAAAATTCGCATCACCTATGTGAATGCCGAAGGTGAGCGAACCGAGCGGATCGTCAGGCCCGTCGCCCTTATCTACCACATTGAATGCACGATGTTGGCGGCGTGGTGTGAGCTGAGGAATGGGTTTCGCCATTTTCGTACGGATCGCATTTGGGCCTGCGACGTTACAGACGATCATTTCTGCGGGCAGGGGGAGCCTCTGCGAGCGATCTGGCAAGACCAGAACCAATTGGATCCTGTTGAACGGCGGTAATTTGCCGACTTCACCCGATTGTTGCTTGAGCCTAAGATAAGGTAACGCGATATACTGCGCCAAACAAAGCGGGTTCGGTGAACGGGCCCCAGAGCAGAAGGTGATTACATGACGATTTCCAAGAGTGTTCTTGCCGCAGGGCTGTGTTCGGCCATGTTTTTGGGGGCCTGTACGGACCCTGGCACATTGAACCTGCCCTCGGACCCGAACCAGAACGCCAAGCAGGGTGCACTCCTTGGCGGTCTGATCGGCGCAGGTGTCGGCGCGATTGCCAATGGATCTGATCCGCTTTTGGGGGCCGTAGCAGGCGGAGCAATCGGTGCAGCAGGAGGCGGCCTGATAGGCAACCAACTAGACAAACAAGCAGCAGAACTGCGTCAGCAACTGGCCAATCAGGGCATCATCGTTACCAACGCGGGCGACCGACTGATTGTGACCGTCCCGAATGATATCACCTTTGACACCGACAGCGCGACCGTGCGCCCGGCACTGCGGGCCGATCTGGTCCGGGTGGGGCAGAATCTGGTGAATTACCCCAACTCGAACGTGCAGGTCATCGGCAATACCGATAGCGACGGCGACGCTGCGTATAATCAGGGCCTGTCCGAACGCCGGGCGCGCTCTGTCGCCGATATTCTTCAAGCCAATGGTGTAAGTGGTGCACGCATCTCGACCATCGGCCAGGGCGAAAACCGCCCGATTGCCTCTAACCTGACGCCCGAGGGGAAGGCCCAGAACCGCCGGGTCGACATCGAGATCATTCCGAACGGAAACACATAATGATATGGGCACTTTCGGGTGCCCATTTTTCGCACATTGACTGCGCGTCATCCGGTCTTTGGTGCGCGCGAAAGTTACGCTAGCTATTGGGCAACACCAAAGCGGAGTTTCCCAATGTCTGAACCCATCCTTCTGAGCCTGTCCGGCTCATTGCGCCAAAGCGCGACCAACCGCAAACTGCTGCGCGAAGCGGCCCGGTTGTTCGAGCCGGGAACGCATATCGAAGCTGATCTGAACCTGCCGCTTTATGATGGTGATCTTGAAGATGGCGAGGGCATCCCCGAAGCCGTACAAACCCTTTCCGATCAGATCGCCCAAGCCCATGCCGTGATCATTTCGACCCCGGAATACAACAAAGGCCCGTCGGGTGTTCTGAAAAACGCTTTGGACTGGGTCAGCCGAACAGATGACCGCCCCTGGGCCGACAAACCGGTTGCCGTGATGTCCGCCGCCGCAGGGCGTGCGGGTGGTGAGCGGGCGCAGATGGTTCTGCGCGGCTATATGGTTCCCTTCCAACCGCGCATCCTGCAGGGGCCAGAGATTCATCTCGCCAGCAGTTCGAACGAGTTTGACGAGCACGGCAAATTGCTGAGCGACCGTTACGAAAGTTCTCTGCGGACACTCATGCAGAAACTGCGTGCTGAGGCTGGGTTCTAAGATCGAGAGGCTGCTTGCCGGGTCTGGTCGGTCTGCATAGTCTGCCGCCATGACTGACGAAATACTGACCGATGTGATGGACCCGGCCCGCGCCTCTGCGCTATTGGTAGCGCTTGGATCCAACGACAGGGTCGCAGCAGGCGATCAACTGCCGCTGTTCTTTCACCAGCTGTATTTTTGGTCGCCTCAGCCGTCTGCCAATTTGGGGCGGGACGGGCATCCAAAGGTTGGGGACGGTCTGATTCCCGATATGGGCTTGCAACGTCGGATGTGGGCCGGGGGACGGTTGCAGTTTCACGCGCCGCTGGTCGCGGGCTCAAAAGCCGTGCGCCGGTCTGTTCTTGAAAGTGAGGCGGCAAAAAACGGACGGACGGGACCGCTGGGGTTTGTTACACTGCGACACGAGATTTCTCAGGACGGTCAATTGTGTCTGAGCGAATGGCAGGATCTGGTTTATCGACCAGACCCTTCGAGTTCCGACATAAAGCCCAAGCCACCTATGGCCCGTACCGATGAAACCGACAGGCGAGACGTCACCTTCGACAGCACATTGCTGTTTCGATACTCGGCGCTGACCTTCAATGGGCACCGTATCCATTACGATCTGGACTACGCGCGGGATGTCGAAGGGTATGACGGTCTGGTCGTTCATGGCCCGCTGCTGGCACAACTATTGATGCTGTTTGCTGAGGATCTGGCAGGTCCATTGGCTCAGTTCTCCTTTCGCGCGTCATCGCCGCTGATGCACTTTGAGACGGCAACCTTGTGCCGGTATGGCCAGGCGATGTGGGTGCGCGGACCCGATGGGCGGCAATGCATGTCCGCCGAGTTTGTCCCGCGATCAGAGTGATGCTTCGGGTCTGAAGTCACCCGGGATCGCATCCCGGTCCTCAAGAACCAGATCCGCCATGACCTCGGCCACTTTCGGGGCCATGCCAAAGCCGATTTTGAAGCCACCATTGGCGATGAACTGCCCTTCGTACAGCGGGTGCGCGCCCAGCATTGGTGCGCGGCTTTTGCTGCGCGGCCGTACACCCGCCCATCGTTCGATGACCTCTGCGCCATGCAGGACGGGAACGGCCCGCATCGCCCGGTCCAGAACGTCATCCAGAGCTGCATCCGTGCTGGTCGGGTCGTCATAGCCACGCTCCGAGGTCGAACCGATTGCCAACGTCCCGTCCGCATGCGGTATGAAGTGGATTGTGTCCGCAAACAGTTGTGGAACCTCTCCCGCATCAAACCGCAGAAGTGCGGCTTGACCCTTGACGCCGTTGCCAACGGTTTTGCCAAAAGCCTCGCTCAGTTCCTGCAGTCCGGCAAGCCCGGTGGCATGGACAACCTGTCCGCGATCTGGTGCGTCGGCTACGACCTCGACGCCAATCACAGCCAATGCCGCAACCAAGGCCGCACAGGCCCGGCGCGGATGCATGCGAGCGCTCAGCGTATCATGGATGACAAAACCGGTAGGACTGGGCGGACACCATGTACCGACCGCGGCTGTTTCGACGACCCACCATTCAGCGCGACCCTGCCACAGTTCCGCTGCTGTGATGGCGCGGGCATGGGCAAGTTCCAGCGTTCGGGTGTCGATGATAGGTTGCAACCGTCCCAGCCGCGCATATCCGGGTGAGACGCCGCCTGTGGCCTCGACCTGTTTCCAGAATGGTTCGGCCATGATCAGGCTGTCGAACTGAAACGCCTTCTTGGCATTCCAGTTTTCAGGCACATGCGGTGCCAGTGCGCCAACCAGGCCACCGCTGGAACCAGCGCCGGGGCCAAAGGGATCGACGATCTGCACCTTTGCGCCGCGCCGGGCACAGATCCAGGCGATAGACAGGCCGAAAATCCCTGCACCGCGCACCGTCACATCGACCATTGCCATTCCCCTTTACCTTGTTCAGTGTCGCGCCGCTTAGCTACAGGATTCCCCGATGGCAGACCAGCGCGCCGAACTGACATGGACTGAGGATCAGATCCCGGTCTCGGATCGTTTCGACGATCCGTATTACTCGTTGCAGAACGGGCTGGAAGAGACGCGGCATGTGTTTCTGGCGGGTAATGAGCTGCCTGCGCGGTTCGCATCTGGTTTCCACATTGCTGAATTGGGCTTTGGCACCGGCTTGAACATGCTGACTGTCTGGTCAGAGTGGGAGAATTCCGGCCAGACGACGCCCCTGTCCTTTACCAGTTTTGAGGCCTATCCGATGGCACCCGTGGACATGTCCCGAGCGCTGGCAGCCTTTCCTGAACTTGCGCCTTGGTCTGACCGGTTCCTTGCGCAATGGGAGGGAGGCACATGTGATTTGGGCACCCTGCGGCTTGAGGTTGTTGAAGGCGATGCACGTCAAACCCTGCAAGAATGGGAAGGTGCCGCCGATGCGTGGTTCTTGGATGGGTTCTCTCCGGCTAAAAACCCCGAATTATGGGGCGCAGACCTGATGCAGCAGGTCGCCGACCACACGGCCACTGGTGGGACGGCGGCGACGTATACAGCCGCCGGGTTCGTGCGACGGGGGCTTGAGGATGCCGGTTTCATAGTTACACGCGCACCCGGTTATGGCCGCAAGCGCCACATGACCTGCGCTGTCAAATAATGACGCAACAGAACAATACGCGCGCCGGGATTGCGTTGATGATCGGGGCGACCATCGTCTTTGCACTGCAGGACGGTATCTCGCGCCATCTGGCAGGAACCTACAACACCTACATGGTAGTGATGATCCGGTATTGGTTCTTTGCGGCCTTTGTCATCGCTTTGGCCGCACGTGCGCCCGGCGGATTGAAAGCCACCACCCAGACAAGCCAACTTAAGCTGCAAATATTTCGTGGCCTGCTGTTGGCGGCCGAGATCTGCGTCGCTGTGTTCAGTTTCACTGTTCTGGGCCTGATTGACGCGATGGCCGTATTCATCTGCTACCCGTTGTTGATCGCTGCTCTCAGCGGGCCGGTATTGGGCGAACAGTTCGGCTGGCGACGCTGGGCCGCAATCGGCGTTGGGTGCATCGGTGTTCTGATCATCCTGCAGCCCGGTGTAGGGGTCTTTAACCCTTGGGCCATTGTACCGCTGATCTCGGCTTTCATGTTTGCAGTCTATGGTTTGCTGACCCGTTACGTATCCCGCCGGGACAATTCCGCCACCAGCTTTTTCTGGACAGGCGTCAGCGGTGCCGTCGCCATGACGCTCGTGGGAATGTGGTTCTGGGAGCCGATGGCCCAGACGGACTGGGCCTGGATGGCGCTGCTATGCGTGAGCGGCGTTCTGGGGCATTGGTTGCTGATCAAATGCTATGAGATGGCCGAGGCCAGCGCGGTGCAGCCCTTCGCCTATTTCCACCTGGTCTGGAGCGCGATCCTGGGAATCTCGGTCTTTGGTGAAACGCTGCGCCCCGAAGTGGTCATAGGCGCAGCGCTGGTTGTCGCCGCCGGGCTGTTCACCCTATGGCGCGAAAGACGCCAGCGTTGACCCGACCAGTTCCTGCGAGAACGGGATCGGCAAGGCAGGTTGGCCAAGACGGGCGCGATAGACCGGCAGGCTTTCCGACACACGCATCACGTAGTTGCGGGTCTCGCTGAACGGGATCGTCTCAATCCAGTCGACCACGTCGATCTCACCTGCGCGCGGGTCGCCATAGCGATCCATCCACGACATCGGCCGACGTGGACCTGCGTTGTATCCTGCAGCCATCATCACAACGTTTCCGTTGAAATCAGCGGCCAGACCGGACAGGTAATTGGCACCCAGCTTGGCGTTGTATTGCCAGTCCGAAGTCAGCTTGATCGTCTTGTGGCCGCTTAGGATACCCAATTCCTTGGCAACAAGCTTTGCCGTGGCCGGCATGACCTGCATCAGCCCGCGCGCGCCGGCTCCACTGATCACAACGGGGTCAAACTCACTTTCCCGACGGGCAATGGCCAGCGTCATTTCCTTAGCCATGGGCAAACCCATGTCGGCCACCGGATGCACCGGGTAATAGGCGGCTGGCAAAACCAGGCCGACTGTTGCAGCGCGTTTGGCGATCATCACGGCCAGATGCGGCTGCTTTAACTCGATCACCAAATCGCCCAACTGATTGGCCTGAACCGGGTCCAACCCTTCAACCAGATGGGTCAGGAACCGTTCAGACAGGGTGTCTTCGTCAGCCTTCAGCAGCAGTAGCCCGGCTTCCAGTACGCTTGAATTGGAGAACTCAGCTTGCTTCCAGTGTGGCGCCCGGCGGGGGGTGGCCAACTCACTATCGAAAGGACGCCCGATCTGTTCCGCCGCCAGCAAGCCGTAGAAAGAGGATTGATAATCTGCACCCATTGCATAGGCGTCATAGGCTTTTTCGGCGTCACCATGGGCCGCATAGGCACGACCCAACCAATACCCGGCGCGTCCTTTCGAGATCGGCGATTTCACCGCGTCCGAGAAGTTCTGGAAATGCCGGATCGCGGTCGCAGGATCATTCAGCTTCCGCAAGGCCAGAAACCCGGAAAGCCACTCCAGATCCGCATAGCCATAGCCCATTTCTGGCGTCATGTGGTGATTGGCAGCAATCTGATAAGCGCGGTTCTGGTCCCCATTTCGCATCTCAAGTCGGGCCAACCGACGGCGGCCTTCGGCCCATTTGTCAGGTTCCCCCAACGCATCAGGGCCGGAAGAACGCGCCAGCATCAAGTCAATCGCGCTGTCGTCCAACTCTTTCTTGTCACGCCAGACGAACCTGTCAAAAGCCAAGCCCGGTGAATCACCCAGCGATTTCGGAACTGCCGCCACCTTGCCGTCGACGCCGGGTTGCCGTTTCTGAAGGCCGATCCGCGCCTCAGCCAGTTTACGCTGATCAGCGCTGACCAGCGGCAGCATCTGACCTGCGCTGACAAGGTGGTTGTCCCATAGCATCCGGTCCAGACGGGCGGCGTGATGGGGTTTCAGCAGCTTGCCAAAATTCTCAAGATAGTCTTTTTGCAGACCCGAGCCCATTGGCATCGTCCGCCAGGCCGCGACGATATCGGCTTCAGCATCTCCCTGACGCCCCTTTGCCTTCAATGCGACTGCATAGTTCAATGCACCCTCTGCGGTTTGCGGCGGCTGTTCGGCATAGAATTTAAGAACGCGGTCTGGATCGGCGCCAGTAAAGGCGGGCTCACTTTTGCGCCGCAACCAAGCCAGACCAGGCCAGTCTGGACGACGATCCAAGAACACCAGAACGTCACCCGAACTGCCAAACCCTTCGCGAAGCCAGTGCCAGACGATGATGTCCCGAGACACTGAACCCCGCGCACCAGAAACACGCAGGGCTTCATTCCAGTCCCCCTTGCGCATTTCATTCATACCGGCCCGCAGATCACCGGCGGCGTCGGCCCGCACTTGTGTGCCCGAAATCAGAATTACGACCGTCAAAAACGCCAGAAAGCGTGTCATCCCTTGCATTTCCCAACCAACCAAGGATACAGCCATTCAGGATAAAGCTTGCGCCGTCGGGTTCAACTCAAGAAAGACAGATTTCTGGCAAACCGAGGCGTAAAAATTACAAACTGCACCTAAGGAGCGTGTCATGTTCAAAGGCTCTATGCCAGCCCTCGTCACACCGTTTAGCAACGGCGAGTTGGACCTGAAGACGCTCAAACACTTGGTGGAATGGCAGATTCAGGAAGGCTCCACCGGGTTGGTTCCCGTTGGCACCACCGGCGAAAGCCCCACCCTGAGCCACGAAGAGCATGAAACGGTTGTCGACGAGGTTGTCAAAGCCTCGGCTGGTCGTGTTCCTGTGATCGCAGGTGCTGGGTCAAACAACACTGTCGAGGCCATCCGGTTTGTGCGATTCGCGCAGAAAGTAGGCGCCGATGCAGCTCTGGTCGTGACGCCATATTACAACAAGCCCACGCAAAAGGGTCTGCTGATGCATTTTCGCGCGCTGCATGATTGCGCGGATATTCCGATCATCATCTACAACATTCCCGGCCGTTCGATCATCGACATGACCCCTGAAACCATGGGTGAGTTGGCGAAACTGCCGCGCATCGTCGGTGTAAAGGACGCGACCGGCGATCTGGCACGTGTCAGCCAGCAGCGTGCCTCCTGCGGCCCGGACTTCTGTCAGTTGTCTGGCGAGGACGCGACTGCGCTAGGGTTCAACGCGCATGGCGGTGTGGGCTGTATCTCGGTCACCGCGAACGTCGCGCCCAAACTGTGTGCCGAATTCCAGCAGGCGACGCTGAACGGCGATTACACCAAGGCGTTAGAGTATCAGGACCGCCTGATGCCCCTGCACGAAGCGATCTTTATCGAGCCCGGCCTCGTGGGTGCCAAATACGCGCTCAGCAAATTGGGTCTGTGCAGCGAGGAAGTCCGCTCGCCCCTATCCGGGCTGGAAAGCAGCACCAAATCCGCGATAGACGCGGCGCTTCAGCACGCAGGTCTCATCTAGAACGAATTCAAAAGTGAAAAAAGGCGGCCTCGAACTTCGAGCGCCGCCTTTTTTTTGTTCCGGATCCAGGCTTCATCTGGACCAAAATATCCCGGGGGAGTCGCGGCTTGTCGCGACGGGGGGCAGAGCCCCTATCGTTTTCCGTAATACAGTCCGACGACATGCTCGGCCTGTGCGAAGAACAACCAGCGTGACGTCGCTACACCGGCCAGATGGGAGAGCACTGCCAGCAGCGCGAAGAAATGGCCGAATGGCAACAGCAGCAGGACAACCGGTAGGACAAACGCCAACACAAACGAGATGATGCGCAGCTTTTCGGCATGTTTGCGGCCAACGACGTGAACGAATTCACGCAGCAAATAGTTGGTGCCGGTATGAGGAGGCTCGAATGCACGCACGGTGCCGCGATCGCCCAATCCTGTTGCGGTGCCCAGATTTGTGCCGGACTCCTCCAGAGCTTTGTCGCCCTTTTTCCAGTACAGGATCTGCACCAAAGCAGCGATCAGCAATAGCGGCAGCGCAACACGTGCCTGTCCGGCCAGCAGGGCACCGCCTGCCAGGCTGAAGCTGAGGAACATGGCCGGAGTCAGGTTCATATTCCAGCGGGGAATGGTTTTGAGCTGCGTGTAGATCATCGACGTGGTGAATACGGTCAGTAGCGAAAACAGCGCACCGATCCAGCCAAGAAGGCTCCAGCGCTGGCCTAGGAAGATCACGCCAATCGCATAAAGCCCCATGACGATCAGAGCGATGACCGCGCACCAGCCTTCGCGGCTGAGCCAGCTGGTCTTCCATTGCGTAAACGCCTTCCAGGCCCGCTCGGGGTGGCCAAGGTGAAAGGTGGACGCCATCAACCCGCCAACGGACAGGGCGTAGGCGATCGCGAAAAAGACAAAAGCGACCCAGCCAGAGACGTCAGGCAGACCAAGCCCCAGAAAGAGCAACAGTCCAAAGCCAAGGCCCGACAGTGTCGTGAAGATGATAACGGAAGGTGCTGGATGCATCAGAGCTTCTCCAAAGTCTTGTCGAGCCAGCCAAGGAACCCTTTGGGTTCTTCAGCGACCGGGGCCAGCAGCGGGGCCAGGATGTCGATCTGATCTTCGACATTATCCTTGGGCCGGGGCGGCAGGTATTTGTTGACGGGCTTGGTGCCCATTTCCGGCATCAGGTCCATGCCACCGCGTTCGGCGACCAGTTTGCTGACATCGCTGTCCGCATCGCCCAGATCACCGAAGTGGCGCGCGCCTGCGGGGCAGGTGCGTACGCAGGATGGGACTCGGTCCACTTCCGGCAGGTTCTCGTTATAGATCCGGTCAACGCAGAGGGTGCATTTCTTCATCACACCTTCGGCTTGATCCAGTTCACGTGCGCCGTAGGGGCAGGACCAAGCGCACAGGCCGCAACCGATGCAGTCGCTTTCATTGACTAAAACGATGCCATCCTCGACCCGCTTGTAGCTGGCCCCTGTGGGGCAAACGGTGACGCAAGGTGCGTCCTCGCAGTGCAGGCAGGATTTGGGGAAGTGGATCAGCTGGGCATGACCTTCCGCAGGCTGCACCTCGTAAGAGTGCACCCGGTTCAGGAACGTGCCGGACGGGTTGGCGCCGTACGCGTCCTGATCGGATAGCGGCGCGCCGTAGTTTTCCGTGTTCCAGCCTTTGCATGAGATGACGCAGGCGTGGCAGCCAACGCAGGTGTCCAGGTCGATGACCAGACCCATCTTGCGGTCGGTGGATGTGGGGAGCTGGGTCATGACTACCTTGCCTCCGCTTTTGTGGTGATGGCGGGCTGGGGCGCTGCCCCAGACCCGGGGATATTTTTAGCCAGATGAAGCAGGGATCGGATCATTTGCCTACCTTCCACGCCAAATCTTTCGGTCCAGTTCCGACCGGAGATTCAATCGGTGGGAATTCCGGTTGGCTTTCCGCATCCATTGGTGGGTCAGCTTTTTCGATCTTCACTTTCAGGTCGAACCATGCGGCCTGACCGGTGATCGGGTCAGAGTTCGCCCACCGCAGACCATCGCCCTTGGGCGGCAGCAGCTCGTGAATCAGGTGGTTCAGCAAGAAGCCCTTGGTGGCTTCTGGTGCGTCGTCCTGCAAAGCCCAGGCACCTTTGCGTTTGCCAATCGCGTTCCAGGTCCAGACGGTGTTTTCGTTCAGCGCCGCCATTTCCATGACCGGTACCGTGATTTCGCCATGCGGCGAGGTCACCTTGGCCCAATCACCGTCGCTCAGGCCATTCTCGCGCATCAGCTTGGTCGGAACATAAAGTGGGTTACGCCCGTGCAACTGGCGCAGCCATGCGTTCTGGGTTCCCCAGCTGTGATACATTGCCATGGGGCGCTGGGTCAGAGCGTTGACAGTGAAGCCTTCGTTGCCGGTCTGGTCGGTTTCGTACCAGATGGGCATCGGGTCCAATGTCTCTTTGATGCGTTCCCGTAGGTGTTCCGGGGGCTGACGTTCGCCATGGCCTTCGGCGGCAAGCTGGAACTTGCGCATCGGCTCGGAATAGAGCTGGAACAGGTATGGCTGTGGGCTGTCATAAATGCCCATGCCGACCGCCCAATCCTGATAAGCAGTGTTCCATGGTTTGTAGTAATCCGCGCCTTCGGGGATATGGGCCACGTAGAAGCCGCCGTTTTCGATATAGCGGTTCAGCTGGTCAGGGTTGACCTCGCCGCGGCCTTCCTTGTCGCCGTTTTCACCACGGAAACCGGCAAGCGGGCCGATGCCGGGCTTGCGCTCGTGGTTGACGATATAGTCGGCGTAATCTGTCCATTTGGCGCTGCCGTCTTCGTTGGTGAAGCCCGGCAGGCCCATGCGGTTGGCCAGTTCGACCAGCGCTGATTGGAAACCTTTGACATCCCGGTCGGGCTCAATCACCGGCCAGCGAATTGCGTCGGCTGCGGCATCCGCTTCGCAGATCGGGCGATCAAGCAGCGAGATACAGTCATGCCGTTCCAGATACGTGGTATCCGGCAGGATCAGGTCGGCATAGGCCACCATCTCCGACGAATAAGCGTCGGAATAGATGATATGCGGGATTACGTAATCGCCGTTTTCATCTTTGTCCGTCAGCATTTCCATGACACCTTTGGTGTTCATGGATGAGTTCCAGGACATGTTGGCCATGTACATGAACAGCGTGTCGATCTTGTAGGGATCGCCCGCATGTGCGTTCGAGATCACCATATGCATCAGCCCGTGGCTGGACATCGGGTTGTCCCACGTAAATGCCTTGTCGATCCGCGCCGGGCTGCCGTCTGCCTTCAGCGCCAGATCCTCTGGCCCTTGAACAAAGCCCAGATGCGGGCCGTCCAGCGGCGTGTTCGGGGTCACCTTGCAGTGCGGTCTCGGGTGCGCCTCGACCGGTTTGGGATAGGGCGGTTTGAAGCGGAAGCCGCCGGGGACTTCGACTGTGCCAAGGATGATCTGCAACACGTGCAGTGCGCGGCAGGTCTGGAAACCGTTGGCATGAGCCGAGACACCGCGCATCGAGTGCATTGCAACCGGGCGACCGATCATCTTGGTGTGTTTTTCGCCGCGGAAATCAGTCCATTCGCGCTCCAACTCGAACGCCTCGTCAAAGGCAACGCGGGCCAACTCGCCCGCGATGGCGCGGATACGGGTGGCGGGGATGCCACACTGCTCGGCGATGTTCTCGGGCGCGTATTCGTCGCTGAGGTAGCGTTCGGCCATCAGATGGAACACGGGCCGGTGGGTGACGCCATCCTTCTCAAAGGTCGCCGACAGGTCGGGGCGGACCCCCGGTTTGTCAAACGCCGTCAGTTCGCCCGTGTTGCGATCAACAACCAGCGGTTTGCCGTTCTCATCGCGCAGGAACAGACCTTTTGTGGGGCCTTCGGACGCGTCGACCAGAACCGGCGCGTTGGTGTAACGGCTGAGATAGTCCAGATCGATCTTGCCGGCCTTCATCAGCACGTGGATCATCGACAGGATGAACAACCCATCAGTACCAGGAGTGATCCCGACCCAATCGTCAGCAACCGCGTTATAGCCCGAGCGGATCGGGTTGACGCCGATCACCCGTGCGCCACGGGCTTTGATCTTGCCGATGCCCATCTTGATCGGGTTGCTGTCGTGGTCTTCGGCAACACCGAACAGCATGAACAGCTTGGTGTGATCCCAGTCGGGCTGGCCGAATTCCCAGAATGCTCCACCCATCGTGTAGATGCCGCCTGCGGCCATATTGACCGAGCAAAAACCACCATGGGCCGCATAGTTGCAGGTGCCAAAGTTTTGCGCCCAGAAGCTGGTGAAGCTCTGGCTCTGGTCCCGGCCGGTGAAAAACGCCAATTTTTCGGGGTTATCCTCGCGGATCGGCTTGAGCCAGCCAACGGCGATGTCCAGCGCCTCGTCCCAGCTGATCTCTTCGAACTTGCCCGAGCCACGCGGCCCGACGCGTTTCAGTGGGGCGCGCAAGCGGGACGGGGCATTGACCTGCATGATCCCTGCCGAGCCCTTGGCGCACAGGACGCCCTTGTTAACCGGGTGATCGCGGTTGCCTTCGATATAGGCAACCTTGCCGTCCTTCATGTGTACGTTGATGCCGCAGCGGCAGGCGCACATGTAGCACGTTGTTTTTCTGACCTCGTCAGAGACCTTGGGAGAGGTATTAATGATTGGCTGGTTCATTTCTGGTCCCTGTGGCTTTTGATCCGATTATTCTCATGAGCAGAGATCAATCGAAACAGTATTTCGCTTTAGCCGGATTTACGAGGCGTCTGTCCGGGTTTTGGATGTTTCTGCTTGCACGGCCGTAACCGCGATCATGTGCAGAACGTCCTCGGCGGAGCATCCGCGTGAAAGGTCGTTGGCCGGTTTCGCCAGTCCCTGAAGGACCGGGCCGATTGCTTCGGCACCCCCAATACGTTGCGCGATCTTGTAGCCAAGGTTGCCTGCGTCGAGGTTCGGGAACACAAAGACATTTGCCTCGCCGCGCAGGGGCGAATCCTTGGCTTTCTTTGCAGCCACCTCGGGGACGAATGCGGCGTCAAACTGCAGCTCGCCGTCGATCAACAGATCGGGGTCAGCCGATTTTGCAATCTGCGTGGCTTCGCTGACCTTCGTGACTTTCGGATGATTGGCGCTGCCGCCGGTGGAAAAGGACAGCATCGCAACGCGGGGTGTCTCATGCGTCAGCGCCTTGAAAGACGCGGCAGATGCCCGGGCGATTTCGGCCAATTCCTGTTCGTTCGGATCAACAACCAGGCCGCAATCGGCAAAGATGTGCGCTCCGCGGACCGTGTGGTGATCGCGGCAGTAGAGCATCAGGAAAAAGCTGGAAACCATGGCCGCGTCGGGGGCTTTGCCGATGATCTGCAAAGCGGCGCGCACTGTGGCCGACGTGGTCTCAACAGCTCCGCCGACAGTTCCGTCGGCATTACCGGTATGAACCAGCATCGCGGCATAGTTCAGGCGGCGTTTGATTTCGTCAGCGGCCTTTTCAGGCGTCATGCCCTTGTGCTTGCGCCGCTCGAAAAGCTCAGCTGCAAACGCTTCGGCAAGGGGAGAGTCCGATGGATCGTGGATTTCGATGCCGTCGACATCCTGACCAGCCTGTTCGGCCAGCAGGGCAGTTACTTTGGCTTTGTCACCAACCAGAATGATGCGCGCGACACCTTCCTTGCGGGCCTTCAAAGCACCTTCAACAACACGTGGATCATCGCCCTCAGCGAGGGCGATGATCTTGTCGGAGCTGCTAGCAGCTCCGAGAATTGTGCGTAGTGGCTTCACGCGATTATGCCCCGGCCGACGTATTCATGTCAGCCGCGTCGATACCGGCAACACGGACCGGCTTTTTCATGGCGTCGCGACGGAAGGGATCGCCCAGTTCCTGGTTGATCATGGCTTCGATCAGAGTGGTGATGCCATTTTTCTGGTCGATGATCGCCTGGTTCAGGGCCGCGGTCAGCTCGTCCTGAGTGCGTGCAACGACGCCTTTCAGACCACATGCGGTTGCGATACCGGCATAAGAGACCTGTTGGTCCAGTTCGGTGCCAACGAAGTTGTCGTCGAACCACAGGGTCGAGTTACGCTTTTCAGCGCCCCACTGGTAGTTGCGGAAAACGATCTGGGTCACGGCGGGCCATTCTTCGCGGCCAATCGCGGTCAGTTCGTTCACAGCGATACCAAATGCGCCGTCACCCGAGAAACCGACAACCGGAACGTCCGGGCAACCAATTTTCGCGCCAACAACGGCAGGCAGGCCGTAACCACAGGGGCCAAACAGACCAGGTGCCAGGTACTTGCGGCCTTCTTCGAAGGACGGGTACGCGTTACCGATGGCGCAGTTGTTGCCGATATCGGACGAGATGATTGCCTCGGTCGGCAGCGCCGCTTGAATTGCGCGCCATGCCATGCGGGGGCTCATCCAGTCTGGCTTAGCGGCACGTGCACGCTCGTTCCAGGTGGTGCCCGGATCGTCGTTCTCGTGGGTCAGCGAGCTCAGTTCTTGCGCCCAAGCCGATTTGGTTGTGGCGATCAGGTTCTTGCGGTCTTCGCGACCTGCTTCACCGGCGTTGTCGCCCAGACGTTCCAGCAGACCTTCGGCCACTTTCTTGGCGTCGCCGACGATGCCAACGGTCACGTCTTTGGTCAGGCCGATACGATCAGGGTTCAGGTCAACCTGAATGATCTTGGCATCGGTCGGCCAGTAGTTGATGCCGTAACCAGGCAAGGTCGAGAACGGGTTCAGACGAGTGCCCAGAGCCAGAACAACGTCCGCTTTGGCGATCAGCTCCATACCGGCTTTCGAGCCGTTATAGCCCAGCGGACCGGCAAACAGCGGGTGCGAGCCGGGGAAGGCGTCGTTGTGCTGATAGCCAACGCAGACCGGTGCGGTCAGACGTTCGGCCAATTCGGCTGACGCAGGGATCGCGCCGGACAGAACAACACCAGCACCGTTCAGGATGACCGGGAATTTGGCGTCGGACAACAGGGCTGCGGCTTCGTCCAGTGCTTCGTTGCCGCCAGCAGTCGCGGCGAATTCGACGATCTTGGGCAGCTCGATGTCGATGACCTGAGTCCACATGTCGCGCGGGATGTTCATCTGAGCAGGTGCCGAGGCACGCTTGGCTTGCAGGATGACGCGGTTCAGAACTTCGGCGACACGGCTGGGGTCACGCAGTTCTTCCTGGTAGGCAACACAGTCCGCAAACATGCGCATCTGTTCCATTTCCTGGAAGCCACCCTGACCGATGGTCTTGTTGGCAGCCTGCGGAGTGATCAGCAGAACAGGGGTGTGGTTCCAGTATGCGGTTTTGACGGCGGTGACGAAGTTGGTGATGCCGGGGCCGTTCTGCGCGATCATCATCGACATCTTGCCGGTGGCACGGGTGTAGCCGTCCGCCATCATGCCGCCGGAACCTTCGTGGGCGCAGTCCCAGAAATTGATGCCTGCAGCCGGGAAGATATCCGAGATCGGCATCATCGCCGAGCCGATGATACCGAACGCATGTTCGATACCGTGCATTTGCAGAACCTTAACAAAGGCCTCTTCAGTGGTCATTTTCATCTGAGTGTTCTCCGCACAATTGAAGAAAGGTTCGGGCACAGCACCCGCCTTTGATACGGTTTTGGCGCAAGGGGCGAAGCGGCGTTAGGGCCAGAACGTTAGGCGGGATATGTCCAGAGTCGTGCTAGGCGGATCGGATGGCATCCGCGATCAGTTTCACCCCCGGCCCGATGCGGTCCCGGCCAATGGACGAGTATCCAAGGCGATAGAAGTTGTGCGGTCGGTGCAACCCATTGAAGAACGGGGCACCTGGTTCGATATGGACGCCCTGGCTCTGCAGCTTTTGGGCAAGTTTCGTCGTGTCCACACGCTCGGGGGCCGACATCCAAAGAGACGAGCCGCCCATGATTCCGCGTCCGGCAGCGGTAAGCCCGTACTGTTCGACTGCAGCATCCAACGCTTCGCGGCGCCGGGCAAGGGTCTTGGACATACGCCGAATCTGAGCATCGTAATGGCCCAGTGACAGGAAATAGGCCGCAGTGCGCTGGATATGGCCCGGCGGGTGGCGCAGCACCAAAGAACGCAAGGCTCGTGCCTCGCGGATAAAGGGCTCGGACCCAACAATGTAGCCTAGCCGCAATCCGGGAAACAGCGACTTCGAGAAGCTGCCCACATAGATCACCCGTCCGTCGCGATCCATTGACTTGAGGGCCGGGGACGGGGATCCCAGAAAGGCCATTTCAAACTCGTAATCGTCCTCGACCACCATGGCGTCCAGTTCGCGGGCGCGTTTCAGCAGCTCGTAGCGGCGTTCAACGGGCATGGTTGCCGTTGTCGGGCTTTGATGGCTGGGGGTGGTGAAAATTACGTCTGTTTCGTCAGGTAGCGCATCCGGGGTCAGGCCGTCGCTGTCGACGGCCAGTGGCGACACCTTGCAATCGGAGTGATTCAACAGATCCCGCAGCGCATAGTAACAGGGGTCTTCAATCACCGCTGTGCGGTTGCGGTTCAAAAGAATGCGTGAGGCCAGCCACAGTGCGTTTTGCGCGCCCATAGTGATCAAGATCTCTTCGGGGCGGGCGGCGATTCCACGGCGCGGCAACGTGTGACGGGCGATGAATTCGATCAGCAGCGGATCATCCTGATCCATGTAGTCCCCGGTCAGGGATGCAAAATCCTTGTGACCCAACGCGCGGACCGCGCAGAGACGCCAGTTGGCGTGGTCAAACAATTTCCGATCTGCCTGACCATAGATGAAAGGGTATTTGTAATCGCGCCAATTACTGGGCTTGGGCAGCACGTCCCCGTCCGAGAACCTGCGTGCGAGTGCCGTGTCCCAGTCGACATTTTCATCGCGTTTTTGCACAGGCGAATACTTGGGTGGCACGGGCGCGTTTTGCGAGACGAAATACCCCGACCGGCCTTTGGCAGTCAGGTAGTCATTGGCCAGAAGTTCCGTATACGCCAATGTCACCGTGATCCGGCTAACACCTAGGTGTGCCGCCAGTTTACGAGACGAGGGCAGCTTTTCCCCAACGTGGAACCGGCCAGACAGGATGCCTTCGGCAATCATCTGCTGGATCTGCGCCTGCAGCGTGCCCTGTCCGTTCAATTCCAGAAAGAATGTGTCGACCGATATTCCCATAGCGCCTTATAGGGTGGACTTAAGGCGAGGGCAATCTGGACTTAATCTCGTCTCGAGAATTCGTGAACAAGGCGCTTGACGAAAAAGAACGACTCACCTAAATAACTAGAAATTTAGTTTAATGGAGAAGTCAGATGTGGGAAACAGCTGCAGCAGGATTCTCGGCCATGGGCTCTGAAGCGCGACTGAAGGTTCTCAAGACATTGGTTCGGGCTGGTGAGGCGGGGTTGACCGTTGGGGAAATCCAGAACCGCACAGGCATTGCGCCTTCGACATTGGCCCATCACCTGCGGTTTCTCGCGGCCGGCGGTGTTGTCGAGCAAGAGAAAATCGGGCGCGCCACCATCAACCGCGCAAATTATGAAGAATTGAGAGGCCTCGCGCAGTTCATTCTTAGCGAATGCTGCGCGGACGAAGTGGGAAAGGCTGCGAACGATGGCTGAGCTGACACAAAACCCAAAGGCACCGGCAAAGGTGGCCGTTGATCTGATCAAAACCCCATGGGCGGTGATCGTGGCCATTCTGGCGCTTGTGGCTGTCCTTGACCCCGGCAATTGGGGAGAGGTTGTAACCTTTGCGGGTAAAGCCCTTGCCCATACGGGCCAGTACATTCTGTTCGCCGTCTTGCTGCTGTCTTACCTCAAGGCGACAGGTGCCGAAGTGATGGTTGCGCGCGCCTTTGAGGGGCGCGAGACGCGGATGATCTTTCTGGCCGCAGTCTTCGGCGGCCTCGCACCGTTCTGTTCTTGCGAAGTCATTCCGTTTATTGCTGGTCTGCTGGCGCTTGGTGCGCCATTGTCGGCTGTCATGGCGTTCTGGCTCAGCTCGCCCTTGATTGATCCACCTACCCTGTTGATCACGGCAGGCGCATTGGGTTGGCCATTTGCAATCGGCAAGGCCATTGCAGCTGTCGCATTGGGTCTGTTTGGGGGCTTTGCCGTCCGTGCCCTGATGCGAGGTGGTGCGTTTGCCCAGCCTCTGCGCGAATACAAACCGGCTGGCTGCGGATGCGGACCTAAAACAGAGGACAAACCTGTCTGGAAGTTCTGGCAGGTACCCGAGCGTCGTCAGCGCTTCCGGTCCGAGTTCATTCACAACAGCCTGTTTCTGTTGAAATGGTTGGCTCTGGCCTATGTGCTTGAGGCGCTGTTGGTCAGCTATGTGCCCGCCGATCTGATCGCGCGCGTTGTCGGCGGTGACGGTGTTGTACCCATTGTCATTGCCGCGTTGGTCGGGATGCCCGCTTACCTGAACTCCTACGTCGCGCCGCCGCTGCTGGCAGGCCTGATGGAACAGGGGATGAGCGCTGGGGCCGCGATGTCATTCATGGTCGCGGGTGCCGTCAGTTCGATCCCAGCGATGGCCGCCGTCTGGTCATTGGTCAAACCGAGGGTTTTTGCGACCTATTTGGGACTGGGGATTATCGGGGCCATCACCGCCGGCATCCTGTTCCAGATGATCTGAAACCAAAGCCGTCCGGTGTTCTTATCGGGCGGCTTTTCTTATCCTGCTTCGCAGTGGCGTGGCAGTTTGAACCGATACCGGGCCTCGCCACTGTCCACGTACACACGTTTCTCGATGCAGGCTGTCGTGCCAACGGTTTGTGAGACCGGAGCGTCGGTTGAAGTGATCGAGGTCGCAGACCCGTCCGGCAGCCGGACCGAAGCAATGACGCCGTTCTTGAGGTCCCCGTTGATGGGTGTCGCTGACAAGACGTTGACGGTCATGAATGCCTCATGCTCGTGCTCGCCGCTGTCGTTGAAGATCAGCAAACCAGCAGCGACGGCAACAAGACCAACACCGCCTGCCATGGGCAAACCCCAGGTCTTCAGGAAGGCATAGATCGAAACGGCGCGATGCGGTCCAAATAGTTTGGAAAGAACGTTCAGCATGGTTTTCTCGTAAAAAAGCCCCGGTCCGTTCAGGCCGGGGCTGTCTGTGCTTTAGGCGCGCGGATCGTCTTCGTCTTCGTCGTCGGCACCGCCTTTGGGCAGGTTGAAGAAGCTGTCCGCGTCGAGGATTGGTTCTTCTTCTTTCTCTTCCGCAGGCTCGTCCGACAGCGAGAAGGTTTCCAGACCTTCGATGGCAGTCGGGATCTTCGGCGCCGCGTCCATTTCCAGCGACTGTTCGGTCGAAACCAGCTTGCGGCGCTCGTCATCGCTCATGACGCCACCTTCGGCAGCTTTCTTGGCTGCGGCCTTCTGCACGATCGCGTCCAACTCGGACTGTTTGCACAGGCCCAGGGCAACGGGGTCGATCGGCTGCATGTTGGAAATGTTCCAGTGGGTCCGTTCACGGATCGACTGGATGGTCGGCTTAGTGGTGCCCACCAGCTTGGCGATCTGACCGTCGCTGAGTTCCGGGTGGAACTTGACCAGCCACAGGATCGAGTTCGGACGGTCCTGACGCTTGGACAGCGGGGTATAGCGCGGACCGCGACGCTTTTCCTCGCCGCTTGCAGCGGGGTTGAACTTGAGCTTCAGCTTGTGCAGCGGGTTGTTCTGCGCGGTGTCGATCTCGTCCTGGGTCAGCTGGTTGTTGGCGATGGGGTCAAAGCCTTTCACGCCAGCGGCCACATCGCCGTCCGCGATGCCCTGCACCTCAAGCTCGTGCATGCCTACGAAATCCGCGATCTGCTTGAAGCTGATCGTGGTGTTGTCCACCAGCCATACGGCTGTTGCCTTGGCCATAAGCGGTTTTGCCATCAGCCCGTCTCCTATAAATACATCTTTCCCGTCGCCGGAATTCGGCGGCCCCTTTTTTTGGGGCAGGTTTCCGTTGTCGGGGAACTTGGTCCGTATATAGTCGCGCCAAGGCAAGAAGGGAAGAGGCGAATGCGCTGGGTTGTTTTGGGGCTGGTTTCGTGGATTTTCGGTGCAATGGCGGCGCTGGGCGATGGCGAAAAGGCAGGCGAGTTTGACTACTACGTCTTGTCGCTTAGCTGGTCGCCAAACTGGTGCGCCCGCGAAGGCGACGCGCGCGGATCGGATCAATGCGACACCCGGCATGACCATGGCTGGATCCTGCATGGTCTGTGGCCTCAGTACCATCAGGGCTGGCCCGCCTTCTGCCGTACGCCCGAGGCGCCGCCATCGCGGGCTATGTCACGCAAAATGACCGATATTCAGGGCAGTTCCGGTCTGGCGTGGCATCAATGGAAAAAGCATGGAACCTGCTCGGGCCTCAGTGCGTCCGACTATTATGCGCTGTCCCGGCAGGCGTATGAGGCGGTTGAGCGTCCTCAGGTATTCCGCAAGCTGGACGCCTCGGTCAAACTGCCTGCATCGGTCGTGGAAGAAGCCTTTCTGAAAGCCAACCCCGGCCTTGAGCGCGATATGATCACAGTGACCTGCAAGCAGGGCTATATAGAAGAGGTCCGACTGTGCCTGTCGCGCGACCTTGAACCCGTTCCCTGTGGTCGTGACGTGATCCGCGATTGTACGGCCAAAGACGCGCGTTTCGATCCGATTCGTTAGAGTTTCCTGTTCTGGCACTCTCGCGCATATTCCAGCGCTTTGGCCGTACCTTTCAGATCAATCGCCATCACCGTCTCACCCGCAGGGTTGTAAACCGTCATGGTCTTGTTCTGGGCAATTGCGTTGACGAAGCTGCGGTCGGTGAAAAACACAGTCGCGCCAGGCACGTCACGCTGATTGAAGCCGATGGCCGTGGCGTCATAGCTTTTGCCGTCCAGATCGAACCGGATCGGATAACTCTCGCCCTGTTTGATATCGCCCCACGCCTTGTTGTAGACGGCGAAATACCCGCGATTATCCAGCGCATCATAGCCCAACCGCACGACCGAGAGGTCTTGGTAGATCGTTTGAATCAGACAGCCGTTTCCGAGCGCTGGGTCCATCATAATGTTCCAGCCCTCGACAAAGCCTTTGTCGATCAGTTCCTGCGAAAACGCGGCGGTGGCTGTAAAGGCGGCAAGCGCGAGGGCAAATAGGCGTTTCATAACAGTTTCCAATATCAAATGGATAAGGTCGCAGCCATAGTACACGCCGCGTGCAAGAGGCAAAGGCCATTCTTGATTAATGCGGCCGCGAACAAAGACCTATGTGCACAGCGGAACCCGGCTATGCCTCACAGGGCAAACGCTTGAAACTCGGCTGTGGCACAATAGTTTTCGCCCCATAAAATTAAGGAGCGTGCCATGCCGCAACATCCAAGAACATTTTCTCACATCGGATTGTCCGTCCCAAACGTTGACGAGGCTGTAAAGTTCTACTCTGAAGTCCTTGGTTTTTACGTAATCATGCCACCAACGGACGTGGTAGAGGATGACACGGATATCGGTGTCATGTGCACTGATGTGTTTGGTCCGGAATGGAAAAAACTGCGTATTGCGCATCTCGCGACCGCTGATCGCGTTGGTTTTGAACTTTTCGAGTTTCACGGGAACTATGTGCCTGAAAACAATATCGACTTTCGCCAGAACGGTACGTTTCATTTTTGCGTCCAGGACCCGGATGTCGAAGGCTTGGTAGAAAAAATCGTGGCGGCTGGCGGCAAACAACGGATGCCGATCCGATACTATTATCCCGGTGAGAAACCCTATCGCATGGTCTACGTCGAAGACCCATTTGGTATCGTCTTCGAGATATACAGCCATTCCTATGAATTGACGTATTCGTCGGGTGCTTACACCTGACAATCGGAACAGACCTTGGTGTGCAACCGGAAGAGGCGAATCCTTTCCGGTTGTCGCCGTATCGCAAGACTCAGAGTTCTTTTCGTGCCCTCAGCGCCGCCGTAATCGTCCCGTCGTCCAGATAATCAAGCTCGCCCCCAATCGGAACACCCTGCGCCAGTGAGGTCAGGCGGACCTGTCCCTCCAACTGATCCGCGATGTAGTGGGCGGTGGTCTGGCCATCGACAGTGGCATTTAGGGCCAGAATGACCTCAGAAATCCCTTCGGCCATCACCCGATCCTTGAGTCGGGGAATGCGCAGTTCGTCCGGTCCGACCCCATCCAGAGCCGACAATGTGCCGCCCAAAACGTGATAGCGACCCTTGAAAACTGCAGCGCGTTCCATCGCCCAGAGATCAGCCACATCTTCGACCACGCACAACTCTCCGGTCGCGCGATCCTCGCTATCGCAGATGTCGCAGATATCGGTGGTGCCCACGTTGCCGCAATTCAGGCATTCGCGGGCGGTGGCAGCCACCTGCTGCATTACGTCCGACAGGGGCGTCAGCAGCAGGGCGCGCTTTCGGATCAGGTGCAGCACTGCGCGGCGGGCCGAGCGGGGCCCGAGGCCGGGCAGTTTGGCCATCAGGTCGATCAGATTGTCGATATCGCTGTTCGAACTCACGGCGTGCGCTCCTGCAAAAGGGCCGGACAGGGGTGCCCGGCCTTTGGGTCGTCAGGAGTGTCTATCAGAACGGCAGCTTGATGTCTGCGGGCAGACCCATGCTTTCGGTCAGCCTTGCCATCTCGGCCTGAGAGCGCTCGGCCGCTTTGGTTTGCGCGTCCTTGATAGCGGCCAGAATCAGATCTTCGACAACTTCCTTATCGTCGCCGTTGAAGATCGACGGATCGATGTCCAAACCCTTCAGCTCGCCTTTTGCGGTGGCGGTGGCCTTCACCAGCCCCGCACCGGATTCGCCCACAACCATCATGTTGTTCAGCTCTTCCTGCATATCCGTCATCTTGGTCTGCAAATCCTGTGCGGATTTCATCATCTTGGCCATATCGCCCAGACCGCCGAGTCCTTTGAGCATTTACTGTCTCCTAAATTGTGATCGCCTTAGGCGAACATATACAGCGTAAAGTGTCATCGACGCACATAGCGCAATTGTCAGCCCTATGAACAGGCTGGAATGACCGATGCACCCGATGTCTGCCGCCGATCTACGCGAGTCATCCATCAAGTCGTCGACAAAAATGTGAGCCGCCCAAATCGCCCAAGCGAAGGACGTCGCCAATGCGGTCCATAGGTTTCCGCGCCAGATTGCTATAGCAGACAACACCAGCAAGACCATGGATACCGGATGCAAGGTGAGAGCGACTGCTTCGACCAATTCGCTAACCGGTTCGCCATCCCAGCCAGGGTTAAATGCTTCGCATGCTTCGTAGTAGACCGCATCGATGTGTGCAAAGTGCAGCTGTTAATCCTCCTCGAACGGGTCCCATTCGTCTTCGACCTCAGGCAGGGCTTCGGTTTCTACCTTGGCGGCGCGTTCTTCCGGGGTTTCGATCCGTTTGATGCGCGCTTTGGGAAACTGCATCAGAACGGCTTGAACCAATGGGTGTTGTTCGGCCTGCGCTTTCAACGCCAGATCAGCCGCGTCTCGAACCTCGGCGATTGTTGCTGCGTCCCCGTCGGCCACGATTGAGACAGCCCATCGGTTTCCGGTCCAGCGTTGCAAGGCTGAACCAAGCCTTTGCGCCAGATCGGTCGGCGCTTTGTCCGTTGGCGTGAACTCGATCCGTCCCGGGGAATACGAGACGAGACGCACACCGTTTTCGACCTCAACCAACAGTTTTACGTCCCGGTTGGTGCGGATCAACTCGACCACGTGTTCGAAGGTTGGATAGCGTGCCAGCGCGGTCTGGATGTCCTGAGCAAGCGCTGCGGTGGGTGCCCCTGCCGGCCCGCGCTGGGCCGAGAGATGCGTAGAGGAAGTCGCCTGCGTAGGTGCATGAGTTGGCACAGCCACACCACCGCCAGGTCCCCCGTTCGGTGGGGGTGGAGGCGCATCCTGTAGTCGTTTGATAAGTTCTTCGGGGCTTGGCAAATCGGCCACATGAGTCAGACGAATGATTGCCATTTCGGCGGCCATCATCGCGTTGGGTGCTGCAGAGACCTCCTCCAGCGCTTTCAGCAACATCTGCCACATCCGCGTCAACACCCGCATCGGCAGCGCCTCGGCCATCTGTTGACCGCGCGCACGTTCATCCGGTGAGACGGTGGGGTCATCGGCGGCATCGGGCGTGATTTTGACCACGGAAACCCAATGGGTGATCTCGGCCAGATCGCGCAGCACGGCCAGCGGGTCGGCCCCTTCGGCATACTGGCCGCTCAACTCAGTCAATGCCCCAGCCGCATCGCCACGCAGGATCATGTCCATCAGATCCAGCACGCGCCCGCGATCTGCAAGGCCCAACATTGCCCGAACCTGATCGGCGCTGGTTTCCCCTGCACCATGTGAGATCGCCTGATCCAACAGCGAGGTCGCATCGCGGGCAGAGCCTTCGGCCGCACGTGTGATCAAAGCAAGCGCGTCTTCGGCGATCTGTGCGTTTTCCGCCGCGGCGATCTTGTTGAGCAGACCGATCATATCTTCGGGTTCGATCCGCCGCAGGTCAAACCGCTGGCAGCGCGACAGCACTGTCACCGGGACCTTGCGGATTTCGGTCGTCGCAAAGATGAACTTCACATGCTCAGGCGGTTCCTCGAGCGTTTTGAGCAGCGCATTGAAGGCGCTGGTCGACAGCATGTGAACTTCGTCGATGATGTAAATCTTATAACGCGCACTGGCGGCACGATATCGGACACTGTCGATAATCTCGCGAATGTCGTTCACACCGGTCCGGCTGGCGGCGTCCATCTCCATCACGTCGACATGGCGTCCTTCCATGATGGCCACACAATGTTCGCACTGGCCGCAAGGTTCGGTCGTTGGCTTGCCTTCGCCATCGGGGCCGATGCAGTTCATACCTTTGGCGATAATCCGGGCAGTGGTGGTTTTGCCGGTGCCGCGAATACCGGTCATGATAAAGGCCTGCGCGATCCGATCCGCTTCGAACGCGTTTTTCAGCGTGCGTACCATTGCGTCCTGTCCAACCAGATCAGCAAAGGTTTCGGGGCGGTACTTGCGGGCAAGAACCTGATAGGCGGGGCTGGGCGTTTCGGTCATGTCTGCTCTGTCAGATTCGTGTCAGAAATGCAGCGTAGAGACCCGGGCCGCCCACGTCCACAGCAGGCTTTGTGGAATTTCGGTTTGGACAGCGTCTGTAAGCGGGATAAACCAGCTGTCAAAATTTGGTGGGCCGGTGGCAGTAGGAGCATTAGCTTTGGCAAAATTTGCGATCTACGCGCTGCCTGTTGGCTCAGGCATCTTGGCGCTGTCCCCCTTGCCGGGCGGCGGCGGTGGGTATGTCGACGATCTGAGGGTGATACAGGACTGGAACCCTGATCTGGTGATTTCAATGACCACCGAGGCCGAGATGCGGCAGGTCGGCGCAGGCGGTTTTGGTCGAGACGTTCAAAGCAGGTCCGCGACCTGGGTGCATCTTCCGGTCGAGGATTTTGGCACACCGCCCCTGCCAATCGAAACTCTTTGGCCCCAAGCCAGCGCAGCCGCCCGGCAGGTTCTGTCCGACGGTGGACGCGTGCTGGTGCATTGCCGGGGCGGTTGTGGGCGGTCGGGGATGGTCGCGCTGAGGCTCATGGTGGAAAGCGGCGAAGATCCAAACCACGCGCTAAACCGGCTGCGCTTGGCCCGACCATGCGCGGTGGAAACGGATGAGCAGATGGCTTGGGCCATGAAACCGGCCCAGAGCGATCAGTGAACTAGGATCAGGCCGTGGCTTGTTGAACAACCTGATGCGATGGACGCGGTGCAAGGGCCGATGCCTGAAGCATGGCGCAAGGCAAGGCCGCCAAAACACCAGCAGGCAGAGTGGAAAAGTCAGGGCCGAACATCATATCGGCGTATTCGTCCAGCGTGTCGGCTGAGTCGCCTGTGTTTGCCCCGCAATAGACCCTGATCCGGGCCGGGCTGGCGCGAAACCGTGCGGTGCAACCCTCATCGCAATGGGTCAGTTCGCTGGAGCCGTCCACCTCAAATTCGCTGGTCGTCATTGGTCGTGCTGTTGCCATCGCCTCGGCCAATGACCGAGCCATTTGGGCCAATGCGGGGCAGGTTTTCCCCGTTTTCTGGCACAGGGTGGCGGTGAATTCGTGGGTCGTTGTCTTCCAGATCATAATGCGCCCTCCGCGCGGTGAGCGGGGGACGTGGAACAGGGAACTCAGCGTACTGAAGGCCTGCCCGGACACCCCGCCCGAGTTTCGGTTTTTACTTTGATGGCAGGTCTCCTGACTTGCGGGTCATTGCTTTGCCGACCTTCCCAGCCTTTCGGCCAGTGGTATTTCGGCATTGCTTACCGCTTACAGTTGCGGGGGCAGTCGCGGCCTTGGTCCGTTCCGGCTTTGCCGGGCTGGACCGCACCGAGTTCCCTTTTCATCCCGCCCCAATATAAGGACGAGAACCATCACCTCATCGCTAGCGGTTGTAGGTGGCTTGAGTCAAGCGGGCTGTTTTCCATCGTTCAAGTGGACGCTTGGTCACTTTGAAAATCTGTTGACTCTAGTCGCGCAAAAGCGCCGATATGCCATATGTGAACCGAATAGTTCAGATGCTTGCGAGGGCACCATGTTGGACAACACTCCGGTCGTTTTGACCGAAGACTTCACGTTTTCTGCCGGAGAGGCCGAACTGTCGGCACGGCTGTATATGCCTGCCTCGGCACCTGATGTGGCGGTTGTAGTCCATGCAGCCACAGGCGTACCGCGCGACTATTACCAGCATTTTGCGCGGTGGTTGGTGGAAGAACAGGGTATGGCCTGTCTGACCTATGACTATCGCGATTTTGGCCACTCTCTACACGGGCGCCTGCGCGATTCGCAGGCCACGATGGCTGACTGGGCGTTGATCGACATGCCCGCTGCTCGCGCTGAAATGCGACGCAGATTTCCCGCCGCCCAGCAGTGGAGCATTGGCCATTCGGTGGGTGGAATGCTGGGGCCAATTCAGCCCGATATTGAGCAGATCGACCGGATGATCTGTGTCTGTTCAGGTTTGGTGACGGTATCCGACCACCCCTGGCCGTATCGCGCACTGGCGACAATGTTCTGGTATGCCCACCCGCCATTGCTGGTTAAGGCATTGGGATACCTGCCGGGCAAGGCACTTGGGTTCGGCTCGGACCTTCCGGCACGTGTCTACTGGCAGTGGCGTAAATGGTGCACCGCTGCGCTGAGCTACGTGCCGGATATCGGCAAAAGCCTTCCAGACGCCCGTTGGTCCGCGTCGGAAACACCTGTTGATCTGTTCACAATGGACGATGATCAGGTGGTGCCCCCGAACGCGGTTTGGCGCCTGGCCGATCTTTACGGTCCCAAAGCCCGCCGGCATCAGTTGTCGCCGAAAGACTTTGGATTGGCCGAGGTCGGTCACATCGGCGCATTTGCGCGCCGAAATGCAAACATATGGCCCCGGTTGATCGCCTGAGTCGGTATTTACAGATTTTTGCGGGATTTCTTGTCCTGCATCACCGATCGTACCATCTTACCAAAGGCCTTGTCGCGCGCACGAGACTGCGCCACGGTTTCCGAGTTCCTTTCATCCTCGCGCCGCAGTTTTCGCCAACGCTCTAGCCGCTCTGTGTCAAGGGATCCGGTGGAAATCGCATCCTGCACAGCGCATCCCGGCTCGGCCTGATGCTGACAATCGGAAAAGCGGCAGGTTTGGGCCAATTCCAGAATGTCGGAAAAGACCTCATCGACGCCATCTTGTGCATCCAGCAACCGCAAAGCCCGCATGCCGGGTGTATCGACCAGCCAGCCTCCGTTCCGCATCGGATGCAACGCGCGGGCAGTTGTCGTGTGCCGCCCGCGCGCGTCGTCCTCGCGAATACCGGACGTTGCCTCATCCAGACCAGTCATGGCGTTGACCAATGTTGTCTTGCCGACACCGGATGAGCCGACCATTGCGGCAGTCTGCCCGGTGGAGCACCAGGACAGAACTTGCTGCACGTCCAGGGCATCCAAAGCATTGATAGCCAGCACGGTCAAAAACGGAGCCAGCGACTCGGCTGCTTTGGAGAAATTATCAGGATCGGCGCAGGTATCGGCCTTGGTTAGAACGATCACCGGATAGCACCCGGCCTGGTGTGCCAAAGCCAAATACCGTTCCAGTCGGGCCAGATTGAAGTCAGCATTGCAGGAACTGACGATGAACAGCACATCCACATTAGCAGCAATCAACTGAGCCTGGGCCCCGGTTCCGGCGGCGCGGCGTTTCAAAAGGCTGCGGCGTTCCAGCAGCTGTTGAACGCGGTTATGATCATCCGCCAATACCCAGTCGCCGACGGCGAAGTCGCCCGTCGGCTGGGCCAGGGTGAGCAGAGGTGTTTCACCGTTGATGTTTGCACCGATCAGACGATCACGGTGAACGGCTGTGATGCGAAAGGGAACGCACGAAGGATTGGCCGCATGTTGGGCGGCAAAGTGTGAGGACCATCCCAGGTCCGAAAGTGTAAAAGACATTGTTCTGCCTGTGTTCAGGTACAGCAATCCGTCTGGATGGCGGTCGCGCATCCAGCGGTAATGTGTTCAGGCAGGTGTGAGGGTCGGCCTCAGAAACGCTTTGCCTGAAGGGTTTTTGCTACAATCATAAAAGCCCTCCTGCGGCTAGCGGTTCAAGTAAGTGAGAGGTTGGACATCGACCCAAGCGGGGCTCGTTGTGGCTGCTTCCTTCCGGACCTGACCAGGTTGGCGAGGCGCTCGCCCGCGCCAACCTCTCGAATTTTGATATAGGGAAGACACGCAGAGATGACAACCCGTCACAGTGACAGTTGTATGTGCAAAAACCCCTCGGCATCCGTGCCAGCCAGCTTTGGGCTGAACTCTGCGATGTCCGCGAGATGACGCTGTGCCTTTGGACCGGTCTTCAACAGGACAGTGGACCCTGGCATGGGCGCAAAACGGAATGGGCAGGGACCTTGTTCCAGCGATTCTGTGGGCATTGCACCGGTCAGGTAGCCCTTCAACGCGTGTTGGATCGGCAAGGCTGGAACGTTGATGACTTCGGCGTCTTGTATGAACGGAAAATGTCCACCGCCGCTGGCGCGGTAATTGTTCAGTGCAACGACAAAGCGGTGTTCGGCCGTCACTGCGTGGCCCTGGAAACGAAGATCTGAGATGCGCCGGTATGCCGGATTTACCAGTCGCCCTTCCGCATCGAACCGAGGCGGTACGCTGAGGTCGATCACGTAGCTTAGCCCGAACAGAACATCGAAATTGTGTCCGGCTCGATCAGGATTGACCAATTCAGTTTGCGCGCCGGGTTTCACCTGATTGAAAACGCCCGCAGACATTTCAAGCCAATCTCTGATGTGCTCTCCTGACACCGCGACCGAACGAAGTTCGTTTGGAAAGATGTTCAGATCGGCCACGTGGCGCATGCGCATTACGCCCGCAGGAATGTCCGAGTAAAAGCGAGGCCCGGCGCGACCGCCGAATTTCGAAGGCGCTACGGCAGACAGCAATGGTGTCGCTTCATGGGGTGTGCCCTTCAGGATCTGGCGCACGGCCGAAGCCTGTGCTGCGGCCACCATCGCAAGCCCTCGATCCTTGGCGCAAAAGCTGAAATAGCTGTGCAGGTGCTGATCCGTATGCCCAATCGGTTCGTCGGCCCGTTTTCGTGTTGCGGAATGCACATCCGAAAATAGCGCCACCAACAGCGTGTCTTCGGCCGAAGGTTCAGCACCTGAGACCGGGCGCAGTTCAGTGCGATGAGCCGCGACCGACCAGCCCTTTTCTGCCGAGGCAAACAGCGTCAGATCAATCACGCCAAGATGAGATCCGGCAGATCCCGGCATGACAACAGGTGTGCCATGCACCATACCGCCAGTGGCATCGACGTGTTCCAGCCCAGCGTGTGACTTCCCCGGCAAGGTCAGATGCGTGTGCCCGGCGATGATGGCGTCAATGCCTTCAATCGCGGCAAGGGGGATTATCGCGTTTTCAAGATCGGGCGCGGGGTCGACGGACCCCAGCCCCGTATGGGCAAGCGCGATGATCACGTCGCAGCCGTGGGATCGAAGCTCTGACACTTTAATGCGCGCGCAGGTCAGAATGTCGTCTATCCGGACGTCATTACCCAGCCGATGAGATTCCCAATTCCGGGTCTGCGGCGGAACGACCGAGAAGACGCCGACGGTTAGCGAGGCTTGGTGCCCCGCGACCTCAACCCGGCGGGTTAGAACTGCCTGATCCTGCCAGACCTCGTTGGCACCCGGGCGATGAACATTGCTGCAAACCACCGGACAGGGGGCCTGCGAAAGGATGCGGTCCAGTATATCTTGACCGAACCCGAAATCATGATTGCCCAACCCGATCGCATCATACTCTAACGCGCCAAAGGCCTGCATCAGCGCATGCGGCTTATCAGCCTGCTCGGCGGCCAGGTCCCCAACCGGAGTTCCCTGCAGCGAATCGCCGTTGTCAAAAAGCAGCACGGTTGAGCCTTCCGCCTGCGCCTCAGTTCGGGCTTCACGGATCAGGCTGGCGGTTCGAGTCAGGCCGATTGTGGGTTCAGGGGTGTCAGAATAGTAATCAAAACCCCTCAAGTTCATATGAAGATCCGTGGTGGCCAGTATTCGGATCTGCACGGTCTGCGATGGCAGAGAAGGGGAAGGTTTCAAATTTCTACTTTTGGCAGTTTTGTCTTAGTCATTTTCAACAAAAAGATTAATCACAGTGAATTGCAAGGCTTAGCTGTGTTCATTCGATGGCGACCTGTGATTTTGGGGGTGAAACACCGTTGCAACTGATTGACCGACATGGCAGCCCTATGCGGAGCAAGCCTAAGGATAACTTATGAAAAACGCGGAATATGTGACGTTTGGTAGCTCGGGGCTGGATCGTGCGGCGCATATTCGTGGAGATGCTGATGCGGTCGCGCGGGCGCGAACGCATCCCGATGCAAAATGCCTGCTGTTGTGGCGCGGTAAGGTTTTGGTTCAGGGTGGGGCGCTGGATCAGTTGGGGCTGATCGCGATGTCACATAAGCTGGTCGAAACCGGGCCAGGAGGTTCTGTCGAGCAGCCTGTATTCCTGGGGCTGTCAGACAACGCGCCTGTGTTTGCCTTTGATATTTCGGACTGGACGGCTGATGGGTTGGACGTGTCCGGTGTCGGAGGCTTTATTGATAAGTCAGAGCAACAGCACCCGGACTTGCCCCACGGCCATGTCTTTGCCGAACTGCGTCGGATCATGACCCGTTTGTCGACGCGTGACGCCGAACTGGCGGCCTCGGCCAAGGCGGTGACTGCATGGCACGAAACGCATCGGTTTTGCGCCCGGTGCGGCGCAGCCAGTGAACTTGCGCAGGCGGGGTGGCAGCGCAGTTGTCCGTCCTGTGGTGGACAGCATTTTCCACGTACCGATCCGGTCGTCATCATGTTGATTACCCATGGCGATTCAGTTCTGATGGGGCGTTCGCCGGGCTGGCCAGAAGGGATGTATTCGCTGTTGGCAGGGTTTGTTGAGCCGGGTGAAACGCTTGAGGCTGCAGTCCGACGCGAAGTGATGGAAGAAGCCGGGGTGCCCGTGGGTGAGGTCCGTTATCTGTCCAGCCAGCCCTGGCCGTTTCCGGCCTCGTTGATGTTCGGCTGCGCCGGTGAGGCGCTGTCGCGCGCCATCACCATCGATCCAGTCGAAATCGAAGATGCGATGTGGGTTACCAAATCCGAGATGATGCAGGCCTTTGCCGGCGAACACCCCGTTTTGCTGCCAGCCCGCAAGGGAGCGATTGCGCATTTTCTTTTGCAGAACTGGCTTGCGGATACGTTGGACTGACAAAATACTGTTCTGAAAAGCGAGAGAACCCCGAACCACAATGCAGTTTACAGTGCGCGAAGATATCGAAGCTCCCATCAACTCGGTGTTCGAAATGGTGGCCGACTTTGACCGATTCGAACGGATCGCAATGCGGCGTGGGATCGAGGTTCGGCGGATTTCGGGCGAATTGGGCGTTGTTCCGGGCACCAGTTGGGAAACAGAATTCAGGTTGCGCGGAAAGCCACGTCAGATTTCCGTGCAGATGGCCGAATGCGACCCGCCTTCGCTGATGCGGTTCGAAGCGGCAAGCAAGGGGATGAACGGCATCACCACGATCGAGCTTTTGGCCCTGTCGCAGCGTCGCACGCGTCTTAGTGTTGATATGTCCCTGTCAGCCAAATCCCTGCCTGCGCGGCTGCTGTTACAATCGCTCCGGCTTGGGCAATCCCGGTTTCGCCGACAATTTCAGTTGCGCCTGACCGAGTTCGCACGGGAATTGGAACAACGCCACATTCATGGTGGCTGATTACCCAATGCCTTGGTGAGAACGAGATGGATAGCTTTAGTGTTCGTGAGGCGGTGTTGACGGATGCCCAAGGTATCTCAGAGGTACTGCAGGACATCGCAGCGGCCGGAAAGCGTAATAAGCGCTGCGACGTTGATTTTGCTCGCGAGCATTACGTGGCCGACCCCGACCGGATCAGATGTTCAGTCGCTGTTCAAGGGGAACAGATCCTGGGGTTTCAATCACTGAAATGGGCGGTCGATAACAACCCATATGGTGCTCCGGTCGGATGGGGCGTCATTGGAACGCATATTCGCCCGTCTGCCGCCCGGCGCGGTGTCGGGCGCGCCCTGTTTCGTGCAACGCTCTTGGAGGCACGGCAGAGTGGCCTACCGGCCATTGATGCAACCATTTCGGCCACAAACGCCGAAGGACTGGCCTATTATTCGGCGATGGGATTTGTGGATTACCGGCGGCACGAGGTTGCTCTGTGCAAAAGCTTCACCGTGACTTGAGCCGGGGTCGCTTCAGCCGCGCGGTTGAGCCGCTGGGTAGACGCCCAAAATCTCGACATTCGTGGTGAAGTGTTCCAGTTCTTCCATCGCCAACTGTACGTTCCGGTCGTCCGGGTGGCCCACGATATCGGCATAAAACTGGGTCGCAGTGAACGAGCCATCGACCATGTAGCTTTCCAGCTTGGTCATGTTGATGCCGTTGGTCGCAAACCCACCCATCGCCTTGTAAAGCGCAGCCGGAATGTTGCGCACCTGAAAAACAAAACTGGTGATCATGCCGTGTTCTCCGCGGCGTGACATGTCGGCCTGCTGTGACATCACCAGAAAGCGCGTGGTGTTGTTGTCGCGGTCTTCAATGTGTCGGGCCAGTACGTTCAAGCCGTAGATTTCGCCGGCCAACTCGCTGGCCAATGCTGCTGAATGCACCTCGCCTTGTTCCGAGACCTCGCGGGCCGCACGCGCGTTGTCGGGGCTGACACGTCCCTTGATGTTGTGTTCTTTCAAAAACCCGGCGCATTGCGGTAGCAGAACCAGGTGCGAGTGTGCCTCGGTGACATCCTCAATTTTGGCCCCTGGAACGGCAAGAAGGTTGATGTGAACGCGCACGAACGCTTCTTCGATGATGTGCAGCCCGCTGTGGGGAAGCAAACGGTGGATATCGGCGACCCGGCCATACGTGGTGTTTTCGACCGGCAGCATTGCCAATTCAGCCTCACCTGCGCGCACCGATTCGATCACATCTTCGAAAGTCCGGCAGGGCAGGGCCTCCATATCGGGGCGGGCATTACGGCAGGCCTCGTGGCTGTAGGCGCCGGGTTCTCCCTGAAATGCAATACGTTTGGTCATTTGGTCGATTCCGTGCAACAAGTTCGATAATTGGGCGTTTAGTCGCGGTGTCTATACCTTGCCTCTTGTAAGGGGAAGCCTTAGACACCCCGCAGACAGCTGAAATGGACTCGCGATCAATGTTCGACACGATGACAGTTACCAAGGCCGCAGCAGGCCTGTTTGGCACCTTCCTGGTGCTGCTTTTGGCCAAATGGGGTGCCGAAGTGCTTTACCATGCGGATGGGCATGGTGAGACGGCCTCGTATATTATCGAAACCGAAAGCTCCGGTGAAAGCGCTGACGGCGAAGAAGTGGTGTTCGAAGATATGCTGGCCGCCGCAGACCCAGATAAGGGCGCGCGGGTTTTCCGTAAGTGTACTGCCTGCCACAAGCTGGAAGACGGCGCCAACGGCACTGGCCCCTACCTGTTTGCAATCGTGGATCGCCCGGTTGCTTCAGCCAAAGGTTTCACTGGCTACTCAGCTTCGATGCAAGCCCATGGCGGCAATTGGACACCCGAAGCGCTGGATGCGTTCCTGACCCGCCCCAGTGCCTATATCTCAGGTACATCGATGAGCTTTGCGGGTCTGAAAAAACCGCAGGAACGGGCCGACCTGATTGCCTATCTGCAGACCATCAACTGATCTTTCGCTCAGTTTTGACGCATTCAAAAGCCGCTGCCCCGTGCAGCGGCTTTATTTTTTGTCTAAGTAAATCTTCACAAAGTGTTCACGCACTCTAAACTTGAAACTGGCAGTGCTGGTCTTTTAGCTGGCGCAAACAATATTAAAGACGTCAACGAGCAGGGGATGAACCACATGAAATCCAATCGAGTTACCGCTTTAACGCGAACAAGGGATTTCGGACGCTTAGTTCACATTCTGGCTTTGGGGGCATTGCTCTGTGCAGCCGCTGCAACTCAACTTTTTGCTGAGGAAAAGATCATCAAATCACACGGGTTCTCGGAATTCGGTGATTTGAAGTATCCGGACGGCTTTGCGCATTTCGACTATGTGAATCCGGATGCGCCACGTGGTGGAGAGCTCTCCTATGCGGCGCAAGGCACGTTCGACAGCTTTAATCCCTATACCAGGCAGGGCCGGGCTGGTGCGCGGTCGGCAGATCACTACGAAAGCCTGCTGATTCCATCCTATGACGAACCAGCTGCCTATTATGGACTGCTCGCCGAAAGTCTCGAATACCCCGAAAGTTATGAGTGGGTGATCTTCAATATCCGCCCCGAGGCGCGGTTTTCCGACGGCACACCGGTGACGGCCGAGGATGTGGTGTTTTCCCATAATCTGCTGCTGGACCAAGGGCTGAAATCTTATGCCGACGCAATTCGCCAACGGATCCCCAAGGCCGAGGCGCTGGATACCCATCGTGTAAAGTTCTACTTCTCGCCGGACTTCCCTCGCCGAGGCCGGATTTCCCAAGTTGGGGCCACTTCGATTTTCTCAAAGAAATGGTTCGAGGAAGACCCTGAAAACCGCCGGTTGGACAAGTCGCGGCTGGATCCGGGTATTGGCTCGGGACCGTATGTTCTGGATGATTATGACATCAACCGGCGCATCGTGTACAACCGCAACCCCGATTATTGGGGCAACGACGTCAACGTCAATGTGGGCCGCAACAACTTTGACACCATCCGCGTTGAGTATTTCGCCGATTCCATCGCTGCGATGGAGGGGTTCAAGGCAGGCACATTTACGCTTCGACAGGAAAACAACTCAAAAAGCTGGGCAACGGCCTATGATTTCCCGGCAATTGCGAATGGCTCTGTCGTTCGGGCTGAACTGGCAGACGGAAATGTACCGTCGGCGTCGGGCTTCATCATGAACCTTGACCGGCCAAAGTTTCAGGACCCCCGTGTTCGCGAAGCTATTCAGCTGGCGTATAACTTCGAATGGACGAATGAGAGCCTGCAATATGGGTTATTCCAGCAGCGTAGTTCGTTCTGGGAAGGAACGCATCTTGAGGCGACCGGCCTGCCCGAAGGGCGCGAGCTTGAGGTGTTGCAAGAACTGGGCGACGCGCTGGACCCTGCCATCCTGACCGAGGAACCCGTCTCGGCGCATGAATCCCGGGCCGCCCGCCAAAATGACCGTGGCAACTTGCGCAAGGCGATGAAACTGCTGGACGAAGCTGGCTGGCTTGTTGGGGATGACGGCATTCGCCGAAACGACAAGGGCGAGGTGCTGTCCATTGCATTTCTGTCTGACCAGCCAACGCTGGACAGGCTCATTCAACCTTTCGTCGCCAATTTGCGGGCAATGGGGATTGATGCAAGTTACAATCGGGTGGACAACGCCCAGTTCACCTTGCGCCGCCGGGACCGCGATTTCGACATGATTGTTGGCGGGTACCCGCGGTCGTTGCAGCCGTCGACAGGGTTGTATCAGCAATTCGGAACCGAAGCGGCCTCATACTCGGTCTTCAACCCGTCGGGTGTGCATGGTCCGGACATCGAACCGCTGATCGACAACATCGCATCCGCCGAAGACAGCGAAGAGCTGTTCGCCAACGTTCGGGCGCTGGACCGCGTCCTGCGCGCCAAGCGGATCATGGTTCCCACTTGGTATCTGGGCAAGCACTGGGTTGCCTACTGGGACATGTATGAATATCCGGAAAATCTGCCGCCTTATGCATTGGGTGTTGAAGACCTCTGGTGGATCAACGAAGAGAAAGAAGCCGAGTTGAAATCCTCCGGCGCCTTGAGGTAATCCGCCCCCATGGGAGCATATATTCTTAGACGACTGTTGCTGGTCATCCCAACCCTGCTTGGGATTATGATCGTCAACTTCACGCTGGTTCAGTTCGTTCCTGGCGGACCGATTGAACAGATCATCGCCCAGTTGGAAGGTGGCGGTGATGTGTTCGAAGGAATCGCTGGCGGCGGCAGTGACATCGAGCAGCAAACCGGCGGCACGAATAATCGCTACATCGGTGCGCGTGGCCTTCCGCCCGAGTTTATCGAAGAGCTGGAAAAGGAATTCGGGTTCGACAAACCTCCGGTTGAGCGGTTCCTCAACATGATGGGCAATTACCTGACACTGGATTTCGGTGAGAGCTATTTTCGGTCGATCAGCGTAACCGATCTGGTGCTGGAGAAGATGCCGGTGTCGATCTCGCTGGGACTGTGGTCCACGCTGATCGCGTATCTGGTGTCGATCCCGCTGGGTATTCGCAAGGCGATTAAGGACGGGTCACAGTTTGATACCTGGACCAGTGGCGCGATCATCGTAGCCTATGCTATTCCCGGCTTCTTGTTTGCGATCCTGCTGTTGGTTCTGTTTGCTGGGGGATCTTATTGGCAGATATTCCCGCTCCGGGGGCTGACCTCGGACAACTGGGACAGCCTCAGCCTGTTTGGCAAAGTCGTTGATTACTTCTGGCACATTGCCCTGCCGATTATCGCGCTGACGATTTCGGCCTTTGCGACGCTGACTCTGCTGACCAAGAACTCGTTCCTGGACGAGATCAAAAAACAATATGTCATGACCGCCCGCGCCAAGGGTTTGAGCGAAAGTCAGGTTCTGTACGGCCATGTTTTCCGCAACGCGATGCTGATCGTAATCGCCGGATTTCCTGCGGTTTTCATCGGCGTCTTCTTCGGGGGGTCGATCATCATCGAAACGATCTTCTCGCTTGACGGTCTGGGCCGTCTGGGTTTTGAGGCAGCCGTTGCACGCGACTATCCAGTGATTTTCGGCACACTTTTCATATTTGGCTTGATGGGGTTGGTTGTCGGCATCATCAGTGACCTGATGTATGTGCTGGTCGACCCGCGCATCGATTTCGAAAAGCGGGAGGGGTAAATGGCACTTTCCCCACTCAACCAGCGCCGCTGGCGCAATTTTCGTCGTAACGGGCGTGCATTCTGGTCGCTGATGGTCTTTTCCGTCCTTTTCGGCCTTTCTCTGTTCGCCGAGTTCATCGCCAACGACAAACCAATCCTCGTTAAATACCGCGGTGAGTTTTATACGCCGATCTTCAATTTCTACGCGGAAACCGAATTCGGCGGCGATTTCCAGACCGAGGCGATCTATCGCGACCCCGAGGTTCAGTGTTTGATCGACAGCGGTGGCATCGAAGACTGTTTTGACGATCCCGAGGGGATTATCGACGAAATCAAGGCCGGTACATTCCAGGCAGAGGGGTACGAGCGTGGCTGGGCCGTCTGGCCGTTGATCCCGTATTCCTTCAACACCAGCGTTGATCGCCCCGGTGCAGCGCCGCTGCCACCCAACGGGCAAAACCTGCTGGGCACGGATGACACCAAGCGCGACGTGTTGGCCCGTGTAATTTATGGCTTCCGACTGTCGATTTTGTTCACGCTTATGGTCACGGGTGTGGCCAGTCTTGTGGGAATTTTTGCCGGGGCTATTCAAGGATTTTTTGGCGGCTGGCTGGACCTGATCTTCCAACGGATCATCGAAATCTGGTCAGCGACGCCTTCGCTTTACGTCATCATCATCATGTTCGCCATTCTGGGTCGAAGTTTCTGGCTGCTTGTCGCGCTGATGATCCTGTTCAGCTGGACCGGGCTTGTGGGAGTTGTGCGCGCCGAGTTCCTGCGGGCGAGAAATCTGGAATATGTGCGCGCTGCGCGGGCACTGGGTGTGGGCAATATGACAATCATGTTCCGCCACATGCTGCCCAACGCGATGGTCGCAACGCTGACCTTCATGCCCTTTATCGTGACGGGCACCATCGGCGGCCTGGCCTCACTGGATTTTCTGGGCTTCGGCCTGCCGTCTTCCGCCCCGTCTTTGGGTGAGTTGACTTTGCAGGCTAAACAGAACCTTCAGGCACCCTGGCTGGCATTCACCGCCTTTTTCACCTTTGCCATCATGCTGTCGCTACTGGTCTTCATCTTCGAAGGCGTGCGCGATGCATTTGATCCCAGAAAGACCTTTTCATGAGCCTGCTGGATGTGAACAACCTCAAGGTCTCGTTCCGTCAGGACGGGCAGGTGAGCGCAGCAGTCAAGGGCGTGTCCTTTACTGTGGATCGGGGTGAAACGGTTGCGCTGGTGGGCGAATCCGGATCCGGCAAATCAGTCACTGCGCTGTCGACAGTGTCTTTGCTGGGTGACAGTGCAATTGTCGAAGGTTCGGTCACCTATGAAGGGCAAGAGATGATCGGCGCGTCTGACCAGCGCCTGATGGATGTGCGCGGCAACGATATCAGCTTCATCTTTCAGGAGCCGATGACCTCGCTCAACCCCCTGCACACGATCCAGAAACAAATGGCCGAGTCACTGGCCCTGCACCAGGGTCTGACAGGTGATGCAGCACGGGCCCGGATCGTCGAACTGCTGACCAAGGTTGGCATTCGCGATCCCGAGGAGCGCCTGGACAGCTATCCGCATCAATTGTCAGGTGGCCAACGCCAGCGCGTCATGATCGCCCTGGCACTTGCCAACAAACCCGATATCCTGATCGCGGATGAGCCGACAACGGCCCTGGATGTAACCATTCAGGCGCAGATCCTCGAACTGCTGGCCGAGCTTCAGAAATCTGAGAATATGGGGATGCTTTTCATCACCCACGACCTTGGGATCGTGCGCCGTATCGCCGATCGGGTCTGCGTGATGAAGGATGGCGAGATTGTCGAGACTGGCGCGACCCAGGAGATATTCGACAACCCCCAGCACCCTTATACGCGCAAGCTGCTGGCGGCGGAACCATCCGGTCATCCCGATCCTGTGGCTCCCGACGCCGAAGAAGTGGCGCGCACCGATCATCTGAAGGTCTGGTTCCCGATCCAGCGCGGGTTCCTGAAACGTACCGTTGGCTATGTGAAGGCAGTGAATGATGCCACGCTCAGCGTGCGCGCCGGTGAAACCTTAGGGATTGTGGGCGAAAGCGGGTCGGGCAAGACAACGCTGGCGTTGGCGATCATGCGATTGATTGCGTCCGAAGGTGCGATAACCTTCCGAGATCAGGACGTGCGCCGCTGGTCCACGCGCGAGTTGCGGCGTTTGCGCAAGGACATGCAGATTGTGTTTCAGGACCCGTTCGGCAGCCTCAGCCCGCGGATGACCTGCCAGCAGATCATTGCCGAGGGGCTGGCGATCCACAAGGTCGACCCGCACCGCTCGCCACGGGAGCTGGTGACCGAAGTAATGACCGAAGTGGGCTTGGACCCGGCTGCGATGGACCGCTATCCGCACGAATTCTCGGGCGGGCAGCGTCAGCGTATTGCCATTGCACGAGCCATGGTCCTCAGGCCCAAATTGCTGGTTCTGGATGAACCGACCAGCGCCCTGGACATGACTGTGCAGGTTCAGATCGTCGACCTGTTGCGCGATTTGCAGCGTAAGTATGGACTGGCCTACCTATTTATCAGCCACGATCTGAAAGTCGTGCGTGCGATGTCCCACAATGTGATTGTCATGCGAAACGGTGACGTCATCGAAATGGGCGCGGCCGAAGACCTTTTTGAAAACGCCCAGACAGACTATACCCGCGAACTGATAGCGGCGGCGGGCTGAAACCAGCCCGCCCGGGGCTTTCAGGCATTCGCTGTTTCACGCGCCGCGGATTTTGGAACCGGGCCGCGAAGCTCTTCGTAATGATCGAATTGCAGTTTTACCCACCCGGTGCCGCGTGTCGCGCTGGCGAGGGTACGGTGTAACTCGTCTTCGGCCACAGCAGGCAGTTGGGCATTGAAAATCTCCCATCCAGACGCGTTGGGATTGCCTTCAAAGCCCAGAACCTGACCCTGCAGCGAACTGATTGTAGGCACCAGGTCGCCCACGAAATCCGAGGGCAAGTGGATTTCGGCGTTCAGGATGGGTTGCAGGACCACCGGTTTCGCCTGCGGCAAAGCCTCTCGAACCGCGTTCTTGCCCGCAGTGCGGAACGCATAGTCAGAACTGTCGACGTTGTGATGCTTGCCGTCGCTGAGCGTGACTTTGACATCCACAACCGGGAACCCTTCAGGCCCTTGAACCAGCGCATCCTTGGCCCCGTGTTCGACCGATGGGATATAGTTTCTGGGCACAGCGCCCCCTTTGACGATCTCTTCGAATTCGAACCCGGCCCCACGTGGGGTCGGTGCGATCGAGATCACCACATCGGCAAATTGTCCTGCGCCGCCGGATTGTTTGCGGTGGCGATGACGATGTTCGATCGGTGCGCGGATGGTCTCGCGATAGGCCGTCTCAACCGTCTGGGTCTCAATCTCGATACCGAAGTCTTCAGCCAGCTTGGCGCTGACCCGGCGCATATGCTGAGGCCCTTGCGATCCCAGAACCGCATGGCCGCTCAGTTCATCGTGCTGCAGGTGCAGTCCGGGGTCGATCTCGACCAGTCGGGATAACGCGTTGGACAGGCGTACATCGTCGCGTTCATGTGCCGGCGACACAATTTGCCGATGGGCGGCCGGATGGGCCTCGGCCCATTCCGGTAACGGTGTGGTTCCGGTGCTGTCGTACAGGTTGCCAGGGTTGAGGTGGTCGGATTTCACGGCTAGCCCGATTTGACCAGCTTCCAATTCCGAAATCTGGGTTTTGGCATCCAGCGTCGTCAGGTTGCCAACCGTTTCCCCGCCCAGGGCTTCATGCGCTTTGACACCTTTGCCCAGACCACGCAGCACGATGATTTTTCCGATGTGCTTTTTGACATCCGCGAACCCGGCAATTGCGCGCACGTCTTCGGCTGCTTCGTCCCGCCCGGCGGCGATATTGAATTCTGGAGCTTCGTGACGAAGCGCTTTCATCAAACGGGTCAGCCCGTTGCCGTGGCTGGCAGACCCCAGGCAGGCCGGTATCAACTGGTGGTTTTGCAGAACCTGTGCGGCCAGATCATAGATTTCTGCGCTGGGCGGCTGTTTGTCCTCGATCAGTTGTTCTAGCAGATGATCATCGAAATCGGAAAGCGTCTCCAGCAATTCGGTTCGGGCTTCCTGTTCCCGGTCTTCGACGGACTGCGGAAGTTCGATCAGGGCCGAGGGTTGCCCTTCCTGATACTTCCATGCCCGCTCCGAGATCAGGTCGACCGCGCCGATGATCGCCTCGCCATCGCGGATTGGAACCTGCCGCAATGCGATGTGGTGTGTGCAGTAGGTTTGCAGAGCGGCGATGATATCGCGGATACGTCCGTTTGGGGTGTCCATGCGATTGATGAACAGAAAGCAGGGAATACCCGCCTCTTCGACCAGCCGCAGATAAGGGGCGCAAAGCACGGCGGCGTCCGGGTCGGGCGGTACGACAACGACAGCAGCATCCGAGATAGCCATGGCAGGGCCGACATAAGCCATGGTGTCGCTGCCACCATTCACGTCGATGGCACACCAGGGTTCGTCCAAGTAAGAAAAACCGTGCAAATGCACGGTTCCGGAAACGTCGAATGTGGTTGGCCGGCCATCAAGGCGGCTGATGGCCTCGACCAGTGTTGTTTTGCCCGAGTGGCTGGGGCCGAGGACAGAAAAAACGCGCATGAATGCAGTCCCTCTTTCAAGTTGCAGAACGGCTGCACGAAAAAGGCGGTCGAGCGCGAACGCGTCGGCACATACTGTCTGGTACTCTGCCTGCCTCAGGCACGGGGCGGATTTCCACCCGCCTTACAAGTGTGGGGAAAACCCACCCTCCGCGTCAAGTCCTGTCCTGCGTCGGTATCAGATCGCCGAGCTGTGTCCCGCCTTGCTCAGATCATAGGCGTCAAAAGTGCGGGCGACCATTCGGGTCAGCGCGCGTGCCTCGGGCGGGATGAACAGGCCGTCTTCAGAGATGCTTAGCAACCCATCGAAGGTTGCGTTTGCGGTCTGGTACATCCCCTGCAATTCCGCGGCCGTGATGTCGTGGTCGCGCAGAATTTCGGCAGTATCTATACGGAAATCGCACATCAACGCTTCGATCAATCGGGCGCGCAAGACGTCTTGGCCTTTGAACAAGTGCCCACGGGATATTGAGAACCCGCCCTCGCGGATCGCTTTGGTATGTGCTGACGTCGCGGGTGCGTTCTGGGCGTATCCTTGCGGGAATCGTGAGATCGAGCTTGCACCAATTCCAATCAGAACGTCGGACTGATCGTCGGTGTAGCCCTGAAAGTTGCGTTTTAACCTTCCCGCGTTCAGTGCGTGCGTCAGCCCGTCATCCTGCGTGGCAAAGTGGTCAATGCCGATTTCGGCGTACTTGTCCCACAGGAACAGGCGCCGGGCCGTATCGAACAGATCCAGGCGGTCTTCAGGTGTGGGCAGGGCATCCGTTGGGATCAGCTGCTGCCGCTTTGCCATCCACGGCACATGCGCATAGCCGTACAACGCCACCCGGTCTGGGTTGAGCGACAGCAATTTCTGCACGCTTTCAGTCATCCGTGTCTTGGTCTGGTGCGGCAGACCATACAGAATATCGGCATTCAGGCTGGCGATACCGCGCGCACGGATCATTTCGATGGCGTTGCGGGTGGTGTCGTAACTTTGGATGCGTCCGATGGTTTTCTGGATTTCGTCGTCGAAATCCTGCACGCCGATAGACGCACGGTTCATGCCGGCCTCGGCCAATGCATCGAGCCGACCCTCGTCAATCTCATTCGGGTCGATTTCGACCGAGAACTCTGCATCCGGCCCCAGCGGGACAATTTCAAGAATCCGGGCGGCCAGATCGCGAATCAGATCGGGGTTCAGCAGGGTGGGTGTACCACCGCCCCAATGCAGGCGCGAAAGGGTTACTCCCGCAGGTAGGTGAGCGGCCAGCAGGTCCAACTCGGCCTTGAGGACATCTACATAGGCGATCACCGGGTTGTCGGTTTGGGTGCCTTGCGTCCGGCAGGCGCAGAACCAGCACAGTCTGCGACAGAACGGGACGTGGACGTACAGCGACACAGAACTGCCCGGCTTGATCCCGGAAATCCAGTCGCCAAAAAGACTTGGCCCCACATCGTTGCTGAAATGCGGGGCGGTGGGATAGCTTGTGTAACGCGGGACTTTCGCGTCAAATAGTCCAAGCTTTGATAATTGCGGTTTCACTATCATAGCGATACCGTTAAGGCACGGCCGTCTACGAAACCTTGACTGAGATCAAGTGAAAGCGCGAACGATGCTAAAAGCACAGATTGATCATACCAATTGTTCCGAATGCCCCATTCGGCATCGCGCCGTCTGTGCGCATTGTGATGCTGATGAGTTGGAAGAGCTTGAAGGCATTAAGTATTACCGTAGCTTCGAAGCGGGTCAGACAGTCATCTGGTCGGGCGATCAGATGAACTTTGTGGGCTCTGTCGTGTCGGGAATCGCCTCGTTGACCCAGACGATGGAAGATGGGCGAACCCAGATGGTTGGCCTGTTGCTGCCCAGCGATTTCGTCGGTCGGCCGGGCCGTGATTCTGCGCCTTATGATGTGCAGGCCACAACTGATCTGGTCATGTGCTGTTTTCGCAAGAAGCCATTCGAACAACTGATGAACGACACGCCCCATATTGCGCACCGGCTGCTTCAGATGACGCTGGATGAACTGGATGCCGCGCGCGAGTGGATGCTGGTGCTGGGGCGCAAGACTGCGCGTGAAAAGATTGCAAGCCTGCTGTCGATTATTGCACGGCGCGACGCTTCGATTGTGCCAAAAGCAAAACCTGGCCCGATTGTCTTTGACCTGCCGCTGACACGCGAGGCTATGGCAGATTATCTGGGATTGACCCTTGAAACCGTAAGTCGCCAGATTTCGGCCCTGAAGAAAGAGGGGGTCATCGAGTTGGAAGGCAAACGCCACGTGACAATCCCCGACATGCGGCGCCTGATGGACGAGGCCGGCGACGACTCCGATGGCGGCTTTCTGATTTAAGCCTATCCTGCTGCCTGCAGCCGTGATTTACTGAATACGTGAATGAACCACGCAGGAGTAAGGCATGGAATTCAGTAGCATTTTGGCAATGCTGGTCATCGGTGCGATTGCCGGGTGGCTTTCGGGAAAAATTATGGAAGGCCTCGGGTTCGGCCTGATCGGAAACATAATAGTAGGGATCGTGGGCGCCTTTCTTGCAGGTCTGATTTTCCCGGCGCTGGGCTTTTCGGTTGGCGGCGGCGTGTTTTCGTCAATACTCTTCGCAACCATCGGCGCGGTCATACTGTTGTTTGTGATTGGTCTCATAAAACGCGTTTAGGCCATCCGTTCGAACGGATGGCCCCCCTAATCGGAAACACTTACAGTCAGTGTGCCAGAAACACTGGTACCGAAGCTTGTTCCAACATGTTTCGGGTTGCCCCGCCCAGGATGGCTTCGCGGAACCTTGAGTGGCCGTAAGCGCCCATGACGATCATGTCCGCTTCGCTGTCGGCGGCGTGCCTGTTCAGGATGTCTGACACACGGGTCATGGTTTTGCTGAGTACGTCGATCTCACACTTGGTCCCGTGCCGGGCCAGCATCTGAGACAGCAGCCCACCGGGGTCAGAACGGTCGGGGCCGTGGCGCGGCGGGTCGATGACGACAATCCGGACCAGATCGGCTTGCGTCAGGAAAGGCAGGGCGCATCGGATGGCGCGCATGGCTTCGACACTTTCATTCCACCCGATCAGCACAGTACCGGGGCGCTCAAAGGGCGCTGCATTGTCGGGTGTGACCAGAATTGGCGCGTGACCCTCGAACATGGCGGCTTCGACAATTGGTTCAGCCTCGGCGCTGCGGTCTTTGCCATAAGGTTTAGGCAGGACAACCAGATCCGAGAACCGGGCACGATGCGCCACGTGGCGACCAATATCAGCGATCTGAGCGACCCCGCTTTCAGCAGACCAGCGAATACCGGATTTACCCATGTAATCCTGAGTTTGCGTCAGCAGTTCGTCGGCGTCTGCGTTGGCCCGGCTCAGCGTTTCTTGCAGGACCAGAGCATTTGCACCTGCGTAATAATAGCCCGCTTGGCTGCGATCGACGCCAAGGCATAGCGCTTCAGCATGCGCATCCTGTGCATTTGCCAGCGCAACCATTTGCGCCAAGGCTGATTGTGATTGTCCCGAGTCCGTTACGACTGTGAGAAGAGATTTGTACGCCATTTTGACCTCTTGTCTTCAGGGCTAAGTGGCATGCGGCCATGCAACTCAGTCTAAGGCTTAGGATTGTCACAGATTTCGGGCTATTGTCTTGATACAGATCAAAGCGAGGTTGGCCGCTGTCCGACAAAACAACGGCCAGTCAAAAGGGTTCCGCGACAAATAAGAATCGCGCGGGGCATGGCAAAGGGACGCAATATGTCAAATTACATCAAGCTGATCGTGCTTGGTCTGATCGCGATATTCGCGGCGATCGGAACCAATTACGCACGCGATTTGGCGTATCAGGTGCATGCAATTCTGGTGATGCTGATCGCCGGTGGATTGTTCATCTGGACGCTGAGAAATACGGATGAGCCAGATATCCTCGTCGACCGTTCGGCCGAGTACATGGATGACGTGATCCGCTATGGCGTGATCGCAACTGCCTTCTGGGGGGTGGTCGGGTTCCTTGCGGGGACCTTTATCGCCTTTCAGTTGGCCTTTCCGGTGCTGAACTTCGAGTGGGCACAAGGCTATCTGAACTTTGGCCGTTTGCGTCCGTTGCACACCTCGGCTGTGATTTTTGCCTTTGGTGGTAACGCGCTGATCGCGACGTCTTTCTATGTGGTCCAGCGCACAAGCGCTGCGCGCCTATGGGGCGGCAATCTGGCGTGGTTCGTGTTCTGGGGCTATCAGCTGTTCATCGTTCTGGCAGCAACCGGCTATGTGCTGGGTGGAACGCAGTCCAAGGAATACGCGGAACCCGAATGGTACGTTGACCTGTGGCTGACCATCGTCTGGGTGGCCTATCTGGCCGTATTCCTGGGTACGATCGTCCGGCGGAAAGAGCCCCACATCTACGTGGCGAACTGGTTCTATCTGGCGTTCATCGTGACCGTTGCCATGCTGCACTTGGTTAACAACATGACCATCCCGGTCAGCGTTTGGGGTTCGAAGTCAGTCATCGTCTGGTCGGGCGTACAGGATGCCATGATCCAGTGGTGGTACGGCCACAACGCCGTGGGCTTCTTCTTGACCGCGGGCTTCCTGGGCATGATGTATTACTTCATCCCGAAACAGGCCGAGCGTCCGGTATTCAGCTACAAGCTGTCAATCATCCACTTCTGGGCGCTGATCTTCCTGTATATCTGGGCCGGTCCGCACCACCTGCATTATACCGCGTTGCCGGATTGGGCGTCGACGCTGGGCATGGTGTTCTCGATCATCCTGTGGATGCCGTCCTGGGGTGGTATGATCAACGGTCTGATGACCCTGTCGGGCGCGTGGGACAAGCTGCGTACTGACCCGGTGATCCGGATGATGGTGATCTCGGTCGGCTTCTACGGCATGTCCACGTTCGAGGGGCCAATGATGTCGATCCGCGCGGTCAACAGCCTCAGCCACTACACCGACTGGACCATTGGTCACGTGCACTCGGGCGCGCTGGGCTGGAACGGCATGATCACCTTTGGTGCGCTGTACTTCCTGGTGCCGGTCCTGTGGAAACGTGAGCGTCTGTATTCGCTGCAGATGGTCAGCTGGCACTTCTGGCTCGCCACTATCGGCATCGTGCTCTACGCCGCGTCGATGTGGGTGACCGGTATCATGGAAGGCCTGATGTGGCGTGAAGTGGATGCAAACGGCTTCCTGGTGAACTCGTTCGCTGACACCGTGGCTGCCAAATTCCCGATGTATGTGGTGCGTGCTTTGGGTGGCGTGATGTTCGTCGCGGGTGCGTTGATCATGTGCTACAACCTGTGGATGACTGTGCGGAAAGCGCCGGCCAAAGAGGCCAGCCTGACCGTCGCGGTCCCGGCTGAATAGGAGGGCCGGAGCAATGGCAATTCTCGACAAACATAAGATCCTCGAGACCAACGCGACCCTCCTGCTGATCTTCAGCTTTTTGGTCGTGACCATCGGTGGCATCGTGCAGATCACCCCGCTGTTCTATCTTGAGAACACCATCGAGAAGGTGGAGGGCATGCGCCCTTACACCCCTCTCGAAATGGCGGGCCGTGACATCTACATCCGCGAAGGCTGCTATACCTGCCACAGCCAGATGATCCGCCCGATGCGGGACGAGGTCGAACGCTATGGCCACTACTCGCTGGCAGCTGAATCGATGTATGACCATCCGTTCCAATGGGGGTCCAAGCGTACCGGTCCTGACCTGGCGCGTGTAGGTGGCCGCTATTCCGACCAGTGGCATGTTGATCACTTGCGTGACCCGCAGTCGGTGGTTCCGGAATCGGTGATGCCGAAGTACGGCTTCCTCGAGCATCGCAAGATCGACGGCAAGTATATCGGTGACGTCATGGCGGCAAATGCTGTCGTGGGCACGCCCTATACGGAAGAGATGCTGGCAAATGCACAGGCGGATTTCCGAGCGCAGGCCGACCCGGACAGCGACTATGACGGTTTGCTGGAACGGTACGGTGACAAGGTCAGCATTCGTAACTTCGACGGTCAGCCCGAGCTGACCGAGGCTGATGCGTTGGTAGCTTATCTGCAGATGCTGGGAACGCTGGTCGATTTCTCGACCTTCACCCCGGATCCGAGCCGCTAAAGGAGGGTGTGATGGAAGAATACACAATCCTGAGGCAATTCGCGGATAGCTGGATGCTGTTGGTACTGTTTGTCTTCTTTGTTGGCATCGTGATCTGGGTTTTCCGTCCCGGAGCCAGCAAAGAATACAAGGACACCGCCAACATCCCGTTCCGGCACGAAGATGCCCCTGCGCCCCTCAAGGGTGATGAAACAGCTGCGCCCCGTGGGGGCGACAAACCCGCCACATCCAAGGAGGCGCGGCAATGAGCAAGATACCTGAAAAACAGCCGGGCGATCCGAATACCACGGGCCACAGCTGGGACGGCATCGAGGAATTCGACAATCCGATGCCACGTTGGTGGCTGTGGACCTTTTACGTCACGATCATCTGGGGTGTGATCTACACGATCATGTATCCGGCCTGGCCGCTTGTTCAATCCGCAACTGCGGGCGTCCTTGGCTGGTCTTCACGAGAATTGGTGCAGGAAGAGATCGTTTCCTTCGAAGAGGCCAATGCGCCGTGGAACGCCAAACTGGTTGAAACCTCGCTTGAAGATGTCTCGAAAGATCCGGAGCTGCAGCAATATGCGGTCAATGCGGGCGGCGCGGTATTCCGGACATGGTGCGCGCAGTGCCACGGTTCGGGCGCGCAGGGTGCGCCGGGCTTCCCGAACCTGCTGGACGACGCATGGCTCTGGGGCGGTTCGCTGGAAGATATCGAGACCACCATTGCCTATGGTATTCGGAATGAAGAAAGCGACGATGCACGTTATTCCGAAATGCCAGCCTTTGGCGAAATCCTCGAGAAAGAGGAGATCACTCAGGTCGTACAGTACGTCATGTCGCTGACCAATGCGCAGACCGACGACGCGGCGGCACAGGCAGGCAAGGTTGTCTTTGAGGACAACTGCTCGGTTTGCCATGGCGAAGACGGCAAGGGTGACGTCACTCAAGGTGCACCGAACCTTACGGATGCGATCTGGCTTTATGGTGGCAGCGAAGAGGCTTTGACCGAAACGGTACAGTATAGCCGCTTTGGCGTGATGCCGCCGTGGGAAAACCGCCTGACCGAAGCGCAAATCCGCGCTGTCACCGCCTATGTCCACCAGTTGGGTGGCGGTCAGTAACCTCAAAAGAATACCTTCGGACGGTTCGCCGTCCGAAGGTTGAGGCACCGGCTGTTCCATCTGTTCGCGCGTTTCCTGAACAGCCGGTGCTGCCTCTCTACCTTACAAATCACCAGCGAGGCGGTCCAGACGCGGGCTTCGGTTTGCTATTTGCATTGCGAAAAACTGGCACGTTTGTGTTGCTTCCACCAATGACTTTCCGGCAACCAGCGTTGCTTTTGTCTGTCAGGCCGATCCGATGATTTTGGTTCATCCAGCTCATGTGTCTGGGTGGCGATCATGAATGACTTTGCAAGAATTGAGAGCATCTGACATCTCCTGAGTTTTGGTTCTTCTGTCATCAGGATTGATTTTCAGACTGCAAAATGCGACTCAATTAGCATTTCTGTATGTAATCAGGGCTTACATGTGAACTGGATGGAAATGCCGCCGCTCGCATCGCTCAGAGCTTTTTCCGCTTTTGCGGCGACACGGAATGTTGTGGAAGCGGGCAACTCACTGAATGTCAGCCACGCTGCCATCAGCCAGCAATTGCGCGTGCTTGAGAAATTTCTTGGAGTTGCGCTGTTGGATCGGTCCGGCAAATCCATGACCTTGACGCCTGAAGGTGAAAGGTTGGCGCGCGCCGTGCATCTTGGGTTCGGTGCGATTGGCGATGCCTTGGTCGAACTGACCCAATCCAAACAGGATCGTCCGGTTCATGTTTCTTTGACGTCGTCATTTGCCGCGTCATGGCTGATGCCCCGCCTGCCAGCATTTCAGGCCGAACACCCGGATATCCAATTGGCGCTTGATCCGTCACCTGCACTGGTCAGCCTAGATCCCGGCGGTGTCGATGTGGCCATCCGCTATGGTGCAGGCACATGGCCCGGTGTCCGTACAGAAATGTTGCTGCAAAGCCCTATGGTGATCGTCGCGGCCCACAATCTGGTGGGGGAAAAAACGTCGTGGACGCCAGACGAGCTCAGCGAACTGCCTTGGCTTGAAGAGTTCGGCACCACCGAGGCAACCAACTGGCTGGCCCGACGTGGTGTCGGGCACGGGCCAAACGCAGGGCGAATCTCATTGCCCGGCAATCTGCTTTTGGAAGGGTTGCGCGCGGGGCAGGGCGTAACCGTCACGGCGCGGCATTTTGTCGAAGCAGAAATCACGTCGGGCCAAATCATCGAACTGTTTCGCGAGCCCGAAAACAGCGGATATCACCTTGTTACTGGTGATTTCCCTCTGCGTCCGGCGGCAAAAACTTTTATTGCATGGCTCAGGCGGCAAGCTGGTAAGATGTGACAAAAGGTGTCTGCACGATGCGCTTTTGACCCATGTCAAAGTGGCTACCTTTGTGTTCTGGAACAAGACACCGTGATATAGCCACATCTGGAGCCAGCCCGTGAGCGATTCCGACCCCGCACCCAGCCTTTACGCCGCACGAGAACCCATATTTCCGCGTCGCGTGTCCGGGCCGTTTCGCAACCTGAAATGGATTATTCTCGCGGTCACGCTAGGGATCTATTACATCACCCCGTGGATCAGATGGGACCGGGGGCCCAGCCTGCCGGATCAGGCGGTGTTGCTGGATTTGGCCAACCGCAGGTTCTATTTCTTCTGGATCGAGATCTGGCCGCATGAATTCTATTTTGTTGCCGGTTTGTTGATCATGGCCGGGTTGGGGTTGTTCCTTTTCACCTCGGCGCTGGGGCGCGTGTGGTGCGGTTATGCCTGCCCACAGACGGTTTGGACTGACCTGTTCATCCTTTTCGAACGCTGGATCGAAGGAGATCGCAACGCCCGGTTACGTCTGCATCGTCAGGAAAAGCTAGACTTTCGCAAAGCGCGGTTGCGGCTGACGAAATGGGGTGCCTGGCTTTTGATCGGTCTGGCGACCGGTGGCGCCTGGGTGTTCTATTTTGCCGATGCGCCGACACTTCTGCGGGACCTTGTGACCGGGAATGCCCATCCGGTTGCCTATACGACAATACTGATTTTGACGGGAACGACCTTCCTGTTCGGTGGCTTCGCGCGCGAACAGATCTGTATCTATGCCTGCCCATGGCCGCGGATTCAGGCGGCTATGATGGACGAGGATACACTCGTCGTCGGGTACCGTGAATGGCGTGGTGAGCCGCGTGGCAAGGGCAAACGAACTGCGGATTCCGAGCTGGGCGACTGCATCGACTGTATGGCCTGCGTCAATGTCTGCCCGGTTGGGATCGACATTCGCGACGGACAGCAGTTGGAATGCATTACCTGTGCGCTGTGTATCGACGCCTGTGACGACATGATGGCCAAGATCGGCAAGCCGCGTGGTCTGATCGACTATATGGCCCTGAGCGACGAAGCCAACGAGCGGGCAGGTAAACCTCCCAAAAATGTCTGGAAACACATCCTGCGGCCCCGGACCATCCTGTACACGGCCCTTTGGTCACTTGTCGGCTTTGGGCTGCTCTTTGCCCTGTTCATCCGGTCCGACATCGAAGTTACCGTGGCCCCGGTTCGCAACCCGACCTTTGTCACCCTGTCCGACGGCACGATCCGCAATACCTATGACGTGCGCGTGCGGAACAAACATGGCGAGGAACGGCTGTTCAAGCTGTCCCTGTCCGGTGATCCGGCGATGCGGATCGTGATCGAAGGCACGCCACTTGATACGGTGAATGTCACGGCGGATACTGCGCAATTGCAGCGGGTCTATATTATCGCCTCGAAAGACACGGATCCGGCAGCGGCGGACGCGACACCGGTTCGGATCTGGATCGAGGATATCGAAAGCGGTGAGCGCGCCTACAAGGACACGACGTTCAATGGACGAGGAAACTGAGATGGCCGAGCGTCAATTTACCGGAAAGCACTTTCTGGCGATCTTTGTCGCTGCTTTCGGGGTGATCATTTCCGTGAATCTCGTGCTGGCCTACAAAGCTGTCCAAACCTTTCCCGGGCTCGAGGTCAAAAACTCTTACGTCGCCAGTCAGGAGTTCAACGAGCGCCTGAAAGTGCAACAGGCCTTGGGTTGGGAAATCCGGGCTGAGACCAATGGCGGTCTTTTGATCCTGCACATCACCGACCAAACCGGCGCGCCGGTCCAGGTGGCCGAGCTGCAGGCAGTTGTTGGCCGGGCGACGCATGTGAAAGAGGATTTCACCCCGGATTTCACTTTTGACGGGACCGCCTATTCCACGCCCGCAGCGCTGGGCAAGGGGAACTGGAACATCCGTCTGGTGGCCAAAGACAACAGCGGTGCCGAATTTGCGCAGCGGGTTCCGTTGTATGTGAAAGGGTAGGGGATGACCGCTCAGCTCAGCTCAGGTACGGCGGCATGCCCCGGTTGCATCGCAGCACCGGCAGAACCAGCGCGACCCGTTCCTGAAGATGTGCAGATTGCCCTATCCCTGCCCGGCATTCGCTGCTCGGCCTGTATTGCGAATGTTGAACGCGCGCTGAACGCCCATCCGGGTGTCGAGGACGCGCGGGTCAATCTGACGCTCAAGCGTGCAATGGTCAAAGCAGCCGCTGAGACACACGCTGCCGACCTGATCCCCGTTTTGGAGCGCGCCGGTTACGAGGCGCATGAGCTGGACCCGGGCGCTTTGTCGGCAACCCAATCCGACAAGGCCGGGCGTGATCTGCTGATGCGATTGGCGGTGGCTGGTTTCGCGTCGATGAACGTGATGCTGTTGTCTGTGTCGGTCTGGTCAGGGGCTACGGATGCGACGCGGGATCTGTTCCACTGGATTTCAGCGGCCATTGCTCTGCCTGCGATTGCCTTTTCCGCGCAGCCCTTCTTTGCCAACGCCTGGAGTGCACTGCGAGTCAAACGATTGAACATGGATGTGCCAATTGTGTTGGCGATCCTACTGGCACTTGTCACGTCGCTTTGGGAAACCGCGCTTAGCGGAGAGCATGCCTATTTCGACGCCGCACTGACGTTGACCTTCTTCCTGCTCGCAGGCCGGTATCTGGACTATCGCACCCGCGCTGCGGCCCGATCAGCAGCCGAAGAACTGACGGCCCTGGAAGTGCCGCGTGCAATTCGCTTGGTGGACGGGGCGGAAGAAGAGGTGTCCGTCGCAAGCCTGGCCGTTGGTGATCTGATAATTGTTCGCCCGGGCGGGCGTATGCCTGTGGATGGTGAGATTGTATCGGGCAAATCGGAGCTCGACAGGTCATTGTTGACGGGCGAGACGTTGCCTGTCTTTGCCGAAGCCGGTCTTGCCGTCAGCGCGGGTGAGGTTAACCTGACGGGCCCGCTGACGATCCGGACCACAGCGGTCGGTGAGGATACGTCACTGCACCGTATGGCGGATCTGGTGGCCATCGCAGAATCCGGTCGATCGCGCTATACGTCGCTGGCTGACAAGGCGGCCAAGCTATACGCGCCGGGGGTGCATATTCTGTCCGCGCTCAGTTTCCTTGGGTGGTACATCTATTCCGGCGATATCCGAACCGCGCTGAACATCGCTGCGGCGGTTCTGATCATCACCTGCCCCTGTGCGCTGGGGCTTGCTGTGCCCGCTGTGACGACGGCGGCCTCGGGGCGATTGTTTCACAAGGGGATGCTAATCAAACATTCTACTGCGCTGGAACGTCTGGCCGAGGTTGATACGGTCGTTTTTGATAAAACCGGCACACTTACATCCGGCACTCCGGAATTGACCAATCTTGAGGATCATTCCCGCGCGGATCTTGAGATTGCACTGGCACTGGCCGAGGCGTCTTCGCATCCGTTGTCGGTGTCGCTTGCCAAGTTCGCCAGAGATGCCGGGATCAAGCCTGCCAGACTTGAGGATGTGGTCGAGGTTCCGGGTTATGGCACCGAAGGAACCTACCGTGATCAGCGTGTGCGCCTTGGGCGCGCCGGTTGGACCGGCGCGACCGAAGGTGATCAGACGGCAGCTTGGTTGGCGGTCACGGGGCAGTCACCGGTTGCGTTTCTGTTCTCGGATTCTCTGCGTCCGGGCGCGGCCGAGGCTGTGCAGGCGTTCCGTGACGGCGGAAAGAGTGTCGTTCTCATCTCGGGTGATACACGAGGCGCGGTTCAAACGCTGGCAGACAAGCTTGGGATTGAAACATGGATTGCCGAGGCGCTGCCTCAGGATAAAGCCACCCATGTACAGGAGCTCAGCGACCAGGGCCGCCACGTCCTGATGGTTGGTGACGGGCTAAACGATACAGCCGCGCTTGCCGCGGCGCATGTGTCAATTTCACCTGCCTCGGCGCTGGACGCAGCGCGGGTGGCGTCGGATATCGTATTACTGGGCAACGATTTGTCCCCGATTGCAGATGCCTGTGACACAGCAGTGAAGGCGACCAAAAGGATTCGCGAGAACTTTCGCATCGCCACGGTTTACAATATCATCGCGGTACCCTTGGCCGTGGCCGGGTTCGCCACGCCACTGATCGCGGCATTGGCGATGTCGACGTCGTCGATTACCGTGTCCCTGAATGCCCTGCGCCTGAGGTAGTTGATATGGAAGTTCTGGCCTATCTCATACCGATTTCCCTGTTTTTGGGCGGGGTTGGCCTCGTGGCGTTTATCTACACGGTGCGGTCGAACCAGTATGATGATCCCGAGGGTGACGCGCGGCGTATCCTCAGCGATGAATGGGATGACAAGCCCAAGTCCTGACCACTCTTGAAATTGCCGCAATGCCCGGTTATGTCCGGCCCATCCGCTAGCAGAGAGAACCAAGCCAAATGGCAACTATGAATCCGATCCAGTTCATTCAGCAAGTCCGTGCCGAAGTCTCGAAGGTCGTCTGGCCGACCCGGCGCGAGGTTCTGCTGACCACGGTCATGGTGTTCATCATGGCGGCACTGACCGCTGTGTTCTTTGCGCTGGTCGATCTGGGTATTCGCGGCGGTCTGCAACTGATCCTGGGCGCATTCGGTTAAACCGGATTGGGCCGGGCGGAAACGCCACAGCCCCCTTGCACAGCGCGGGATGTCAGAGTAGTTGACACAGTACTATTCGGAATGGGCGTGCGGCGATTCGGGCTGTGCGCCGCTTTTTATTCCGGGTGACGTGGCAGAATTTCAATGACGGTGCTTGCGGCATTCCGAACGCACCGAAGGCAAACAAGGACGACAGGTTCATGGCGAAACGGTGGTACTCGGTCAGCGTTCTTTCGAACTTCGAAAAGAAGATCGCAGAGCAGATCCGCACGTCCGTGGCTGAGCAAGGCCTTGAGGACGATATCGACGAAGTACTGGTGCCCACCGAAGAGGTGATCGAAGTGCGCCGGGGCAAGAAGGTCACGACCGAACGCCGCTTTATGCCCGGCTACGTGCTGGTGCATATGGAAATGTCGGATCAGGGCTATCACTTGGTCAACTCGATCAACCGGGTTACCGGCTTCTTGGGCCCGCAGGGCCGCCCGATGCCGATGCGCGACGCCGAGGTGAACCAGATCCTCAACCGTGTTCAGGAAGGTGAAGACGCGCCGAAACTGATGATCTCGTTCGAAGTGGGCGAGAAGGTCAAGGTCAACGACGGCCCGTTCGAGGATTTCGACGGTATGGTCGAAGGTGTGGACGACGAAGCCCAGAAGCTGAAAGTCTCGGTTTCGATCTTTGGTCGCGAAACCCCGGTCGAGCTGGACTTTACGCAGGTTACGAAGCAGGGCTAAAACCCACTTCAGCGAATTTTGGAGCGCCGCGATGCTAGGAGCAACGCGGCGCTTTTGCTTTTATGGCATCAGCTTTTCAAGTTCGCAGGCAAAAGGCAGAAGAAATCGACCGGAAAGTAAGAGCTTTGCAGCTAGGGCGGACCGGGAATTAGTTCTTGTTGTTGAAGAACTGTTAGGATGTCCAGAATTGTCGACGGGCTGACATCCACCGAACCGTCCAAAAATACACCAAGTCCACCTTCTCCGATCTCTCGTGGGCCACCAGAGTCATAAACCGGATCAAGAGACGCGAGCTCTGCCGGCAGTACCGGACACAAAGGGGTTTCGTTCAAAACAAGGTCTACGGCAGCCAACATCAGCTTCTTGACGGACTCGAGCGTATCGTCCTCAAGGAGTTTTTCGCGCTGCGCTTCGGGAGCCGTGAGTACGAGGTCGATAAGTTCGAAATAGGCACAGTTGTCCCGCAACTCTACAGTCGCTTCGGTGGACATGTTTGCCTGGATAGAGTTTTTTTGTTCACCCCGCTGAAAGTCGCGCTCACTGGTTCGGCTGCATTCAAAGATTGTGATGGTCACTTGCCCATCCAGATCGATCGCGTCGTCTTGAGCCTTAAAGCCGAATTCATCCAGTCGGACTTGCAGGCCGCAATTGTCGACTATTGCGTTTTCCGCCAGTCGCTCAGGTACAGTTTTCTGTACTTCGCGCAGATCAAGAAGGGCACCCACACCGATCCGGGTAGGGGCAACAGCGGAGAGGTTCAGATCAAGCGTATAAGGCAATTCCGTATCACGAACTGGCAGTGTCGCGTCGATGACAAAATCTACCTGTTGCGCGTCGGGTGCTCGGGCTCCCAGAACTACTGCCATTAAGACTGGAAAAATCAACCAAAGTCTCATTCAGCAAACTCCAATACGCCAAGCTCCTTCAATCCTCCAAGGACTTCGACAATTGTCTCAGCGCTGACATCGGCAGACCCGACAATGGCAGCACCCATCCCGCCAGGCGCAATTTCCCGAGTGCCCCCGGACTCGTAAATCGGGTCGAGTACAGTGAACTCCGCGGGCAATGGCGGGCAGACCGGGTGCGCAGTCAAAAATTCCCCGCCTTTTTCGAGGACGGCTTCGTTGATGCGGTTGGTCAGGCCGAAAAGATTGGAGACAGCGCCAATAAAACCGCGCGGATCTAGATCAACGCCTTCGATGCTGAATGTCAGGCATTGGCCCTTCACCTCGGCCTTGGCGACGGCCACCGCGTCCACTGTGGCCCCAAAATACCGAAAGCCCGGCTCTTCATGGCGGTTACATCTCGTAAACTGCGCACGGGCTGAACCCTCGATCTTTACGGTGTCGTCTATGGCGGTGACGTCCCGAACCTCAAGATAGATCTGGCGTTTACAGCTTTCTTCCAGGGGACCGGTCAGTATTTGAGGCGCTTTTTCCTGCAATCCGCGCAAATCCATAAAGGCGCGCAGTTGCAAACGGGTTGGGCTGGCTTCTTCAAGGCCACCATAGACAGTGAAGGGAACCGGAATATCGCGCAGTGGAACTTCTTTATTCAATTTGATCTGAAACCGACCGGCATAGGTGGCAGGATCAATTCCCGTAGAGGAGTATGAAGAAGAACTGTTGGACCCGCCGGTTTGGGTGACCGCCTCCGGCTCTGCGCCCTGATCCTGAGCCTTGCTACCACAGCCCGGCAGCATAGCAAAAAGAATGCAGACCAATAGTCCCTTATTCAGTCGAGATGATGCCATCCCTGACCACCTCTTCTGTGTCCAAGCCGTACCAAGATACCCGCCTGCGTTTCTTAAGCAACTTATGTATTCAATTTATTTATTTTGTTTCGCTGTTTCCAACTGTCACAGAGGCTCGTTCAGGACACAAACACGCCCTTTGTAAACAAGGTGTGAGCTACTTGCCAACCCCACCATTCCCCTATTCATGCCGCCTTTACCGTTTTCGGGCGAGATTCTCTCGTGGGAGGTTGCTGGGATCGCGGTCTCGTATCTGACCGCGCGAAACAAGTCGGGTGGGGCGTGCCGGTCAAGCTGCTGTTCTAACTTTTGGCGGTGAAGTCACGGTCGAACTAGGTTTCTAGCAACTTGCGAAGTAGAGCTAGGTTGTTTTCTGGCTACATTGATAACGCCGCGATGCAACACGCAACGCGGCGCTTTTTTGTTTCAGCTTGGTAGACGCCGATAGCGTTTAGTTTATCGACTTATCTCGCCTGCACCATAGCCGCACGCAAGAGTTGCGGGCGGTCTGATTGGGATGGCAGGAAGACAGCCTGCGATCCGGCATCCAGCGCAGAAAGGCTCGCATCGTACCATTGCATCGCAAGATCGCGGCGTTCTTGTACACCAAAGCCTTCGCGCAGGTGGTGCCCAACCAACTCTCCATAGGCTGGCTCGCCCATAGCGACCAACATTAGTGCAGAACCAACAGCGGTATCCATGTTGTCCTGCAGGTAACCCATTGCCAGGCAGACTTTGCTTGTCGCGGCAAGATCTTCAGGGCTGAGCCCAGAATCCAAAGCAAGCTTGCGCATCTGAGTTTCCGACTCTGTTTTTGAGTTTAGAGACAACGCAACAACTTGCGGCTCCAACATTTCACCAAATGCGTCACACTGAGCTGCGACCTGGTCTGGTGTCAGTCCCTGAATGTCCTGCATCAGATCCTCGCCCCGGGCCATGGCATAGCTTCGAGCCAGGCAAAACTGTTCGCTGAGTGCAAAATCAGGATCGGACATATTGGCCAAAGTCGTGTAGCCGCCATTGGTCGACGTCTGAAGCATAACCGCGCTGCAGCGATTGGCGAGTGACGGGCCTGTTGTGCCGCCAGAAAACAAGGTCGGTAGGGTAGTGGATGGTGCTTCGGCAACGTCTGTCGTGGGTTCGACCTCTTGCGCGGTTGCGACCGGGGCGGCCACTGCCGGTGGCTGCGGAGCCGCCGCCAGAGCGGTGCCGCTATGCACTTGCTGACGGTACGCTAACAAAAGAGGCTGTCCGGACAGTTGAGTCGATGCCTGTCCTCCGCTTGTCGCCCAATAGTAGGCCTGCATAAGGAAGTCGCGCTGATACGGCTGAAAATCATAGCCATTGATAGGGTAGCCCATTGAAACCTGATAACGTTCGATCGCAGACCGGGTTCCGCGGCCGACCTGTCCATCCACCCTTCCGGCATTGTAACCAAAGTAGTTGAGTGCGGTCTGAGTTTGCGCACCTTGTGTTGTCGACGGTATGCCGGGACGGTAGGTCCGAGTTGACCGCGTCGTTCTCTGGGCTTTTTTCTTCTGCTGGTCCTGGCCTATCGCGTAACCTAAGACCCCACCAACGACAGCGCCGCCGAGGAAGTCACCGGCGTCGGCCCGCGCCACCTGAGGAGCGGTTGCAGCAAAGGATAGGGCGAGTCCGAGCGTAACTATCAAACGAAAAAACATAACTTACCTCCAAAACAAAACGCCTGAATTTGATGAGTATACCACATTCATTGCTCAACGCGGACCTGGACATTGCAGTGACGCTCGAATCCCAGTCTTAGCGCGGTTGGTTGGCGGACTTTTGCCAATTTCAGGCTATTTTCCGATGGGTATAAAAGTCTTCTAACTCACGAAATGTGGACGAGCGGGTCAATTATGGTCCGTTCGAGGAATTCGTCGGTATGGGCGACGGCGTGGACGACGAGAACCAGAAGCGAAGGTCTTGGTTTCGATCTTTGGCTGCGAGATGTCGGCCGAGCTGGACTTCACGCAGGTTACGAAGCAGGGATACTTGGGCTTCGCAGAAAGTTTATGTTGAGGTGACCTGTTGGGCACCCTTTTTATGAATTTGCTGTGCGAACTTTCCAGACAGATTGATCCTCGCCAAACCCTTTTAGGGACGCCGTTCCGATCTGTTCGCACAGTTCTGGCAGAATTGCCGCAGCCGCGTCAGAGAGGACGTGATCAGAATCTAACTCTGTCGCCGCTGTAAGCAATCGGGCGGTTAGATTCACGTCAGGCCCAATCGCTGTAAAATCCAGCCGGTCGCCACCTCCGATGTTGCCATAATGAAACCGACCATAGTGGATAGCTGTGCGGACGCCCAGTTTATGATCGAAGCTTGCCGTGTCCAGCGCTTGCCAACCTTCTTGAACCGCCGCAATTGCGGCTTTGACCTGTGCGTCTGGGGGCATGTTTTCCCGAGTTGGGAAAATGGCAAAAAATCCGTCACCCATAAATTTCAATATTTCACCGCCCTGATCCATCACGGATGGGGCCAGGCAGTCGAAAGTATTATTCAGAAGCTTGACTAACGCGTCTCCGGAAACTGAATTCGAGAGTTGTGTGAACCCCTTAAGATCTGCGAAAAGAATGACGGCGTCGATTTCTCCTCCGTCGCCGCGGTGTATCTTGCCATCCAGAATTTGTGCGCCACTGTTCCGGCCCACATAGGTCGACAAAAGATAGGTTGCATCCAGTCGCAGCATATAGGACTCGGTCAGGCGTGCGAGCGGTCCACGGACCCTCTCCAGAATATTCAAGTCCCGTTCTGAGAATCCGCCCGGCGATGCGCTCGACCACGTGCACACGTGGGTATCGCCGTTGAGGTAGATCAGTGGCTGCGCAAGATAGTCTGTAAACCCTTGTTCGCGCAATTCGCCTATGATGATGTAATCTTCCGGGCAATCGGGGTCTTCCAAGTGCCGACGAATAGTTTCCTTACGCTCGATCACATGGGGCAAGGGATTGTTCGTGTAAATTTCGGTCGTAAACAACTGCAGCGGGGCATCAACCCTGTCCACTCCCTCACCCGCCTTCCATAAGAACCGGCGGCCTGTCAGATTGGGGTGAAGCGTCCAGATGAACAACCCGAACCGGTCGATTGCTACGCCAGCATCCACTAGACTCGTACAAATACCCTCAATGATGCCTATGGCATTTCCTGCCGAGCGGGCCCCATCGACCATCCATTCGATCAGGGCGTCAACTTTAGTTTGTTGCGGGCTGGGTTTTTGCGATGCGGGCAACATGCGTTTCTCGTTAGGCTGCGTGCTGTAGCGTATAGACCGGTATCATGAAACTCTGACTGTCTTGGGCTGAAACTGCAAGATTCGTACGTCAGGCAGATCGGCGATCAGAAATTCGGCTTGCCATTGGACGTTCAGACTAGTAAGGCGCAGCTCTGTCGTAAAATGCGTCAAGCACTGTGGAAGGCGAGCGTATCGCGATTCGCGGACCAGACCACACAACTGAATAGCCCTGATGACGCGTCAGAGGGGTGTTGGAAAAGGAGAAACCAAATGGCTAAGAAGCTTGCTGGTACGATGAAACTGCAGGTTCCTGCAGGTCAGGCGAACCCGTCGCCGCCAGTTGGTCCGGCGCTGGGTCAGCGCGGCATCAACATCATGGAATTCTGCAAGGCGTTCAACGCCAAGACCGCAGACATGGAGCAAGGCGCACCTTGCCCGACCGTGATCACCTATTATCAGGACAAGTCCTTCACCATGGACATCAAGACGCCGCCCGCGTCTTATTACCTGAAAAAAGCCGCTGGTCTGAAGCCGGTTGGTAAGCGTAACCGCCCCCGTGGCGCGGAAAACCCAGGTCGTGAGACCGTGGCAACCGTTACCTCGAAGCAGGTTCGCGAAATCGCCGAAGCCAAAATGAAAGATCTGAACGCCAACGACGTCGAAGGCGCAATGCAGATCATCCTGGGCTCGGCCCGCTCTATGGGCATCGAGGTGAAGTAAGATGGCAAAACTCGGTAAACGTACGCGCGCCGCGCGCGAAGCTGTCGCTGGCAAGGAAAACCTGTCGGTTGACGAAGCAGTTGCCCTGGTCAAAGCCAATGCAACCTCGAAATTCGACGAAACCATCGAGATCGCGCTGAACCTGGGTGTTGACACCCGTCACGCGGACCAGATGGTTCGTGGTGTTGTCGGCCTGCCAAATGGCACCGGTAAAACCATGCGCGTTGCTGTGTTCGCTCGTGGCCCCAAGGCTGACGAAGCGAAAGAAGCAGGTGCGGATATCATTGGCGCAGAGGACCTGATGGAAACCATTCAGGGCGGCACCATCGAATTCGATCGCTGCATTGCCACCCCGGACATGATGCCGATCGTCGGTCGTCTGGGCAAAGTTCTGGGCCCCCGCAACCTGATGCCGAACCCCAAAGTTGGGACCGTGACCATGGACGTGAAAGCGGCCGTGGAAGCAGCCAAGGGTGGTGAAGTTCAGTTCAAGGCAGAAAAAGGCGGCGTTGTGCACGCCGGTGTTGGCAAAGCGTCCTTCGACGAAGCCAAGCTGGTCGAAAACGTCCGCGCCTTTATCTCGGCCGTGGCCAAGGCCAAACCGACAGGTGCCAAAGGCACCTACATGAAGAAAATCGCGCTGAGCTCGACAATGGGCCCTGGCGTGACTTTGGATGTTGCTGCGGCATCGGGCGAATAAGCCCAATTGTAATACCGCGAAGATGAAATCCCGGGTGGTGCGAACCGCCCGGGATTTTCTTACTTAAAGATGATCAGGCTGTCCGCGTGAAGGCGGCATTCAAGTGGCCTGCGCCAGGCGGAAGCTGCAGTTTAAGACTGCGCGCGTCTGACCTCTACGGCTTAGATATATGCGCGCAATACACCGGCCTCACGCGCGCTGATTGTTGGGACTGCGGTGTGTCGAAACGCATCGCTGACATCTTCGATTGATGGGAATAGCGCCAGGATTTCAGATCGTTGCGGGGACGACAGTGCGTATTTTGCGCTTTCGCCATAATAGTAGCTTTCTGTCAGCGCGCCGTTGGATCGGACAATGTGGTGTCGGTCGAACATGAAGTGAGTGTAGGTGATGCGATCCGTTGGGCAGATCGAAACCCCTGGAATGCCACACAGGTTCTTGGCGGCCACGAACACTTCGGATGATCCAAAAAGCATGTCAGTGGCAGGAGAGCCGATCAGAATTCGATGCTGTTGCGAAACCACCAGCTCTTTCGTGTTCCCGATAGCGCCGGCCTCGATCACCACCGGAGCAAATGACCCATGACCATGAACCTCGGTCGTTCCGATCCAGAGGATCGGTTGAAATCCGCTGTCCCGTGTCCAGACGCGTTGACCTTTGATGAGGTCTTGAACCTCGACGATACCGTCTGCAGTCTCGATAAGGGTTCCCGGCCCAAAGCAGGTAACATAGTCAGCATACGCCGACGACCCGGCATTCGAACCGCCGGTTTTGACATACGACGTTCCGGGATCTAGCGGGGCAGATGTAGCATAGCCCCAAACGTCCTGCGTCACGCCGCCTTGGGAAAACACATAGATGGTGATTTCTGGACCGGTCGGGTTGAGATCGTCATCCAGGGCTCGCACAGTGATAATTGACTCGGATTCTACCTGCATGCCGTTTGTCACTATGCCGCCACCATCCGTGATGACGTGGCCAGCTGGCAGGTCATCGTCGAAAACGTCAGGGCTGCCAGCAGTGTCATCCAGTGTGATGGTGGTACCGGTGCCGCCCGAGTAGGTAAAGATGGTGCCATCCGGTGTGTCCGAATTGTTGATGATCGAGCCTCCGACCACGATATCGTTCGCGTCAGCTGTATCCGGGACGAATGTAGCGACCAGGCTGGAGCTGTCCTGAGCAAAAAAACTGCGGAGAACCATGTAAGCGACTTACCTTCTGTGTGGCGGTTTTTGTCGGCCTAAACTGACAAACGCCGCGTGGGTTATGGTTTGGGATAACGTTTCTTGGGATGGTTCGGTCAACTAAGATTTGCGCGATGTCGCTCACAATCTCGTCATTTACGCTGACCATCCATCCAGCTCAACGGTGTTGGAACGCGATCTGCAGGCGATCGCCCAGTCTTTGCCGCTTGTCTTTTTCGAAATCGCTGCATTCGTGGTCGTTCCGCCACAAGGCCAACCAGTCTTTCAATAGCCGTCCGCGGAGACAATAATCCAAGATTTCAACATTGACAGGATGTCGGTAAAGGCGAAAGAACATGTCTTTGTTTCTTTTAAGGATACCGCTTCGGTCGACACCCAATGTGCCGCCATTCCGAAAGATATCCGCCTTCAGAAAATCGACGATATCGTAGACCGCCAGCTTGTCGCGGGCTTCGGTGAAATCCAGTCCGATCGTTTTCCCCTGTCCCACAATAAGGTTCTGCCCGTGATAATCGCCATGTGAAAACACGCGCAGGTCCTCGGTGCCCTTCAGGCGGGTCCCTTCGGACAGCATCAGGTTCACCATTGTCCGGCTTTGGTTCGCGATTTTGTTGGGAACGGCCGTCATCAGTTCTTTCAGGCTGTCTGTCATCCACCTGGGGCGAAAGGCGTAACGAACAGGCGGGTTGCGACTGTGGAGATCGTTCAGCCACGACCCCGCGCGACGGTACACCTGGGCGACCTGATCATCGTCTTTGCTGTTGTAGATCAGATCAACGGCGGTTGGCCGATTGATGTATTCGGTCACCAGAAAAGCACCACCTGGCGAGAGGTAAACGGGTCGGACAACGCGCGAGGTCTCATTGCCCTCAAAAAATCGGTACAGTTCGACGAGCAGGTCATACTCGTCCTTCAATCGCCCGGTGTCTGGCGATTGCGTATCGATCTTAAGGGCGAAAGCCTGCGCTGCGGTATGCAGGATCACGACGGACCGCGTGTCGTCGAACGCGTGCGATCGGTAGATACATTCATAACGGCGGATGGGCTCTTTCAGGAACTGGTTTGAAAACTCGTCGATAAATAAGGCGACGCGGGCATCTTCTTCGTCTGAAAGGGGCAGCGTTCCAGCCAACGGGCCAAGTCCTGAGTGCTATTGTCCAGTCTCCGGACAGGATAACAGTGCGATGTCCATGTCAACGGAAAGTCGATGCTTGGGGCTGCTTGATTTGGCGTTTGCGCGTTGTGCTGCGCAAATCCGCGCCTATATACACGCTAAGCCCTAAACGGGGTGGAAATCGTTTTCGACAGGTGCTGTTGCGAACCTGCGGAAACCGCAATTTACCCCTTGGAAACCGGCCCCATCTGCCCTAAGTAGGGCTACGAAGTAAAGCGTGCGATTCGTCGTGCGCTTTATTTTGTTTCGTCCAAGACGGTGGGTGGTGCCATGTGGCCCCTTAATTCCCTGCCTGAGACGGGTAAGACCAAAGAATTCTGGGGGGTCCAACCCTCGGGCGAATTTTGGCCAATCCCGTAACAACGGACCTGAACGCCGGAGCGAAAGCTGCGGCAAATATGAGCCGGGGTGAGATATCGCCCCAAACTTGGAGAGAACTGTGGATAGAGCCCAGAAAGAGAAAGTGGTCGAGGAACTCGGCCAAATCTTCGAAAGCTCTGGCGTCGTAGTGGTTGCTCACTACGCCGGTCTGACAGTTGCCGAGATGCAGGACCTTCGCGCACGTGCTCGTGACGCGGGTGGCTCCGTGCGTGTTGCCAAGAACAGGCTCGCCAAAATCGCCCTTGAGGGTAAGCCGTGTGAAAGCATGGCCGACCTGCTGACAGGGATGACCGTTCTGACCTATTCCGAGGATCCTGTGGCAGCAGCCAAAGTGGCCCAGGACTACGCCAAAGAGAACCAAAAGTTCGAAATTCTTGGCGGTGCAATGGGTGAGAACGCTCTGGATCGTGCCGGCGTCGAAGCCGTGTCCAAAATGCCTTCGCGCGAGGAGCTTATTGCTACTATCGCGGGCATGCTGGGCGCACCTGCTTCGAACATCGCTGGCGCAATTGGCGCACCTGCAAGCAACATCGCAAGCATCCTTTCCACCATCGAAGAGAAGGCGGAAGCTGCGTAAGCGGTTGGCACTGAATGATCTGCGTAGGGTAACTACCCTGACGTTGGAACACACACTGTAAACGGAAAGAGCTGATAAAATGGCTGATCTGAAAGCACTCGCAGAAAGCATCGTGGGTCTGACCCTGCTGGAAGCACAAGAACTGAAAACCATCCTCAAAGACGAATATGGCATCGAGCCCGCAGCAGGCGGCGCAGTTGTCATGGCAGCCGGTGGCGACGCCGGTGGCGCAGCTGAGGAAGAAAAAACCGAATTCGACGTCGTTCTGAAGAACGCCGGCGCTTCGAAAATCAACGTGATCAAAGAAGTTCGCGGCATCACCGGTCTGGGCCTGAAAGAAGCCAAAGAACTGGTCGAAGCTGGCGGCAAGATCAAAGAAGGCGTGTCGAAAGACGAAGCCGAAGAAGTCAAAGGCAAGCTGGAAGCAGCTGGCGCCGAAGTCGAGCTGGCCTAAGCCATTCGACAGGTGCATCGCTGATGTGCCGCAGAAATTGGCTGGATCCGGAGAAATCCGGGTCCAGCCGAACCTGTCTTAGAAAGGGCCTCTGAAAATTGGGGTGTTTTCTAAGACGCGGTTCGCGGATCGGGAGGCTGCCATTCGGGACGGTGGCCACGAATTGATCCGGACGTGTCGTCTCTAATGTGCAAGGCACCGGGGCCCGACGGTGTCTTTGTCCGCTGAGAACATCGAAAGGTGACATCTGACATGGCTCAAACGTTCCTTGGCCAGAAACGTCTTCGTAAATATTACGGCAAAATCCGCGAAGTGCTGGAGATGCCGAACCTCATTGAGGTCCAGAAATCCTCTTATGATCTATTCCTGCGCTCCGGCGATGCAGATGTGCCCACAGACGGCGAAGGCATCAAAGGCGTGTTCCAATCGGTCTTCCCGATCAAGGATTTCAACGAAACCTCCGTTCTGGAGTTCGTGAAATACGATCTGGAAAAACCTAAATATGACGTCGAAGAGTGCATGCAGCGCGACATGACCTACAGCGCGCCGCTGAAGGTCACTCTGCGTCTGATCGTGTTCGATGTCGATGAGGACACCGGCGCCAAATCCGTCAAAGACATTAAAGAACAGGACGTATTCATGGGCGACATGCCCCTGATGACGCCCAATGGTACGTTCATCGTGAACGGCACCGAGCGTGTGATCGTGTCCCAGATGCACCGTTCGCCCGGCGTGTTCTTTGACCACGACAAGGGCAAGACCCACTCTTCGGGTAAACTGCTCTTTGCTTGCCGCATCATCCCGTATCGCGGCAGCTGGCTGGACTTTGAGTTCGACGCCAAGGACATCGTGTTCGCCCGTATCGACCGTCGCCGCAAACTGCCTGTGACGACCCTGCTTTATGCGCTGGGTCTGGATCAGGAAGCGATCATGGACGCGTACTACAACACCGTGTCCTACAAGCTGGACAAGAAGAAGGGTTGGATCGCTCCGTTCTTCCCGGAACGTGTGCGCGGTACCCGTCCGACTTATGATCTGATTGATGCGAAATCGGGTGAAGTGATTGCTGAAGCAGGCAAAAAGGTCACACCGCGCGCTGTCAAGAAACTGATCGACGAAGGCACTGTCACCAACCTGCTTGTTCCATTCGATCATATCGTTGGCAAATTCGTCGCCAAAGACGTCATCAATGAAGAAACCGGTGCGATCTACGTCGAAGCCGGTGATGAGCTGACGCTTGAATATGACAAGGACGGCGATCTGATCGGCGGCACTGTCAAAGAGCTGATCGATGCCGGCGTCACCGAGATTCCGGTTCTGGACATCGACAACATCAACGTCGGTCCGTACATGCGCAACACCATGGCGGCAGATAAAAACATGGGCCGGGACACCGCGCTGATGGATATCTACCGTGTTATGCGTCCAGGTGAACCGCCCACCGTCGAAGCGGCCTCGGCACTGTTCGACACGCTGTTCTTCGACAGCGAACGTTATGACCTGTCCGCCGTTGGCCGCGTGAAGATGAACATGCGTCTGGCTCTGGATGCGCCGGATACCCTGCGCACCCTGCGCCGCGAAGACATCGTGGCCTGCATCAAGGCGCTGGTTGAGCTGCGCGACGGCAAAGGTGACATCGACGATATCGACCACCTGGGCAACCGTCGTGTGCGTTCTGTCGGCGAACTGATGGAAAACCAGTACCGCGTTGGCCTGCTGCGCATGGAGCGCGCGATCAAAGAGCGTATGTCGTCGGTCGAGATCGACACCGTCATGCCGCAGGACCTGATCAACGCGAAACCGGCTGCTGCTGCTGTTCGCGAATTCTTCGGCTCGTCGCAGCTGTCGCAGTTCATGGACCAGACCAACCCGCTGTCGGAAGTCACCCACAAACGCCGTCTCTCGGCGCTTGGCCCCGGTGGTCTGACACGTGAACGTGCGGGCTTTGAGGTGCGCGACGTACACCCGACCCACTATGGTCGGATGTGCCCGATTGAAACGCCGGAAGGCCCAAACATCGGTCTGATCAACTCGCTGGCCACCTTTGCCCGCGTGAACAAGTATGGCTTCATCGAAACACCGTACCGCGTCGTCAAAGACGCCGAGGTGACCGATGAGGTTCACTACATGTCCGCGACCGAAGAAATGCGTCACACTGTGGCGCAGGCGAACGCGACACTGGATGCGGATGGCAAGTTCATCAACGATCTGGTTTCGACCCGTCAGTCGGGCGACTACACTCTCGCCCCGCGCGAGAATGTGGACCTGATCGACGTCAGCCCGAAACAGTTGGTATCGGTTGCTGCATCGCTGATCCCGTTCCTTGAAAATGACGACGCCAACCGCGCCCTGATGGGTTCGAACATGCAACGTCAGGCGGTTCCGCTGCTGCGGGCCGAGGCGCCGCTGGTCGGCACCGGTATTGAGGAAAAGGTTGCCATCGACTCGGGTGCTGCGATTCAGGCGAAACGTGCCGGCATCATTGACCAGGTCGACGCCCAGCGTATCGTTATTCGTGCTACCGAAGATCTGGAACTGGGCGACGCGGGTGTGGACATCTATCGTCTGCGCAAATTCCAGCGTTCGAACCAGAACACCTGCATCAACCAGCGTCCGCTGGTGAAAGTTGGCGACACTGTCACGAAAGGCGAGGTTGTTGCCGATGGTCCGTCCACCGATATCGGTGAGCTGGCGCTGGGTAAAAACGTGGTCGTCGCGTTCATGCCGTGGAACGGTTACAACTACGAAGACTCGATCCTGATCAGCGAACGTATTGCGCGTGATGACGTCTTTACCTCGGTCCATATCGAGGAATTCGAAGTCGCCGCCCGTGACACGAAGCTGGGCCCGGAAGAGATCACCCGCGACATTCCGAACGTCGGTGAAGAAGCGCTGCGCAACCTCGACGAGGCTGGCATCGTTTACATCGGCGCGGATGTTGAGCCGGGCGATATTTTGGTCGGCAAGATCACTCCGAAGGGCGAAAGCCCGATGACCCCGGAAGAAAAGCTGCTGCGCGCCATCTTTGGTGAAAAAGCATCTGATGTGCGCGATACTTCGCTGCGCGTGAAGCCGGGTGATTACGGGACTGTCGTGGAAGTCCGCGTCTTCAACCGTCACGGCGTCGAGAAAGACGAGCGTGCGTTGCAGATCGAGCGTGAGGAAGTCGAACGTCTGGCCCGTGACCGGGATGACGAGCTGGCGATCCTTGACCGCAACATCTACGCGCGTCTGCAAGGCCTGATCCTGGGTAAAACCGCTGTCAAAGGCCCGAAAGGCGTCAAGGCGGGATCGGTGATCACCGAGGAACTGCTGGACATGCTGACCCGTGGTCAGTGGTGGCAGCTGGCACTGGAAGACGAAAAGGACGCACAGATCGTAGAGGCTCTGAATGAGCAATACGAAGTGCTCAAGCGCGCTCTGGATGCCCGTTTCGAGGACAAGGTCGAGAAAGTCCGTCGTGGTGACGATCTGCCGCCGGGTGTGATGAAGATGGTCAAAGTCTTCATCGCCGTGAAGCGTAAGCTGCAGCCGGGCGACAAGATGGCCGGTCGTCACGGGAACAAAGGCGTGATCTCCAAGGTTGTTCCGATGGAAGACATGCCGTTCCTGGCTGATGGTACTCCGGTTGACTTCTGTCTGAACCCACTGGGCGTGCCTTCGCGTATGAACGTTGGACAGATCCTTGAAACCCATATGGGTTGGGCCGCACGCGGTCTGGGTCTGAACATCGACGAAGCACTGGGTGAATACCGCCGCTCCGGCGACCTGACCCCGGTTCGCGAAGCGATGAAGCTGGCCTATGGCGAGAATGTCTATGAAGAAGGCATTGCCGGCATGGACGAAGGTCACCTGATTGAAGCTGCGGGCAACGTGACCCGCGGTGTTCCGATCGCGACCCCCGTCTTTGACGGAGCCAAAGAGGCTGACGTCAACGACGCGCTGGTGCGTGCGGGCTTCTCGGAAAGCGGTCAGTCGGTTCTGTTCGACGGTCGTACGGGTGAGCAATTCGCGCGTCCGGTGACCGTGGGCATCAAGTACCTGCTGAAACTGCACCACCTTGTGGACGACAAAATCCACGCGCGTTCGACCGGGCCTTACAGCCTGGTTACCCAGCAGCCGCTGGGTGGTAAGGCGCAATTCGGTGGTCAGCGCTTTGGTGAGATGGAGGTCTGGGCCCTGGAAGCTTATGGCGCCGCCTACACCCTGCAGGAGATGCTCACCGTGAAATCGGATGACGTCGCCGGCCGGACCAAGGTGTATGAGTCGATCGTCAAAGGCGAGGATAACTTTGAAGCGGGCGTACCGGAATCGTTCAACGTTCTGGTTAAAGAAGTCCGTGGCCTCGGCCTGAATATGGAACTCCTGGATGCGGAGGAAGAGTAGGGGCGGCAACGCCCCACACTCATCCCATCCCAATTTGTAAGGACGCAAAATGAACCAGGAAATCACCAATAACCCGTTCAACCCGCTGACGCCGCCGAAAGTCTTTGACGAGATCAAAGTCTCCTTGGCGTCGCCCGAGCGGATTCTGTCTTGGTCCTATGGCGAGATCAAGAAACCCGAAACCATCAACTACCGGACGTTCAAGCCCGAGCGTGACGGTCTGTTCTGCGCGCGTATCTTTGGCCCGATCAAAGATTACGAATGTCTGTGCGGCAAATATAAGCGGATGAAGTATCGCGGCGTTGTCTGCGAGAAATGCGGTGTGGAAGTCACCCTGCAGAAAGTCCGCCGCGAGCGTATGGGCCACATCGAACTGGCCGCGCCTGTCGCACATATCTGGTTCCTGAAATCGCTACCGTCCCGCATCGGTCTGATGCTGGACATGACGCTGCGCGATCTGGAACGTGTTCTGTACTTTGAAAACTATGTAGTCATCGAGCCCGGTCTGACCGACCTGTCTTATGGCCAGATGCTGACCGAAGAAGAGTACATGGACGCGCAGGATGCCTATGGCATGGACGCGTTCACGGCGAACATCGGTGCGGAAGCTATCCGTGAGATGCTGGCTCAGATCGATCTGGAAGCCGAAGCCGAGCAGCTGCGCGCTGATCTGGCCGAAGCAACCGGTGAACTGAAGCCCAAGAAGATCATCAAACGTCTGAAGGTTGTTGAATCTTTCCTCGAGTCGGGCAACCGGCCTGAGTGGATGGTGATGACCGTGATCCCAGTCATTCCGCCGGAACTGCGTCCGCTGGTTCCGCTGGATGGTGGCCGTTTCGCGACTTCGGATCTGAACGATCTGTATCGCCGCGTCATCAACCGGAACAACCGTCTGAAGCGTCTGATCGAACTGCGCGCACCTGACATCATCGTCCGCAACGAAAAGCGGATGTTGCAGGAATCCGTGGACGCTCTGTTCGACAATGGCCGTCGTGGGCGCGTGATTACCGGTGCCAACAAGCGTCCGCTGAAATCGCTGTCGGACATGCTGAAAGGTAAGCAGGGTCGCTTCCGTCAGAACCTTTTGGGTAAGCGCGTCGACTTCTCGGGCCGTTCGGTCATCGTGACCGGTCCGGAACTCAAGCTGCACCAGTGTGGTCTGCCCAAGAAGATGGCGCTGGAGCTGTTCAAGCCGTTCATCTACTCGCGCCTTGAAGCCAAGGGTCTGTCTTCGACCGTGAAGCAGGCGAAGAAACTGGTCGAGAAAGAGCGTCCCGAAGTGTGGGATATCCTCGACGAGGTGATCCGCGAACACCCTGTTATGCTGAACCGTGCGCCGACGCTGCACCGTTTGGGCATTCAGGCGTTCGAGCCGGTCCTGATCGAAGGTAAAGCCATCCAGCTGCACCCGCTGGTCTGTTCGGCCTTTAACGCCGACTTCGACGGTGACCAGATGGCGGTTCACGTGCCCCTCAGCCTTGAGGCCCAGCTGGAAGCCCGTGTTCTGATGATGTCGACGAACAACGTTCTGTCGCCTGCAAACGGTGCGCCGATCATCGTTCCGTCGCAGGATATGATCCTGGGTCTGTACTATGTGACCTTGGAACGCGAAGGCATGCCCGGCGAAGGTAAGGTGTTTGGTTCGATCGACGAAGTTCAGCACGCGCTGGATTCCGGCGAAGTGCACCTGCACACCAAGATCACCGCGCGGATCACGCAGATCGACGACGAAGGCAACGAAGTTCAGAAGCGTTTCGAGACAACTCCGGGCCGTCTGCGCCTGGGTGCGCTGCTGCCGATGAACAACAAGGCGCCGTTCGAGCTGGTCAACCGTCTGCTGCGGAAGAAAGAAGTGCAGCAGGTGATCGACACTGTCTACCGTTACTGCGGTCAGAAAGAGTCGGTTATCTTCTGTGACCAGATCATGTCGATGGGTTTCAAAGAAGCGTTCAAGGCGGGCATCTCGTTCGGTAAGGACGACATGGTCATCCCTGATGATAAGTGGGGCATCGTTGATGAGACCCGCAGTCAGGTAAAAGACTTTGAACAGCAGTACATGGACGGACTGATCACACAGGGCGAAAAGTACAACAAAGTTGTCGATGCCTGGTCGAAGTGTAACGACCGCGTCACCGATGCGATGATGGGCACGATCTCGTCTTCGGATCGGGCAGAGGATGGCTCCGAACAGGAACCGAACTCGGTCTACATGATGGCCCACTCGGGTGCGCGTGGCTCGGTTACTCAGATGAAACAGCTGGGCGGTATGCGTGGTCTGATGGCCAAGCCGAACGGTGACATCATCGAGACGCCGATTATCTCGAACTTTAAAGAAGGTCTGACCGTTCTCGAGTACTTCAACTCGACCCACGGTGCCCGTAAAGGTCTGTCGGATACCGCTCTGAAGACGGCGAACTCGGGTTACCTGACCCGTCGTCTGGTGGACGTGGCTCAGGACTGCATCGTTCGTGAGATCGACTGTGGTACTGAACGTGCGATCACCGCCGAAGCCGCGGTCAACGATGGTGAGGTTGTTGCATCGCTGGCCGAACGTGTGCTGGGTCGTGTTTCGGCCGATGACGTTCTGCGTCCGGGTACGGAAGAGGTTCTGGTCGCTGCGGGTCAGTTGATCGACGAACGCATGGCCGACACCATTGACGAGGCCGGTGTTGCTTCGATGCGCATCCGCTCGCCTCTGACCTGTGAGTCCGAGGAAGGCGTTTGTGCCACCTGCTATGGTCGTGACCTTGCACGTGGTACGCGGGTCAACACGGGTGAGGCTGTCGGCATCATCGCCGCCCAGTCCATCGGTGAACCTGGTACACAGCTGACGATGCGGACCTTCCACATCGGCGGTGTTGCCCAAGGTGGTCAGCAGTCGTTCCAGGAAGCCAGCCAAGACGGTGTGGTGTCGTTCGAGAACCCGCAGGTTCTGGCCAATTCCGTGGGCGAAATCTTGGTCATGGGTCGGAACATGAAGTTGGTGATCAAGGACGAACACGGCGAGGAACGTGCCAGCCACAAGCTGGGCTACGGCTCCAAGCTGTTCGTCAAGGACGGCGCCAAGGTTGCCCGTGGCGACAAGCTGTACGAGTGGGACCCCTACACCCTGCCGATCATCGCCGAGAAAGCCGGTACCGCGAAGTATGTTGACCTTGTTTCGGGCATTGCTGTCCGCGATGAGACCGACGATGCAACCGGCATGACCCAGAAAATCGTGATCGACTGGCGCGCCGCCCCCAAAGGCAGCGACCTCAAGCCCGAGATCATTCTGGTTGGTGAAGATGGCGAGCCGGTCCGCAATGATGCGGGCAACCCGGTTCACTATCCGATGTCGGTGGATGCTATCCTGTCGATCGAAGACGGTGAAAAAATCGAGGCTGGTGAAGTCGTTGCGCGTATCCCGCGTGAAGGCGCCAAGACCAAGGACATCACCGGTGGTCTGCCACGTGTGGCCGAACTGTTCGAAGCCCGTCGTCCGAAAGATCACGCGATCATCGCAGAAGCCGATGGTTACGTGCGCTTTGGCCGCGACTACAAGAACAAGCGCCGCATCAGCATCGAGCCGGCTGACGAGTCCATGGAGACCATCGAGTACATGGTACCCAAGGGCAAGCACATCCCGGTCGCCGAAGGGGACTTCATCCAGAAGGGTGAATACCTGATGGACGGTAACCCGGCTCCGCATGACATCCTGTCCATCATGGGTGTTGAAGCGCTGGCGGATTACATGATCGACGAAGTGCAGGACGTTTATCGTCTGCAGGGCGTGAAGATCAACGACAAGCACATCGAGGTCATCGTGCGCCAGATGCTGCAGAAGTGGGAGATCCTGGATTCGGGCGACACCACCCTGCTGAAAGGCGAACATGTCGACAAGCAGGAGTTTGACGCAGCCAACGAAAAGACGTTGGCCCGCGGCGGACGTCCGGCTCAGGGCGAACCGATCCTTCTGGGGATCACCAAAGCCTCGCTGCAGACACGTTCGTTCATCTCGGCGGCGTCGTTCCAGGAAACCACCCGCGTGCTGACCGAAGCTTCGGTTCAGGGCAAGAAGGACAAACTGGTTGGCCTGAAAGAGAACGTCATCGTTGGTCGCCTGATCCCAGCCGGTACCGGTGGGGCCACTCAGGCCGTGCGCCAGGTTGCGCAAGGCCGCGACAACGTCGTGATCGAAGCCCGCCGGGAAGAGGCCGAAGCGGCCGCTGCTCTGGCTGCGCCGGTCATGGATGACGATATGGTCGGTGACGAGCTGGACGTTCTGGTGGAAACACCGGAAAGCCGCGAGTAACTTCCTCATCATAGAAATACGGAAAGGCCCTGCGATTTTGCGGGGCCTTTTCTTTTGCCCTTGGTGCGCTTTCGCCCAATCGTGATACAACTGAATAGTCTCGAAGACAGCGACCCACTGACCAAGGGATGCATGATGCATACAATCAAAGGTGATTTGATACAGCTTGCACTGAATGGTGAGTTTGATGTCATCGTTCACGGTTGCAATTGCTTCCATGCGATGGGGGCCGGGATAGCACGGGCGATTGCGGTGGAATTCCCTGATGCGCTTGAGGCCGACAAGCAGACGGACCTTGGGTCCCGATCAAAACTCGGAACGATTTCTTCGGTCCAGATCACGCGGGGTACGACCGAGTTTGCGGTGGTTAATGCCTATACCCAGTTTCATTGGGAGGGGCCGGGGCCGCTTGTGGAATATGACGCGATCTCGGGTTGTTTTTCGAAGATTGCACGCACATTTCCCGCATCGCGGATCGGCTATCCGATGATTGGCGCAGGATTGGCTGGGGGTGATTGGGTTGAGATTGCCCAGCGCATAGACGCGGCCCTTGCCGGTATAGACCACACACTGGTGATCTTGCCCGACTGACCGACGGGTCCGTGGTTGCATATTGACATCTCACAAGGACTTACGGCCAATGATCCGTGTTTCTTTTGAGTATTGGATTCTGCGACTATGAACCCGAATGTGAAGGGCGCTATGCTGATGATGGGCAGCATGGCAGCCTTTACCGTTAATGATGCATTGATCAAAGTTGCGGGGGCAGACTTGCCGCTGTTTCAGATGGTTGCGATGCGTGGCCTCTTGGCGACGTTATTGGTGTTTCTGATGGCGCGTCATCTTGGGGCGCTGCACCTGAACTTTCCGCGCCACGACAAGTGGCTTGTTGCTGCACGCTGCCTGGCCGAGTTGTCGGCCACATTCTTCTTTCTGACAGCGCTTTTGCATATGCCGCTTGCAAATGTAACGGCCGTTCTTCAGGCGTTGCCACTTACGGTGACATTGGGGGCTGTTTTGTTCTTTGGTGAACATATCGGCTGGCGCCGCATTCTAGCGATCGGGATGGGCTTTGCAGGAATGTTGCTGATTGTACGGCCGGGGCCTGATGGGTTCAGTCTTTACGCGATTTACGCTCTGATTGCCGTGGCATCCGTCACCGCACGCGACCTGATTACCAGGCGTATGTCCACCCATGTTCCGTCCTTGACGGTCACATTGGCGACGACGGTTTCCATTACAGTGGCCGCAGGGATCGCAACTGCAGTCACAGGGTGGGAGCCGGTAACGCCGGGCGCAGGCATAATGGTGGCCTCAGCCGCGGTCTTTGTTCTGACCGGATATCTTTGCAGCGTCATGGTCATGCGCGAAGGCGACGTCGGTTTTATCGCGCCGTTCCGGTATTCCAGCCTGATCTGGGCTTTGGGGCTGGGTTGGGTCATTTTTGGCGATTGGCCTGATACGATCACGATGTTGGGCGCTGTTCTGGTCGTGGGTGCGGGGCTGTTCACGCTGTTCCGGGAACGGCAGTCTCAACCTGCCGAGTGAGCCCGCCGCACCTTGTCCTGTTCAATGGCAAATCGCGCAATGAACTCGCCTTCTTGTTCCGGTGTCAGTGGGGACAGCCCGGTCTTGCTGGCGCGGGCATGGGGGGAGTCGTTGAAGTTGTTCAGCGTACGCACCCACATGGGCGCGTCGGGATAGCTGATCACGGGCATGAAACGACCGATCTTATGGTGCGTGAAGCTCATGATCGTGTGTTTGCAGCCGCCGGCAATATACATCCCCAACCCTACGCCCAAAAGGGACCGGAACACCTGGGTGGCGCGAATGCCATCCGGTCCAAAACGCGCCAGAAACCCGCTGTTGAAATCCAGCCCGACCGTTTGGCTATTCCTGGTCAGTCCTTTAGCGTCAATCGCCGCAAGGCGCAGACGTTCGACAAAGTCGACCGAGACGGCGTCATCGTCATCATGCCGGAACTGGAGGCACGGCTGATCCGGGTCGGTGCGGGCGCTGTGCAGAACCTCTTTGACAACTGGGCGATGCCGGGCTGGTGTGCGCTTGACGATGCGGATCTGCCTGATGCCCGAGGTTAGATCATACAGTCGGTCCATGGACTTTTGGGGAAGGCATTCACCGGTTAGCACCACCAGTTCAAAGTCCTCGTCTGTCTGTTCCCGAAAACCGGGCATGGTGGTGGTTTCGAACAGACGAAACCGTTCTTCCAGCCGCTCTGGATTGTACAGGTATTGACGACGCTCTTCGACAGTTTCGTGTTCTACCTGATAGCCGCCGATCGCGGGGTAGGAAAAGCGGCACAGGCCAATGACTTGCATGTTTCGTCCATCAAAAAGTTTCGTGGCCACTATGCAGAAATCCGCAATTGCCGGCAACGGGCGAGTAGCGCTGGAAGCTGCAGCTAAGTCTTGATAAAACGCTGCCAATCGGCTTGTCGGGTATGTGCTGTTGACACTCGGGCCGACTCCCCATATACGCGCGTCATCTCGGTGCCGGGGGCCGCCCCACAACCGATTCCAGTAATGAACTGGTCAAGGCCCGGACACTTTTATCGTTCGCGCCCTCTGATAACAAACCGCGACGTTCACCTCGGAATGGGAACGCTCGCGGGTTTTGCGCTTGTGGACGCACGAACGCAGCAAGTTTAGCCGCACGCAATGCGCGTGCATGTCATGTGTGTTGCAAAACGGGGAAGAAACCGGAATGCCAACTATTCAACAGCTGATCCGCAAGCCGCGTCAGCCCAAAGTAAAACGCTCGAAGTCCATGCACCTGGAGCAGTGCCCGCAGAAGCGCGGCGTCTGTACTCGTGTGTATACGACCACACCGAAAAAGCCGAACTCCGCTATGCGTAAGGTTGCCAAAGTGCGCCTGACCAACGGGTTCGAGGTCATCTCGTACATCCCCGGTGAAAGCCACAACCTGCAGGAACACTCGGTTGTTCTGATCCGTGGCGGCCGTGTAAAAGACCTTCCCGGTGTCCGTTACCACATCCTGCGCGGTGTTCTGGATACCCAGGGCGTCAAAGACCGTAAGCAACGTCGTTCGAAATACGGCGCGAAGCGTCCCAAGTAAGAAGGAGAGGCTGATATGTCACGTCGTCACGCCGCCGAAAAACGCGAAGTCCTGCCTGACGCCAAATTTGGCGACAAGGTACTGACCAAATTCATGAACAACCTGATGATCGACGGCAAGAAGTCGGTCGCAGAGCGCATCGTTTACAACGCCTTTGACCGCGTTGAAGGCAAGATCAAGCGCGCTCCTGTCGAAGTGTTCCACGAAGCACTCGACAACATCAAACCGTCGGTCGAGGTTCGCTCGCGCCGGGTTGGTGGTGCAACCTATCAGGTTCCGGTCGAAGTGCGCCCCGAGCGCCGCGAAGCACTGGCCATCCGCTGGCTGATCACTGCTGCGCGTGGCCGTAACGAAAACACCATGGAAGAGCGCCTTGCGGGCGAACTGCTGGACGCCGTACAGTCCCGCGGTACTGCCGTGAAAAAGCGCGAAGACACCCACAAGATGGCCGAGGCGAACAAAGCCTTCAGCCATTACCGTTGGTAATTCCAGAGGCTTATCAAAATGGCACGCGAATATACACTCAACCATTACCGTAACTTCGGTATCATGGCGCACATCGATGCAGGTAAAACCACCTGCTCGGAACGCATCCTGTATTACACCGGCAAATCCCACAACATCGGTGAGGTGCACGATGGTGCAGCCACCATGGACTGGATGGAGCAGGAGCAGGAACGCGGCATCACCATCACTTCGGCGGCGACCACCACGTTTTGGGAACGCACCGAAGACGGTGTAACTGCTGACTCGCCCAAGCACCGCCTGAACATCATCGACACCCCCGGCCACGTTGACTTCACCATTGAAGTTGAACGTTCGCTGGCGGTTCTCGACGGTGCCGTCTGCGTTCTGGACGCAAACGCCGGTGTTGAGCCCCAGACCGAAACCGTGTGGCGTCAGGCTGACCGCTACAAGGTTCCGCGTATGGTGTTCGTCAACAAGATGGACAAGATCGGCGCCGACTTCTTCAACTGCGTTGCAATGATCGAAGATCGTACCGGCGCACGTGCTGTTCCAGTTGGTATTCCAATCGGCGCAGAAACCGAGCTGGAAGGCCTGATCGACCTGGTCACCATGGAAGAATGGCTGTGGCAGGGCGAAGACCTGGGCGCAAGCTGGGTAAAAGCACCGATCCGTGACAGCCTGAAAGACATGGCTGACGAATGGCGCGGTAAAATGGTCGAAGCGGCCGTCGAAATGGACGACGACGCGATGATGGAATACCTGGAAGGCAATGAGCCCGACGTTCCGACCCTGCGCGCCCTGCTGCGCAAAGGTACTCTGGAAATCGCGTTTGTTCCGGTTCTGGGTGGTTCGGCGTTCAAGAACAAAGGCGTTCAGCCGCTGTTGAATGCTGTGATCGACTATCTGCCCAGCCCGCTGGACGTTGTCGATTACATGGGCTTCAAACCCGGTGACGAAGAAGAAACCCGTAACATTGCCCGCCGCGCGGATGATGACATGGCGTTCTCGGGCCTGGCGTTCAAAATCATGAACGACCCCTTTGTTGGCTCGCTGACCTTTACCCGCATCTACTCGGGTACTCTGGCCAAGGGCGACACGCTTCTGAACTCGACCAAGGGCAAGAAAGAGCGTATCGGCCGGATGATGATGATGCACTCGAATGATCGTGAGGAAATCACGGAAGCATTCGCAGGTGACATTATCGCACTGGCAGGTCTGAAAGACACCACCACCGGCGACACTCTGTGTGCGACCGGCGATCCGGTGGTTCTGGAAACGATGACCTTCCCCGATCCGGTGATCGAGATCGCGGTTGAGCCGAAAACCAAGGCTGACCAGGAAAAAATGAGCCAGGGTCTGGGCCGTTTGGCCGCAGAAGACCCATCCTTCCGCGTGGAAACTGACCTGGAATCTGGTCAGACCATCATGAAGGGCATGGGCGAACTTCACCTGGACATCCTGATTGACCGTCTCAAGCGTGAATTCAAGGTTGAAGCGAACATTGGTGCGCCGCAGGTTGCCTATCGCGAAACCATCGGTCACGAAGCCGAGATCGTTTACACCCACAAGAAACAGTCGGGTGGTTCGGGTCAGTTCGCTGAGGTGAAGATGATCATCTCGCCGACAGAGCCGGGTGAAGGCTATTCGTTCGAATCCCGCGTTGTTGGTGGTTCGGTGCCCAAGGAATATATCCCGGGTGTCGAAAAAGGCATCAGATCCGTCATGGATAGCGGCCCGCTGGCTGGCTTCCCCGTGATCGACTTCAAGGTTGCCCTGATCGAAGGTAAATACCACGACGTGGACTCCTCGGTTCTGGCGTTTGAAATCGCGGCTCGTATGGGTATGCGTGAAGGCATGCGCAAAGCCGGTGCGAAACTGCTTGAGCCGATCATGAAGGTCGAAGTGATCACCCCGGAAGAATACACCGGCGGCATCATCGGCGACCTGACATCACGTCGGGGTCAGGTTTCCGGTCAGGAAAACCGTGGCAACGCCATCGCGATCGACGCGTTCGTTCCGCTGGCGAACATGTTCGGCTACATCAACACTCTGCGTTCGATGTCGTCGGGCCGTGCCCAGTTCACCATGCAGTTCGATCACTACGATCCGGTTCCGCAGAACATCTCGGACGAGATCCAGGCGAAATACGCATAAGCGAAGATTTGAGGGAGCTCTGTTCAGGGGCTCCCTTCATTACCGAAAAAGGAGGCCATCATGGCAAAGGAAAAGTTTGAGCGTAATAAGCCGCACGTCAACATCGGCACGATTGGCCACGTTGACCACGGCAAGACCACGCTGACCGCAGCAATCACCAAGTATTTCGGTGACTTCAAAGCGTATGACCAGATTGACGGCGCGCCTGAAGAAAAAGCACGTGGCATCACCATCTCGACCGCCCACGTGGAATACGAGACCGACACGCGTCACTATGCGCACGTCGACTGCCCCGGCCACGCTGACTACGTCAAGAACATGATCACCGGTGCCGCACAGATGGACGGCGCGATCCTGGTTGTGAACGCTGCTGACGGCCCGATGCCGCAGACCCGCGAGCACATCCTGCTGGGCCGCCAGGTTGGCATCCCGACCATGGTCGTGTTCATGAACAAAGTGGATCAGGTTGACGACGAAGAACTGCTGGAACTGGTGGAAATGGAAATCCGCGAGCTGCTGTCTTCGTATGACTACCCCGGCGACGACATTCCAGTCATCGCAGGTTCGGCTCTGGCCGCGATGGAAGGCAACAAGCCGGAAATCGGCGAAGAATCGATCCGCAAGCTGATGGCGGCCGTGGACGAATACATCCCGACACCTGAGCGCGCTGTTGACCAGCCGTTCCTGATGCCGGTCGAAGACGTATTCTCGATCTCGGGCCGTGGTACTGTTGTGACCGGTCGTGTTGAGCGTGGCGTGATCAACGTTGGCGACGAGATCGAAATCGTCGGCATCCGTGACACTCAGAAAACCACCTGTACTGGTGTTGAAATGTTCCGCAAGCTGCTGGATCGCGGCGAAGCGGGCGACAACATCGGCGCCCTGCTGCGCGGTATCGACCGTGAAGGCGTTGAGCGTGGTCAGGTTCTGTGTAAGCCAGGTTCGGTTACACCGCACACCAAGTTCGAAGCCGAAGCCTATATCCTGACCAAGGAAGAAGGCGGTCGTCACACTCCGTTCTTCGCGAACTACCGTCCTCAGTTCTACTTCCGTACGACTGACGTGACCGGCACCGTGACCCTGGCAGCTGGCACCGAGATGGTTATGCCCGGCGACAACGTGTCGTTCGAGGTTGAACTGATCGCACCGATCGCGATGGAAAACGGCCTGCGTTTCGCCATCCGCGAAGGCGGCCGCACCGTCGGCGCCGGCGTCGTGTCGAAAATCGTCGAGTAATCGCTCTCGAGATATCAAACGAAAAGGGCGTCCCTCGGGACGCCCTTTTTTGTTTGCATTCCTGCTATGGTCAGCACGCGTTGCGCGGAAAGGAATTAGTCGTAGGCCGCTCCCTCGGGGCGGCCTTTTTTTGGGAGTGGATTTTGTGCTTGGTTTATCGCGTCAATCAAACACCGGGACCCACAATCCTTCTCCTCCTCCCAAGTACCGTTTGTATACACGGTCCACGCGTTTGGTCGGGCAGCAATTTGAATCGTCTTCGTGGTAGTCATATCCGGTCATGCGAATGTGACTCGCATCCAGAGCTTCTACAGATTCCAAAGATCTTGCTGGCATGTTGACGAAATCAACTTGCGCAGTAGCCCACAAGTCTACGTAAGTTGCCTGAGAGCCAAAATCTGAGACCCGCAGTACAACCGGTGTGAAGTAGATAGTTCCGGATCCTTGTGCGCAACCAACATCAACCATTGGAAATGCTATGTAACTGGCACCGTCCATTTCTTCTGTGCCCAGATCGGCTACCAAGAGATCATCTTGATTGTCCGCTTCGTATGCGCAACCGATGGCTTCAACAAATTTACCTACACTCTCAATGATTTGGGCGCGCTGATTGAGATCCAATGACATCGCTGCCGAGGTAGTTGAAAGAACAACTGCGCCACTCAAAACGGCTGGCGCAAGAATGGTTGCAAATCCACGCATGTATTTTCCTTCTTGCTGTATGAAATGCTTGTGTTCGGTGTACTGCTAACAGTCTTGAATTGAGTCTCAATCTAAAAGTGACAGATCAAAGCTGCAGTCACTCAAAAACTGTGTGTTACTATATTTTTGGCGTTCAGGTTGAGCTCACTAGTGGTGGGCTTGCATTCGCGTGCTCATGCGAAGTACATTTCCCCCTTGCCAATCCCCCCACACCCCTGTAAGTCGCGCGAGTTCTCGATAAGAACGTCAAGGCGGGGTGATTCCCGCCTTTTGGGTTCGAAGAGGGTTGGCGATGCGCGCTTGTCCTCCTCTCAACCTCAACGCCTGATAAAAGGCTGTTATTATGCAAAGCCAAAACATCCGTATTCGGCTGAAGGCATTTGACTATCGCGTTCTGGATGCCAGCACGCAAGAGATCGTCAATACTGCCAAGCGGACCGGCGCGAACGTGCGCGGCCCGATCCCGCTGCCGAACAAGATTGAGAAGTTCACGGTTCTCCGTGGCCCTCACGTTGACAAGAAATCCCGCGACCAGTTCGAGATCCGCACGCACAAGCGTCTGCTCGACATCGTTGATCCGACCCCCCAGACCGTTGACGCGCTGATGAAGCTCGACCTCGCCGCTGGTGTGGACGTCGAGATCAAGCTGCAGTCGTAAGATCGGAGGGTATAGATTATGCGCTCTGGTATTATCGCAAAAAAAGTAGGCATGACCCGCCTGTTCATGGAAGACGGCAAGCAGATCCCTGTGACCGTTCTTCACCTGGACGGCCTGCAGGTCGTTGCACAGCGTACTGCTGACAAAGACGGCTACACCGCCGTTCAGCTGGGCGCTGGTGCTGCCAAGGCAAAACGCACCTCGAAGGCCATGCGCGGTCACTATGCCGCTGCAAAGGTCGAGCCTAAGCGTAAGCTGGCCGAGTTCCGCGTCTCCGAAGATGGCCTGATCGAAGTGGGTGCCGAGATTTCGGCAGAACACTTCCTGGAAGGTCAGAAAGTTGACGTTTCGGGCACCTCGATCGGTAAAGGCTTTGCCGGTGCAATGAAGCGCCACAACTTCGGTGGTCTTCGCGCCTCGCACGGTGTTTCGATCAGCCACCGTTCGCACGGTTCGACTGGCCAGTGTCAGGATCCGGGCAAGGTTTTCAAAGGCAAGAAGATGGCCGGTCACATGGGTGCTGCCCGTGTAACCACCCAGAACCTGGAAGTCGTCAAAACCGACGCCGACCGTGGTCTGGTCTTCATCAAAGGCGCCGTTCCCGGACCGAAATCGGGCTGGGTCACCGTCAAGGACGCCGTCAAGAAGAAAGCACCGGAAGGCCTGCCTTTCCCGGCAGCCGTAAAAGGTGCTGCAACTGAAGCACCTGCGGAAGAAGCTCCCGCGGAAGGTGGTGAAGCATGAAACTTGATGTAATCAAACTGGACGGCGGCAAAGCCGGCAACATCGAGCTGGACGCCGATCTGTTCGGCCTTGAGCCGCGCGCGGACATCCTGCACCGTGTGGTCCGTTGGCAGCGCAACAACGCTCAGGCTGGCACCCACAAGGTCAAGACCCGCTCGGAAGTGTCCTATTCGACTAAGAAGATCTATCGCCAAAAAGGCACCGGTGGCGCACGCCACGGCGCTCGCTCGGCACCGATCTTCCGGGGTGGTGGCGTTTACAAAGGTCCGGTCGTGCGTTCGCATGGTCATGACCTGCCGAAGAAGTTCCGTAAACTCGGTCTGCGCCACGCGCTGTCTGCCAAAATGGCAGCTGGTGAACTGGTTGTGATCGAAAACGCCGAAGCCGAAGGCAAGACCGCTGCACTGGCCAAACAGGTTGCAAACCTGGGCTGGAAACGCGCTCTGGTCATCGACGGGGCGACCGTGAACGAAGGTTTCCTGAAGGCGTCGCGCAACATCGAAGGTCTGGATATCCTGCCGTCGATGGGTGCAAACGTTTATGACATCCTCAAGCGTGACACTCTCGTGCTCACCAAAGCGGCTGTCGAAGCACTGGAGGCTCGTCTGAAATGAGCGCGAAGGCAGAACACTACGACGTGATCCGCAAGCCGATCATCACTGAAAAGTCGACCATGGCGTCTGAGAACGGCGCGATTGTCTTTGAAGTGTCGATCGACAGCAACAAACCGCAGATCAAAGAAGCGGTTGAATCGCTGTTTGGTGTCAAGGTGAAGGCGGTCAACACCACCATCACCAAAGGCAAGGTCAAGCGGTTCCGCGGCCAGTTGGGCAAGCGGAAAGACGTCAAAAAAGCATATGTGACCCTGGAAGAGGGTAACACCATCGACGTAAGCACCGGTCTCTGATCGGACCCGTCTTTGGGAAAAGAACAAAGGGCCCCTGTTGATGCAGGGGCTCTTTTTTTGTTGGCGCAGCTCGTTTGGCCGCGTTGAACTTGGCCCGGACCTGTGCACAGTGACCTCTAGGCAGTGAGACGGGTGATATGCAGGCTGAACAGCAGGTTCGCGATTTCGGGAAAACCCGGGATGGTCAGATCGTCAGAAGCATCGAAATAGGGCAGGGGGCGCTTTCTGCGCGTATCTTGACTTATGGCGCAACGCTGCAGGATCTGCGTGTGCAGGATTTTGAGCATCCTCTGATATTGGGGTGGCCAGAGATTGCAGGCTATGAAGACAGCACGGCTTACCTAGGAGCCATGGTGGGCCGTTGTGCCAATCGGATCGCGCGTGCGTCATACAGTCTGGATGGCGCTGGCTACCAGCTGGATCGCAATTATTTGGGTATTCATACGTTGCACGGCGGAATGCAGGGTATGGATTGTCTGGTCTGGGAAATTTCCAGCGTTACATCGGGAGCGGTCACTTTGCAGCTGACCCTGCCTGATGGCCATATGGGCTTTGGCGGCGACTTGGCAACGACAGTGACCTTCCGAGTTGAGGCCGACGCTACATTGAGTATTGAAATGGAAGCGCGGACAACGTCGGCAAGTCTCTGCAATCTGACCCCGCATATCTACTTCAACCTCGACGGTGGCGCAGACATCCGCAAACACGAACTAATGGTGCGCGCTGAACGCTACACCCCTGTTGACGGGGACCTCATTCCCACAGGTGAAGCGCTTAGCGTTGAGGGCACGCCCTTTGACCTACGGTCACCGCGACCTTTAGGAGGCTGGGCATACGATCACAATTACTGCCTGTCCGATCAGCGTCTGCCTTGTCGTCCTGTGGCGACGTTGACCGGCCTGTCCTCGGGTCTGACGATGCAGCTAGAGACGACCGAGCCGGGTTTGCAGGTCTATTCCGGTTCGTCTTTGGATGAAGGTCCACGCATTGGCTTGGGCGGCCAACCCTACGGCCCTTATTCTGGCGTCGCTTTGGAACCACAGGTCTGGCCCGATTCAATCAATCAGCAAGGGTTTCCCAGTGCGGTATTGCGCAAGGGCCAAACCTATCGCCATGTTTCACGATACGTGTTTCAGGGCGGGGGGTAAAATCAGGAGGTTCCGTGATCAGTTGGGCCGCCGCAAAACGTCAATAAAGCAAATTTGACCACATAAGAGGGTTACACCATCGACGTGAATACCTAACTCTGATCGGGTCCAACTGTGGATAAGTAAGAAGGCACCCGCGAAAGCGGAGGTTTCCCGAGCAACAACACCAAAGAAAATGAGCGCGACGCAATCGCCTCAGCCAGAATTCGCTTGCTATGCCGGAACGGTAGTCTATGCGGTTTCTACAAACAGAAGTGACATGGCAGGCGTATGACAAAACCCTATCTCTCGACCCCGGACAAACCGGATGTGACCGCCGCGCGGGATTGGGTTTCGACACTTGCCAAATACCGCGAACCGAACCAGTGGCGCAGCTCCTTTGAGTTGGGTGTCAGCATTATCCCCTTTTTCGTTTTATGGGCGCTGTCCTGGATGTCGCTTTCGGTCAGCTATTGGCTGGCTTTTGCGATTGCCGTTCTCAACGCGGCCTTCCTGCTGCGCCTGTTTGCGATCCAGCATGATTGCGGGCACGGAGCGTTCTTCAAGAACCGGTCGGTCAGCGACTGGGTTGGGCGGGTCATCGGTGTTTTGACCCTGACGCCGTATGACGTCTGGCGCCGTACGCATTCCAACCATCACAACAGTTCGGGCAATTTGGACAAACGGGGAATGGGCGATATCCACACGTTGACTGTTGCCGAGTATCAGTCAAAGACGCCCATGAACCGGTTTTGGTATCGCGTGTACCGCAACCCTATCACACTGTTTGTCCTAGGCCCCGGCTATCTGTTCCTGTTCCAAAACCGCCTCCCGCTGGGTTTGACGGGCAGCGTCAGGTTCTGGATCAGCGCGATGGGCACAAATCTTGCCATTCTGGCTGCCCTCGTCGCCGTTTACTATTTTGGCGGCCTGATGCCGGTGCTGCTGATCTTTCTGCCCTCAACCCTGATTGCCGCGACTGCGGGTGTGTGGCTGTTTTACGTGCAGCACCAGTTCGAGGACACACATTGGGATACCGATGAGGACTGGCAATTGCACGAGGCCGCCCTGCACGGAAGCTCGCATTACATCCTGCCGTCCGTGCTGCAGTGGTTCAGCGCGAATATCGGTATCCATCACGTGCACCACCTCTACAGCCGCATTCCGTTCTATCGCCTGACCGAGGTGCTGCGCGATCATGATGAACTGGCCAACAGCAACCAGATGACCATCCGTGAGAGCCTCGCCAACGCGCGCCTGCATCTGTGGGATGAGAAGGGCCGTCGCCTGCTGTCCTTCGCCGAGGCCCGCGCGCTTTATGGGTGAGGGGTAGGTTCCTCGACCAGCTGGGCCGTCGGAAAGACGTCAAAAAAGAAAATGTGACCCTGGAAGAGGGTAACACCATTAACGTTCTACCGGTCTCTGATCGGATCCGTCTTTGGAGAGAGATAAGGGCCCCCGCGAAGGCGGGGGCCTTTTTTTGATTGACGGGGCTCTCTACTTCAAATTGTTGAATGTTTGACTGGTGGGCTCAAACCGCTATCCTTGAGACGATAGTCAATTGGAGGGATTTGATGCTTTTTCGAACCATTTTTGCCGCGTTGGCTGCTGCAACAACTCTGCATGCACAAGGCCAACCGATTGTACATGATGGCGAGTACAAATTCCTTCGGGCGCAATTCGGTGATCAATGGGACGCGCAGGATCTCGAAGTCGATGCAAAGCTTGCAGCTATTCGATCTGCCAATAATGACCGCCCACCAAACATATTCTTTGTCCTGATAGACGATGTGAGTTTCGGCCTGATGGGCAGTCGGCCAATGAACTATGTGACGGGCTTTGATACCCCGGAAATCAACGATTTTGCCGCAGAGAGCCTTTCTCTTATGCGCATGTATACAGAGCCCTCTTGCACTCCGACGAGAACGGCTTTTTTGACGGGTCGCCACCCGGTTCGTGCCGGGCAGGAAGAAGTGAAAGTTGCCCTGGTTGGCGAAGGACTGTCGGCAGATGAGGTGACGCTGGCTGAGGTTTTAAAGCAATCCGGTTACAATACTGCCCATGTAGGTAAGTGGCATCAGGGAGATATTGAGCAGTCGTTCCCGCACAATCAGGGTTTCGATAACGCCTTTTTTCCTGTCCATCAGCAAGTGCAGCTGAGTTTGATGACACCTGAAGCCGCAGCAGCGAGCAATCTAAACGGTTGGCACCGATCTACCCAGTCCGGTGAATTTGCCGTTGACCAACTGTTTAAACCCTATGGGCTTGTGACGGGGTTGGAGGCTAAGGCGGGAGGATTGGCCCGAGAAGTTGACCTCGCTCCGGGTGAAGAATGGACGCAGGCGCATTACGAACGAATGAATGAACGCTACCAATCCCAAGCCCTGGAGCAGCTCGAACTATTGTCGAAAGAAGACTCTCCCTTCTTCCTGCAATATTGGCCGCTCTATCCGTTGAACTTCACCTATTCCGATCAGCAAACGAGTCGGAATGGTGGCTTCATGGCAGACAAGTTGGAAGTTGTAGATACATGGTTTGGTGAATTGCTGGCCAAGATTGATGACCTCGGTATGTCCGAGAACACGCTGGTCATTTTCATGGCGGACAACGGGATTTTCAAACAATACTCGCCGGATTCGGGGATGATGGAGTTGATATATCGCGGTGGTAAAGCCGAACACCTTGAAGGTGGTGTGCGGGTTGATGCTTTTGTCAGATGGCCAGCCGCCGTCGAAGCCGGAAGCTATGCCGGTGACATTATTCACGTCTCAGATCTATACACCACGCTGGCTCGGATCGCGGGAGGCAGTGAACATATTCCGCGCGATCGTGTGATAGATGGGATCGACCAGACCGCATTGCTTTTGGAGGGCGAAGGGAACTCACGCCGAGACTACGTCTATATCTACGAGGGCCCTGTTCTGCGTTCGATTGTTAAGCAGGAATTCAAAATGCACTTACCGCCGCCCGGTGTGCCCGGCGCTGCAGCGCCGGTTTATAACGTGTTGCGTGACCCTCGTGAATCCACGCCCGATATCGGTGGCTCACTCTGGTCCGGCGCGTCCTTTCAGGACATGATGAAACGGCACCAGAAGATGATCGAAAAGTATCCTCACCTGCCACTGGGCAAAGGTGTGCCCTATGGGGGGATCGAAAACCTGCGGCCCGAGAGTGAAAAGGCCCGCGAAGTGTTTTCAAGCTGGCAGTAGGTGCTGCTTGAGGCGATCGCATGTTTGGAAGATGAAATTCGGGTTTCTTCTATAGACACCCACCCCCAACACTGCTAAACGCTCCCAATCTTACGGCCTCGGATTCGTTCCGGGGCCTCTGATATTTGTAACCGGGGACCTTCGGGGCCCTATACCCTTGGCACCTACGGGGGCCTATCACATAGCGGGGAAATCCCCTGCACTTGCTAAACGGAAGACAGAAAGCATGGCACTCAAGTCGTACAAGCCGACGACGCCGGGCCAGCGCGGGCTGGTGCTGATCGACCGTTCGGAGCTTTGGAAAGGACGTCCGGTCAAGTCTCTCACTGAGGGTTTGACCAAATCGGGCGGCCGGAACAACACCGGACGGATCACTTCACGCCGCCGCGGCGGTGGCGCAAAGCGTCTCTACCGGATCGTTGACTTCAAACGGAATAAATTTGATGTCGCGGCAACCGTCGAACGGATCGAATATGACCCGAACCGGACCGCATTCATCGCACTGGTAAGATACGAAGACGGCGAGCAGGCATATATCCTTGCTCCGCAGCGTCTGGCTGTTGGTGACAAAGTCGTGGCATCCGCCAAGGCTGACATCAAGCCGGGCAACGCAATGCCGTTCTCGGGCATGCCCATCGGTACCATCGTCCACAACATCGAGATGAAGCCTGGTAAAGGCGGTCAGATCGCACGTGCGGCCGGTACTTACGCTCAGTTCGTTGGTCGCGATGGCGGCTACGCTCAGATCCGTCTGAGCTCGGGCGAGCTGCGCATGGTCCGTCAGGAATGCATGGCCACCGTCGGTGCCGTGTCCAACCCCGACAACAGCAACCAAAACCTCGGTAAAGCCGGTCGTATGCGCCACAAGGGCGTTCGTCCGTCGGTTCGTGGTGTTGCAATGAACCCGATCGATCACCCGCACGGTGGTGGTGAAGGTCGTACCTCGGGTGGCCGTACACCGGTTACTCCATGGGGTAAGGACACCAAGGGTAAGCGTACCCGCAACAAGAACAAAGCGTCCCAGAAGCTGATCATCCGCTCGCGGCACGCCAAGAAGAAGGGACGTTAATCTATGTCTCGCTCTGTTTGGAAGGGTCCTTTCGTCGATGCTTACGTGCTGAAAAAAGCCGAAGCAGCGCGCGAGTCGGGCCGCAACGAAGTCATCAAGATTTGGTCGCGTCGTTCCACCATTCTGCCCCAGTTCGTGGGTCTGACCTTTGGTGTGTACAACGGCCATAAGCATATCCCCGTCAACGTCTCGGAAGACATGATCGGTCAGAAGTTCGGTGAGTATTCGCCAACTCGTACCTATTACGGTCACGCCGCTGACAAAAAAGCGAAGCGGAAGTAAGTCATGGGCAAGGAAAAGAACCCCCGCCGCGTGGCTGAAAACGAAGCAATGGCGAAAACACGCATGCTTCGCACTAGCCCGCAGAAACTGAACCTGGTTGCGCAAATGATCCGCGGCAAGAAAGTTGAGAAGGCTCTGACCGATCTGACTTTCTCGAACAAGCGTGTCGCGCAGGACGTCAAGAAGTGCCTGCAGTCCGCAATCGCCAACGCCGAGAACAACCACAACCTGGACGTTGACGAGCTGATCGTCGCCGAAGCATGGGTTGGCAAGAACCTGGTCATGAAGCGCGGTCGCCCGCGTGCCCGTGGTCGGTTCGGCAAGATTATGAAGCCGTTCTCGGAGATCACCATCAAGGTGCGTCAAGTTGAGGAGCAAGCCTAATGGGTCATAAAGTAAATCCGATCGGCATGCGCCTGCAGGTGAACCGCACCTGGGATAGCCGCTGGTACGCCGACACCAAGGACTACGGTGATCTTCTGCTGGAAGACCTCAAGATCCGTGAGTTCATCAACAAAGAGTGCAAGCAGGCCGGTATTGCCCGTGTGATCATCGAACGTCCGCACAAGAAGTGCCGCGTTACGATCCACACCGCGCGTCCCGGTGTCATCATCGGCAAGAAAGGTGCAGACATTGAAGTTCTGCGCAAAAAACTTGCTCACATGACTGACAGCGAACTGCACCTGAACATCGTCGAAGTGCGCAAGCCCGAGCTTGACGCGCAGCTGGTTGCCGAGTCCATTGCTCAGCAGCTGGAACGTCGTGTTTCGTTCCGTCGCGCAATGAAGCGCTCGGTTCAGAACGCCATGCGCATGGGCTCTCTGGGTATCCGGGTGAACGTCGCTGGCCGTCTGGGCGGCGCTGAAATCGCACGGACCGAGTGGTACCGCGAAGGCCGTGTGCCTCTGCACACGCTGCGCGCCGACATCGATTACGCACATGCCGAAGCGATGACCCCCTACGGGATCATCGGGATCAAGGTCTGGATCTTCAAAGGTGAGATCATGGAGCACGATCCGCAGGCACGTGACCGTAAAGCACAGGAACTCCAGGACGGCCCTGCACCTCGTGGTGCTGGTGGCGGTCGTCGCTAAGGAGGGAAAGATATGCTTCAACCAAAGCGTACTAAATTCCGCAAGATGCACAAAGGCCGGATCAAGGGTGAAGCCAAAGGCGGCTCTGATCTGAACTTTGGCACCTATGGTCTGAAAGCTCTTGAGCCTGAGCGTGTAACTGCACGCCAGATCGAAGCTGCACGTCGTGCCATGACGCGTCACATGAAGCGTCAGGGCCGTGTCTGGATCCGCATCTTCCCCGACACTCCGGTCACTGCAAAGCCGATCGAAGTTCGTATGGGTAAAGGTAAAGGTTCGGTCGACCGCTGGGCATGCAAAGTCAAGCCTGGCCGCGTGATGTTCGAGATCGACGGCGTCAATGACGACATCGCCCGTGAGGCCCTGCGCCTGGCCGCGATGAAGCTGCCGATCAAGACCCGCGTAGTGATCCGCGAAGACTGGTAAGCGATTGGGCGAAAGCCCTTCGTAACAAGATTAACCCCCGTCGGGACACCGGCGGGGGTTTTCTTTTTCGTCAGCCTATTGTGATCCATCCCATCGTTTCGTGAAAGAAGTCGACGATTGTCCATGGCCCCCATAGGCTGACAATTGTGAATGGGAGGATCATATGTTTCAGCTGCGCAAGAAGGTATTCATCAAAGAGGTCATAACCACCGATCAATTGGGGCAACTATGTGCTCCGGTCTGCCGGGTTGCAGCTTTGGCAGTAATACAGAACCCACTCGCCGGTAAATTTTCGGAAGACTTGTCCGAGCTGTTTGAAATAGGTGGTGCGCTCGGCGCTGACCTCGCGGCCGAGGCTGTTTCTCAACTCGACGGTTCTCCGATTTCGTATGGTAAAGCAGCGATTGTTGGCGCGAATGGCGATCTCGAACAAGGCGGCGCACTGATCCACCCGAAACTTGGCGCTCCTATGCGTGCTACAGCGGGTGGGGGCGAAGCTGTCATTCCGTCTAATGCCAAGCTCGGGGCACCGGGATGTTCAATCGATCTGCCGCTTGGGCACAAGGACAACCCGTGGTCCTTTGACCATTTCGATACCATGACTTTGAATATTCCTGATGCGCCGAAACCGGACGAGATCGTCATGTGTCTGGCCTACGCAGATGGCGGACGCCCGATCCCGCGCTGCGGTTCGGGACCGGTCAAAAACTGAAGGCTGGTCGGGGCTGGTCTTGGGTCAGGGCTTGGGCTATGCCCGGCCCATGGCACAGATTGAATCACTCTTCGTTACTCGTCTTTATCGCGCAGCACTTTCCGAATTCGATCCCAAGATCGATCCCGAGGAAATGGAAAACTCTTGTCTTGTCATCGCCGAGGATGATGAGGCCGGGCAGGAATGGTGCGAAGAAAACGGCTATCCCGGCTACACCAGCTATGCCTCGCTGACCGATCTGCCCTGGCGGTTCCCGATCTTTGCCGATCTGGTCAAGGCGTTGGATCAGCATGTGGCAGCCTTTGCCAAGGATCTGGAGTTCGATCTGGGCGAGGGTGAATTAAAGCTCGAAGACCTGTGGATCAACATTCTCCCTGAAGGCGGAATGCACTCCAGCCACCTGCACCCGCACAGCGTGATTTCCGGCACGACCTATGTGGCGATGCCCGAAGGGGCGAGCGCGCTGAAACTGGAGGACCCCCGCTCGGCCCGCATGATGGCGGCACCGACGCGGCTAAAGGGCGGGCGGCGGGATTTGCAGCCGTTCATCTATATGAAGCCGCAGGTGGGGGATGTCCTGCTGTGGGAAAGCTGGCTGCGCCATGAGGTGCCGATGAATATGGCCGAGGATGAGCGGATCAGTGTCAGCTTTAACTATAAGTGGGAGTGAACCCCGGGTCACGACACAGCAATTGTACTAGTGTAGCGATTGCGGGACGAATGGGCGGCGCCCCCGCCAATCACTTTTCACTTCGAGTTGTCGAAAAACCTTGCAATATGTGTCGTCATGAACCATGTGAGGCACGCTTACGTTTTTCTTTTTCGACCACTGTCTCCCGAATCTTCGGCGTTCAGTCTCTCGATCCAGACCTACAACGCCGCGCTGTCGCAATTCCGCGGACAGCAATTTAATAGGAGACTACGGATATGGCCAATGGCACCGTAAAATGGTTCAACACAACTAAAGGTTTTGGCTTCATCGCACCGGAGACCGGTGGCAAAGACGTGTTTGTACACATCTCTGCTGTTGAGCGCTCGGGTCTGACCGGCCTGGCTGACGACCAGAAAGTAACATTCGACATCGAGCCCGGCCGTGACGGTCGCGAGTCGGCTGTGAACATCGCTCTGGCGTAAGTCACTTAGACTTAGACAGTTGAAGACGCGGTCTCGTGCAAACGAGGCCGCGTTTTTCGTTTCAATTTAGACCTAGCTAGATTTTTGACTGAGTTGCCACACACCTTCGATTGGAATGGTCAGTAACACAATCTGAGAAAATCTGGAGCCAGCTCATATAGTATCTTGTATGCTCCTTGGATCATGGGGGGTGTTTGCTGTGAAAGAAGCTGAACGAGTGGTTCGCCAATTCCACGAGAGTTGGGGTATGCGCGATCCTGATCGCGGAGCCGAGGTAATTGCCGAAGATTGCCAGTTTGAGGATGTTGCTCGTGAAGAAAAACAACTTGGCAAGTTAGCATACAAAGAGGACTACGAGCGCTGGCGACTGGCATTCCCAGATGGAGAATGCATCGTTGACAATGTGATCGTCAGCGATTGCGGTGAATGGGCTATCGTCGAGTTCCACAACACCGGCACTCATACAGGTGTGCTGCATTCAAGCCTTGGTGAATTCGAACCGACCGGAAAGCGATACGAAGTGCGTTATTGCTCGGTGATGCGGGTGAAAGGTGGCATGGTTGTTGAGGGAAGAGACTATTACGACAGCGCCACCATCGCACGACATTTGGGCTTAGTTAAGTAAGCAAGGAATAGCGTGCTTAGAGTAGCTGCTTGTGTCTTCCCAAAGTTTCCCTTGCCACCCACCAGCGACTCCCCTATAGAGCGGCATCTTGCGTTCCCCCGGCCGAGTCGGGGGATTCGTATGTCTATCATTCATCCACCAGGTCAAAGGTGACCCTGTAAGGGGCCTTCTGGTGTTTTGAGCAAAGGAAAAGGCGATGAACGCCCAAGAACTGCGTGACAAGACCCCGGACCAGCTCCGCGAGGAACTGGCCAACCTGAAGAAAGAAAGCTTTAACCTGCGCTTTCAACAGGCAACCGGTCAGCTGGAAAGCACCGCCGGCATCAAAGCGGCCCGCCGCAACGCTGCCCGCGTCAAAACCATCCTGAACGAAAAGGCCGCTGCTGCGGCATCGGAGGAGTAATCCTATGCCCAAGCGTATCCTGTCCGGCACCGTAACCAGCGATGCCAACGCACAAACCGTAACCGTGTCCGTCGAGCGCCGCTTTACGCATCCGGTTCTGAAGAAAACCATCCGTAAGTCCAAGAAATACCGGGCTCACGATGAAAAGAACGCCTTCAAGGTCGGTGACTCTGTTCGCATCATCGAATGCGCGCCGAAATCGAAGACGAAACGTTGGGAAGTTCTGGAAGCGTAAGCTTTCAGGATTTTTCCATTTGTCGAAACCCTGGGGGATCTAACCAGACCAGCCCCCACAGGTCGGGAGAAACCACATGATCCAGATGCAGACCAATCTGGATGTCGCTGACAACTCCGGCGCACGCCGAGTTCAGTGCATCAAGGTCCTGGGTGGTTCCAAGCGTAAATACGCCTCCGTCGGCGACATCATTGTCGTCTCGGTGAAGGAAGCCATCCCGCGCGGCCGCGTAAAGAAAGGTGACGTCCGTAAGGCCGTCGTCGTACGCACCGCCAAAGAAGTCCGTCGCGAAGACGGCACCGCGATCCGTTTCGATCGCAACGCCGCCGTCATCCTGAACAACAACAACGAGCCGGTAGGTACCCGTATCTTTGGCCCCGTTGTTCGTGAACTGCGTGGCAAGAACTTCATGAAAATCATCTCGCTGGCTCCGGAGGTGCTGTAATCATGGCTGCTAAACTCCGCAAAGGCGACAAGGTCGTCGTGCTAGCCGGCAAGGACAGGGGCAAAGAGGGTACTATCACCTCGGTTGACCCTAAAGCCGGTAAAGCTGTTGTCGATGGCATCAACATCGCCATCCGTCACACCCGCCAGACCCAGAACAGCCAGGGTGGTCGCCTGCCTCAGGCAAACCCGATTGAGCTGTCGAACCTGGCTCTGTTGGACAAAAACGGTAAAGCAACCCGCGTTGGCTTCCGCATGGAAGGTGACAAGAAAGTGCGCTTCGCCAAGACCACGGGGGACGTGATCGATGCTTGATAACGCAACCTACACCCCGCGTCTGAAAGCTCAGTACGCTGAAACCATCCGTGCCGCTCTGAAAGAAGAGTTCGGCTACAAGAACGACATGCAGCTGCCCAAGCTGGACAAAATCGTTCTGAACATCGGTTGTGGTGCCGAAGCGGTCAAAGATTCGAAGAAAGCAAAAGCTGCTGTCGAGGATCTGACTGCGATTGCTGGTCAACAGGCTGTTTCGACCAAGGCGAAGAAGTCGATCGCTGGCTTCCGCGTCCGTGAAGACATGCCGCTGGGCGCGAAAGTGACCCTTCGCGGTGACCGGATGTACGAATTCCTGGATCGTCTGATCACCATCGCGATGCCACGGATCCGTGACTTCCGCGGCGTGAAGCCGTCTTTCGATGGTCAGGGCAACTTTGCCATGGGCATGAAAGAGCACATCGTGTTCCCGGAAATCGACTTCGACAAAGTTGACGAAGTCTGGGGCATGGACATCGTAATTGCCACCACAGCGAAAACCGACGCTGAAGCAAAGGCACTGTTGAAAGCTTTCAACATGCCGTTCAACGCGTAAGCGCCGGGAGGATTGAGACATGGCTAAAAAAGCAATGATCGAACGCGAGAAGAAGCGCGAACGCCTGGTGGCCAAATATGCCGCAAAGCGTGCCGAGCTGAAAGAAATCGCGAATGACGAGAGCAAGCCGATGGAAGAGCGCTTCAAAGCGCGTCTGAAACTGGCGAAACTGCCGCGCAACAGCTCGGCTACTCGTCTGCACAACCGCTGTCAGCTGACCGGTCGTCCCCACGCTTACTACCGTAAGCTGAAGGTCAGCCGTATCGCGCTGCGCGAGCTGGGTTCTGCTGGTCAGATCCCCGGCATGGTGAAATCGAGCTGGTAAGGGAGAGAATGATATGAACGATCCTATCGGCGATATGCTCACCCGTATCCGCAACGCGCAAATGCGTGGCAAGTCCACCGTTTCCACCCCGGCTTCCAAGCTGCGCGGTTGGGTTCTGGACGTGCTGGCGGACGAAGGTTACATCCGTGGCTACGAAGCGACGACCGGTGAAAACGGTCATCCGGCCATCGAAATCAGCCTGAAATACTACGAAGGCACCCCTGTCATTCGCGAACTGAAGCGGGTCTCGAAGCCCGGTCGTCGCGTATACATGGGCGTCAATGACATCCCGCAGGTCCGTCAGGGTCTGGGTGTGTCGATTGTCAGCACTCCGAAAGGTGTGATGTCGGACCAGAACGCACGCTCCAACAATGTTGGTGGCGAAGTGCTCTGCACCGTCTTCTAAGGAGGTCTGTCAATGTCTCGTATTGGTAAACGTCCGGTCGAATTGCCCAGCGGCGTAACTGCCTCGGTTTCCGGCCAGACCATCGAAGTCAAAGGCCCGAAAGGCGCCCGCAGCTTCACTGCGACCGACGACGTTACGCTGTCGGTCGAAGATAACGTGGTTCAGATCAACCCTCGCGGTATGTCCAAGCGCGCGCGCCAGCAGTGGGGCATGAGCCGCACAATGGTCGCAAACTTGGTGACCGGTGTGACCGAAGGCTTCAAGAAAGAGCTGGAGATCCAGGGTGTTGGTTACCGGGCTCAGATGCAGGGCAACACCCTGAAGCTGAACCTGGGCTACAGCCATGACGTTGATTTCGTCGCTCCGGAAGGTGTCACCATCACCGCGCCGAAGCAGACCGTGATCATTGTGGAAGGTAACGACCAGCAGCAGGTGGGCGAAGTCGCGGCGAAAATCCGCGAATGGCGCCGTCCCGAGCCCTATAAGGGCAAAGGCATCCGCTATAAGGGCGAGTTCATCTTCCGCAAAGAAGGCAAGAAGAAGTAAGGACGCAAACAATGGCAAACAGCAAAAGAACCCTGTTTCTGAAGCGCCGCCTGCGCGTTCGGAACAAACTTCGCAAGGTCAACGCGGGTCGTCCGCGTTTGTCCGTACACCGTTCGAACAAGAACATCTCTGTTCAGCTGATCGACGACGTACGTGGCGTGACCCTGGCCTCGGCCTCGACCCTAGAAAAAGATCTGGGTGTTGTTGGCAAGAACAACGTCGAAGCGGCCACCAAAGTGGGCGCGGCCATCGCCGAGCGTGCCAAGAAGGCAGGCGTCGAAGAGGCCTATTTCGATCGTGGCGGCTTCCTGTTCCACGGCAAAGTGAAGGCTGTCGCCGACGCTGCGCGTGAAGGTGGTCTGAAGATCTAAGACTTGCGGGCGGGTTTCGATCCGCCCCGATGATCCGGGGGCCTTGGCAATGCCGAGGCCCACTTGGATTGAACAAACGACGCCGCAAGCGTCACCAAAAAAAGGGATGCCAAAATGGCAGAACGTGATAACCGCCGGGGCCGTGGACGTGACCGCGACGAAACTCCGGAATTCGCAGATCGTCTGGTAGCGATCAACCGCGTATCGAAAACCGTAAAAGGTGGTAAGCGCTTTGGCTTCGCCGCTCTGGTGGTCGTAGGCGATCAGAAAGGCCGCGTCGGCTTTGGCAAAGGTAAAGCGAAAGAAGTACCTGAAGCCATCCGCAAAGCGACTGAACAAGCCAAGCGTCAGATGATCCGCGTGCAACTGCGCGAAGGTCGTACCCTGCACCACGACATCGAAGGCCGTCATGGCGCCGGTAAAGTGGTTATGCGCAGCGCACCTGAAGGTACCGGTATCATCGCCGGTGGTCCGATGCGTGCCGTGTTCGAAATGCTGGGCGTAAAGGACGTTGTGTCCAAGTCGTTGGGCTCGCAGAACCCGTACAACATGATCCGCGCCACCATCAACGGCCTGCAGAAAGAGCAGAGCCCGCGTTCGGTTGCCCAGCGTCGTGGCAAAAAGGTTGCTGACATCCTGCCCAAGCGGGACGAAGCACCAGCTGCTGCTGAAGCAGAAGCATAAGGAGAGCGACCCATGGCAAAAACCATCGTCGTCAAGCAAATCGGTTCCCCGATCCGTCGCCCCGCTGAACAGCGCGCAACTCTGATCGGCCTGGGCCTGAACAAGATGCACAAAACCCGCGAGCTTGAGGATACCCCCTCGGTGCGCGGCATGGTCAACAAGATCCCGCATCTGGTTGAGATCATCGAAGAGCGCGGCTAAGCGCCTTGCTTCTAAGAGCTAGAAACGCCTCCGATCAGTTCGGGGGCGTTTTTTTGTCTAAGGGCAGTGTTGACTGTCGCCTCACCCGATGTGGTTTTAGTTCAACTTGTACGTATTCCGCTTATTACCCGCCGCATATAGTCCATGAACTGCGCCCGCTCAGGCTCAGTCAGAACTTGCAAGGCTTGGGAATTCACGTTCTGGGCCGACTCATAGGCGCTGTTTCTAAGCGCGACGGCCTTTTCGGTTAACCAGATCAACTGAGCCCTGGCGTCAGCGGGGTTTTTCGTTCTTTTGATCAAGCCGTCGCGCTCCATACGGTTGAGCGTGTTGGCCAGGGTCGCCTGTTCGACGTCAATCTTGGCCAGCAGATCCTTTTGGGTGACCCCGTCTTTGAGCCAAAGCTCCAGTAAGACTGGGAACTGTCCAACAACGATGCCCAAAGGCGCAATGTGGTGTTGCAGCTCTTTCGCGAACAATCGCGCCATGTGATTGACCAGATATCCGGCCGAGTTCTCTTTTTCGAAATCCATGCTTGAGATTTACACTTGAATAGCAAGCTATGCAATAATATATAGCAAGCTATACAAGTGAATGAAAAGGAATCGAAATGGCTCATATCGAAGAGATGGATAAAGTCGTCACACTGGCTGATCAGATGCAGGCCGAGGAAGGCCCCGTGGTCCTGATCAACGTGTTTACGGTGGACGCGAAAGACGAAGAGGAGCTGTTGAAGGCCTGGGCACACGATGCGGACTTCATGAAATCCCAGCCGGGATACATCTCGACCCAGCTTCATCAGGGTATCGCCGGCAGTTCGACCTTTGTGAACTATGCGATCTGGCAGGACGTCAAAAGCTTTCGCGACGCCTTCACCCACCCAGAGTTCCAGCGCCGAATTGCAGACTATCCCGAAAGCGCGGTGGCACGTCCACATCTTCTAAGAAAGCTCACAGTCGAAAACCACTGCGTCGCCTGATGCCAAAACCGGAGTAGCCGCATGTTAAGAGTAATCCACCCCATCGCCGGAGTAATCGGTTTTCTTACAATATTCGTGTTCTGGACGTCCACTTTGTACAGCGAGTTGTTTGCGACCCATGCGACTGTCGCAGCTGTAAAGTCCATGATCGTCAGTGGGCTGTTTATCCTTGTGCCCGCGATGGTGATCGTAGGTGCATCCGGCTTGTCCCTTGGGCGTCGACGCAAGGACGCACGGGCGCTAGCCAAGAAGAAGCGAATGCCGATCATCGCGATGAACGGCCTGTTGATCCTTGTTCCTGCCGCAATCTATCTCAGCTCAAAAGCAAACGCAGGGGACTTCGATGCCAGTTTTTACTCTGTGCAGGTCGTTGAGTTGCTCGCGGGGGCAACCAACCTGACGCTGATGGGGCTGAGTATACGAGACGGCCGGGCGATGACTGCCCGCAGAAGACGTGCGGGAAAGTAGCTGGACCAGGCTTTGACCGTAGCCGCCGTTTCATCGCATGCTATCGGTCTCGCAGCATCGATCCCTGCTGCTCAGCTATTCAATAGATGCATAACGGCTAGACCGAAACTTCGGTTGTTAGCGATATCGCCTGGACCTATCTCAGCCCTGTCCAAACAAGGAACGCAAACAGTATCCGGGGAATTCGCCCCGGGCAGAGAAAGGAAATAAACTATGGCACATACAGCAACATATTCCCGCGACGGCTTTGGCCTGAGCGCCCGCATCGCGAACTTTTTCCAGCGCGTCAAAGAGGCAAATGCCCTGCGTGCTCAGTATGATCAGACTTATTCTGAATTGCAGAGTCTGACAGATCGTGAACTGGACGACATCGGAGTCCGCCGCTGCGATATAAAGGACATCGCTCGGGACCACGTTTATTGTTCGTGATCTTCCCGACAACCTGATCAAGAGACGCCCGCGGGCGTCTCTTCTGATTCCGGGGTGCTCTTGGCACAGTCGACAGGAAATTAGCTCCAACCGTTGCGACCCTGCGGGAAATGGGCCAAACACGCAGTTGGGCGCCTGTCGGAGCCGCAACCAAGAACAACATGAAGGGTCGGATCCGGTGAAAGAGTATCAGGTTGGCATGCTTTGGATTGAAGGCCCTCTCAGCTTTCTCGAGCAGTTGTGCATCAAATCATTCCTGGATGTCGGTCAACATGTTCGCCTCTATACTTACGGGCCGGTCACAAACATCCCCGAGGGTGTCGAAGTGCGTGACGCGCGGGAGGTACTGGCGGATGATGAGGTGATCCTACACAAGCGCACGGGCAGTCCCGCGCTGCATTCCGACAAGTTTCGCGTGCAGATGCTGGCGAAAGTGCCGGACATAATCTGGGCCGATACCGACGCGTATTGCGTCAAACCCTTTACAACTGAAAACGGTCATTTGCATGGTTGGCTAGCCGCGCACGAAATCAACGGTGGGGTGTTGGCTTTGCCTGCGGACAGCGCAACGCTGTATGATTTGATCGATTACACCAATCACCCTTGTCGCATTCCGCATTGGCTGTCGCCCAAGCAACGGCGGCCGCTTATTGACATGGCCTTGGCTGGTGAAACGCCGCACGCAAGCGATATGCCGTGGGGCATTTGGGGCCCACGCGCCCTGACCTGGCTTTTGCGGGACAATAATGAGGCTCGATTTTCCCAACCCCAAGACGTTTTGTACCCTGTAACATACAAGGATCGGCGGGCAATGATGCGGCCCAATGGAAATGCCGAGCGGTTCCTTACTGAGAACACCATGTCGATCCATTTTTACGGACGGCGCATGCGTTCGTTCATACGCAACAGGTTCAATGGAATCCCGCATCCGGAAAGTATGGTTGGCCGGTTGGTCGAAAAGCATGGGATCGACCCGCACGCAGCGCCCTTGCAGACAAAAGCCGCAACAGACGACCTTGTCGACGTGTCTGACGAATGACGTCTAGGGGCTGTGGGCTTGCCAACTTGTCCCAACAGTCCTATACGCCTGCGGTGGCTTTGCGCCATACGAATCAAAACCAAGAAATGCCGTGTCTGACCCATCACGCTTCGCGGGTCATTTCCGGCTAAGGAGAAGCGAAATGAAACTGCACGAACTGCGCGACAATCCTGGCGCCACACCGAAACGCACCCGCGTTGGCCGTGGTCCGGGTTCCGGCAAAGGTAAAATGGGTGGCCGTGGTATCAAAGGCCAGAAATCCCGTTCGGGTGTTGCCATCAACGGTTACGAAGGCGGCCAGATGCCTTTGTATCAGCGTCTGCCCAAGCGCGGCTTCAACAAGCCGAACCGCAAGGCATTCGCCGTTATCAACCTGGGCCTGATCCAGAAATTCGTCGACGCCGGCAAGCTGGACGCCAAAGCTGCGATCACCGAAGATGCACTGGTTGCATCCGGTCTGGTCCGTCGCAAACTGGACGGTATCCGCGTTCTGGCCAAAGGCGAAATCAGCGCGAAAGTGAACCTGGAAGTCACCGGTGCTTCGAAAGCTGCTGTTGAAGCAGTTGAGAAAGCGGGCGGCTCACTTACGGTCACAAAAGCTGCTGCGGCAGAGTAAGCGCTTGTGAGCGGGCCAAGACCCGCTTACATAGACCTCAGAGTTTTCCAAGACGCCGCCCGAGCCGGAAAACGGTTCCGGGCGGTGTTTTCATAAGAGAGACCGATTTATGGTATCAGCAGCAGAACAAATGGCAGCCAACACGAGCTGGTCTGCCCTTGGTAAAGCCACCGATCTGCGCAACCGCATCCTGTTCACGCTTGCATTGCTGATCGTCTATCGTTTGGGCACCTTTATCCCGGTGCCGGGGATCGACGGACAAGCACTGCGCGAGTTCATGGAGCAAGCGGGGCAAGGCATCGGCGGCATGGTTTCGATGTTCACCGGCGGGGCGCTGGGGCGGATGGGTATCTTTGCCCTCGGCATCATGCCTTACATTTCAGCCTCGATCATCGTGCAACTGCTGACATCCATGGTTCCCGCGCTCGAACAGCTCAAGAAAGAGGGCGAGCAGGGGCGCAAGAAAATCAATCAGTACACCCGTTTCGGCACCGTGGCCTTGGCCACTGTTCAGGCCTATGGTCTGGCGGTTTCGCTGGAATCGGGCGATCTGGCCACCGACCCTGGGCTTTTCTTCCGCATGTCGACCATGATCACTCTGGTTGGCGGTACGATGTTCCTGATGTGGCTGGGTGAACAGATCACCGCGCGCGGCATCGGCAACGGTATCTCTCTGATCATCTTCGTCGGCATTATTGCCGAGGTTCCGGCCGCTCTGGCGCAGTTCTTTGCGTCGGGTCGCTCGGGTGCAATCAGCCCCGCCGTGATCATCGGTGTGATTGTCATGGTTATCGTGGTCATCACCTTCGTGGTGTTCATGGAACGCGCGCTGCGCAAGATCCACATTCAATACCCGCGCCGCCAGGCCGGCATGAAGGTATACGAGGGCGGCTCCAGCCACCTGCCAGTCAAGGTGAACCCGGCGGGCGTTATCCCGGCGATCTTTGCCAGCTCGTTGCTGTTGCTGCCGGTGACGATCTCGACCTTCTCGTCGGGTGCCACAAACGGGCCGGTCATGTCTTGGCTGCTGGCCAACTTTGGCCCCGGTCAGCCGCTGTATCTGCTGTTCTTCGCGTCGATGATCGTATTCTTCGCCTATTTCTACACGTTCAACGTCTCGTTCAAACCGGATGATGTTGCGGACAACCTGAAAAAGCAGAATGGTTTTGTGCCTGGCATTCGCCCCGGCAAGAAAACCGCCGAGTATCTGGAATACGTGGTCAACCGCGTGCTGGTTCTGGGTTCGGCCTATCTGGCGCTGGTATGTTTGCTGCCTGAAATTCTGCGGAACCAATTCGCCATCCCGTTCTACTTCGGCGGCACCTCGGTTCTGATTATCGTCTCTGTGACCATGGACACGATCCAGCAAGTCCAGAGCCATTTGCTGGCGCATCAATACGAAGGGCTTATCGAAAAGTCCCAGCTGCGCGGAAAAAGCAAGAAACGCGGCAGGAAGGGACCCGCTCGTCGATGAACATCATTTTGTTGGGCCCGCCGGGTGCGGGCAAAGGAACGCAAGCGCGTCACCTGGTAGAAACGCGCGGCATGGTGCAACTGAGCACCGGTGACATGCTACGAGAAGCCAAGGACAGCGGGACCGAAATGGGCAACCGCGTGGCTGAAGTGATGGCCAAGGGTGAGCTGGTAACCGACGAGATTGTCATCGGCCTGATCCGTGAAAAGCTGGAACAGGGTGCCAAGGGCGGTTTCATCTTCGACGGTTTCCCTCGCACGCTGGCACAGGCTGACGCGTTGGGAGATCTGCTGAACAGCACCGGCGAAACGCTGGACGCGGTCATCGCGATGGAAGTCAACGATGACGCGCTGGTCGAACGGATCACCGCACGCTCGACCTGTGGTGGCTGCGGCGAGGTCTACAATGACGTCACCAAGCCGATCCCGGCGGACAGAAAATGCACCAACTGCGGCAAAGAGAACGACTTCAAACGTCGCGCAGACGATAATGAGGAGAGCCTCAAGACCCGTCTGATGGAGTACTACAAAAAGACCTCGATGCTGATCGGCTATTACTATGCCAAGGGCAACCTGTCCTGGGTTGACGGCCTGGGTGAAATTGACGCCGTTCAAAACGAGATTTCGCAGGTTTTGGATGGTGGCGTCGACGTCGGAAACGGCTGATCCATTTCTGCCCTTGACCTGAGCGGGAAAAGCCCATATCGACCCCCATCCCTAACGGGAATCACGACCGCATGCGGGATTCGTTCCGGATGCCCCGACCACCTCGAATAATACTGGATCCTCTGGCGTCACTGCCAAGATCGAGTGTTGTGAAAAAAGGTTCCGGAGCTACGGAACCGCAACAAAAAAGGAAAGTGACACGTGGCACGTATTGCCGGCGTAAACATCCCGACTGCAAAGCGGGTACCTATCGCCCTCACATATATCACCGGTATCGGAAACACTTCGGCCAAAGCGATCTGCGAAGCCGTAGGCATCGACGCGACCCGTCGCGTCAATGAACTGTCCGACGCCGAAGTTCTGGCCATCCGCGAGCATATCGACGCAAACTTCACCGTTGAAGGTGACCTGCGCCGCGAAGTTCAGATGAACGTCAAGCGCCTGATGGACCTGGGCTGCTACCGCGGTCTGCGTCACCGTCGTAACCTGCCCGTTCGCGGTCAGCGTACCCATACCAATGCTCGTACCCGCAAAGGCCCCGCAAAGGCCATTGCCGGTAAGAAGAAATAAGGAGGGTCTGACTGATGGCACGCGAAAAGACTCGTACCAAGAAAAAAGAGCGCAAGAATATCGCATCAGGCGTCGCCCATGTGAATTCGACGTTCAACAACACCAAGATCCTGATCTCGGACGTGCAAGGCAACGCCATTGCATGGTCTTCGGCAGGAACCATGGGTTTCAAAGGGTCGCGTAAATCGACACCCTACGCCGCTCAGATGGCTGCAGAAGATGCAGGCAAGAAGGCGCAGGATCACGGTGTCAAGACGCTGGAAGTCGAAGTTCAGGGCCCCGGTTCGGGTCGTGAATCGGCTCTGCGCGCGCTGGCTGCTGTGGGCTTCAACATCACGTCGATCCGTGACGTGACACCGATTGCTCACAACGGTTGCCGCCCGCCGAAGCGCCGCCGCGTCTAAGCGATTTTGAATTGAGCTGGGGCTGTGTTTTCGCACGGCCCCAGCACGTCATTTTGAACCTCGGGCGTCTGCACCTTGTTGGTCATGGGGCGCGGACAGGAATGGAGGGATTACATGATCCATAAGAATTGGGCTGAATTGATCAAGCCGACACAGCTGGAAGGCAAGCCGGGCAACGACCCTGCGCGTCAGGCAACCCTGGTTGCTGAACCGCTGGAGCGTGGCTTTGGTCTGACGCTGGGCAACGCGCTGCGTCGCGTCCTGATGAGCTCGCTTCAAGGTGCGGCCATCACTAGCGTCCAGATCGACAACGTATTGCACGAATTCTCGAGCGTCGCTGGCGTTCGTGAAGACGTCACTGACATCATCCTGAACCTCAAGCAGGTTGCCCTGCGGATGGAAGTCGAAGGCCCCAAGCGCCTGTCGATCAATGCCAAAGGTCCCGCCGTTGTTACCGCAGGTGACATCAGCGAAAGCGCCGGTATCGAGGTTCTGAACCGCGATCACGTCATCTGTCACTTGGACGATGGCGCCGACCTGTTCATGGAACTGACCGTCAACACCGGTAAGGGCTATGTTTCGGCTGAGAAGAACAAGCCGGAAGATGCGCCTATCGGTCTGATCCCGATTGACGCGATCTATTCGCCGGTCAAAAAGGTTGCCTACGACGTTCAGCCAACTCGTGAAGGTCAGGTTCTGGACTATGACAAACTGACCCTGAAGATCGAAACTGATGGTTCGATCACCCCGGAAGACGCGCTGGCCTTTGCCGCCCGTATTCTGCAGGATCAGCTGTCGATCTTCGTCAACTTCGACGAGCCCGAAGCGGCTGGTCGTCAGGACGAAGACGATGGTCTAGAGTTCAATCCGCTTCTGCTGAAGAAAGTAGACGAGCTGGAATTGTCGGTGCGTTCGGCAAACTGCCTGAAGAACGACAACATCGTTTACATCGGCGATCTGATCCAGAAGACCGAAGCCGAGATGCTGCGCACCCCGAACTTCGGCCGCAAGTCGCTGAACGAGATCAAGGAAGTGCTGTCCGGCATGGGTCTGCACCTCGGCATGGATGTCGAGGATTGGCCGCCCGACAACATCGAAGATCTGGCGAAGAAATTCGAAGACGCGTTCTAAGCGCGTCTTCCCCAATGCCCGGGCTTTCCGGGGACAATACGGGCACTTCCGCCCCAAGGAGAGCCGGTGACACGCATCGCCGGCCAGACAAAGCAAAACGCTGAAGAAGGAACTAGAAAATGCGTCACGCACGTGGTTACCGCCGCCTGAACCGTACTCATGAGCACCGCAAGGCTCTGTTTGCGAACATGGCTGGCTCGCTCATCGAACATGAGCAGATCAAAACAACTCTGCCCAAGGCAAAAGAACTGCGCCCGATCATCGAAAAGCTGGTCACTCTGGGCAAGCGCGGCGACCTGCACGCCCGCCGTCAGGCCGCATCGCAGCTGAAAGAAGACAAAGACGTCGCAAAGCTGTTCGAAATCCTGGGCCCCCGCTACGTCGAGCGTCAGGGCGGATACGTCCGTATCCTGAAAGCAGGCTTCCGCTATGGCGACATGGCACCGATGGCGATCATCGAATTCGTTGATCGTGATCTGGACGCCAAAGGCGCGGCTGACAAAGCCCGCGTTGCCGCCGAAGAGGCCGCAGACGAAGAATAAGAAAGCCCGGCTTTCTGAATTCAAACCCCCGCGTTTCGGACGCGGGGGTTTTTTCTTTTTGGCCCCTTGGCGTCGCGGGTAGAGCATTTTCGGCGATATCCGTTGATGAATCCCCGAACCTCACAGATCATGCTGCATGATGAGCGTGGAGGACGGATGATGGCAATCCCAACTAAATTACCGAACGAACTCACGGGACCGTCTGTCTGGACCGGTCAGGACATGCGTACGCGTCGGAGTGAATGGATCATTGATCTGACGGCGGACGACGTCGAGGATCTTGAGCGAGCTGCCCGTCACTACCTGAGCCTCGAAAGAGATATCGGTGAGATCACAAAACCCGCTTTTCCCCTAAAAAGGTTTGACCGGCATCTGGCAAGCCTGCGAGAGAAGCTGATCAACGGGATCGGTTTCGAAGTGATCCGTGGCCTTCCGGTGCAGAATTATACGCAACAGGTCGCGGCCACGATTTTCTGCGGCGTCGGTGCTCATCTAGGCTCGGCCCGGTCACAGAACGCGCAGGGACACATTTTGGGGCATGTGCGCGACATCGGGGCAGATGCGAACGATCCGAAAACTCGGATCTATCAAACGCATGAGCGCCAGACATTTCACACCGACAGCGCCGATATCGTCGGTCTGCTGTGCCTGCGCGAGGCTAAGGAGGGCGGAGATTCGCTGCTGGTCAGTGCCGAGACGATCTTTAATAGGATGCGGTCAGAATGCCCGGAAATGCTGGAACGGTTGTTTGACCCAATAGCGACCGACCGACGAGGGGAAGTGCCGGACGGCATGGAACCTTTTATGTCGATCCCGCCGTTCTCCTGGCACGATGGTAAGCTGACGGTGTTCTACCAAAGGCAGTATATCGACAGTGCGCAACGATTTCCTGAAGCGATGCGGCTGACACCGGATCACATTGAGGCGCTGGATCGGTTTGATGCGCTGGCGAATGATCCCGACCTCTGTCTTTCCATGCGGCTGCAACCGGGTGACATGCAGTTCGTGTACAACCATTCGCAACTGCACGACCGGACCGGGTTCGTGGACTGGCCTGACCCGGCAGAGCGACGCCATTTGCTGAGGCTTTGGCTGTCGCCGAAAGGAGACCGCGAATTGCCCGAAGTTTTCAGGCAACGTTATGGCACGATTGAGGTGGGCCAGCGTGGCGGGATCATCACGGAAGGCACGCGGCTGCACGCTCCGTTGGATTGACGCCTCCAACGCGCTGAACGGATGCTTGCATTACGGCCCATGTAGACGCATATCCGATAGGCGATTAACCGACGGATGGATCATGCGGAAAGTTCTCTGTTCTCTGATGCTGGCGACGCTTGCAGTGTCAGCAAATGCTGAAACAAAGGTGCCAACATCGCAGGCCGAAATCAGCCTTGGTTTCGCGCCGGTGGTGAAACAGGCCTCACCCGCAGTCGTCAATATCTATGCCAAGATCGTAAGGCAGGGCCGGGCCAATCCGTTTTTCTCGGACCCGTTTTTTGAGGAGTTCTTTGGCAGGGGATTTGCCGAACCGCGCCCAAGGGTTCAGAACTCGCTGGGCTCTGGCGTCATTCTGTCTGCGGACGGCTATGTGGTGTCGAACTACCACGTTGTTGGAACTGCCACCGAAATCCGCGTCGTGACAACCGATCGGCGTGAGTATTCGGCACAAGTGGTGTTGGGGGACAAGGAAAGCGACATTGCGATACTGCGGTTGGAAGAGGCCAAAGACCTGCCGCATCTGAACTTTCGCGATTCCGACCATGTCGAGGTGGGAGAACTGACACTGGCGATTGGCAACCCGTTTGGTGTCGGCCAAACCGTGTCTTCCGGGATCATCTCAGGTCTGGCGCGGACTGGGACGGCAACGGGTAATGCACGTGGGTACTTCATTCAGACCGACGCCGCGATCAATCCTGGCAATTCCGGCGGGGCGCTGATCGACGTGAATGGCGATCTGATCGGGATTAACACCTCGATCCTGACGCGATCAGGCGGCTCCAACGGTATCGGGTTTGCGATCCCGGCAAATCTGGTGGCCGAATTTTTGCGCCAGGCCAAGGCCGGGAACGACAGCTTTGTCAGTCCGTGGGCCGGGGTCGCTGGTCAGCACATGAGTGCGGATATCGCCGAATCTCTGGGGTTGGTATTCCCTATGGGTGTTGTGATCTCGGACCTGCACGCCCTGAGTCCACTGGGTGAGGCAGGGCTGCGCGTGGGGGATGTGGTGACCCATGTGGATGGGGATGAGGTGAATTCCCCAGCCGAGATGAAGTTCCGCATGTCCGTCGCCGGCGTCGGTGGCACTTCGGTGCTGACCCGGCTGCGGGGTCACGACAGTGCGGATATCGAGGTTGCCCTGATCAAGGTCCCGGAAACTCCACCGGCTGATGAAACCGTTCTGAACGATAGCACCGTGATGCCGGGCCTGAAGGTGTCGCGCATCAACCCTGCGATCATTACCCAGATGGGGCTTTTGCTGTCGCAAACTGGCGTGGTGATTGTGGACGCAGACCGGTACGGTGGACGATCCGGATTGCGCGCTGGTGACGTGGTCCTAAGTATCAACGGAACGGAAGTCCAACATCCTAAAGACGTGGTGGATGCGATGACCGATCCGGGGCGCAGATTGAATTTGGATGTTCTGCGGGGTGGACAGGCCGTATCTCTGCGGTTCCGGCTGTAACTCAATGAGCGATCTGTTCGATTCCGGGGCGACCGCGCCCGCGCCAAACCCGCACCGCCCTTTAGCGGACCGACTGCGCCCGCAGTCGTTGGCCGAGGTCATCGGACAGCAGCAGGTACTGGGCCCGGACGCCCCGCTGGGGGTCATGTTAGCCTCGGGTAGCCTGTCCAGTTTGGTTTTCTGGGGCCCGCCGGGCGTTGGTAAAACCACCATTGCACGTTTGCTGGCGCAGGAAACCGACCTGCATTTCGTTCAGATCAGCGCGATTTTCACCGGTGTGCCGGACCTGAAGAAAGTGTTTGAGGCGGCAAAGATCCGTCGGCAGAACGGGCAGGGCACGTTGCTGTTTGTCGACGAGATTCACCGCTTCAACAAAGCGCAACAGGACGGGTTCCTGCCGCATATGGAGGATGGGACTATCCTGCTGGTCGGGGCCACGACCGAGAACCCGTCCTTTGAACTGAACGCCGCTGTGCTTAGTCGAGCACAGGTTCTTGTCCTTGAGCGGCTTAGCCTTGCGGATCTGGAACGTCTGACCCAGCGCGCAGAGATGGAACTCGACCGCGCCCTGCCACTGACAGGCGCGGCTCGAGAAGGTTTGCAAGAGATGGCGGATGGTGACGGTCGCGCGCTGTTGAACCTGATCGAACAGGTGGCGGCTTGGGCAGTGGATCCACCTCTGGACCTCGACGCGCTGTCCACGCGGCTGATGCGCCGTGCGGCCAAATACGACAAGTCGGGGGACGAGCATTATAATCTGATCTCGGCCCTGCATAAGTCCGTACGCGGATCTGACCCGGATGCGGCGCTTTACTGGTTTGCGCGGATGCTGACAGGTGGAGAAGATCCACGATATCTTGCACGGCGGATCACGCGGATGGCGGTCGAAGACATCGGTCTCGCCGATCCGCAGGCGCAGTCGATCTGCTTGCACGCGTGGGAAACCTACGAACGCCTGGGCAGCCCCGAAGGTGAGCTGGCCATCGCGCAGGCGCTGGTCTATCTGGCTTTGGCTCCTAAATCGAACGGCGCTTATGTGGGCTACAAAGCCGCCATGAGGCTGGCTAAGCAATCGGGCAGCGAACCGCCACCAAAGCATATCCTGAACGCGCCGACGTCGATGATGAAAGATCAGGGCTATGGCGCCGGCTATGCCTATGATCATGATGCAGAGGATGGGTTTTCGGGTCAGAACTATTTTCCCGATGGAATGGAACGGCCCGAGCTGTATCAACCCGTGGAACGTGGTTTTGAGCGGGAACTAAAAAAGCGGCTGGACTACTTTGCCAAGCTTCGGTCGCAGCGGAACAGATCCTAGCGCTGGCTTGACTCTTGCCGTGCGGCACGCCACAGACGCGCATGTTTTCTAAGGCACCTGAGGGTACACAATCCGCGCGGAACCGCCGCGTGAAGGGGATATCGGTATGAGTGGCGTACAATTGATCACCGTGGCAGAGGGGGATGGCGACCAGCGGCTGGATCGGTGGCTGCGCCGCCTGTTCCCGCATGTCAGCCAGGGCCGCATCGAAAAGATGTGCCGCAAAGGTGAGGTGCGCGTGGAAGGCGGGCGGGTCAAAGCCTCGACTCGGCTTGAGGTCGGGCAGGTCGTACGCGTGCCACCCTTGCCGGATGCTGATCACAAGCCGGTTGCAGTCAAACGAGGCATCTCGGATGCCGATGCCAAGATGATCCAGTCTTGCGTGATCTATCGCGACGAACATGTTCTGGCCCTGAACAAGCCACAAGGTCTTCCAGTGCAGGGCGGCAGCGGCCAGACCCGCCACGTGGACGGTCTGTCCGAGGCTCTGCGCTTTGGCTATGACGAAAATCCGCGCCTCGTGCACCGCTTGGACAAGGACACATCGGGTGTATTGCTGATGGCCCGCACCCGCGAGGCCGCCAAGGGGCTGACAGCTGCCTTCCGGCATCGCGATACACGCAAGATCTATTGGGCGCTGGTTGCTGGCGTGCCGACCCCGTATCTGGGCGAGATCAAGACCGGACTGGTCAAGGCATCCGGTCACGGTAAACAGGGTGAGGGCGAGAAGATGATCGCCGTACATCTGAACGAAATCAACGACACGCCGGGCGCGAAACGGGCGCATACGCTGTATGCAACGCTGTATCGCGTGGCCGGGCGCGCCTCGTGGGTGGCGATGGAGCCGATCACCGGACGTACGCACCAGCTGAGGGTGCATATGGCGGCGATCGGTCACCCAATCGTTGGCGATGGCAAATACGGTGGCTCGGGGCAAGAAAACCTGGGCGATGGCTGGGGCGCGCAACTGGGCGGGGTCATCAGCAAGAAGCTGCACCTGCACGCGCGGCAGGCCTCATTCCAGCATCCGGTCACGCGCAAGACCATAACCGTCAAAGCTCCGCTGCCTGAGCATATGAAACACAGCTGGGACACGTTCGGCTGGACCGAAGATCTGGCCGCGGAAGATCCGTTCGAGGAACTGCAATGAGCGCACCCTTGCGTTTGGTGCTTTTTGATGTGGACGGAACCCTTGTCGACAGCCAGGGCAGCATTGTCGCGGCGATGACCGCCAGTTTTGGGGCCCTGTCCCTGACGGTCCCTGACCGCAAGGCGATTTTGTCCATCGTCGGTCTGTCCTTGCCCAATGCCATGGCTCGGCTTGCGCCCGAGCAGAGCGAAACGGTTCAACACAATCTGGTTGAGGGCTACAAACAGGCCTATCACGCAAATCGTTTGGAGCAGGGGGCCGCAAGCTCACCGCTCTATCCCGGTGCGCGGGACGCAATCGAAACCCTGCATGACATCCCCGAGGTGCTGCTGGGTGTGGCCACCGGAAAATCCCAACGCGGTCTGGATGCCTTGATCGAAGCACATGACCTGGAGCGCTATTTCGTTACCCGGCAGGTTGCGGACCATCACCCCTCGAAACCGCATCCGTCGATGATCGACATGGCCCGTTCTGAAACGGGCGTTGATGCGGCGGATACGGTGATGATTGGCGATACCCGGTTCGACATGGATATGGCACGGGCTGCCGGAGTAACAGGGATCGGCGTATCCTGGGGATATCATGACCGATCAGCCTTGAATGGCGCGGCCTGTATAATTGAAACTTTCGACCAGTTGCCCCGTGCGCTGGATGATATCTGGACTTGAAAACATGAGCGACTGGAAGCCCAAGCGATTTTGGACCGCAAGCGTGGTTGTCCAAGCGGAAGACGGATACACGGTCGAATTGGACGGTCGCCGGGTCAAGACACCGGCCAAGGCCGCATTGATCTTGCCGACGCAGGCGATGGCCGACGCGGTCGCGGCAGAATGGGACGCGCAGGAAAAAGAGGTCGATCCGACCCTGATGCCGTTTACCCGGTCTGCAAATGCGGCCATCGACAAAGTGCGTCATCAGCACGCCGAGGTTGCGGACATGCTGGCCGATTACGGCGATTCGGATTTGTTGTGTTACCGGGCGACACACCCGCAAACGTTGCAGCAGCGACAGGCAGATCAGTGGGACCCGGCCCTGGATTGGGCAGCTGAAACCCTGGCCGCGCGATTGGTTCCTGTGGTTGGTGTGCTGCATCAGCCACAGTCTGCAGAAGCGCTCAGCACACTTCGAGGCCGCGTACACGAATTCAACGACTTCCAGCTTGCCGCCTTTCACGATCTGGTCAGCCTGTCCGGCTCACTGGTGCTGGGATTTGCCGCCGCCATGGACTGGCGCGCGGCGGACGAAATCTGGGACATCTCAAGGCTCGACGAGGCCTGGCAAACCGAACAATGGGGCCACGATGACGAGGCGCACGCGGTTGCCGAGATCAAAAAAGCTGCGTTTCTACACGCTAAACGGTTCATCGAAATCTCTATCTGAGCCTATTGGGCATTAATTTTTGACACAGATCCGGTCATCGCTGAATTGACTCATCGTTTTCCCTGATCCGACCCTTGACGTTTGTTTATGAATGCGAGCAAACTCATGCCCACTAAAGGGGAGACACCTTTGGAGTAACCTTTCTGGTGCCAGAGGTGCCGGACAGAGCCGTCCCGGAATAGGGGCGGGTAAACAGGAAGAGGTAAAAATGAAAAAATCCGTAATTTTGGGCGTGGCCACAGTCGCCGGTCTGGCTGCTGCGGCAGCGACAGCGGGCACTGTTGACGACGTCAAAGCGCGCGGCAAGCTGAACTGTGGCGTGTCCTCCGGACTGGCCGGCTTTTCGCTGCCTGACGCGAATGGCGAATGGCAAGGTTTTGACGTCGCAGTCTGCCGTGCCGTCGCTGCGGCCGTTCTGGGCGATTCCAGCGCTGTCGAGTTTGTGCCGACCACTGGTAAGACGCGCTTTACTGCGCTGGCTTCGGGTGAGATCGACATGCTTGCACGTAACACCACATGGACCTTCAGCCGCGATGTCGACCTGAAGTTCGAATTTGTGGGCGTCAACTATTATGACGGTCAGGGCTTCATGGTTCCAAAAGCACTGGGCGTAAGCTCGGCCAAAGAACTGGACGGCGCGACCGTCTGCATCCAAACCGGCACCACCACCGAGCTGAACCTGGCCGATTTCTTCCGTGCCAACAACATCAGCTACGAGCCGGTTCCGATCGAAACCAACGCCGAAGCGCAACAGCAGTATCTGGCTGGCGCATGTGACGTTTACACCACCGACGCATCGGGCCTGGCTGCAACCCGCGCCACGTTTGAAAACCCCGGTGATCACGTCCTGCTGCCTGAAATCATCTCGAAAGAGCCGCTGGGCCCGCTGGTCCGTCATGGCGATCACGAGTGGGGCGACGTTGTCCGCTGGACTCTGAACGCACTGGTTTCGGCTGAAGAGCTGGGCGTGACCTCGGCAAACATCGACGAGCTGAGCGCTGGCACCGACAACCCGGAAGTAAACCGTCTGCTGGGTACCGAAGGTACTCTGGGCGAGATGCTGGGTCTGAACGCAGATTGGGCAGCAAACGCCATCAAAGCGGGTGGTAACTACGGCGAAGTGTTTGCCAAGAACATCGGTGAAGAAACTCCGATTGGTCTTGCGCGCGGCCTGAATGCCCAGTGGACCGATGGTGGTCTGCTGTATTCGCCGCCGTTCCGCTAAAATCCACGGGAAAGGGCGCGGGGCAACCTGCGCCCTTTTTCCATAAATAAGAAACACTCCCGGATGGATTGAGCGAAGATCAACTTCGCCGGCAAAAAACGGGATGCACGGGGAAATACATAGGTCATGACGACTCTCACTGACCCGCCGAAGGAGCAGTTCCGGCTGTCCATGCTCCTTTACGATACGCGGTACCGATCAGCGACCATTCAGGTCATTGCATTGATTGGTTTCATGCTTCTGGCAGCCTGGATCATCTCAAATACCATTCAAAACCTTGAAGGGTTGGGAAAACCGGTCGAATTCGGTTTTTTTGCAGAATCCGCAAGTTATGACATTAACCAGCGATTGCTGGAATACACCTCACAGGACAGCCATCTTCGCGCCGCCTTCATCGGTTTGCTGAACACGCTGGTTGTTGCGGTTCTCGGGTGTATCACGGCGACGATAGTCGGCGTTTTTGTCGGCGTGCTGCGTCTGTCGAACAACTGGTTGGTCGCGCGTATCATGACCTTCTATGTCGAGATTTTCCGTAACGTGCCTGTCCTGCTGTGGATCGTTCTGGCCATGGCCATTTTGATCGAAGGCTTGCCCGCACCTAATGCGTTCCGAGGTGATAACCCCACGGCAACGATGGATCTGTTCAACACCGTCGCCGTTACCAATCGGGGTGTGTATATCCCGGAGTTCCTGTTCTCGCGTAGTTTGGGCGATATCCACTTGTTCGGAACATCAAGCCTTCGGTTTGATATTTCGCTGGATCTTGTCGCGTTTCTGGTCGTTTTGGGTGGCAGCATCTTTACCATGCGCAAAGTGTCCGCCTGGGCCGCCGCCACACAGGAATCAACCGGCGATCGTCCTAAGATCTGGCATATCCAGCTGGGCATTCTGTTCGTCCCGATGATCATCCTGATGACTGCACTGGGCTTACACCTTGGATACCCGGAATTGAAAGGATTCAATTTCAAAGGCGGCACGCATATGCGCAACTCTCTGATCGCGCTATGGCTGGCTTTGTCGCTATATACGGCGGCCTTCATTGCCGAGATCGTACGCGCCGGCATTCTGGCTATTTCCAAGGGTCAGACCGAAGCTGCGTCTGCGCTGGGCTTGCGTCCGGGTCGTACCATGCGGCTGGTTATCCTGCCTCAGGCGCTGCGGGTGATCATCCCGCCGATGATCTCGAACTATCTGAACCTGACCAAGAACTCATCGCTGGCGATTGCGGTCGGATACATGGACATCACGGGGACTCTGGGTGGCATCACCATGAACCAGACCGGCCGCGAGCTGGAATGCGTTCTGCTGCTGATGCTGGTCTATCTGGCCATCTCGCTGAGTATTTCGGCGGTGATGAACTGGTACAACAACCGTGTCAAACTGGTGGAGCGGTAATATGAGTGATGTTTCATTTGTCCGCACGGAAATGTTGCCGGAACAAGCCCCGCCAGCGTCCGAAGTCGGAGCAATAGGGTGGATCAGGCACAATCTCTTCTCAGGCTGGTTTAACTCGATCCTGACGTTGGTTTCGCTTTACGCGATCTGGTACGTGTTGTCGGGCGTTCTGCCTTGGATCTTTCAGTCTGTCTGGAACGCCAACTCGCTGAACGAATGCCGCGAGATCATGATTGCCACCTGGGGTTCAACCCATGGCCATGCCTGCTGGGCGGTGATCAATGACCGCTGGTTGCAGTTGCTGTTCGGGTTCTACCCGAGCCACCTGTACTGGCGTCCGATTGTATCGCTGATCCTGCTGTTGGTCGCATTGGCGCCGGTCCTGTACTCGGATCGTGTGCCGTCCAAGATGCTGATCGTCACTGCGATCTATCCATTCTTGATGCCTTTCCTGATGTGGGGCGGCACCATTTGGGGACCGATCGCGGCAGCGTTGGGATTTGTTGTCGGCTGGGGTGCTTACACACTTGTCAGCAAACAACTGAGCGGTCTGTTTGGCATGATTGCGGGTGTCGCAGCGTCGGTTATCTGGTGGCTGGTTCTGTCCAGCTATTTCGTCGGTGCCCTGGACTCGATCCTGCCAATCGGTATCGAAGCCGTACAAAGCCGCCAGTTCGGTGGCTTCATGCTGGCGATCCTGCTGGGTGTCGTGGCCATTGGTGTCTCGTTGCCGATCGGAATTGTACTGGCGCTGGGCCGTCAGTCCGACCTGATGATCGTCAAGTACCTGTGCGTGGGCTTTATCGAGTTCATCCGCGGTGTGCCGCTGATCACGCTGTTGTTCGTGGCCTCGCTGCTGCTGAACCTGTTCCTGCCGCCGGGCACCAACTTTGACATCATCCTGCGGGTGATGATCATGATGACCCTGTTCTCAGCCGCCTATATGGCCGAGGTGATCCGGGGTGGTTTGGCTGCCCTGCCACGCGGTCAGTATGAAGGTGCCGACAGTCTCGGCCTGAACTACTGGCAAGCACAGCGACTGATCATCATGCCGCAAGCCCTGAAAATCTCAATTCCGGGCATCGTGAGCACATTCATCGGGATCTTCAAAGATACGACACTGGTGTCGATCATCGGATTGTTCGACGTGATCGGACTGGCATCTGCCATCCGCGCCGACACCGCCTGGAACGGCATCTACTGGGAACTGTTCGCGTTTATCGCTGCGCTGTTCTTCGTCGTCTGCTTCTCCATGTCCCGTTACTCCATGTATCTGGAGCGCAAGCTTCAGACTGGCCACCATTAAGGAGTTCAACATATGTCTGAACTTGCAATTGACCGTCAAATCGATCGCTCGAAGATGCAGGTGAGCGACGAGGTCGCCATCGAAATCAACAACATGAACAAGTGGTACGGATCTTTCCACGTGCTGCGCGACATCAATCTGACCGTCAATCAGGGCGAGCGGATCGTGATCGCGGGGCCTTCCGGTTCCGGAAAGTCCACACTGATCCGTTGCTTGAACGCGCTGGAGGAACACCAGCAGGGCACGATCATGGTGGATGGGACCGAGCTGTCGAATGACCTCAAGAACATCGACAAGATCCGGTCCGAGGTTGGCATGGTGTTCCAGCACTTCAACCTTTTCCCGCACCTGACCATTCTGGAAAATTGCACGCTGGCCCCGATCTGGGTGCGCAAGACGCCTAAGAAAGAGGCCGAAGAGCGCGCGATGCACTTCCTGGAAAAGGTGAAAATCCCTGAACAGGCGGATAAGTATCCCGGTCAGCTTTCAGGTGGTCAGCAGCAGCGTGTGGCGATTGCCCGCTCGCTGTGCATGATGCCGCGGATCATGTTGTTCGATGAACCGACATCGGCGTTGGACCCAGAGATGATCAAAGAGGTGCTCGACACCATGATCGAGCTGGCCGAGGAAGGCATGACCATGCTGTGCGTCACGCACGAGATGGGCTTTGCTCGTCAGGTCGCCAACCGCGTGATCTTTATGGATGCCGGTCAGATCGTGGAACAGAACGAACCGGAAGAGTTCTTCAACAACCCGCAGAGCGAGCGGACCAAGCTGTTCCTCAGCCAGATTCTGGGGCACTGAACCCGGTTACCAATTCAGGAAAAGGCGGGGCTTTGGCCTCGCCTTTTTCTATTCCAGCAACTCGCGAGGAATAACAAACCCCTGCACATCGCCGCTATGCCACCGGACGCCGGACCAATCCGCAATGTCAAAGCGGATCACAGCTGTTGCACAGGTTGGGTAGTCGTAGAACCGGGCGTGATCCGGCGGGTGCTTAACGATTTGGTTCGCGAAAGCGGCAATGCCGGGATTGTGGCCCAGCATTAATACGGTTTGTTTCGTTGCGCCCGATAATTCAAGCAGCATATCTGCGGGGTCGGCATGATAAAGCGTGCGCTGAAAGCAAACGGTATCTGCCTGCAGACCCATCCTCTCCCACGTCTCGCGGGTTCTGACCGAGCTTGAGCTGAGAACTTCATCCGGCAGCCAGTCGTTTTCACGCAGCCACGTCGCAATCGCCGGGGCCGACCTGCGCCCGCGCTTGTTCAGCGGGCGATCATGATCGGCAAGGGCCGGACTGTCCCAACTGGATTTCGCATGGCGTGTCAGGATCAGAGTGCGGGTCATGACGGGTGAAACGCTCTCATGTGATGCGCAGATTGTTCGGGATCACGCGCGGCGCCCGAGCTGAGAGGACAGGACAGCCGCACAAGACAACCGCCGGTCATGCAGGTTTGCCCTTCAGGAGTGGACAGGTGTCCATGGCACGTCGACACATCATAAAAATCCCGACTGTTCAGAGCGCCGACAGGGCATGTCTGGGTGCAGGGGGCGGCGCAGGTGGTGCAGGGGGACGCGTCAGGTGGAGCGGGTATGGGAATTTCGTTGATGAAATGCAACGCACCCCGGAACGAGATCATCATGCCGACCTCATCGTGCACCAAAGCGCCCACCGGGCTGCTGAACGTGCGTCCCGATTTCAATGCCCAGTCGATAAAGGGCGTATAGGGCGGGCCGCCAAACGGAAAATAGGCTGTTGCGGATAAGTCCTGTGCCATCTGCCCCACCACACGCGACGACCAGCGGTCGACCGGGTCCTTGCCTTGCCATTCAGGCGAGGATTTTAGGGCAGGCCAGAAAGCCCCCCCTGCACCCAACAGGATCAGCGTGCCGTCTTCCAACTGCTTGGCGTCTGTAACGCGAGGGTGCAGCACGCCCATGATGATCAGGCCAACGTCCTGTGCAGCCTTTTCGATATCAGCATAGCTAAGCGCTGCCGGGTCAGAGGAGGGGGGATGGCGTTTGGTCATGTCTCCTCCGCCAAAGGCTCAGTCCGGTCGGATCAGCGACCCTGCGCCGTGTTCCGTATAAAGTTCAAGCAAGACGGCATTGGGCGCGCGTCCGTCAAGGATAACCACGGCACGGACCCCGCTGTGCAGCGCGTCCAGAGCCGTTTCGGTCTTGGGTATCATGCCGCCCGCAATGGTGCCGTCCAGCGTCATCTCGCGGATCTGACCCGCCTTTAGTTCGGTCACGACGTCCCCGGCTGCGTTTTTGACGCCCGAGACATCGGTCAACAGCAGCAGTCGATCGGCCTTTAGCGCGGATGCAATAGCACCAGCGGCAGTATCCCCATTGACGTTGAAGGTTTCCCCGTTCCGGCCCGCACCCAGCGGGGCGATGACAGGAATTACATCATGGGCAAACAGGTCATGCAGGATTTTCGGGTTCATCTCTGCCGGACTTCCGACAAAACCCAGGGATTCATCGGTCTGATCACAAGTCATCAACTGCGCATCCTTGCCCGACAAGCCCACGGCCGAGCCGCCCTGGCCATTGATCGCCTGCACGATGCGCTTGTTCACGAGGCCGGACAACACCATCTCAACTACTTCAACGGTTGCTTTGTCGGTGACACGCTTGCCGTTCACGAATTCGGACTGGATATCCAGCTTATCCAGCATCGCGTTGATCATTGGACCGCCGCCGTGCACGACAACCGGGTTCACCCCGACCTGACGCATCAGGACGACATCGCGTGCGAAGCTTTCCATGGCTTCGTCACTGCCCATGGCGTGGCCGCCAAGTTTAATGACGACAATAGCGCCGTCGTAGCGTTGCAGGTATGGCAGTGCGCTGTTCAGCGTTGCGGCGGTGGCGATCCAGTCCCGGTTCATGTCTCTTGTCTTCATGGCTGCAGTCCCTCTGGGAACCCGTGTTAGGGCCTTTGCGCAGTTCTGCCAAGACCGGATCGCGCATAGGGCCGCGCCGGTTGCCCGGATGCGGCTGTCTGTGTGTCAGCTTATCGCGCGTTTCATCGCCGGGATGTTGCTGATCAGCAGCAAATCGACGGCCAGTACAGCCAGCAAGGTCAGGCCCACTAGAGGGAAGGCCATCGCGGTGAACAAGCCGATCAAGACAGCCCCTTTCCACAATGGCAGCTCGGCAGGCATTGGCGGTGCAGCCAGACGCCCGGCTCGTTGAGGCCGGCGTTTAACCCACATCACAACGCCTGAGACGCAGACAAAGATGACGGACAGGCAGAACACCAGGTTCAGGACAAAGTTCCACATGCCCATCAAGCCCATGTGAAACGGGATCCCAATGGCCATGGATTTTCCCATCACCGAGTAATCCCGATACCGGACATCCGCTAGAATCTTGCCGGTAAATTGATCCACGTGGACAGTGCGGTCATTCACCGGATCGGTCGAGTCGCTGCTCATGCTGTCGCGGTTCAGGGTCCAGACACCATCCTCACCGCTGGGATAAGCCACACGGAACCGGCTTGTTATGTCCAAAGCGGTGCCAAGGGCCACAAGCGCGTCGATATCGACCGGCGTGCCTTGTGGGACACCGTCGATCCCGGCCTCGGACCCAGAGGCGGGCATGGGCGTTTGCTCCAACGCCCATGGGACGTCATTCTGGTGGCCGTGGTTCATGCTGGCGTGGACGTCATCTGACAGGGGCACATTGTCCCATTTCTCGGCCGGAAAGCTGCTCCAGGGTTGGACGATCATGCCGCCCCAGACGCCGGCCCAGGAGAGGCCCGAGATCAGGAAGACCACCAACAGCCCGGACATCCAGAACCCAATCACAGCGTGCAGCGACCGCCACAATGCGCGGCCGCGGGCGCGCAGATTGGGCACAAAAGCGGCCAAGGTGTTTCCACGCGGCCACCACATGTAAATACCGGTAAAGACCAAAAGCAGGCTCAGCCCCGCTGCGATTTCAATAATGCGGTCTCCGGTTGTGCCAATCAGAAGGGTCGAGTGGATGTTGTCGGCCAGATCATACCATCCGGCGCGGCGATCCCAGACCTGCAGAACCTCTCCGGCATAAGGATCGACGGCGACAAGACGCTGACCTTCTTCGGTTTTGATGCGAAACACAGTGGCCAGATTATCGGCTTTGGGGCCGATCCATTCGACGACCGTGCCGGGCACCTCATCAAGCGCGATAAGGGCCTGTTGTGAGGCCGGTAGCGCTTGCCCGTGGACGTCCACAGCGATTTTTTCGCCGTCGCGACCGTCCAACTGGGTGATGAACATCATCATTAGTCCGGTTATTGCCAGAATGATCAGGAACGGGATGACGAAGATCCCGGCATAAAAGTGCCACCGCCAGGCGGCGAAATAGAATTTTTGCGCAGCAGCGTTCTGCGCCGGGGTGTCCCCCAGGTTTTGGCTGTCCAGTGCCATTTTTGTTCTCCGGATTCGACTACTGCCCCGCGCAGCGCGCGCACGGGTTCAAAAGTGTTGAGGTGAATCAGGAGAAGAAGGGTGGCCCCCGCGCATCATAGCGGGCGTAGAACCCGGCACTGCGATGGGTGAAATCACGATGGATCCAGCGTGGCTGGATTTTCACCGCAAAAGGGACAATCTCACCGACTGACGGCAGGTGTGTATCCGCCGTTAGACCCGCGAATGGGCACATTGCGCGCGAATCCGTGTCGTCGTGCACAGGATCGCCGGGGTTCAGGTCAACCCATTGTTCGACTGTTCCATCGCCAGTACAGATCACCAGCAGCACTTTCCCATCATTACCCATCGCGGGCATCCAGCCCTGCGGGATCATGCCGGTCAGCACAACTGCCAGCAATGTAAGGATTGGGAAAGTGCGGCCGATCCGGATCATTCCAGATGTGCGATGATCGAACGAAGGGTTGGAATACCGTCACCCTTTTCGGCCGACGTCAGCACGATTTCCGGATATGCCGCCGGGTGCTTGGACAATGCGCCGCGTACCTGATCCAACACCTTCTGCCGGTCATTGGCCTTGACCTTGTCCGCCTTGGTCATCACGCATTGAAAAGTAACAGCGCTGGAATCCAGCAGCTTCATGATTTCGGCGTCGACCGGCTTCACACCATGACGCGAGTCAATCAGGACAAAGGCCCGGCGCAGAGTCTGGCGGCCGCTTAGATACTGTTTCAGCAGCCGTTGCCATTTTTCAACGACCTTCACCGGGGCGTTGGCGTAGCCGTATCCGGGCAGGTCAACCAGATAAAGCTCGGGACCTTGTGTGAAAAAGTTGATCTCTTGCGTGCGGCCCGGAGTGTTGGACGCGCGTGCCAGACCCTTGGAGCCGGTCAGCGCATTGATCAGGCTGGACTTTCCTACGTTTGAACGTCCGGCAAAGCAGACCTCAAGCCGGTCAGGGGTCGGCAGGCCGTTCATGGCGACCACGCCTTTGACAAACTCGGATTGTCCCGCGAACAATTTTCGACCACGTTCCAGCGCGAACTTGTCCGGGTCTTCGACCAGTGGGAAGGGTAGGGTGCTCATAACGGATGAACCTTATCGCCAACTGAAATTGCGCCGCCTCGGACAACCTCGGCGTAAACGCCGAAATCTTGATGGCCCCAGCTGTTCAATGTGCCCAGCGTATCCGCATCGCGCACGCCGGTTTTCGGATTTGCCGTTGTCGCCAAACAGCGTCTGATGCGTTCTTTGACATGGAACACGGCCTCACCGATTTGTACTTCGCGATCCAGCCAGTCGAATTCTTCCCACAGGGGCAGACCGTCGAACCAGATGTTGCCACGCCAGCGCTGGATCGACAGATCGCTGCCAAGCTTTTGCCCGACCGCGCGGTGCGATGCCATGTTGCACAGGCTGATCGAAGGGTAATCGCTGTCAGTCATGCCGCGACCCGGCACTCGGATGATCCGGGCTGACGCCGCCCGATCCGCAGGCATCAACGGCTGGACCCAGTCCAAAAAGACCTGCTGTTCCCCATCCGGATCAAAGGTCAGATCCGGACGATCCGGATGTGTCAGAGTTATCGTGTCGTTATTCAGCCGGGCCGAGATAGCCATCAGTTGCGGTGCTTTCGCCCCGCGACTGAAATTGGCGCAAGGCACCCATTGAGAACCATCCGCCTTCGACGCCTCATGCGCGACCGCCCAAACGCGATCCCCGGGCATGGTCTGCCCGGGGGTCATTGAAACGGTCTGGAGGGCTTCGCGACCATGACTTTTGATCGGATGCCGCCAGATATGGGTTACCTCAGCATTCATTTGTCGTCCGTTTTGGGCGTCCGCTTGAAGCCGGATTTGATGTTGCCGAACACGTCAGGCTTATAACCCTGACTGCGCATGATCAGGTATTGCTGCGTGAACGTGATCGTGTTGTTCGCGATCCAGTAAACGACCAGCCCGCTTGCAAAGCTGCCCAACATGAACATGAACACCCAAGGCATCCAGGCAAAGATCATCGCCTGAGTCGGGTCAGTTGGTGCCGGGTTCAGCTTTTGCTGCAACCACATCGAGATCCCCAACAGCAACGGCAGGATACCGATGAAGATCAGCGCCATGAAGGTTTCGGGCTGCGGACCGGCAAAGGGCAGCAATCCAAACAGGTTCATGATCGAGGTCGGATCAGGTGCGCTGAGGTCCTGGAACGGGCCAAACCAAGGGGCCTGACGCAGTTCGATGGTGACGAAGATCACCTTGTACAGTGAGAAGAAGATCGGGATCTGCAAAAGGATCGGCAAACAGCCCGCAGCCGGGTTTACCTTTTCCTTCTTGTACAGCTCCATCATGCCCTGCTGCATCTTTTGGCGATCGTCGCCTGCGGCTTCTTTCATAGCCTCCATCTGCGGCTGAAGCTCTTTCATCTTCGCCATCGAGACGTAGGACTTGTACGCCAGCGGGAACAGGATCGCCTTGATGATCAGCGTCAGGCCAATGATCGACCAACCCATGTTTCCGATCAGGGCGTTGATGTTGTGCAGCAGCCAGAAGATCGGTTTTGTCAGGAAATAGAACCAACCCCAGTCGATGCTGTCGACGAACTTCTGTACACCGTCAGCCTGATACTCGCGGATGGTTTCCCATTCTTTGGCACCCGCGAACAGTTGGGTGGTGACTTCTTCAGTTGCTCCGGGCGCAACAGTCAGCGTCGGCAGAACCGTTTCGGTCTGATAGATCTTGCGGCGCGCGTCGTATTTTGCTGCAGCCTTGAAAGCAGATCCCTCTGCAGGGATCAGAGTGGTCATCCAGTAGTGATCGGTAAAGCCGACCCAGCCGCCTTCCTTGATCTGGAAAACTTCGGCCTGCGCACGTTCATTCGGGTCAATGTCAAAGTCGCGCACATCGCCATAGTCGATCTCGTCTAGAACGCCGTCAGCCATGACCATAACGCCTTCATGCAGGATGAAGAAGTTCTTCAGATCGGGCAGGTCGCCGTCTTCACCCATGCCGTGACGGGCCAGGATGCCGTATGGGGCCATACCGACCTCGGCCTGGGTATTGTTCTCAACCGACTGGGTGACGGTGAACATATAGTCCTGGTCCACTGCAATGTTGCGACGGAATGTCAAGCCCTTGCCGTTGTCCCATTTCAGAGTGACCGGAGTATCGACCCCCAGGGTTTCGCCGTCTTCGACGGTCCACAGCGTATTAGGGCCGGGGACGTCAGCGCCAGCAACACCTGCGCCCGGTGCCCATCCGTACAAGGCATAGTAAGCCGATTCTGAACCAACGGGCGACAGCAGCTCAACAATGGGTGCGCCTTCTTCTATCGAAACTTTGTAGTCTTTCAGGAACAACTCATCGATGCGACCGCCGGACAGGGATAGGCTGCCTTTCAGGCGCGGTGTTTCAATCTCGACCCGAGGTGCTTGGGCATCGGGCTCAATCTCGGTGGCGTCTGCGGTTGCTTCACCAACTGTGTTGGTGCCAGCAGCGCTTGGGGTCTGAACGTCTGTACCATCAGTTGCGCTGATCTCGGCAGATTCCGGTGCGGTCGTCGGCTCGGGAGGTGGAAACAGCACGAACCAAACCAGGATCACGAGAAAGCTGAGCGCGGTTGCGAGGATGAGGTTCTTGTTCTGATCGTCCATCGGGGACAGCCACCTTAAGCAGTGAAAGACACCCGCTGGGTTCAACAGAGTGCGGGCCCAAAGGTCAAGCGGAATCGCCCTGTAATTCATCACCGATTGGGGTTCTGTGGCGTTAATTCGCGCCTAAGGACGTGCCTGACGCCCGATTTTTGGCATTCCGTTGAGTTTGTTTTGATGTGCGGCCATCCAGTCCAACGTCTTTTCAAAGGGCATGGGTCTGCCAATTCCAAACCCCTGCACGTGGTCGCAGCCCAGTTGCGCCATGAGGGCATGTTCGCCTTGTGTCTCGACCCCCTCGGCCAGAGTTTCGACATTCAGCCGTTCCGCCATGGTCAAAATCGCGCTGACCAACTGCTGCTGGCTTGCGTCCCGATCCGCCTTTGCCACGAAGGACCGATCGATTTTAATGCGTGAGACGTCAAAGCGTTTGATCGACGCAATGGAGGCGTGGCCGGTGCCAAAATCATCGAGGTCAATGTAGCAGCCGAGCTCGGACATGCTTATCACGTTGCGGGTGATCACGTCATCGGGCCGCCTGGAAAACACTGTTTCAAGAATCTCGACGGTCAATCTGTCGGGCGTCAGGTCATTTTGATCCAGCTCCCATTTCAGACGGTCGATCAACGCCGGGTCGCGCAATTCCTCTGATGAGAAATTTACGCCAATCCGGGGCACGATGACACCGGCACGGTTCCACTGGTGCATGGCGGCGAAAGCGTGATGGCGCATCACCTGGCCCAAGCGTTCCATCAGATCGGCTTGTTCGGCAAAAGGCAGGAAAACCAGCGGTCCCAACACGCCTTTCTGCGGGTGTTCCCAACGGGCAAGCGCCTCGAACCCGGTAACGTGGCCGGTGTCTGTGGAAATCTGCGGCTGAAACCATGGGCGGATTTCGCCACTATCCAAGGCCGCAATAAATTCATTGCGCAGGTTGGCGCGCACGCGTGCCCGCCGCTGCGTTTCAGATGAAAAGGCGCGGATGGTTGCAGGACCGTTTCTTTGCGCTTCGGCCAAGGCCGCGTTGGCAGCATCGATCCATTCGGCAAAGGTGATGTCGGGCACCGTGGATTGCAGGCAAAACCCGATAGAGCATGACATGTAAACGCTGGTTCCATTCAGTATGATCGGCTCATCAACGGCGGCCTGAATGCGCCCGGACATCTGAATGCAAGCCTCCAGATCCAGATTCTGTGCGGCGCGCAGGCCGATTGCAATCTTGCCTTGGTCCAGACCTGCGGCAATGTCATGTGAGCGGATGACAGAGAGAACGCGGTCGCGGAACTGCTCCGCCATCAGGTTTCCTGCCGCATTGCCGTGCAGATCAAGACACTCAGAAAAGCCGTCCAATTCGACAACCATGCAGGCAGCCTCGTGACCGGTGCGTTGGTTTTCCGCGAACAGCGTTTCCATCTCGGCGGCAAACCTGTCGAGAGACATGAGGCCGTTATCGTCTTTTTCCCGGTTGCTGGCCTTGTGCGCGGTTGAAACCGCGGCAAACACAAGCGGCAGGGCAAGTGCCACGACAACCAATGCCTGCTCTCCACCAATCCAATACGCGGCCAGACTGATCGCAGGCGCGAAGGCTAAGGCGGGCGGGCCGCTTAGCACCATGGCAAGAGAGTCAAAAATTCTGCTGACTGAGATATGTTTCCACATCGGATCTTCGGGCCTCTACCTTGCGTTTGAAACGCTCAGGTCGACCCTAGGAAACCAATCTGAGTCACTCGTTAACGGAGCTGAGGAATTTCGCCCGAATTTTCGTCATTTTCATTTGGACTGAGTGCAAGATTTTGAAAATCAAACAATTTTGGGTCCAAAAGATGCGACGGACGCGCATTTGTCAGAGCCCGGAACATCACTTGACGGCGTCCGGGGCTGTTCTTTTCCCACTGATCCAAAATCTGTTTGACCTGCTGACGTTGCAACCCATCCTGACTGCCGCAGAGGTCGCAGGGGATGATCGGATAGTTCATCGAGGTCGCGAATTTCTCGCAATCGGCCTCTGCCACATGGGCGAGGGGGCGGAAGACGAACAAATCGCCTTCTTCGTTCACCAGCTTGGGCGGCATGGTGGCCAAGCGCCCGCCGTGGAACAGGTTCATGAAGAAAGTCTCGAGGATATCGTCGCGGTGATGGCCCAGTACGACGGCCGAACATCCCTCTTCCCGCGCAATGCGGTACAGGTTGCCTCGGCGCAGGCGCGAACACAGGGCGCAAAAGGTGCGGCCCTGCGGAACCTTGTCCATGACGATGGAATAGGTGTCCTGATATTCGATGCGATGCGTAACACCCATGCGTTCCAAAAACTCGGGCAGAACGGTAGCCGGAAATCCGGGTTGACCCTGATCCAGATTGCAAGCCAGCAAATCAACGGGCAGCAGACCGCGCCATTTCAGTTCGTACAGAATCGCCAGCAGGGTATAGCTGTCCTTGCCTCCCGAAAGGCAGACCAGCCAGCGGGGTGGTTTTCCGTCCTTGTTATGCGCTGCAGCGTCCACCATCCCGTACTGCTCAATGGCCTCACGGGTCTGGCGCACGATGCGTTTGCGCAGCTTTTTGAACTCGGTGGTCGAGGGCGCGCCGGCAAAGAGCGGGTGGATATCGTCAGCTTCGTCAAACATGCGCAGCCCCTACAGCAGTTGAGGCAACCGGGCAAGTGGCCGGGTCAGCCCAGGCGTGCCAGCAAGGCGTCCGTATCCAGCCTGGACACGGATCCGGGGATACGGCCGCTGTGGCCTGACAGGCGCGTTGCAATGAAGCCGTCCGCAACTGCCGGGGGCGCGTGGCGCAGCAGTTGAGAGGCCGTTAGCAATTGTGCTGTGTTCTCAGCAAACCAGCGGGCCTCGCCTTCCGGGGGAATTCCGGGCCACCGGTCGCGATGTGCCTTGAGAGCGACGTCGTAACCTCGGTCGCTGCCCGCGGCTGAATCCAGTTCAGCCTGCAGAACCTCAGCGGCTAGCGGGTCGCGGGACAACGTTCGCAAAATATCGAGGCAGATCACGTTTCCCGACCCCTCCCAAATGCCGTTCAGAGGGGCTTCGCGATAAAGCATGGGCATGGGCGTGTCTTCGACATAGCCCATGCCGCCCAACACCTCCATCGCCTCGACCACAACGACAGGGCACCGCTTGTTGTTCAGGAACTTGGCCAAGGCGACACTGATGCGGGCAAAAGCCCTATCCTCGGGGGATTGGCTGTCGAACGCTTGCGCGACGTGCATCCCCAAAGTCAGGGCACCTTCCCAATCCAACACGAGATCAGCCAGCACAGCGCGCATCAAGGGCTGATCAATCAACCGGCGCTGAAAGGCGCTGCGATGGGTGACCCAATCATGCGCCTCGATGAGTGCTGCGCGCATCAGGCCTGCCGGGGCCACGGCCGTATCCAGCCGGGTGTGATGGACCATCTCGATAATTGTCCGAACACCCGCGCCTTCGTCGCCTAATTGGTAAGCCAGTGCATCGTGATATTCGATCTCGGACGAGGCATTGGATCTGTTGCCCAGCTTGTCCTTGAGCCGCATCAGGTGAATGGCGTTGCGTTCACCGTCCAGCCAGCGTGGGACGAGAAAACAGGTCAGCCCGCCCGGCGCTTGCGCAAGGGTCAGAAATCCGTCCGACATGGGGGCCGAGCAGAACCACTTGTGCCCGCGCAGACGCCAGTGCTCGCCGTCTCGAGTAGCGATGGTGGTATTGGCGCGCACGTCCGAACCGCCCTGTTTTTCGGTCATTGCCATGCCCAATGTGGCGCTGGCCTTTTGTTCGATCGGTTTCGTCGCCGGATCATAGCTGCGCGCCATGAGCTTGGGTCGCCACACGGAGGCGATCTGTTCATTTGCGGCAAGCGCCGGGATGGCCGCGTAGGTCATGGTCAAAGGGCAGCAATGGCCGGGCTCGACCTGGCTGGCCAGATACATCATCGCGGCGTGGGTCGTGTGGCCGCCCGACTGACCGTCCCAGGCCAAGGCGGCATAGCCGGCAGATTGGCTGATCTGCATCATATCATGATAGGCGGGATGAAATCGTACCTCGTCCAGGCGCCTACCGCCCTGATCGAACAATCGAAGTTTGGGGAGGTGCCGATTGGCCTCACGCCCCAGCTCACGGGTTTTCACCCGACCCAAGGTATCCCCATATGCCGCCAGAGGCGCTTCGCGACCGCCCGGGAAATGCACGGCGTTTCGCAGGACGGGATCTGAAGACCAGAGGTTAGAATCCCCGCGCACAGGCGGCTGATTCAATACGTCATGTGTCGGCAGGGAATGGCGGGCGTCGGATGTCATCTGAACCTCGGGCAGTACGGGTTCAAGTGTTCAGCGCATGTCCGAATGGGTCAAGGCTGACGGAGGGTCATAAAGATCAGCTGTCGTCTTCCTTGTGGTTGGGTACGGGGTCATACCCATCACCGCCCCAGGGATGGCATCGGCCAATCCGCCGTGCCGCCAGCCAGCTTCCCTTGATGGCCCCATGCTTTTCCAGTGCTTCCAGCGCATAGGCCGAGCAGGTGGGCTGGTATCGGCAATTGAAGCCAACCCAAGGGCTGAATACAAGCCGATAGGCCCTGACGGGCATAGCCAGGATATTAGAGAAGAGAGTCATTTCCGCGAGTTGTGCACTTTGCGAAGCGCATAGCGCAGATCGTCCAGAAGTGCCTCATAGGGTCGCGCGGCTGTGGTTTCGGCCCGACCAATCAGGACGTAATCCCACCCGTCATTGCCATTGACGGGCAGAACAGCCCGGGCGGCCTCGCGCAACCTGCGTTTGGCGCGGTTGCGTGCTACGGCATTGCCAACCTTTTTGGAACAGGTAAAGCCAACCCGAATTCCTGCTGCTTCATCCGGGGTACGTTTGCGAGCCTGCACCATCATCGAGGATGTGCCCTGCCTGCGGGCACGCGCTGCCTTAAGGAAATCAGATCGTTTCCTGAGAACGGTCAAAGATTCAGGCGCGCAAACGGACGCCGCCGGGGGCGTTTCCCCGGGCTGGTTCTTACCATCCACGAGGGCCTCCGGCGGCGTCATGTTCAAAACCTGATCGGTGAGCGGTCTACGCGCTCAGCGACTTGCGACCGCGTGCGCGGCGCGAGTTCAGGATTTTGCGGCCGGCCTTAGTGGCCATGCGCGCGCGGAAACCGTGGCGGCGTTTGCGAACCAGGTTCGAAGGCTGATAGGTGCGTTTCATCGCTCCGTCTCCAATCTATGCGGTCGGGTGCAGCGCGGATTCGCCTGCCCGTGGTGTTCGAAGCCCGTCCTCTACTGGGTAGTGGGTGGTAAGTCAAACCCCTAGGTGGGGGTTTTCGCGGCTTTTGCAACAATTCTGTAATCGGGTCGGGCAAAAGGTTTCAAAACAGCGGGATTATCGCCCCAAACCCTCACATTCCCTACCAAAAACATCAAGGCAGCGTGAGCCCCCTGTTGCGTAGGGCGCAAGCAGCGCATGTTGGGGTCAGAATGAAACGTAACAAACCGGACAGCCTTATGAGCGAAACGACTCAGGCACCGCGCAACGGGTTGGCGCGGCATATTCCATTGCTGGTGATTCTCGCCGTCGCTGCGGTGGGATTCTTCACACTGGGCGACTACCTGACTTTTGAGACCCTGCGCGACAATCGTGAGGCGCTATTGGCCTGGCGCGACGCCAACTACTGGGCGATGGCGGCAGCTTTCGTTGGCATTTACATTGTCATCGTCGCGTTTTCGCTGCCAGGTGCCGCAGTGGCGTCAATGACCGGCGGGTTTCTTTTTGGCTTGTTCGCCGGAACCGTATTCAACGTGTTTGCGGCAACCATCGGAGCCTCTGCAATCTTTCTGGCGGCGCGCTGGGGGTTGGGCGAATCCTTGACCAAACGGCTTGAATCCTCGGAAGGGACGATCAAGAAACTGAAAGACGGGCTGCGGGAGAATGAGATCTCGGTGCTGTTTCTATTGCGTCTTGTTCCCGTTGTGCCGTTTTTTGTGGCCAACCTGGTGCCTGCGCTGGTTGGCGTGAGGTTCCGCAACTTCCTGATCACCACCGCGCTGGGCATTATCCCGGGCGGAATCGTCTACACATGGATCGGCGTCGGGCTGGGTGGTGTGTTCGATCGGGGCGAAACACCTGATGTATCGCTGTTATGGGAACCATTTGTGATTGGCCCGATCATCGGCTTGTGTGTGCTGGCCACGCTGCCAATTGTCATCAAATCCCTGCGTGGCCGAAAGGACCGCTGAAATCATGCAAGAATTGAAAACCGACATCCTGGTGATTGGCGCCGGGTCCGGGGGGCTGTCAGTCGCTGCTGGCGCCAGCCAGATGGGGGCCGATGTGATTCTGCTGGAAGGTCACAAGATGGGTGGCGATTGCCTCAACTTCGGCTGCGTCCCTTCCAAGGCTCTGATTGCCAGCGGCAAGGCAGCTTACGGTCAGGCACATTCTGCCGCGCTGGGCGTGGCTGACGTGGTACCGCAGGCCGACTACGCCGCCGCCAAAGACCACGTTCACGATGTTATCGCTCAGATCGAGCCGATGGACAGTCAGGAACGGTTTGAAGGTTTCGGCGTAAATGTGATCCGGGAATTCGGCAGCTTCGTCTCTCCGACACAGGTGCAGGCGGGCGACAACATGATCACCGCACGGCGCATAGTGATCGCGACGGGCTCTTCGCCTTTGGTGCCTCCGATTCCGGGATTGGATCAGGTGCCATTCTATACCAATGAGACGATCTTTGACCTGCGCGACAAGCCTGAACATCTTTTGATTATTGGTGGCGGACCGATCGGGATGGAGATGGCGCAAGCGCATGTCCGACTGGGCTGTAAGGTCACGGTTGTCGAAGGCCTGAAGGCGCTGGGCAAGGATGACCGCGAGGCCGCCGCGGTCGTTCTGGACAGCTTGCGCGCCGAAGGTGTGGTTATTCATGAACAGGCTATGGTCGCCCAGATTCGCGACAACAAAGGGGCCATAGAAATTGTGACCGAGGCGGGTGAGATCTATTCGGGGTCTCATTTATTGTTGGCCGCCGGGCGTAAGGCCAACACAGACCGTTTGAACTTAAAGGCTGCCGGGATTGAACCAACCCGCAACGGGATCAAGGTCGATGACGCGCTGCGCACGACGAATCGCAGAGTTTACGCCATTGGCGACGTCGCTGGTGGTCTGCAATTCACTCATGTCGCTGGATATCACGCGGGCATTATCATCCGTTCCGCTTTGTTTGCTTTACCGTCAAAGGCAAAAACCGCACATATCCCTTGGGCGACCTACACCGACCCGGAATTGGCGCAGGTGGGCCTGACCGAGGCTCAGGCCCGCGAACACCATGGTGACAAGATCGAAATCGCGCGCTTTGACTATCACCATAACGACCGGGCAATCTCTGAGCGGAAAACCAAGGGGTTCATTAAAGTCATGGTCGTAAAGGGCCGGCCTGTTGGGGTCACGATCGTGGGGCATCAGGCCGGAGAGCTGATCAACTTGTGGTCGCTTGCGTTGGCCAATAACCTGAAGATGGGGCAGATCGCTGCGATGGTTTCGCCCTATCCGACGATTGGAGAGCTTAACAAACGGGTGGCGGGTGCCTATTTCTCGCCAAGGCTGTTTGAGAATCAAACGGTTAAACAAGTGGTCAGGTTCGTCCAGCGCTGGATGCCCTGACCAGGAAGGGAGAGCAGATTGAATTCGCTGTCGGGCCGATTTCTGATCCTGACGACGGTCTTCGTGATGTTGGCCGAGATTTTGATCTTTGTTCCTTCCATCGCGCGCTTTCGCGAAGACTTTCTGCTGAACCGGCTTGAGCGCGCGCAGATCGCGTCCTTGGCGCTGCTGGCTGACGATATGCTGGCCGAAGACCTCGAGACCGAGCTGCTGGCCAACGCTGGTGTCTATAACGTCGTGTTGCGTCGCGATGAGGTGCGCCAGCTTATGCTGTCTTCGCCGATTCCGGAACAGATCACCAAGACCTACGATCTGCGCGACGCAGGGCCTTGGGTGTTGATCCGCGACGCGCTGGCGCGACTGTTCACCACAGAGAACGAAGTCATCCGCGTTATTGGCGAGCCGGTCAAAGGGGCAGGACTGCTGATTGAAGTCACCATAGACAGCATGCCACTGCGAATGGCGATGACCGATTATGGCCTGCGCATTCTGGGGCTGTCTTTCGTAATTTCCATTATCACCGCGTTCTTTTTGTTCTTGGCCGTGCGCGTTGTTCTGGTGAAACCGATCAAAAGTGTTGTTGGTTATATGCAGCGCTATGCAGGGGCACCCGAAGACGCGAGGGGAATCATCTCCCCCAACTCCAAAGTGACAGAACTGCGCGAGGCTGAAGAAGCGTTGCAGCAGCTGCAGACCGAACTGACTCAGGCCCTGAAGCAACGTGAACGCCTGGCGCAACTGGGCGGCGCGGTGGCCAAGGTGAGCCACGATCTTCGGAACATACTGACTTCGGCACAACTGTTTACCGACCGGATCGAAACCAGCGATGATCCTCTGGTAAGGCGTATGGCGCCCAAGCTGGTGAATTCGATCACGCGGGCGGTGTCACTGTGCGAAAGCACGCTGGCCTTCGGGCGCGCGGAAGAGCCCGCGCCAACCCTGACAATGGTACCCTTGCACGATATCGCGGCTGATGTCGTGGCCAGCGAACAGCTGGCTGTTGCGGATGCCTGCGTCGAGATCGTGAACGACGTGCCCAAAGACCTTGTGGCCCGGGCAGACCCTGAGCAGATATTCCGTGTCATGATGAACCTTGTGCGCAATGCACGGCAGGCCCTGGTGGCATCCGGGACGCCGGGAAACATCACGATCGCCGGCTGCGAGTATAAAGACGATTGGTGTGTTGAGATCAGGGATAACGGACCTGGATTGCCGCCCAAAGCACGCGAGAACCTGTTTACGCCATTTCAGGGCGGGGTGCGTAAGGGAGGCTCTGGGCTGGGGCTTGCCATCTCGCAGGAACTGGTGCGTGGGCACGGCGGGGACCTGATATTGGCCCATAGCGGGCCCGAGGGGACGACCTTTGAAATCAGGCTTCCGCGGGGCGATGGGACTTTTTGAAAACTTTTTGAAGAATCGACTTGCGTGTCCCGAACACCGGGTCTAAATACCGCCTCACCAACGCGGACCGATAGCTCAGCTGGATAGAGTACTTGACTACGAATCAAGGGGTCGGGGGTTCGAATCCTCCTCGGTCCGCCACTGGTTTACTGTTGAACGTCACACGAACCTGACCCAACCGTCACAGTTGGACCAGAAACGGGTGAAAGTTCGACATCGGAAGGCACCCCACGATGTTGGCCATAAGTTGAAATTGACCTTTGCGTCTTAAACTGATCCAGAATCCCCATTTTGATACTCCCGCAAAGATTTTGTTTGATCTGACTTCCCTTTTGGAAAATCAGGGCTGATTTGCAGATCAGACAGCGAAGCTGCCTGTTCCTGCTGATCTGCCACGTGGCGAACGCGGGAGGGGGCGAGGCAATGCTATTCGACAGGGGTGGTGCGGACCGGAGGCGCAGCCGAGGACACGGCCCTGTCTAATAGGGTTGCCCGAGGGGGAGGGCTGCGCCCTCACCCTGACGGCCAGAGGTGTTTGGCTTGTCCAAATCCCGCTGACCTAGGAAAGGAAGTCGGCGGGGAGGATGACCCGCCACCATCGGCGATTGTTAAATTCTGTCATACCGCAAAAGTGACAGTCGGCCCAAAGCCGACATCCGACCGCTCTTCTGTCGCTGAGGTGCGGATTTCGCAAAGCGGACGCTCGTGACCTGCATATCGTTTCCGATGTATATCGACGAGACGCTTGCAACTTGAACTCCGCAATCTGAATTTTCCTCGCGAACTCAAATGGTATCATGCAGGAAACACCACAACCTTCCGTTGTGTTCTCAACCATCGCATGTATCCTCAGACTTTTAGGGATTCTCCATTGCCACGAGTTAAGCACCATCACTTTAATATCCGTTTGCTTCGGTCTGGGCGAACCGCTGCAACCGCCTTTGGTCCAAGCTTTGCCCCTGGCGAAGCGCGTGAACTTGTTCAACGACAATGGGCAGGTATTGACGGCGCGTCTCTCTATATTGGTCAAATATTCAGCAATCCCCCTGGATGGACTGACTTTCTTCGCGTTCACAGCCCTGATCTACCTGGTGACCTTTTCGCTAGTGGCGCTGGCGCTGTGATTTTTGTCCCAAGCGGCGAAAGAACTTTAGCAATTTGCTTCGGTCATGTGCATATCGCCTTAAATGACGACGCATTTGTCAGGCAATTTGGATTGAAAGTTGTTCTCAATTCAGTTTCGCGCGAACACCTCCGAAGCTTGGATACTGCGACGCCCGACGCTGTGACAGTTCAAAAGCGGGTGCAAACGAGCAAAGACAGCGACCTACAAGCTTTTGGTGTGGATATGTATCGAGATTTGGCAAGAGTAGCTGCGGGAACTCCAAGTGACGCAGACTTTGCCCAATTTGCCGCTGGCAAAGACGCATTGAAGATCATCACTAAAGATCAGCCGGGTGACATTCAGGGATTATGCAACCGCGTTCTGGCGATGTATGAGCGCGAGGACTACAAAGACGACTTTTCTTGGGTAGATCGGATGCAAATTGTTGCCGAGAAGGATGTTACTTCTCAGTTGGACGCGAAGCTGTTTGATGCCTTAACCCAAATGCGCTCTGGCAAGAATGCTGACCTCCACATGTCGCCACCGGAGATCGTAGACTACACGGAAGGGAACCAACTACATTATAATGGTTTTGGCGGCCAAGGGGCCCATTTTGAAAGCCTTTCAATTGAAGATTACGTTGCCGAACTCGAAAGGTGTGCGTTCGAAGGCGAAGTCATTGAGCTCAAGGAGAAACACTATATTGCAGCCAAGAAGGATAACGATGAAAAGTTCGATCAAAAGTGGAAAGTCTACGATTGCTTCATATTCGAAACGGCTTTGGGAGACGGCGAGCAGCAGAAACACTATGTGCTGTTTGCGGGAGCTTGGTATTGTGTTGACCAAGACTTCAAGACGGAAGTGGACAAAGCCTATGACGAGCTTGAAAAGGTCAATATTGTTGGGCCAACAACCTGCCTGAACGAACGGGACTTAATTGCCAACTTAGTTGATAGCCGTGACGATCTTCTGAAATTGGATCAACAAAAAATAAACCCGAAAGGTGTTAGGTACGGTAATTTGGAGCCTTGCGATTTCTTTTCAGCAAATCGGGAATTCATCCACCTCAAAGATGGCCACTCTTCGGGCTCAATTAGCCATCTTTGGTCTCAAGGTGTTGTAAGCGCTGAGGCATTTGTATCCGATCATGATTTCAAGGTTAAACTTCGCCGGATTGTCAAAAGCGAAAGCGATAAGAAGGCATGTGGCACTGCATTTGAAGACCTACTTCCATTGGCGGCTCACAAGCCAGTCCGCACAGATTTCAAAGTGGTGTACGGCATCATGCGTAAACCATACAGAGACGGCACACTGGGTCTTCCATTTTTCTCAAAAGTCAGCCTTCAAGCTGCAGTCAGGCGCCTTGACGAGTTCGGTATACCTGTCGCAATTGAACTAATCCAAAAACCTGCAACAGATGCCGAAGCGGCAGAGGATGAGTAAAGCGCGGATTCTCGCAACAAGTCGAAATCGAGGCTGTAGCTGTCGCGGCCCAGAGCTGCCGTTTGGCGCGACCATCATCGCAGCAGCGCAGGATTCCGATAGCAGACATTGTTCGACATCAAGGGTTTGGGAAGGTTTGGGGATAAGGCGGAGCTCTGCAGCCGGTTTGACCAAATGGCGGGAGTGCAGTCACTGCGTGACTCCTATTTAACATCATGCAACCCTGAGGTTGAGCGGCATTAAGGGTCGTCGCGACGAATAACAGCGATGGTTTCACTATGGTTAATGAACAAGAGACGGGATTTACGCCCGAAGAGGCGATCGCCAAGATGCAAGAGCTATTTGCGGCACAGCAAAAGTGGTCGTCTCTTGCAGTGACCCTAGACGATGTCGCCAAAGAGAATAAAGCACTTGTTCGGGACTTGAGCGGTTACGACCCAATTATTGCGGTCCCGCTTATTGCGAGCCTGCTGACCATACCAAAATATCAATCAAACTGTCTTAGGCTTGAACTACTCGCTGTTTTGGCTTGGAGGTGCTGCAAAGGTAAAAAGAAGGCCCAAATCGGCCAAGCTGTGCGTTGGTTTCATGCGATTGGAAAATCCCGAACCGCATTTGGAGAGGATCCAGCCGAAGACGTTTTTGCGTCTCTAGTGATTGGAAGTACTGCCGACTATCGCCTTCTCGAAGGACTCTGGGAGTCCGCAGGCTTTTATACCCAAGTAATCTACGACGTCGTTCAGACGATGCCGGATAATGGCCACTGGGCAAGCATTAAGAGAAGCGTCGATGCAATACTAACTATTTCTGAGATTGTATGCGAAAGAGCAGGCATTTCACGTTATCAAACAGGTGAGGACGAGCCGCAAAGAGTGCTGTCGAGCCGTCACCTTCCAGGGCGAAATGCCCTCATAGAAACTGTGCGGGTTACGTTCGAAGCTCTGGATGCGCGGGGTGTTAAGCCGGACGACATTGAGCCTTTTTTGGTTGATCCGGAATGGAAAGACGAAATTGGCAAGCATCGCGCCTCGCAGACGGTTTTGCACCTAAAGCCTCTCGCGATTCTTGACCGTGAGGCCGTGACCGTCGTTCTTCCAACCTGTCTGTCCATCGCCATGCGAGACTACGTGATTGAAACGATCGTCGGCAACGGGCTGGAAGACGCTTTTGACAAGATGTTGGCCAACAGGTTTTCGGCTTTGCTCCACGACACACAATTGCTCGGTGGGCCAAGAAATGCGCCTATGCACTGGCGCAAAGTAAATCAACACCAAGTTTCCGCATTTGGCTTTCAATTCGATGAGGGGCACTTCATATCCCTGCACTTTTTCCTGCCTAGCATTCGAACACATGCAAATGGCGGCTTCGCAGGTTTTTTTGAGGACGATGGTTGTCTCACTGAAGCTCTACAAGAAGACATGCTTCGGTCGATGGATCGCTTCGAGAAGGAAGAAGGCTTTCAAGCAGGCATGACGCTGCTAGTTGGAAGCGGATGGGGCATGGGCTACGCGACGCGACAAATAGATGTCCAACGAGAAAACTGGCATTTCGAGTCCATCTCGATTGCTGATCTCGTTCGGGTCAGTTGGATGGCAGATATGAAGCCGGAGTACTTCTGGCGTATTCAAGACGGCCTGTCTGCGGTTGAGCGGCGCGGCGTTGAGATCATCAATCCTAACGGAGTTCTCAATCTCATAGGTTGGGTGCGACGCAACGACGGCCATTTCGTCCCTCATGCACAATTGCCGCCGGACCCCATCACGCCAGATCGGCCTTTGATGCTAAACCCGCCGCTGAATATGCTCAGAAGTGTCAGAGCAGAAGCAGACAGTGGGTACGACAAGCACGGCGCTAACGATGAAACTGGAGAACGGCACGTCGTGCAGAGGCCGTCTCCAGACCCGTTTTTTAAAAGTGAGGCGTCCAAAAAGCTCTATGCATCCATGACAGATGTGCGCAATGGCACGCTTACATCTTTCTATGAAGGTAGAGCGCAAATTTGGCTTAGCATCGGCACTCCCAACATGGTCGATAAGAACGTTGAGTACAGACTTTGGGAAATGGCCAACGAATGGTTGCACCGGATTGGGTCCGTCATCGAAAGCGAGCTCGAAGACGAAGTCACTACTGACCCTCTGCGAATTAACCTAGTTTTCTTGGACTCTTTGACTCCTGAAGGTGACAAGCCCAAACCAGATCGCGCTGAATTGCAGACATTGTGCCATGTCGAGGTGCTTGAAGAAGGGCGACGTGCCACGGCGACTTTCGATTCAGGCTTCATTGATGGGTTCAGAGTAGCCGAGAACATTGCCGAGCGAATCGTAGTTAGAGGGATGCTGACCGGGATTCTTGAGATTATGTTGGGAGCGATCCCCGATGGGATCCTCGATGACTTCGAGAACGCCGTTGTCCCAAATGATGATGCAAGAAGTTTCCATCTCTTCCAAGCGCAAGGGTTCATGGATTACGTCCGCCAACTTCTACCGAAAGAAGTGATTTCGGTGGACGAAATTGACGATGGCATTACCAAGCTTGGTTTGGCTTGGCGCGTGAGAGACCCCGCGGATGGTTCGAAGGTGGAAGGTCGGAAGGAGTGCAACTCGTTTCTCAACGAGGTGGTCGACTTCCTGATAGCCGACATCCAGAAAGAACTGGAAACGCTCCCGAGACGCGAGGTATTGAACCTTCTCGTTGTTAACATCGAAAAGGCACACGCAGAAGAGGATCACTGGAGAAGAACATCCGCAGCAGTCTTGGGGCTTCACGGCGGGAGTGCGGAAGTTCTTCGAAAGTATGTCCACCAAACTTCGATCTACGCGGCAGCAGGAATTGCGAGTAGAGTTCTGGCGGAGATGAGTGTCTGTATGTGCCCAATCGACGGTACAACGCGCCCGACCGAACTGTCGTTGACTCGACTCATATCAAGAATGCTGTTGGTGGTGCGCCTTGGCGGGCTTTCAGATGCAATCAGATTCAACGCACTTCAGCCTGAGCTAACCCTTTCCGCGCTTGGGGATATCCTTTTCAAGAATGATTTTGGTGAAATGGTTGTCGAACCGCTATTGGAACGTGTCTTGGGAGATCGTTTTGTTCAGATCGCGCCAAAACAGAAGCAAAACTATGAGGAGCCGGAAGTTCTTCCAGAGACGAAAGGTGCAATCGATCAGGAGTTTTGGGACCTTTGGACAGCGGAGATGGGGTTCGATCTTGATCAAGCGCGCCATATCATTGGAAGTCTTGAGGACATAGCGGTCGAAAAGCAGGCTCCGACCCTTGAACTAAAGAGATCGGAGTTTTTCCAAGCTACAGTTCGCGACTCGGTGGATCAGGACGCCGCTGAGGCCTTTCTAGATCAGTTTTGCCTTGCGCCGCGACCAAGGTGGGATCGAGTGCCAAAAGGATACGACATCAAAGATATCTATCCGTGGAGATTTGGACGCAGGCTGTCCTTTGTGGTGCGCCCCATCGTTCAACTTGAAGAAGGGGATGATCCGCTTCTATTGGTGCCGCCCTACTCTCTGCGGAAGGGTTTTGCTTATCTCTTTGATGGAGCCCACTCCGGCAGTTTGGACCAGACGTTTTTCCAGACCCCTGAATTGCGAAATGACTGGTGGGGATCAGCCAACGAAGGTCATCAGTTTGCGGCGTCCGTCGAAGAACAGCTTTCCAAGAACGGGTGGCACGTAGAAGGCAACGTACCTTTAACCAAAATTCTGAGCAGAAAGCTCGATATCGACTATGGTGACGTGGACGTTTTAGCTTGGCGCGAAGATCGAGACGACGTGCTAATCGTGGAATGCAAGTCCCTCCAATCTGCTCGAAACTATTCCGAGATAGCTGCTATGCTCTCGGAGTACCAAGGTAAAACAATTGACGGCAAGCGTGACAAGCTAAAGCGCCATCTGGATCGTGTAGACTTGCTTTCGAAAAATCAAAATGAGCTTGGTCGTTACATAAAGAAGGATGGCGTCAAGATTGCTTCATGTTTGTGCTGTAACGGTACTGTGCCGATGCAGTACTCCAAGATTAAAGCTTTGGAAAAGACCTGCGTTGCCTCAATCGAGGAATTGATTGGGAACGATGATAGTTGACTAAGGTCAGCCTCGATCTGGCTAGATGTCATTTGGTCGCCAAAGTCAGCTTGGAACTCAATCCATATCTCGCAATGCAAATGCAGCGAATGCCCGGTTCCCGCCGATTCTGTTGAAAAACAACGTGTTGCTTGTCTGACGTCAGCACCAATGGGACAGTTTAAGTAGATTTGATAAGAGAGGGTTTCTGGCTCATCGTAACCGCCAAG
>NZ_JBXWMJ010000009.1:0-244226 GCF_059609805.1 Ruegeria sp. YTSC004
GCACGCGCCGGCGCCATCACCCCGGTCCCCGGAGGTGTCGGCCCCATGACCATCGCCTGCCTGCTGGCCAACACACTCACCGCCGCCTGCCGCGCAAACAAACTGCCAGAACCAGAAGGCCTCACAGCCTGAGCTATTTTGTTGGGGCGCAAAATGCGCCCTAACGCACCGGTAAATTGTCCAAGCGCCAAATTTGACCATGATGTCAACGGGCTAAATTTCCCCACTTTAAGGTTTGAATGTCTGAATGGCGCGTGGTAGCCGGGATATCCCAGCCGTTTACAGTGTGTGAATGTTAGCTTTCCGGGGCTTTTGGCTGGGCCCCTGAAAGCGGTTTTTGATATGGTATGACTTCAAAGCTAAGACCCATCTTAAGCCTGTGCAGCCCACAACGTGTGGTGGCCGGAGCGTTCTTCCTTCCTATGCTGGCTTACGCTTTTCCGCCATTCCAGATGTCTGATTTGCCATTTGTCATATGCTTCTTATTTTGGTTCGGGGTGATGGGCATCGCTGTGACGTCGACCTGGATGGCCCGAAAACTGATCCGCGAAACCGGGACTGTTCTGAACCTGCCGGTGCGTGACCTGGCAATCGCCCTGTTTGTTCTGCTGTTGTTTATCCCGTCCCTTTGGTTGCTGGGCGTGGTTCTGTTTTCCATTGGGGGCCACTCTGCACCCGGCATCCCGCAGGTTATAGGATACAGCGCCTTGTTTACTGCTGGCCTAATACTGACCAGCCGAGCGGAACGCAAAAGCGCACCACTATCATCCCCGGCACCGCGGCTTGCGCGACGGTTGCCTGCGTCTTTTCAGGGGCAGATTTATCGCCTGAGCTCGCGCAATCACTATGTGGATGTGGTCACATCTGAGGGCACCTTTGCGATCCGGTTACGGCTCTCTGATGCGGTTGGGGAAATGGAGCCCTTGCGCGGGCACTGTGCGCACCGCTCTCACTGGGTCGTGGATGAAGCAGTTGCAGCCACTGAGAAAGTAGCCGACAGAATTTACTTGAAGCTGGTGAATGGTGACCTGATACCAGTCAGCCGGAAGTACAAGCCGAAGCTCGAGGATGATGGGCTGATATGATCTTAGCGTGGCATTGGGATGATTTGCGGATGAGGGCCGGTCAGGATGGCCATTGCCCGGTCGCTCATCAAGTCACTTAGAACCTTCTCGGAACTTCGCAGCCCGCCTGTATAGGTGCCATAGGCCGGTAGGATAAGCCGTGCATTGTCCAGCAAAAACGCCGGGCGTGTGATCGTCCGACCGCGTGCCCTGATGCGGGTTTTGGGATGGTAGTGACCCGAGACTTCACCTTGCGCACCAAGTAGGGCGATATGTCGGAAAACCAGCGGACCCACCGTGTATTCAGCCAGATGTGTTCCGCCCAGATCTATTGGGCCCGGGTCGTGGTTTCCTTCGATCCAAATCCATTGTCGGCCTGCCTGAAGGGCCGTCAACGAAAGCTTCTCGGTGGTGCCCAATGCAGTCAACGCATCCAGATCGTCAAAGCTATCGCCCAGACAGATGACAGTTTGCGCGCCGGTTCTGTCGATGTCTACGGCCAGCCTGGTCAGGGTGTCCTGACTGTCATAAGGCGGAAGTGAGGGACCACCGCGTCGCGCCATACGTTCGGATTTGCCAAGATGCAGATCGCTGACGCATAGCAGGTTCCGGCTTGGCCACCACAACGCACCAGTTCCCAGAGCGCGCAGGTCTTGATCAACAAAGGAAAACGCCAAATCGTTCATGGTACGTTCTTTGCCTGTTTTGACCTCTGGCGCAACCTGATTTACTTCGTGTCCAGTCCCGCAGCCTGTAGCAACCGGGCGCTTTCCTCGGCCAACAGGCGTTCTTCGGCGGCACCTTTGACTGGTACCTTGCCAACCTCCAGAAACAACGGAGCAGCAAGCGGAGAGACCCGATCAAGCCGAACCAGATCGATCCGGTCGCCAATGCGTTCGATCATCGCCTCGATACGCCCAAAATCGACCAGGCCGCGCATTGCTTCCTCGCGGGTGATCTGCATCAGCAGGTGGTCGGGGTCATATTTAAGCAACGTGTCGTAAAGGATGTCCGACGAAAACGTAGCCTGACGCCCGCTCTTGCGTTGCCCGCCTGTATTGCGTTCGATCAGGCCTGCGATTGTGGCAGAGGCGCGAAAAGTGCGTTTCATGACAGCGTTGCCCGCCAGCCATGTCTCAAGCCCGTCACGCAATTCGTCCAGTTGGAACAGAGGGCGCGGGTCGGTCACTGCGTCCAAGCCCCAAATCAGCGTCGCATAGTCGGTGGAAACGAAACCAAGCGGGGCAAGCCCGGTTTCCTCCATCCGTTTGGTCAACAAAAGGCCAAGGGTTTGCTGGGCATTGCGACCGGCAAAGCCGTAAACACAAAGATGTTCACGGCCATCATTGGGGAAACTCTCGATCAGCAAGCGATCACGCTGCGGCAATCGGGACATATCTCGCTGCAGGGCAAGCCACTCGGCTGTGTGTGCAGGCAATTGCGGCCAGTCGGTTTGAGCGAACATGCGCAGGATACGATCGCTGAGTTGGGTCGAGGTCGCGAACTTTGTACCCGAGAACGTGGCGATCTTGGGTTTCTTGTCGGCCCGACGGCTGACCTCGACCACCATTTCTCGCAGCCCCTCATAGCGGACGATCTGCCCGCCTATCAGGAAGGTATCTCCGGGCGTCAGAGAGGCTGCAAATGCCTCCTCGACCTCACCCAGCGGTTTGCCCCCACGATTGCGCTTTAGGCGGACTTTCAGCGTGTCAGTGTCCTGTATCGTGCCCAGATTCATGCGAATACGCTGTGCAGCCCGCGGGTCTCTTAGCTGCCATTGGCCGTCGGGGCGCTGCAACAGCCGCTGCCAGCGATCATAGGCGCGCAGCGCATAGCCACCGGTTGCACAGAAATCCAAACAGGCGTCGAACTCAGCGCGGCTGAGGTCAGAAAATGGCCCTGCTGTTGTCATTTCGGTGAACAGGGCGTCTGCATCGAACGGGCCCGCCGCAGCGGCGATGAGCATATGCTGGCACAACACGTCCCTTGGGCCCCGTCCGCGCGGTTCGCCATCCAGATCATGCGCCTTTGCAGCCTCCAATGCGGCGACGCACTCGACCACTTCGAACCGGTTCGCTGGCACCAAAAGGGCTTTGGACGGGGCGTTGTAGCGGTGGTTGGCACGACCAATCCGCTGCACCAGACGCTTGACGTTCTTGGGCGCGCCAATCTGGATCACCAGATCCACATCGCCCCAGTCGATGCCCAGATCCAGACTGCCGGTGCAAACAATGGCGCGTAGGTCACCGCGGACCATCGCAGCCTCGACCCGTTCGCGCTGTTGCCGATCTAGGCTGCCGTGGTGAATGCCAATGGGCAGCCCGTCATCATTGGCAAGCCAAATGTTGTGAAAGAATATTTCGGCCTGCGCGCGGGTGTTGTGAAAGATAAGCGTGGTTTTGTGTTGTTTGATCTGATCCAGCACCGCAGGGATCGAATAGGCCGCCCCTCCACCGGACCAGGGCGGCATCTCTTGCGTCTCAAGCATTCGGATGTCGGGATCGGGGCCGGGGTCTGCCTGAATGATCTGACATGGATCAGGGTTACGGGCCAGAAACTGTGCGATGGCTTTTGGGTCTTCGACTGTGGCCGACAGGCCGACGCGTCGCAGGTCAGGGCACAAGCTTTGCAAACGGGCCAGCGCCAACATCAACTGATCGCCACGTTTGCTTTCTGCCAGGGCGTGAATCTCGTCCACGATCACGCGCTGTACCCCTGCAAACATCCTTGGCGCATCCTCGTAAGAGGTCAGCAAAGCCAGGCTTTCAGGCGTGGTCAGCAGGATATGTGGAGGGTCCACGCGCTGCCGTTTCTTTTGCGTGGCCGTGGTATCGCCTGTTCGGTCTTCAATGCGAATGGGCAGACCGATTTCATCCGCCGGGCCGCGCAGGTTGCGGCGAATGTCGGCGGCCAACGCTTTGAGCGGCGAAACATAGAGCGTATGCAGGCCGGGGTGATCATTTTCCGCCAGTTCGGCCAGCGTCGGCAGGAAACCGGCCATCGTCTTGCCACCGCCGGTTGGCGCAATGAGCAAAGTGGCCGGGTCCGCAGCCCGGTCAAACATCTCTTGCTGATGTGGGTGGATGGACCAGCCTTTGGTGTCAAACCAAGCCGTGATCCGGGCGGGAATCTGCGTCATGAACGCAGACTACCCGGCCTGTCCCGGAAATGGCACGGCGTTATTTTACGATAGTCTCGTCTTTAACGAACATGTTGGCCCAGGCCCTGTCAATCAGGTCGGGGCTCATCTGATAGGGGATGCCCTCGAACTCGCAGATCGAGATCATCTGGTCGATCAGGAAGATCGGCTGATAGTTGGCGTAGACGTTGTTGATGGTCGGGTATTTGACCTTCAGCAAATGCACCAGAGCGGATTCATCCAGCGGCATGCCGCGTTTTCGCGCCACCATTGCGAAAATTTTCAGGAAGTCTTCTTGAACCGGACCACCGATCTTGATCTTGAAGAAGATCCGGCGCAGGGCCGCTTGGTCGAAGATCTCGTTCGGGTGGAAGTTGGTCGAGAAGATGACCAATGTGTCAAAGGGAACCTCGAATTTTTCGCCTGATTGGAGGCCAAGAATATCCTTGTTCTCTTCCAGAGGAACAATCCAACGGTTGACCAGCGCTTGTGGCGGTTCCTGCTGACGACCAAGGTCGTCCACGATAAAGATGCCGCCGGTTGATTTCAGTTGAAGCGGCGCCTGATAGGTGCGTGCAGTCGGGTTGTAGACCAAATCCAGCATGGAAAGCGACAGTTCACCGCCCGTTACAACGGTCGGGCGTTCGCATTGAACATAGCGTGTGTCGAACCGTTTGCGGCGGCGGAGACTGTTGGGGTCATCTGCTTCCTGCTCGATCGCAGTGTGGACGATCGGGTCATAAACGGTGATGACCTGACCGGCATACTCGATGGCACGAGGTACATAGACGTTGTCCCCTAACGCGTCGCGAATACCGTTCGAGATTGAGGACTTACCGTTTCCCGGAGGGCCATACATCAGAATGGATCTGCCAGCGCTGACCGCGGGGCCCAGATGGTCCAGCAGGCTGTTGGGCAGAACCAGATGCCCCATGGCGCCCGTTAGCTGATCGCGGGTCACTTGAATATTTCGGATAGACTGACGCTTGACCTGTTCCCGGTAGACGTCCAGCGGAACCGGCATGGCGCCGAAGTACTCAGATTGGCTCAGCGCGTCCAGAGCGCGGGCTTTGCCGGCATCGGTAAGCTGATAGCCCATCTCGTTGCCACTGTTGGCGTTCAGTGTGCCGGTCGCTTCGAGCAGCTTTTGTTCGCGGGCAATGTCCACAAGTTCTTGCGTGACCGCACCTGGCAAACAGACCGCTTCCGCGATTTCCGTGACCGTATCCACGTTCTTTCGGAATATCGTCTTAAGCAGAATGTCCCGCATCATCACGATGGGCAGTTTCATTTCGGCCATACCCTTAGGGGCAGGGGGGGCCATAACCGAGGTCGTCTGCATATTCATGAGCGTTGCCCGTCTATCCACTAATCACGCCAAAAGCCCCACACGGGCCACTTGCCTAAAATCTTAACCTGGTTTGTGTCAGCACCAAGGCACTGAAAAGGCGGACTGATGATAGTTTATGAGCCGGAAACAGTACCGAGAATCAGATAGATCGCCAGGCTGGCCCCCAACGGAAAACCCATCGGGAATTTCTTGCCCCGATCCCAGCTTTCCCAGTCCGGGGCAATTGCCCTAAGGCGCGTGTGTTTGGCCAGCCGATGTGTCACATATGCACCAAGCATGGCACAAGTGGCGATCAGCGTCATAAGCAGATAGTCACCGGCCCAGACAAAGGCCGAGGCGGCCGCTAGAAACTTGGCATCACCTGCGCCCATAACCCCAGCCGCGTTGAGGAGGATGCCAAAAAACAGAACGACAAAGATGTGCAGCAATTGCCATAGATAGGGCGGCAGCGTCAGGGCAATCGGACCAACGCCGCCGGTCGTCCACTCGGTGGACCAAGGTGGCAGCACAATCAATCCGACAACAGCAAAAATCGCGACCAAAGCGATCACGGCGTGATTTTTGATCAACATGCTACGCAGATCAGTGAAGGCTACGTACAAGCAGATCGGCAACACAAATGGCAAAAACCATGCGGCTGCCGTCGCAGGGATATTCATGAATCAGGCCTCTTCAAGCGCGCGAAGCGATCGAACGGCTTCCTCATAGTGCTGCGGGTGGGTTGCAATGGCTTCGCGGAACAGGTTCTTGGCCGTTGTGATGTCGCCTTGCTTGATTGCAGAAATGCCCATTGTATTCAGTAACATGGCCCGCTCAACCTGTGTCAGAGGAACAACCGGCATGTTATAGTTGCCCTGCGCGGCCCGGGCCAGCACAAGGTTGTTCTTGGCTGTGAACAGCGATTTGTCCTGACGGATAGCTTCAGAAAACAGCCTTTCCGCATCCGCGTAGTCACCGCGTGACAGCTTGGAGTAGCCCCAGTTGTTCATAACGCTGCCAGGGCGCGTGGTCAGACCGACGGCTGTTTCGTAAAAGTGATCTGCGCGTTTCCAGTCTTTGCGAGAGTCTGCAACGACCGCCTCAAGGCGGTAACGTTGGAATGTCTCATAGGTTGGAGGAACAGAATCCAGCGTCGACTTGGCGGTCGACCAGTCACCTGCGCGGACCGATGCCGCGGCGTATTCGACCCGGTCGACGTTGCTCGCGCCCTTCATGGTTGTCACTTTTTTCCACGCCGAAGCGGCCTCGGTCGTGCGTTTGGCGCGCGTAAGAGAAATCGCGAGGCCCCGTTGCAGGTCGATCCGGCCGGGGTTTTTTGCAGCAGCACCTTTGAAATAGGTCACAGCCTCGTTCGGGTCAGCCGCGGTCAGAAGAACCTCGCTCAGGTTGGTTTCGTCAATGACGTCCACCTCCTGATAGGTGCGTTCGACCTTTTCTTCCTCGGTTTCTTTTTCGCAGGCGGACAGGACCATCCCGCAGATTACCATCGTTGGAATCAAGAATTGCTGGCGCATTTTTTGCGTCCCTTACTGCTCTTGCCAATGTTACGGGAGCTTGCGCAGCTTGAATTGCCCGTCGCCTTGCTGCTCCAGTGTATATTCTTGTTTTTCCGGGGTAGTATTAACAGGATTTTCCATTTTTGCGAGTGCTAAGCGTAGATTGTCCAAGATTGCGTCACTTTCGCCATTGTCCAAAGCAAAGGCGCGCCGGAACATCTGTTCTGCCTCGGGGTATTCGGCCTTTTCCATCAGCACAACACCAAGATTGTTCCACGCGATAGGCCAGTCAGGCTCATCCTCAATTGCGCGGCGCAGCAGTTCCTCTGCCTGCCCTAAACGCCTGAGACCCAGGTTCGCAGTCCCCATTGAGGTCAGGAGTTCCGTTGTCATCCCCTGATCCAGCGCGGCACGAGAAAAGGATGTCAGCGCCAGCTCATATTCGCCCGATGCCATCAGCCGGTTTCCGACTGTAACCGGATCAACAGCTTCGGCCTTAGGGTCGATGCCAGGAGCATCCAGATCGTTCGAAAGGCCTGTTTCTGTACAAGAGGCCACCATGGCAAGAACCAAGGTGGCCTGAAACGTGCGGCGTAGCCTAAACCGGATACACCTGAAATTTGAATTCATCGGGACGTTATCCACCGGATCCACTGTTTGCAAAGTCCGCGATGCCTTTTGCCGAGGGGCCGACCAGAATGACCAGCAACGGCGGCACCGTCAGTATCATTGTGGCAAGTGTCATTTTGGTTGGCAACTTATTCGCTGCCTCTTCGGCGCGCATCACTCGTTTGTCACGCATTTCACCGGCATAAACCCGCAGGGCTTCGGCTATTGATGTACCAAATGTGGCCGACTGGATCATAACAGTCACGAACGAGCTGACGTCCTGAACACCGCAACGTGTGCCAAAGTCTCTGAGAACGCTGTCCCTGTCCTTACCTGCCTTCAGTTCGTGCGCGACGACTTCGAACTCTAGGGCGATATCCGGGTAAGAGACTTTCATCTCAGCCGCGACCCGAACGATTGCCTGATCCAGCGACTGACCGGCTTCCACGCAGACCAGCATCAGGTCCAGAGTATCGGGAAACCCTGCGACGATGGCTTCTTCTCGCTCGGCAACGCGTCGCGTGATCCAATAGCGGGGGAGGAAGTAGAACGCACATGCCGGGATCAAGACGCGGGTGGCCGTTTGAGTCGGTGTGAATTCTTGGCCACCGGAGAAAACCGTGACCAACAGAACACCAATCGCGACCCCGACCAAACCAAGGGCAAATTGGGCAAAGTGGAAAAAGCGCACCGCGTCCTTGGATTGATACCCCGCCTGGCGCAGCTTGAGTTCCATCGCGGACAGCTCTTCCTGATTCTGTGGTTCCAGGAAGTTCGCAAATTTCTGAAGCTGCTCGTTGCGACTGGCTTGTCGCAGTTTGTCCTTGTTGCCTTTCTTGCCTTCCTTGGGCGCTGCATTTGAACGTTGCAGTTTCTTGAGAGGGTCCTCTGGTTGGTTCAACATCAGTGGCACGGCCACCAGAATCATAAACAACCCCAGAACACCAACCACAATAAGTGGTCCGAACGGCCCCAAATGCTCGGTCAGGACTTCATTGATTTGGGTCAGAAATTCCATACTCAAGCCCTCAGACTTTGATGTTCGTAAGAATGCGCATTACGATCAGGTTCAGTGTCAGCATGATGCCTACAAAGAAGCACATCGGAATGAACCACTCGTGGTCAACAACCTCGTCATAGTAGCCCGGATCTTTCACCAGAATGAACAACAGGCAGAAAAGGGGGAAGCCAGACAGAAACTTGCCGGACCATTTAGCTTCGGCAGTGATCGCCTTAACGCGCCGGAACAGGCGAAATCGAGCACGGATAACTTGGGCCAAGCCCGCCAAAATTTCCGCCAGGTTACCGCCTGCCTGTTGTTGGATTCCGACAGCAACAGACAAAAAGCGCAAATCTTGCATCCCCAGACGTTCTGCCATGTCCTTTAGGGCTTCACCCACGTCACGGCCATAGGCGCATTCGTCAGCGATGATACCAAATTCCGTTCCAAGCGGATCCTGTACTTCGCTCGCAACAATCTGAATTGTTGAGACAAATGGGTTACCAACGCGAAGAGAACGAACCATCAGTTCAACGGCGTCGGGTAGTTGTTCCTCCATCAGGCCCATACGTTTCGAGGCTTTGTGGTTCACCCAAGCATAGACACCCCCGACACCGATCCCAATCGAAAGCGCAATCCGCAATACGGTATCCGTGGCCGTCCCGATACTTAACCCAACATAAGCAAAGCCTGAAACCAGCACCATGATCATAACCAACTGGCGTGGCGAAAAGGCGATTGCGGCCTTTTGCGCCTTGTCGGCCAACAGCGAATAGAGCGGGATGCTCTGGGTTTTCATATGCTGCTGCATTTCCTTGCGCAGCTGTTCCAGGACCTGCTCGCGTCCGACGCCTTTCTCAAGCATATCCAGACGCCGGTTCACGCGGCTGTTCAGGCTGATGGACTTGCCAAATGCCACAAGATAGATGCCCTCGACCAGGAGAAGAACTCCGACGAAGATCACAACATAGATAAGAGCCTCTACGGGCAGTTGCATATCCGGATCTCCTTAGACGGTCGTAGGTTCGTAGATGGATGGAGGCAGATCAAAGCCCCACAAGCGGAAGCGTTCGGAATAGTGGCTGCGCACACCGGTCGCGGTGAAATGGCCAATGATTTTGTTGTCCGGCGTTAGACCAACGCGTTGAAACTTGAAAATTTCCTGCATCGAAATCACGTCACCTTCCATCCCTGTAATCTCGGTGATCGAGGTCATCCGACGCGAGCCGTCCTGCAAGCGGCTGGCCTGAACGATCAGGTTCACAGCTGATGAGATTTGGCTGCGGACCGCTTTGAGAGGCATCTCGATTCCGGCCATTGCGATCATGTTTTCGAGACGCGAAATCCCGTCACGGGCCGAGTTGGCGTGGATCGTGGTCATCGAACCGTCGTGGCCGGTGTTCATAGCCTGCAGCATGTCGATCACCTCGGCGCCACGCGTCTCGCCAACGATGATGCGGTCAGGACGCATACGAAGAGCGTTTTTAAGACAGTCGCGCGGGCTGACTTCGCCTTTGCCTTCGACGTTAGGGGGGCGGCTTTCCATCCGTCCCACATGGGTCTGTTGCAGCTGAAGTTCCGCCGTATCCTCGATGGTCAGGATGCGTTCGGCGTCATCAATAAAGCTGGACAAGGCATTCAGCGTCGTCGTTTTGCCCGAGCCTGTACCGCCCGAGACGATGATATTCAGACGCGTTGAAACAGCTGCCTGCAAATAGGCGGCCATTTCTTCGGTAAATGCGCCGAAATTGACCAGATCGTCGATGGCCAGCTTGTCTTTTTTGAACTTACGAATGGAAACAAGCGACCCGTCAACGGCGATAGGTGGCACCATTGCGTTGAAACGCGACCCGTCAGCTAGGCGGGCGTCGACATAAGGGTTGGATTCATCGACCCGACGACCCACGGCGGATACGATCTTGTCGATGATCCGCATCAGGTGCTTTTCGTCCTTGAACGTGACGTCGCTGATTTCTAGCTTGCCGTGCCGCTCGACAAAAATCTGCTGAGGGCCGTTTACCAAGATGTCGTTGACGCTGTCGTCTTGAAGCAGCGTCTCAAGGGGCCCCAGACCAGTGACTTCGTCATACAGTTCCTTGTTTAACTGCGACCGGTCTTCGCGGTTCAGAACGATATCACGAGATTCAAGGATTTCGCTCGAGATTGCGCTGATTTCTGCACGAAGTTCAGATTCTCCGGCCTTTTCAAGTGCCGCAAGATTCAGGTTTTCCAGCAGTTCCCGGTGCATCTCGATCTTGATTTCACCCAGGCGCTCTTTGCGCTTGCGATCCCGGTCCGAAGCGACCGGTTCAGCGGCCTTTTTTTGGATTGGGCGACGGGCGACGGCGTTTTCAGTGGATGCTTTTTTCGGAGCAGGCGTTTGTGCCGCAGCCTCAGGCGTAGGAGCAGCCTCGACCGGCTGCGCTGCTGGCTGCTTCTTGTATCTTGAAAACACGGCGACTACCCCTCTGAAATACGGTTACGCGGCCTCGGCGCTGCTGCTGCCCAAACTGTGAAGCGATTTTGCAAGTTTTGCGATTTCCCGACGCAGCGGGTTTTTGGCGGCGGATTTGGCCAGCGGCAATCCGTGATCACCGCTTTGCATGACGGGTTTGCCACCATCTGGCAATTGCAGGTCAATTGAAATGCCCAGGCTTTCGCCCATTCGCTTGACCCGGCCTTTGCCATTCAAGTCAGTGAATTTCGGGGCTCGGTTCAGAGCGAACCGGAGCTTGTTGAACGGCAGTTCCTCGGCCTGAAGGGCGCGTTTCAACCGCAGCGCGTTCTGAGCGGATCGCATATCCAGCTCGATCATGGCAAAGTACACATGTGCAGCCTGAAGAACCGTTTCCGACCAATGAACAAGGGTTGTCGGCATATCGACAACCACGTAGTCGAATTTCCTGCGGGCTATTTCGATGACGCGCTCGATGTCTTCGGGTGTGATCAGGTCCAACGGAACCATATCGGACGGTGCAGTCAGGACCTCAAGCTTTTCCTCATAGGTTTGTAGGGCCTGCGAGAAGACATCGTCGTCCATCGAGTTTGTGTCCGACAGCATCTCAAATATGGTTTCGCGTCGGGGAAGGTCCAGATAGGTCGACACGCTGCCGTATTGCAGATCCAGATCGATGACGCACACAGAAGGTGCCTCTTTGTCTGACGCAGTTGCCAGCTCCCAGGCGAGATTGACCGCCATAGTCGTTGATCCCACACCGCCTGCCAGCCCATGGACCACAAACAGCGCGCCTTCCTTCGAATCACCGTGAGCGGCAGGAGCTGTCGCAACCGCAGTCGCTGCTACCGGCTCAGGTTTGTTCATGCGCTCGATGGCTTCCTGCAGCTCTCCCTCGGGAAGAGGGTAGGGGACAAACTCGTCCGCGCCCTTGCGAAGTAGTTGGTGCAGAGATGCAGGTGTGACGTCTTCGGCGATCAGTACGATCTTGATCTTTTTCTCTTTGGCCTGCGAGATGATCTCGCCCATCAGAGAAAGGTTGTCCTCATCTTCTCCGTCAATGGCAAGCGCAACGAATTCAAGGCTTTCCGCCTCAGGTTGGCTGAAAAAAGCCAGGGCTTCGGCGAAGCCAAGGTCGCCCCAGCGTTCGCCCAAAATGGTTTCCATGTCCTCGATCAGAAGATCAAAATTTTGGACGTCACGGCTGATCGTGCAGGCCAGAATGGCAGTTCCGTCATCATGCGTTTTGGCGCTTGTCATTCACACAATCCTCGTCGTCTGGGCCTGCTCACTGCCCGAACATGTCTGGTTCGGTTCAGTTCGCTGTTGCCCGGTCGCGGCCAATTCGGGCCGCACTTCACCTAATTGTTGAAAAGATGGCTTGGAACTTAGGCAAGATTTTGGCGCAAAAGAACCAATTGTAGGGAAATGGGCGACGATGCCGCCCATTTCTTATGGATTATTCATCACTGCCGCCAGCATCGTCGCGCTGGATGTAGCTTTCCCTCGTGGCGCTTTCGACGTATTCGCGGTACACGATTTCGGCGTATTTGCCATCCAGAACCAGCGGATTGCGATCCAAAAAGCCCGACACTTCGGTGACCGTGCGCCTGTTGCGGCGATCTCGGTTCGGAGTGTCGATCAGAGGCCGCGTTTTCCCGAAGGAAACTACAGCTTCCAAACGCGACCGCGAGATCCCTTGCTGCGTCAGGAATGCAACGGCTGCGTTTGCACGACGTTGCCCAAGCGACTGGTTATACCCGGTTGAGCCAACGGCATCGGTATGGCCGTAAACGCGGAACCGTGCTTCGGGGAACTGCTTGATCCATGCCGCTTGCCGCAACAAGACCCGCTGCGCCTGAGCGTCCAGCTGAGAACTGTTAAACGCAAAATTGATCTGCGTTGGCACTTCTGCGGCAAACCGCTGGCCCAGGATTTGTGCGTATGTCAGCTCACCGTTCATGACCTGAACGTTGTTTAGAGTTGCGTTGCCAAAGGCGCCTTGGTCAGCTTCGTACCCCGCTTCACGTGTACACGCGGCAACGGCGACCGACAGACCCAGTGTTATGATCCACTTTTGCATTGGTCCTATCCTCTCAATCATTCCAGGATGTAGCCGTATGAGCTGCCAAAGTCCTGTTTGGCGACTTCAGACGCAGCACCCGAACCAACGCGTGTGGTTCGCGCCGTTCTTCCGTTCAAGAACAGGTCAAACTCGCTAGGCGGTTTGACGCGGTCTGTCGGCAGGGCCAGGGCTTCACCACGGGTGGGTGATACCAGATGGGCTGTGACGATGATAACCAGTTCAGATTGCTGACGCTGGTATTCCGCGCTGCGGAACAAAGAACCCAGTACAGGAATGTCGCCGACCCATGGGATTTGGCTGTTCAGGTCTGCGAAGTTGTCCTGAATCAACCCTGCAATCGCAAAGCTCTCTCCGTCTCGCAATTCAACTGTCGTCTTTGTTTGACGTGAGATAAAGGTAGGCACGTTGTTGCCTGCAATTGAGAAGTTGGAGTTCGGGTCAATAGTTGAGACCGATGTTCCTAACTCAAGGTTAATCAGATCACCATCCACCACGCGAGGGGTAAAGAGAACCTGCACACCGAAGTTCCGATATTCGATTGCAATGTTGCCGTCATCCGCAGGAACAGGAATCGGGACTTGGCCACCCGCCAGGAATTCAGCTTCCTGACCTGACAGGGCTGACAGGTTGGGCTCTGCAAGAGTACGGGCGAGCCCTTTGGTTTCGAGCGCCTCCAACAACAAGCGTACCTGCGTTGAACCGGCACCAAAGCCAAACAGGATGGCACCTGTATTTGTCTGCTGGAAGGGAATTCTGTCGGCGAGGGCGTTCGCCAAAGCGCCTGCACTGTTCAGGGTGTTGAAGCCGCCCGTAGCGTCACCGCCGCCAAAGCCCAACGATGCAGTCAGACTTTTCGCAACCGACCGATTCATTTCGGCAAAGCGAACTTTCAGCATAACCTGTTGAACGCCGCCAACGGACATCAGGTTCGAAACCCGCTCGGGCGCGTAACGTTCTGCAAGCTCCAGAGCACGGGCCAATTTGGCCGAGCTGGAAATCGTGCCAGAAAGAACGATGCCGTCGTTGGCAGTGCGCACTTCGATTGGCTCACCCGGTAGAATCTGCCGCAATCTCTCTTTGAATTCAGACACATCCGGCGAAACACGGACCCGAACATTGGCCAGCAGGTTGCCAGCCCCATCGAACAAAGTCAGCGTGGTCAGGCCAGGTGCCTTACCCAAAACATAGATGGTACGATCAGAAAGCGACGAAATGTCAGCGATGCCTGCGTTGGCAATGCTGAGTTCCGCAAAAGGTGTTTCGCTTTCAACGACGATTGCGCGGTTCATCGGAACGTCCAGCGTTTCCGCCGTACCGTTCTTAACCACGCGAAGTGTTTCAGCCTGGACAGCAGTGCTGGCCGAACTGATAACTAACGCCAACCCCAGAAGGGTTGCGTTGAACCAAGATTTTATTTTCATGTGACCTGCCTCTCCGATCACGCCTCGTTTTAGGTCTAATGCCTTATGTGCGGTAACACTGCGCGAATTACGATTTTATTGCAATAATCAATGGTTTCTGGAATTTTCCTTATGTGGGTAATGCGCAACATTCGAAACGAAACAAGCCGCGCTGATGGCGCGGCTTGTGGCTTTAACGTTTTGATTTCGCGCTAGTTTGTGCAGGGCGTTATTATTCCGGTATCGACGATTTCGCCGCCACGACGCGCCTTAACCGTGCAAATCTGTTTCTCGACTTTGACGGGTGCGGGCGCTGCTTCTTCGATTCCCAGGAGTTTTCTTTGGTCCACTTCAATCGCAGTCGCAATAGTCTCATCTTGTGCACCGACCAGCGCCAGTGACAACCGCCCGGTGTTCTGTGCCTGGGCGAGAGCGGCGACCTGTTCCGGGGTAATAGCGACAGTAACCGTCCTGGCAATAGTTGTGCCGGTCACGTCCGATCCTGCGGTCTGATCAATTGCGATAAGTTCGATGTTGGTCTGGATTAGACGTGTGATCTCTCCCTCGCCGCCAGTACCTCTTAGGGATCCGGTCCAGTAAACGTCGACGTTATCGCCTGGGCGCAAAAAGCCAGATACACCAGATGCAACATCTACACTGATTGCGAAGGCGCGCATGCCTTTCTCAAGACGAGACGTAAGGCCGGCCGACTCACCGGGTTGGGTAATTTTGACTTCCAAAAGGGCTTCGTCTTTTTCGATTGTACGAAGGATAAACCGCTCGCCCCTCCCATCCGTGGGAAACAAAACGGCCATATCCGAAAAAGTCCCTTCGGGAATCGCGTCCTCAGGCCACTGCACGATGCGTACATCTTCCGGCGCAAGACGCTCCCCATACTTCATGGCCCGGTTAACGACCGTGACAGGGACTGTTGGAATGGTCTTAACATTTGCGAGCGCGTTTTGAGTCGCCAATCTTTCCCGTTCAAGTTCCGCTTGGGTTTGACTGATGTAGTCCCTTGCCAAGTAGACGGCCCCACCGGCCAAAGCGACCCCAACAATCAGGACAAGTCCAAATACTAGCCGCATTCGCGTCCCCTCTTAGTTATTCGATTTGGTTAGTTCGTCAAAGATTTACGACGAAGATCAACACTGATCTAAAGGGAGATTGTGTCGAAAAGGGGGACAATATTTGAAAATTTTCGCGTCCAATAATTTTTTTGGACATTTAAGCAATTGCGAGTTCACGAATCCGGTGCGTCGAAACGCACGGAAATTTCGTCAGCGACATCGATCCCACTCAGGGCTGCACCTGATCTGGCATCCAGGTCTCGGACTGGTTGATGAAAAACAACGAAAACACCGGCGGCAATTCCCACGATTGCGGCTGTCAAAACCACCCAGTCAACCGTCACGGCCCCGTCTTCACGTTTGCAGAATAGGATCGTTCTTTTGAACATATCGTTTCCAATGCTGGGCCATGAAAAATTACGGGGCCGAGTCAAACAACCCAGCCCCGAGAAAAATAGTCACAAAGACTAAGCGCTTAGATTAAGGCGTGGTCGGCGGAGTGACAGGGATCGATGAAGCGGTTTTGGTCGCCGCGTCGGACAGAGTCGCACCTACTTTGTTCGAAACAGCCTGAGTGCCGGTACCGATTTGGGTATAGGCGACCGATGCCAGGCCAACGATTGCTGCGGTCAGAACGACCCAGTCTACTGTTACGGCGCCGTCTTCGTCTTTGCGGAAGTTCTTGATGAACTTGATCATGTTACGTCCCTCCTAAAGGATCTAAAAAAGTCTATTAAACCTCGGCGTCTATCAGAGCTTCCTCTCTCAGTCCGCTCCCGATCGTCTCGGTATGGCACTATGATTGACCGCTATGCGTGGCAGGAATTGGGCCAAACACCATTTTTTTTTGATGAAGTTTAACTTTTTGGTAGTTTTTTTGGTAAGTAATTGAAAAAAAACAATAAAAAACTTCACTACGCAAAGGTTGTCTAGACGGCCAGATGCAAATTTGCGGCAAATGAGGCGAATTTGCCCCATTTCACGTTGTTTTTCTGGCTTTACGGGCAGATTCGAGGTTCAAATCAACCAAAAGAAAAACATGAGGCAGGCAAATGAATCTCCGGCTCGCAATGACTTGCGCCGGTTTGGCGGCGTTGATGCTGTCTGGCCCAGTGCCAGTCGTGGCGAACGAGGTTGAGCCAAGAGGCGTTTACAAACGGGTCAAGGCCCCAAAGCCCGGCACACGACCGCGCGTCACGGTCCAGATCACGCCCGATGAGCATGCGAAGACCCCGTCTGCCCCTAGTACGGGCGTAGAATTGGTCGAACCTGAAATCATCGCGCGCACGCGTGTCGTACCGCCAACTCTTCCCGGTGCGGGCAAAAAACCGGTTGGTTCGTACAAGGCTTTCTGGGAAAGGGTGTCGCCGTCCTTGGCCGAGGCCGGGTCCGGACGATTGCACGATGCCATGAATGCGCTGGCTGCGATCAATGTCGCGGCACCCCGTTTACAGACCCTGCAAAACATCGCCCAACAGCGCCGCGTGGATATTCTGCGCTCGACCGTTGGAACAAATGTCTCACCGGCATTGGTTCTGGCGGTCATTTCCGTTGAGTCCGCTGGGCGCACCGACGCTGTAAGCTCGGCCGGGGCACAAGGATTGATGCAGCTGATGCCCGCAACCGCCAAACGGTTTGGGGTTCAGGACAGTACCCAGCCATCGCAAAACATTGCGGGCGGTGTGAAGTACCTGAACTGGCTGATGGAAGAATTCGGTAACGACCCGATCCTCGTCCTTGCGGGGTATAACGCAGGGGAAGGGGCCGTACGTAAGCACGAGGGCGTCCCGCCTTACGCAGAGACCCGTGATTACGTACCCAAGGTTCTTGCAGCGTTTCAGGTGGCGCGGGCGTTGTGTTCGACACCGCCCCAGCTGATTACAGATGGGTGTGTATTCCAATCGCTGAACTGAAAACGGCCCACCTGAATTTGGTGGGCCTTTTCATTGGTGTGAATCAGTTGACGATGTTGGCCTCGGTCGCGGCGCGGATTTCATCTTCGGTCACGCCTTCGGCGATCTCGATGATCTTCAAGCCGCCATCAACCACGTCCAGAACGCCAAGGTTGGTGATAATGCGGTTTACCACCTTCTTGCCGGTCAATGGCAGGGTGCACTTCTTCAGCAGCTTGGACTTGCCGTGCTTGTTGGTGTGATCCATCACGACGATCACGCGACGAACACCTGCAACCAGGTCCATCGCGCCGCCCATGCCTTTAACCAGCACGCCCGGAATCATCCAGTTGGCCAGATCGCCTTCTTCATCGACCTCCATCGCGCCCAGAACGGCGGCCGCAATCTTACCGCCGCGGATCATAGCAAACGATGTGGCACTGTCGAAATAGGCGGTGCGGGACAGTTCCGTGATCGTCTGCTTGCCAGCGTTGATCAGATCCGGGTCTTCTTCGCCTTCAAAGGGGAAGGGGCCCATACCCAGCATTCCGTTCTCGGATTGGAGGGTGATGTCCTTGTCACCAACATAGTTTGCCACCAGCGTCGGAATACCGATGCCAAGGTTTACATACATGCCGTCTTCCAGCTCTTGCGCCGCACGTGCGGCCATCTGATTGCGATCCCAGGGCATTATGCTTCCTCCTTCTTACGGGTGGTGCGTTGTTCGATGCGCTTTTCGTGCTGACCCTGAATGATGCGATGCACGTAGATGCCGGGCAGGTGGATCATATCGGGGTCCAGCGAACCACGCGGCACGACTTCCTCGACCTCGGCGATGCAGATCTTACCACAGGTCGCAGCAGGTACGTTAAAGTTGCGCGCGGTCTTGCGGAAGATCAGGTTGCCGGTGTCATCGGCCTTCCAGGCTTTGACAATGGCCAGATCGGCAAAGATGCCTTCTTCCAAGATGTAAGTCTCGCCATTGAAGTCTTTGTGCTCTTTACCATCGGCAATCACGGTGCCCACACCGGTCTTGGTATAGAACCCCGGGATGCCTGCGCCACCGGCGCGCATGCGCTCGGCCAGGGTTCCTTGCGGGTTGAATTCCAGCTCCAGCTCTCCGGCCAGGTATTGGCGCATGAACTCGGCGTTTTCACCCACGTAAGAGCTGATCATCTTTTTGACCTGCTTGGTCTGCAACAGGATGCCGATTCCGAAATCGTCAACGCCGGCGTTGTTCGAAGCAAACGTCAGATCTTGAGCGCCCGAGTTCTTGATCGCCTCAAGCAGCAATTCGGGAATACCGCACAGGCCGAAACCGCCCGCCGCGATCATCATGCCGTCCGAAATCACTCCATCGAGTGCTTCGGTGGCATTGGCATAGACTTTCTTCATGGAAAACTCCCCCAATGACATGGTGATGGCGCAGGTTGTGCCGCCACGTCACGGGGAAGTCAATGAAACCAAGGGGTAGGTGGTATTTCTACCTAGCCAGTCGTTAGGTGGCCGCCTTTTTGGTCGTCTTCTTGGCAGCAGCTTTCTTTTTCGGAGCCGCTTTTTTCTTGGTGCCCTTTTTGGCTGCGCGTTCGTTGACCAGTTCGATGGCCATTTCCTGCGTTACGTCCTCGGGCTTGATATCTTTTGGAATGGTCGCGTTGACCTTTTCCCATTTCACGTATGGCCCATAGCGCCCATCCAGAACCTGCATCGCGCCGCCATCTGGGTGCTCGCCTAATTCCTTCAACGCTTTTGCCGCTGCGCGACGGCCCCGCCCGGGGTTGGCGCGCTTTTCAGCCAGCAACTCGACAGCGCGGTTCATGCCGATTTCAAACACGTCGTTGGGGTCTTTGAGGTTTGCGTAGACCGGCTTGGCCTCATCCGCCAACTGATGCATCAGATAGGGACCAAACCGCCCAAAGTTCGAGCTGATCATGCCACCCTCTGGGTGTTCGCCAATCTGGCGGGGCAGGGACAACAGCGTCAGCGCCTTGTCCAGATCCATGTCATCCTTGCTCCAGCCACGCGGTAGTGAGGCGCGCGGTGGTTTTTTGTTCTCGGGCGTCGGTTCGCCGCGCTGAACATAGGGGCCAAAGCGGCCGGATTTCAGCCAGATATCATCCCCTGCATCTTCGCCCAGAAGACGTTCCTCGCCTTCAGCGCCTTCGCCGGCGATGGGGCGGGTATAGGTGCATTCAGGATAGTTTCCACACCCAACGAACCCGCCGGTGCGCGACGTCTTCAGGTGCAACTGACCCATTCCACATTTCGGACAGACACGAGGGTCCGAGCCGTCTTCACGCGGCGGATAAAGCTGCGGCGCCAGGGCTTCGTCGAGTTTGTCCAGAACCTCGGAGATCCGCAATTCGGACGTCTCGCCGATAGCAGCCGAGAAATCGCGCCAGAACTTGCTCAGCAACTCCTTGTAGTCACGCCCACCGGCGCTGACGTCGTCCAATTGTTCTTCCAGATTGGCGGTGAACTCATACCCCACGTACTGCCGGAAGAAGTTCAGCAGGAAGATCGTAACGATCCGGCCCTTCTCCTCGGGGATCAGCCGGTTCTTGTCTTTGCGCACATATTCCCGGTCCTGAATCGTGGTCACGATCGAGGCATAGGTCGACGGTCGCCCGATCCCCAGCTCTTCCATCCGCTTGACCAGCGTAGCTTCGGTGTAGCGCGGCGGCGGTTGAGTGTGGTGCTGCAGGGCCAGTACAGATTCGTTCTCGGATAGAATGGCCTCTTTCGCGGCCTTTTCAGTGCCCTCGCTGGTTGCTTTGGTGAACTGATCGCGCAGGGATGTTTTGGCAAACCGAGCTGGATCGCCCTGCATGATTTGCGGCAGGCGCTTTTCATCATCATCGGCCACGTCGTCGCGGCCTTCTTCATAAACGCGCATGAACCCGTCGAACAGAACAACCTGACCGGTGGCGCGCAGGCCGATCTGGCCGTCATCGCTGCCAATCTCGACCGTAGTGCGCTCCAGTCGCGCAGCAGCCATCTGGCAGGCAATGGTACGCTTCCAGATCAGGTCATACAGCTTGCGCTGATCTTCATCTGTGACCTTCAGGGCCTTGGTATCGCGGGACATATCCGTCGGGCGGATACATTCGTGCGCCTCCTGGGCGTTTTTGGCCTTGTTTTTATAGATACGCGGGCTGTCCGGCACGTATTCTGCACCGTAACGGTCTGTGATGGTATCGCGGGTGGCCGCCACGGCCTCGGGCGCCATGTCGATGCCATCGGTCCGCATATATGTGATGTAGCCCGCCTCGTAGAGGCGTTGAGCAACCTGCATCGCGTGACGCGCGCCCATTCCGAACTTGCGGCTTGCTTCCTGCTGCAAGGTAGAGGTCATGAAGGGCGCGCTGGGGTTGCGCGCGGCAGGCTTGGCTTCGACCGAAGAAACACTCAGCGCGCGGCTGGTAATGGCCTGCACCGCTAATTCAGCCTGGGTGGCGTTGGCCAAATCATGTTTGTCCAGTTTCTTACCGGCCAGTGTGACCAGGCGTGCCTCATAAGTCTGGCCGCGCGGTGTTTCGAACACTGCCTTCACAGACCAATATTCGACTGGCTTGAACGCCTCGATCTCCATCTCGCGCTCGACGATTAGGCGCAGACAGACTGACTGAACGCGACCGGCGGACTTCGCGCCGGGCAGCTTGCGCCACAGGACCGGCGACAGGTTGAAACCCACCAGATAGTCCAGCGCGCGGCGGGCCAGATAGGCCTCGACCAGCGGCATGTCGACCTGGCGCGGGTTCTGCATCGCCTCGGTCACCGCATCCTTGGTGATCGCGTTGAAGGTCACGCGGCTGACGGGCGTGTCTTTCTTGATCGAGCGGCGCTTGGTCAGGGCTTCTTGCAGGTGCCAGCTGATAGCCTCACCCTCACGATCAGGGTCAGTCGCGAGAATCAAAGCGTTGTCTTCTTTCAGCGCATCGGCGATGGCTTTGACATGTTTGCGGCTGTCGTTGCCGACCTCCCATTTCATCTCAAATTCATGCTCGGTATCGACGGATCCGTCCTTGGGCGGCAAGTCCCGGACATGGCCATATGAGGCCAGCACCGTGTAGTCAGGGCCAAGATATTTGTTGATTGTTTTGGCCTTGGCAGGGGATTCTACAACAACTACAGGCATTTAAGGGAAAACCTCGCTCGACGGAATTGGCGCCTTCTATGATCGTGCAAGATGTGGAGGGCAAGGGCGAATTGTCAATGCGTTCCTTTGAACACAGAAGTTATGTTGTTATTTCAATCACGTAGCCTGTGCACAAAAAGGGCTTGGGCAGGAACCGCTCGTCAGAGTTGGTATTTATGCAGACAATGACAGAAGTCCGCCGGGCTGCCGCTGGATCTGTCCTTCGAGTTCCAGATCAATCAGAGCCGGTCCTATTTCTCCGGCTGTTGCAGCAATGTCGCGGATCAACTGATCTTCGGCAATCGGGGAGGGGCCTAACAGTGACAAGATCGCACTATGCAACGCGGCACCTGTGATTGCTGGTTCATCAACTGCGATGGGTGGGGCGGGGGCCTCAACCTGAGGCGCTGTTACCTGTTTCGGAAGCGCTTCAATGATGTCTTCCGCGGTTCGCACCAATATCGCGCCGTCCCGGATCAACATGTTGCACCCCGCGGCCCGCGCATCGAAGGGGTGGCCGGGCACGGCCAGAACCTCGCGCCCTTGGTCCAAGGCATCCCGCGCCGTAATCAGGCTGCCGGACTTTGCTGCCGCTTCAACGACGACAACCGCTTGTGCCAGACCTGAGATAATTCTGTTTCTGCGCGGGAAGTGTCGGGCCTGCGGTGTGACGCCCATGGGCTGTTCGGAGACACGCAATCCGGTTTGGCCAATCTTTTCCGCCAAAACAGTGTTTTCGGTGGGATAGACGACATCCACGCCGCCTGCCATCACAGCGACAGTGCCCGTTTCAAGCGCGGCCATATGGGCCGCTGTATCAATACCGCGTGCCAGGCCGGACACAACGACATAGCCTTGCTTGCCGAGATCCGTGGCAAGCGCCCGCGCCATCCGCGCACCTAAGGACGAACAATTCCGCGCGCCGACCATCCCAATCGACCAACGCTGAAGCAGGGAGGTATCTCCAATCGCCCAAAGCAATGGCGGGGCGTCGGATAAATCATTCAACGCATCAGGAAAATCGGCGGAGCCAAGGCACAAAAGGCGCGCGTTCGCAGCTTTTGCGGCCTTGAGTTCCGCCTCAATCACGCCGGGCGGGCAGGTTTCATACCCTTCAATTCCGGCAGCGCGTGCCATTTCCGGCAGCGCGGCCAGCGCGTTCTGCGCCGAGCCATGTTCCCGCAACAGCCGACGAAACGTCGCCGGACCAACCTTGCGAGAGCGCAACAGGCGAAGCCAGGAAAACTGATCCTCTTCCGTGGTGGGTGGGAGTGTGGGGTGATAGGAAGAATGCTGCTCTTCGGTCATCCGATGCTCCGCCTGATTGCAGAACTGGTTTACGATTGCCGGGGTTAACAGCTTGTGAATCTCTTCAAATTATCCGGATAATTTTCGGCTTTTATTATTGAGAGCTTTCTAGCGCGTTGAAATATAATAAATAAAAATCACTTTCCTCGACACGGTCGCCTGACAGGATGTTAATGCGCAGACGGACAGAAAGCACAGTGTTAACTCTGCGCTCTCGATTGCCCGCCAAGCGATTCCCGGTTACGCAGCCGATCCGCCGACCGTCAGGCCATCCATCAGAACGGTTGGCTGGCCCACGCCGACCGGCACCCACTGGCCGTCTTTGCCACAGGTCCCCATGCCCGGATCCAACGCCATGTCGTTGCCCAGTCCCCGAATGCGTTTAAGGGCCGATGGGCCGTCGCCGATCAGGGTCGCGCCTTTGACCGGTGCCCCGATCCTGCCGTTTTCAACGCGGTACGCCTCGGTGCAGGAGAACACGAATTTGCCGTTGGTGATATCCACCTGACCGCCGCCGAAACCAACCGCCCAGATTCCGTCTTTGATATCTGCCACCAAAGAGGCCGGATCAGCGTCGCCACCCAGCATCACCGTGTTCGTCATCCGCGGCATGGGTTTGTGTGCATAGCTTTGCCGCCGCCCGTTTCCGGTGGGGGCCACGCCCATCAGGCGCGCGTTCTGGCGATCCTGCATATAGCCGGTCAGGACGCCATCTTCGATCAGAACCGTGCGCGAACTGGGTGTGCCTTCGTCATCCAAGGAGATCGACCCGCGACGATCCGGGATCGTGCCATCATCGACGACGGTCACGCCTTTGGATGCGATCTGCTGTCCCATCAAACCGGCAAAGGCCGAGCTTCCCTTGCGGTTAAAGTCCCCCTCCAAACCGTGTCCGATTGCCTCGTGCAAGAGGATGCCCGGCCAACCGGGGCCAAGCGCGACCTCCATCACGCCGGCAGGGGCCGGGATCGCGTCGAGATTGACCAAGGCGATCCTCAATGCCTCGCGTGCTTTGTCCTGCCAGTCTGCCGGGTCGATCAAACCGTCAAGCCCGACGCGCCCGCCACCCCCGGCCGAGCCGCTTTCGCGACGGCCGTTCTGTTCGACGATGACAGAGATATTGAGGCGGGTCATTGGCCGCACGTCTCGCATCAGTACGCCGTCCGGGCGCAAAATCTCGACCTCTTGCACGGCTGCGGCGATTGTCGCACTGACCTGCACGACGCGGGGATCCATGTCACGGGCATAGGCGTCGATCTCGCGCAGCGTTTCGATCTTGACCGGGAAATCAGCGGATTCAATCGGGTCTTCGTCCGTATAAAGGCGGGTATTGGTGGGACGGGGACCGTCGGCGAGCGTGCCGCCGCCGTCGCCAACCGCCAGGCGCGCGGTCTCGGCTGCCCGCTTCAGCGCCGGAATTGAGACGTCGGTGGAATGCGCATACCCGGCAACCTCGCCCTGTACGGCCCGCAGGCCAAACCCCTCGGATGCGTCATAAGATGCTGTCTTCAAGCGCCCGTCATCAAAGACCAAAGCCTCGGATTTCCGCCGCTCGACAAACAGCTCTCCGTCTTCCGCCCCAGCGGTGGCAGATTGCAAAACCGCAAGCGCCTCGTCCTGCGGAACAGCGCTGTCAAATGGGCGAAACGGGTCGTTGGACATCTGTTGGGACCTTCCGAGTTTGATCCAGATCAAAAATAGCGTCTGTTTGACGCAAGCATTTTGCTTTATCTACCCGACGGAATATGGTTTTTAACGCGGCCAAAGACAACGGGAGAGGTGCGACTGATTCACACCTTTTCGCCAGAGAAGCAAAGATCAGACGATCAGGACAGAAAATGAAGAATGCTTTGATGCTTTCGGGGTTGATGACAGCCCTCTCCAGCCTTCCCGCAATGGCTCAGGAGCTTGAGATTATTGGTAAGCCGGTTGATGGCGGCCTTGGGTTCCAGCCCGCGGCGACCAGCCTGGCCTCGGGGATTCAGCGGCTGGATGATATGATTCTGGTGATCATCACCGCGATCTGCCTGTTTGTTGCGGGTCTGCTGATCTACTGCATCATTCGCTACAATTCGCGCAACAACCCTGAACCGGCGCGATTCTCGCACTACACCCCGGTTGAGATTGCCTGGACCCTTGGCCCGATCCTGATTCTGGTCTTCATCGGTGCCTTCTCGCTGCCAGTTCTGTTCAATCAGCAGGAAATCCCCGAAGGCGACATCACCATCAAAGTCGTTGGGAACCAGTGGTACTGGACTTACGAATACGTTGATCACGATTTCGCCTTTGACAGCTATCTGCTGGGCCACCCGGCCACATTGGACGAAGGCGCACGCCCGGCCGATGCGGACGTGACCCCGTTTGTTCTGAACGACGCGATGCGTGCCAAGCTGGCGGATGCGGGCTACAGCGATGACGAATGGCTGCTGGCTACCGATACCGCCGTTGTGGTCCCGGTTGGCAAGATCATTGTGATGCAGGTTACCGCATCAGACGTGATCCATTCGTGGACCATCCCGTCCTTCGGCGTAAAACAGGACGGTGTTCCTGGACGTCTGGCCGAATTGTGGTTTGAGGCCGAAAAGGAAGGCATCTATTTCGGTCAGTGTTCCGAACTGTGCGGCAAGGACCACGCTTACATGCCGATCACCGTCAAAGTGGTCAGCGAAGAGGCGTATGAGCAGTGGCTGCAAGGCGCACTGGAAGAGTATGCAGGTCAGCCCGCAGCCTATCAGGTTGCATTCAAGTGATGACCCGCGCGGGCTGAAAACTCGCGCCAAAGGTAATGCAGGCTGCGCGGTATCCGCGCGGCTTTCGCCCCAGAAGGACCTGAAATGAGCGACGCAAGCATCAATGCCAGCACAGTAAGCGCCCAATCCCACGCGGATGAGGCCAGCTTTGGCGATTTCTTTGCCTTGCTGAAGCCGCGCGTGATGTCGCTGGTCGTGTTCACCGCTTTGGTCGGCCTTCTTGCGGCACCGGTCCCTGTTCATCCATTCGTGGGCTTCTGCGCCATCCTGTTCATTGCCATTGGCGGCGGCGCATCCGGTGCTTTGAACATGTGGTGGGACGCCGATATCGACCGCGTTATGAAGCGGACCAAAGGCCGCCCGATCCCGTCTGGCAAGGTCCAGGAGGGTGAGGCGATGGCAATCGGGCTGGCCCTGTCGGGGCTGTCCGTTATTATGCTGGGTCTGGCAACCAACTGGTTTGCTGGCGCTTTCCTAGCTTTCACGATCTTTTTCTACGTTGTCGTCTATACGATGTGGCTGAAACGCTCGACGCCGCAGAACATCGTGATCGGCGGCGCGGCAGGGGCATTTCCGCCGGTCATCGGCTGGGTTGCCGCAACGGGGTCTATGTCCATCGAGCCGTGGCTGATGTTTGCCCTGACCTTCATGTGGACCCCACCGCATTTCTGGGCGCTGGCGCTGTTCATGCGCTCGGATTACGACGATGCGGGTGTTCCGATGCTGACCGTCACACATGGTCGTCGCGCGACGCGCTGGCACATTCTGGTATATACCGGGCTGCTGGCCATGCTGGCTGTTGGAACCGCATTCTCGGGCATTGGAGGTCCGATCTACCTGACTGTCGCGGTGGTGTTGAACGCGCTGTTCCTGCGCGGAGCGTGGCAGATTTCGCGCCGCAACGAAGATGATTCCGAGGCCGACAATTTCAAGGTTGAACGCGCGTTCTTCAAGTTGTCGCTGCTGTACCTGTTCCTGCATTTTGGTGCTATCCTGGTCGAAGCACTGCTGAAACCCTATGGGTTAGGAGGTTGGTCATGAGCCTGCGCAAGAGCCACGAACTACACCAACGCCGGTTCAGTCGTAACCTAGGGGTAGGTCTGACGCTGGCTGCCTTCATCGTGATCATCTTTGGCCTGACGATCGTTAAGGTTTCGGGCACGGACTTCAGCTTGGCGACGCAAGAGGTACAGAACTGATGGCGCTGACAGGTCCTCAGAAAACTGTTGCGCAGACAGTCGGCGTGGTTGTCCTGATGGGCAGCTTGGCGTGGGCCTCTGTTCCGTTTTACGACTGGTTCTGCCGTGTAACCGGATTTGGTGGAACCACTGGTGTGGCCGCGACTGCACCCGAAGACATTCTGGATCGCAAGGTGACCATCCGCTTTGACGCCTCGAAGGCGAAAGGCATGGCATGGGAATTCAAGCCGGTCGCGCGCGAGATGGAAGTGCGTATCGGCGAAACCGGACTGGCCTTCTATGAAGCTTACAACCCGACCGACCGCCCCATCGCGGGACAGGCGTCCTATAACGTGACTCCGTATTCAGCCGGCGGGTATTTCCAGAAAATCGCCTGTTTCTGCTTTGAAGAGCAGGTGTTGCAACCCGGTGAACGTGTTGAGATGCCGGTCACCTTTTTCGTCGACCCTGAAATGGTCGAGGATCTTGAAGCTAAGTATGTTCATACGATCACACTGTCGTATACATTCTACGAAATTGACCTGCCCGAGGGCGTTGCCGCCCTTGAGACGCAGGCTGATATAACAACGAACTAACGCCTGTAGGTGAGGGACGCTGATGGCACACGCAAAAAACCATGATTATCACATTCTGGCCCCGTCGATCTGGCCTCTGATCGGCGCGATCGGCGGCTTTGTGATGCTGTTCGGAGCCGTCCTGTGGATGCACGGGGTTACCTCGTGGATGTTCTGGGCCGGTCTGGTGGCCGTTCTTTACACCATGTTCGCATGGTGGTCCGAGGTTGTGGTCGAAAGCCGCCAGGGCGATCACACACCGGTTGTCCGCATCGGCCTGCGCTATGGCTTCATCCTGTTCGTTATGTCCGAGGTGATGTTCTTCTTTGCCTGGTTCTGGTCGTTCTTCAAACATCGCATGTACCCAATGTACGACTATGCCGGCACCGAGTACATCCAGCCGGACATTCACGCGGTTGACCCGTTCCACCTGCCGCTGATCAATACTTTGGTCCTGCTGCTGTCGGGCTGCGCAATCACCTGGGCGCACCACGCGCTGGTGCACGGCAATGATCGAAAGGCGCTGGTGCAGGGGTTGGCCATCGGTATCGCTCTGGGCGTCGCATTCACAGGTCTGCAGGCCTTTGAATACTATGAGCTGCTGGCGCATGAAGGCTGGAAATTCGGCGGTGATCAGTTCTATTCGAACTTCTTCATGGCAACCGGCTTTCACGGTTTCCACGTTCTTATCGGTACCATCTTCCTGTCAGTGTGCTTAATCCGGGCGCTCAAGGGTGACTTCACGCCTGAGAAACACGTCGGGTTTGAGGCGGCTGCCTGGTACTGGCACTTCGTCGACGTTGTCTGGCTGTTCCTGTTCTTCGCAGTATACATCTGGGGCCAAGCGCCGCTGATGTAACGCCAGACGGGCGAACAAATTGCAAAAGCCGCCCTTTCGGGGCGGCTTTTTCTCTGTTCCGGGCGCAAAAATTGCGCCCCATACAATTGGGCGGTTGCAAATCGCACGGCTCGCCCCTTAACAAGACGCCGGTTCCTGCAATGAGGTTTTGCTCCACCATGCGCCGCACTCTGTTCCTTCTGATCTTCGGCCTCGCCGGTCTGGGCGTGCTGCTGTCGCTGGGTGTGTGGCAGGTTCAGCGTTTGGTTTGGAAAGAAACTCTTCTGGCGGAGATCGGAGCCATGATTGATGGCGACATCACATCGCTCCCTGCAAACCCAACGCGAGGAGAAGACCTGTATCTGACGGTCGCTGTGACTGGTGAAATGCTCCTGGACGAAGTTCACGTTCTAGTCTCGGTCAAGCAAGTCGGGGCTGGGTACCGGATCATACAGCCTTTTGTCACCGAAGGTCGAACGATTATGGTGGATCGTGGCTTTGTTCCGACGACTGCCAAGGAAGCCGAACGTCTGAACGGCCCGATGGAGATAACCGGAAACCTGCATTGGCCGGATGAGATCGACAGTTACACGCCTGAACCTGACCTCAATGCAAACATCTGGTTTGCCCGTGATGTGCCCCATCTGGCAGCGGCTCTGGGTGCGGAACCCGTTCTGCTGATCGCCCGCTCGCAAACCGATCCCGGAATAACGCCTTTGCCCGTCAGCACGACGGGCATCCCGAACGATCACTTGCAATATGCAATAACATGGTTTGGCCTGGCTTTGGTCTGGGCCGCGATGACCGGATATTTTCTGTGGCGCAGCCGCGCCCCTTCTGAGAGTGACGTGACATGAAATACATCTCGACCCGCGGGCAGGCGCCCGAACTGACGTTTGAAGAGGCGATGCTGACCGGGCTGGCCCGTGATGGTGGCCTGTACCTGCCTGCTGAAATCCCGGTGATGACGCAGGATGAGATCGCAGCACTGGCCGGACTGCCCTTTGAGGAAATCGCGTTCCGGGTGATGTGGCCCTATGTCAGCGGATCTTTCGGTGAGAGTGAGTTCAAAGAGATCATCGGCCGCGCCTACGAAGGCTTTGGCCATGATGCCCGCGCGCCATTGAAGCAGTTGAACGAGAACCACTTCCTGTTGGAGCTGTTCCACGGGCCGACATTGGCCTTCAAAGACTTCGCCATGCAGCTGATCGGTCAGCTGTTCCAGGTGGCGCTGAAACGCCGTGGTGACCGTGTAACCATCGTTGGCGCGACCAGTGGCGACACCGGTTCGGCTGCGATTGAAGCGTTCCGGGGGCTCGACGCCGTGGACGTGTTCATCCTGTTCCCGCATGGCCGAGTTTCGGAAGTGCAGCGTCGGCAGATGACGACACCTGCGGACCGCAACGTGCATGCGTTGGCCGTGGACGGCGATTTTGACGATTGTCAGGCCGCGCTAAAGGACATGTTCAACGATTTCGACTTCCGCGACGGCGTGAAGCTGGCTGGCGTGAATTCGATCAACTTTGCCCGTGTTCTGGCGCAAATCGTCTACTACTTCTCCGCTGCTGTCAGCCTCGGCGCGCCACATCGCAAAGTCAGTTTTACGGTGCCGACCGGCAATTTCGGTGACATCTTCGCGGGCTACCTTGCAAAGCGTATGGGCCTGCCAATTGACCGTCTGGTTGTCGCCACCAACCAAAACGACATCCTGCATCGTTGCCTGTCGGGCGAGGGGTACTTCAAGGGCGACACCATCCCCTCGATCAGCCCGTCGATGGATATTCAGGTCAGCTCAAATTTTGAACGCGCGCTGTACTATGCGTATGGCGAAGATGGCGGCGCTGTCGCGCAGTTGATGGATGAATTGAAGACCGGCGGCTTTAACGTCAGCCAGGGCGCAATGGAAGCGCTGCGCGAAAGCTTTGACTCGGGCCGTGTATCTGAGGATGAGACGCTGGCGACAATCAAGTCCACTCTGACCCACAGTGCAGAACTGGTTTGCCCGCATACCGCCGTGGGCATCAAGGTTGCAGAAGAGCATCGCTCGACCGACGTTCCGATGATCACACTGGCCACCGCACATCCCGCAAAATTCCCGGCAGCGGTCGAGAAGGCAAGCGGCGAACATCCGCCTCTTCCATCCCGCATGTCTGATCTGTATGAACGTCCGGAACGGGTGACCCGCATCGCCAACGATCTGGGCACCCTCGAGGATCATATCAGAAGGCATATCGCTGAGTGACTGTCAGACAAGACCAACTGAAGAACGGATTTCGTATCGTCAGTGAACATATGCCGGGGTTGCAATCGGCGGCCATCGGCATTTGGGTGACCGCCGGTGGGCGGCACGAGCGGATTGAACAGAACGGTATCGCGCATTTCTTGGAGCATATGGCTTTTAAGGGAACCAAGCGCCGTTCAGCTTTGCAAATCGCCGAGGCGATTGAGGACGTGGGCGGGTATATCAACGCCTACACGTCGCGCGAGGTGACGGCTTATTACGCGCGTGTTCTCAAAGACGATGTGGCGCTGGCGATGGATGTCATCGGTGACATCGTTCTGAACCCGATCTTCGACCCGCGTGAGATTGAAGTTGAACGCGGTGTGATCCTACAGGAAATAGGTCAGGCCTATGACACGCCCGACGATGTGATCTTTGACTGGTTGCAAGAGCAGAGCTATCACGATCAACCGCTGGGTCGAACCATTCTGGGTCCGACCGAACGTGTCAGCGCGTTTTCCCGAGAGGATCTCTCCGGTTTCGTCGCCGAGCACTACGGGCCTGAGCAGATGATCCTGTCTGCTGCAGGTGCCGTTGATCATGATGCGCTGATGAAAACCGCTGAGGCGTTGTTTGGCCATCTTAAACCCTGCAAGGGGCTGATCCCGGAAACCGCCCGTTTCACTGGCGGCGAAGCGCGGCAGGAGAAAGAGCTGGAGCAGGCGCATTTCGCACTGGCGCTGGAAAGCCCGGGCTATCGCGACGATGCGATCTATACCGCACAGATTTATTCGACTGCGCTGGGCGGAGGCATGTCCTCTCGCCTGTTCCAGGAAGTGCGCGAAACACGCGGGTTGTGCTACACGATCTTTGCGCAGACCGGAGCTTATGCCGATACCGGCACGACGACGATTTACGCCGGAACGTCAGCAGATCAGGTGGCAGAGCTGGCCAGCATAACGATTGATGAGATGAAGCGCGCCGCCGAAGACATGAGCGCCGAAGAGGTTGCCCGCGCCCGCGCGCAGATGAAAGCCGGTATGCTGATGGGGCTGGAAAGCCCGTCGAACCGGGCGGAACGTCTGGCGCGTCTGGTGCAGATCTGGGACCGGGTTCCCTCGCTTGAGGATGCAGTGGCCAAGATCGACGCCGTCAGCACAGAAGATGTGCGTGCCTTCGCCGAACAGATGGCAGTGCAGGCCCCTGCTGCGCTGGCGCTATACGGTCCTGTCTCGGGCGCACCCACGCTGGCGCAATTGCAGGAGAGGCGTGCGGCGTGATGCTGTTGGGCAGACGCAAGCTGAAACTTGAAACCGAGCGCCTGAGCTTGCGCCCGCCCGCGCATTCCGACTTTAACGACTGGGCGGCGCTACGGCGCGCGTCACAGGAATACCTAACCCCGTGGGAGCCGGTCTGGGCCAAGGATCACCTAAGCCGCAAGTCCTTTACCAACAGGGTTTATTGGGCGCAGCGCTCCGTGGCCGGTGGGACGGCGATCCCACTGTTTTTGTTCCGTCGCACGGATGATGTGCTTTTGGGGGCCATCACGCTGGACAATGTCCGTCGCGGCCCGGCGCAGGCAGGAACCTTGGGATATTGGACGGGCCAGTCTTTTGCCCGTCAGGGTTACATGCGCGAGGCCATTGGTGCGATCGTTCATCACGCCTTTACCCGACTGGACCTGAGTAGGATAGAGGCTGCCTGCCTGCCCGAGAACAAACCATCACGTGGGTTGCTGGAAAGTTCGGGGTTCAAATACGAGGGCGTGGCGCAGTCGTACCTACAGATCAACGGGCGTTGGCGGACGCATGTGCTGTATGCCAGCTTGCGCTCGGACCGGCGCGGGAAGACGGACGCGGGGTAGGTCTATGGCGCGGGCAAAACAGCCAGTGATCTGGATCAGCGATGCAATGGTGGGCACTGCGGCGTTGAAAGGATTTCATTCTGATCGTTGGGATAATGATCTGAAGTTCACAGCGGACGCAAACACCCGAAAGGTCCGAGGAGAGCCGCTTACAGCGGATTTCTTCCCTTCGGAGGTATTTGCCGATTACAAAGACAAAAAAGAGAAGAAGCAACCAGACTTCTTTATGGCTGCGGGTGCATGGACCGTGTCCGCCGCGTGTGCGACAGTTTGATCTTGGCGACGGGAATCTCTATCCAGTCAAACTGTTTCAACATGACCGTGCCACGCCGGTTGAAGGAGAATATTATTGTCTGAACTTCGGCAATCAAAAAGCTGCAGTGCTGACAGATCAATCTCCGAACATTGATAGACCCTACGAAAATCAAGAAGTTTATCAGCCACCGTTGGTCATGAAAGACAAAGACATCGCCGTGAGCGCGATAGCATTGGATGGCCCGGATATCTGGATTGACACAAAAATGCGCCGCGCATTTTTTGTGAGTGATCCGTTGGCTCAAGCGTTACGTGTGGCGAAAGTTTCACGGCCCTTCAAGCTGCGGAAGTGCATCGTTCTCTGAACTGCTCCTAGAAAATGCCAATTCCGTGATTTCACTCACGCGATATCTGCAGGCGTGACTTACCCGTGTTCTGCGCTACACTCCGAGCATGCGCTGGATTGTTGCGGTATTGATGGTGATCTCGGGTGGGGCTTCGGCACAGGAACGGCGGCCGAGCCATTGCATTGCCATCGCGGATGCCGCACCGGGGATTGAGTATATTCATAAAGCAGCCTGGCAGGATCCTGTGCCAGAGTTCTCGGTTCGGATCAGCTATATCGCTCATGCGTCGTTTATGATCCAGACGCAGGGCGGGTTGAACGCGGTAACGGACTTCACCGGTTTCATCGGTAGCGCGGATCTAATCCCGGACGTGGTGACGATGAACCATGCCCACGGCACCCATTGGACCGCCCATCCGGATCCTGCCATCCCGAATGTGTTGCCGGGGTGGGGCGAATTCGGGCAGGGGATCGATCACTATCTTGATCTGGGAGAGATGCTGATACGCAATGTCTCGACCGATATTCGATCCTCTTATGGCGGTGTGGAAGAGCGCGGAAACTCTATCTTTGTTTTTGAGGTTGAAGGGTTGTGCATTGGTCATCTGGGTCACCTGCACCACGTGCCGTCAGATGAACAATTTGCCGCATTGGGCCGTTTGGATGTTGTGATGGCTGCTGTGGATGGCGGTACGACGATGCCGTTGCCGGAAATGATCACGGTTTTGAAGCGACTGAAAAGTTCGATCATCATTCCGATGCATTGGTTTTCCAGCTTTTCACTGGACCGGTTTCTGGTCGATATCCGCGAAGATTTTCCGTTTCAACGCAAAGGGGAGTCTGAGATCACAGTGTCCCTGCGCACGTTGCCCGACCGCCCGACAGTTGTGGTGCTTGAGCCGCAATACCTCATTGAACTGGAATAGGGCTTGTGGGCGCACGGCTGCTTGGGCAAGGAAAGGGTATGAAACTGAACCCTGCCGATGATACTTTTGCCCAGTCGATCCGCGCGGCGATGGGTGACGATGTTCTGCACCCCGTTGAGGAACGATATCTGGAGGAGCCGCGCCGCAGGTTTGCGGGCCATGTGGGCGTTCTGACCCTGCCGAGGTCGGTAGAACAGGTTTCGACGCTCGTTCAGCTGGCCTCGGACGCCTCGGTTCCCGTTGTGCCTTATGGCGGCGGGACCGGGCTGGTCGGCGGGCAGGTGATGGCTGACGGCCCGGCCCCGTTGCTTATTTCACTGGAGCGGATGTCCGCCATCCGGGCGGTTTACCCGACCGAGAACATTCTGATCGCCGAGGCCGGTGCCATTCTGGCCGATGTTCAAGCCGCCGCGGAAGAGGCGGACCGGCTGTTCCCCCTTGCGTTGGCTGCACAGGGATCGTGCCGGATCGGCGGCAATCTTGCGACCAATGCGGGCGGGGTCAATGTCCTGCGCTACGGCAATGCGCGAGATTTGTGCTTGGGGCTTGAGGCCGTCTTGCCGAACGGTGAGGTCTGGCATGGTCTGAGCCGTTTGCGTAAGGATAATACCGGGTACGATCTGCGCAACCTCCTGATCGGAGCGGAAGGTACGCTGGGGATCATCACAGCCGCGTCGTTGAAACTGTCCCCACGTCCGGCGGAAACCGGCACTGCAATGTTTCAGGTAACCTCGCCTGAAGCTGCCATTGATTTGCTGGCGCTGGCACGCGATCAGGTGGGCGAGGGGGTCAGCACCTTTGAGCTGATCCATAAGCAAGGCCTGCAGTTCCTGTCCGAGGTTTTGCCCGATATCCGCCAGCCCTTTGACGTCCAGCCTGAATGGATGGTGCTTATTGAATTGGGTCTTTCTGGCGGTGCGTCACCGTCAAATGCGCTGGAGTCGCTGTTCGAAACAGCGGAGGCGAGCGGGCTTGTAGGTGACGCGGTCATAGCCCAAAGCGAAGCGCAAAGATTGGAGCTTTGGGCCGTACGTGAGCAGATTCCCGAAGCCAACCGGTTGATCGGTTCGGTCTCGAGCCATGACATCTCGGTCCCGATCTCGCAAATCCCCGAATTCATCCTGCGAGGGTCCGAAATTGTACGCGGGTTGGGGGAATTCCGGATTAACTGTTTTGGGCATCTTGGTGACGGCAACCTTCACTACAACGTGTTCCCGCCGCAGGGGCATAGCCGTTCAGAGTATGACGCACAGCGGCAAACGGTAAAACGCTTGGTGCATGATTTGGTGCATGAGTTCGGTGGCTCGATTAGCGCTGAACACGGCATAGGGCGTTTGAAAACGGATGATCTAAGCCGCTATGGCGATCCGGTAAAGCTGTCGGCGATGCGCTCGATCAAGGCAGCGCTTGATCCAAAAGGGATCATGAATCCGGGTGCCGTTCTAAAGGCGTAGGCGCGGCCCGTTTAACACAGGCCGCGCGCTGAGTTCACGATGCGGGCAGAATAACTTTGTCAATCACGTGGATGACGCCGTTCGATGTCTCGATGTCTGCCTGAACAACGTTCGCGTCGTTGACCATGACGCCGTTATCAAGGTCAATTTTGACTTCTCCGCCTTGTACGGTTGCGGCTGTCATGTCATCGGACAGATCGCCTGACATCACTTTCCCGGGCACCACATGGTAGGTCAGGATGGCAACCAGTTGATCCTTGTTCTCGGGCTTCAGAAGGGTTTCAACTGTGCCTTCGGGCAGAGCGGCAAAGGCGTCATCAGTGGGGGCAAAGACGGTGAAAGGGCCTTCACCTTTCAGCGTATCTACGAGTTCTGCGGCCTGAACGGCTGCGACGAGAGTTTCAAAGCTGCCTGCACCGACTGCGGTGTCGACAATATCCTTGGAGTGACCATCAGCATAAGCGGCCGTTCCTACGAGAAAGCTTGCGACACCGGCAATTGCGAGTTTGCGAAACATGGTATGATATCCCTTGTTGGAATGCCCTTGGTGGCATCATCCGGGATACGGGGCGGCATCAAAGGGAGATCACTGAATATGTCGATAAGTTCGGGTTGATCCAATGAAAAACCGCGCTAAGCCAGCGCGGTTTCAGGTTTCCACTCACGATTTTGTGAATGTGCGGGCTGTCAAAGGCCTTCGAATTCGCACAAGACTTGGACATCCATTCCCATGTCTTCCAATGCCTTGCGCCCGCCTAACTCTGGCAGGTCGATAATGAACGAGCATGAGACGATCTCGCCCCCCAACCGTTCGATCAGTTTGATGCCTGCGGCAGCGGTGCCTCCTGTTGCCAGCAGATCATCGACGACGAGGATTTTTTCACCCGGCTGGATGGCGTCGTCATGGATTTCGACAATCGCCTCACCGTATTCAAGCTTGTAGTCTTGGCTGATCGTGGTTCCCGGCAGCTTGCCCTTTTTGCGGATCGGTACGAAACCGACGCTAAGCTGGTGCGCGATCGCGCCGCCAAGGATAAAGCCGCGTGCCTCAAGTCCAACAACCTTGTCGATGCGTTCGCCGGCATAGGGGTGTAGCATCTGATCAATCGCCATGCGGAAACCGCGCGGATCCGCGAACAGGGTCGTTACGTCCCGGAACATGATCCCCTCATGTGGGAAATCCACGATGGTCCGTATGTAATCTTTGACCGACTTGTTTCTGGACATGGCCCACCTCTCTGGCGTCAAAACACGCTGGGCTGTTTGGCCCATTGGTGTGAGTCATGCAAGGAAAGATTGCCGCCCCTCACTTGGGACGTTTCGACTGGCCGTTGCCGCGGTTCAGTGTATCGGGCATCCACGTCAGGTAAGGAATGCGCCACTTGCCCTGATCTTTCAAAAATCGCCTGAGCGACATGAAGGTTCATTGCCACAACCTTCTTTTGTTGTTAGGTGCTTGTGAATTACAAATTCTATGCGAAGTATATACAAAGACTATCTTGTATGTCTGGGGTTTTGATGGAAATGGGACGCGTGGGAACGAAAGACGGCAAGGTTTCAACCAAGAAAAACAGTCAGTTGGTCCTGCGGCTGGACAAGGATGAACGGGACGAGTTTGTTCAGCTATGCAAAGAGCTGGACACGTCGGCCGCGCGAGAAATCCGGCGGTTCATTCGCGGGTTCATGAAGGAACACGCTGAGGGCTGAGCCCTCAGGCCGGGCGGCGCAGGACAGCCGTGGCCACTCCCATCCCGATTAATGCCAGCCCTCCGAACCGGGTCATTGCGGTGATGACGCCAGAACGGCCGATCATCTGGCGCAGACGGTCCGCCAACAGGGCGTATGCCAGCGAATTCAGCCATGCCAATCCCACGAAAGTTGCGATCAGTATAGCAAATTGCGGTCCGAGTGGGTCAGCCGGGCGCAGAAACTGAGGAACGAAGGCGATAAAAAACGCGATGGATTTCGGGTTCAGCGCGGTGACGGCGGCAGCATGGCCAAAAACGCTGTGGGCGGTGACATTGCGCCCGGTGTCCACAGTCTCAAGCCCGCCCGATGGCGCGCTGCGCAACAGTTTGATCCCCAGCCAGACTAAATAGGCGGCACCGACCCATTTAAGGGCCGTGAATAGGGTAGCCGAGGCCAGGACCAGCGCGCCAAGCCCCAAAAGAGAGGCCGTCATAGCCACCAGATCCCCAACAGCTACACCTGTCGCCGAGGCGACAGCCACGCTGCGCCCTTTGGATAGGGCATAGCTGAGCACCAGCAAGACCGTCGGGCCTGGGATCAATAGTAGGGCGGTAGATGCAGCGACAAAGGCGAGCCAAAGGTCAAGGGACATCGGAAATCCTGTGAATACGTTTCTGGCAACAAGCCCGGACCAGCGCGTAAGGTCAAGCCCTGCGTGGTTGTGTGGTCAAACGCATCAAAGCCTCTAGCGGGCCGCTTTTGAACTTTCGAGACCACAAAATCGCAAAGCCCGCGGATGCCGCGCAAAACGCAAACGCGCAGCCCACGATTTGAGGGGCGTTCAGTGATCCGTTCAGCAAACCCGCCTCTTCTAATATGCCCATGCCGATCAGGATGTGCGCCATATAGAGCGTCAGGCTTTGCCGACCGGGCGCAGTCAGGGCAGGGCCGATGCGCAGCTTTTCGATCTTCGGCCACAGCTTCAAAAGTAATCCGATCACCACGCAAGCTGACCCGGTACCGGCAAGGATGTAGAATGGCCCAGGAGGAATGGACTCTGTTCCCAAATAGGTCGCCAAATCAGGGTCCGCGATCAGCATCTGCGGGAAAAGCGCAAATACTGCGGCTCCAAACCCCCACATGATCAACCGGTGTTGGATGCAGATTGTGTGAAGATCCGACCGACCAATGGCCATTCCAATCAAAAGGAACGCCGCCCAGGGAAAGATCGGGTGCCATCCGTTGAAGAGCAGGTTGCGCAAGGAACCAGGCAGGGTCCAAAGGTCAGTGTATGTCAGTGTGTCCCAATCCCAGCCAAGGTCATAGTTAAAGATCATGACGGCGAAGATGGACAGTGCCATCACCCCAGCCGAACCCAGCCACAACGCGCCTGCGGGGGCCGTCAGGAAAGCTACACCAACAACGAAGTACGCGGCGTAGAAATGCAGGATATCGGCGTCAAAAACAGTCATGTTGACCAGGCCTAGCACGAACAGAAACGCCGCCCGGCGCAGCAGTACCGAAGCTGACACAGAGGACAATCCTATTCCGATACCGGCCAGAATGACGAATAATGCGGCGGCGCGACCTTCCAGCGAGTCGATCAGAATCGAGGCCCAGGCACTACCAGGGGCGACCTCAGCAGCGATGCGGAAATTCACCAGAACCATTCCGCAAAACGCCAGAAATCGCGCTGCGTCCAATGCCTCAAGTCGCTTCATGCTATCCCTCTGTTTCGCCGGCGTTTTGACGGTGCCGTGCGAACCACAGATCGGTGCAGTACAGGCGATTTTTCAAGATGACGGGCAAAAAAGAGCCGGGGCCGTGCAATGCGGCAACAAGTTTTAAGATTGGATTAAGTGTGCTTCGTGCGGCTTGAAACGGTTCCTCGGGCCACCAACCTTGGACCGGACGCAACGCTTCGGAGAGGCCGATGGTTCAAACAGATCAAACACGCGCGAACGCGACACCTGAACCCAATCCCTCGCGGCTTGCCCACGTAAAGGGCGCGCTGATCCTTTTGGTTCCGGTCCTTGCGGTGATCTACGCGGGCATCGTGGGGTATATGTATGTGAACCAGCAATCGCTGTTGTTCAAACCAGATGGCGAGTTGTCTGCGCCCAATTCGATCGGCCTGGCCGATGTTGAGACCGTTTCCCTCACTATGTCCGATGGTGTCACGCTGACCGCGTGGACTGCCCCACCCGCAATAGAAGGCGCGCCGACGGTTTTGTTTTTTCATGGCCAATCTGGCAATCTGGGCGACCGGGCCGACCGGATGAGAGAGATCCTCAACAGCGGCTTCGGCCTGCTGGCCCCCAGCTACCGTGGCTATCCGGGCAGCGAGGGCGAACCGTCCGAGATGGCGCTGATTTCCGACGGCATCCAGATGTATGACCAGTTGGATCGCCAAGGTGCGGACGTTGTGTTGCACGGCCAAAGTCTTGGAACAGCCGTTGCGACGGCCGTAGCTGAACAGCGCCCAAATGCAAAGCTGCTGGTGCTTGAGGCACCCTTTACGGCTACGGTGGACGTCGCGGCGGAAAGATACCCCTGGCTACCGGTGCATGCCCTGATGCGAGATCAGTTCGCCACCCGTGATCTGATCGAGAACGTCACCGTTCCGACTTTGATCTTCCACGGGGCCGAAGATGAAACGGTTCCCCTGCATCACGGCGAAGCTTTGGCCGCGATGGCCGGGGGGACGGCGCAGATCTATGTCATCCCGGACGGCACCCACAACGACCTCTGGTCGCACGGGTTGTGGGATAAGGTTCAACAGTCCTTGCAAGCCAATTAAAGCTGCCGGTCAGAGAACCCGACCAGCAACAGCATCCAGTTTCGCCAGCAAAATGGGATCACGTTTCTCAGGTGCGGTCAGGATGGCAAATTCCAGTGCCCGGTCGCAGCCATGAGGGCAGGGCGCGCGGTCAGCGCCCAGCAGATCGGGCAGACCTTTGACAAGCGCACGGCCTTTCTCGGCATTGCCGGTCAGCGTGGCGATGATGGAGGTGACGTCCACCTCGCCGTGATCCGGGTGCCAGCTGTCGTAATCGGTAACCATGGCGATCGAGGCATAACAAAGCTCGGCCTCGCGGGCGAGTTTGGCCTCGGGCATGTTGGTCATGCCTATCACGTCGCAGCCCCAGTGTTCCCGGTACATCTTGGATTCCGCCAGTGTCGAGAACTGCGGCCCTTCCATCGCCAGATAGGTGCCGCCGCGATGAATGGTGATGCCTGCTGCTCGACCGGCAGTCTCACACGCGTCCGACAGGCGCGGGCAGGTGGGGTGCGCAACACTGACGTGGGCGACGCAGCCGGTGCCAAAAAAGCTCTTCTCGCGCGCAAACGTCCGGTCGATGAACTGATCGACGATCACGAAATCGCCCGGCGCCATGTGCTCGCGAAACGATCCGCAGGCCGAAACCGAGATCACGTCCGTCACGCCCAGTCGCTTCAGCGCGTCGATATTCGCACGATAAGGCACTTCAGTAGGGGAATGCACGTGGCCGCGCCCGTGACGAGGCAGAAAGGCCATCTCAACGCCATTCAGCGATCCGGTCAGGATCTGATCTGATGGATCACCCCATGGGGTTTCGACGGTAACCCATTCCGCTTTTTCCAAACCGTCGATGTCGTAAATGCCTGATCCGCCGATGATCGCGATTTTGGTCTGGGTCATGGCTGCTCTCCGTGAAAAACTGTTGAAAGAGTTCTGCGTGGCAACCGCGGGTTTGGCAAGTGGCTTCAAGGGTTTGTGTAACTTGCTTGTTAGCTATGCGGTTTACGCATATCAGGGTCCCGCTGGGTGCAGTATCTAATGTCAGGTATGACAGGTAAAAGGCCCCTTTCGCGCGAACAAACAACCCCACAGGACGTCTCATGCCCCGAGCCATGCTGGCAAGCTTTGCCAATCGTATAGCCAAACCCGATCTCCGCTGGATGCCGGATGAGGGGCTGACCGTCTCGCGCCTGCGGATTGAGCTGTTGTCGGGCCTGACCGTTGCGCTGGCGCTGGTCCCCGAGGCGGTGGCGTTTGCCTTTGTCGCCGGTGTGCACCCGTTGGTCGGACTGTATGCCGCGTTCATGGTGGGCTTGATTACAGCGCTGATCGGTGGTCGGCCGGGCATGATCTCCGGCGCAACCGGCGCTCTGGCTGTTGTGATGGTGGCGTTGGTGGCTGAACACGGGGTGGAATACCTGTTCGCCACGGTGGTTCTGATGGGTGTCTTGCAGGTCATTGCAGGCGCGATGCATTGGGGACGCTTTATCCGGCTGGTGCCGCATCCGGTGATGCTGGGGTTTGTAAATGGTCTGGCCATCGTGATTTTTCTGGCCCAGATGGGGCAGTTCAAGGTTCCAGGCACCATGGAAAACACCGGCCACGGTGTGGGCGGTGGCGAATGGCTTTCGGGCCTACAGCTTTATACGATGCTGGGACTGGTCGCGCTGACCATGGCGGTGATCTGGGTCATGCCGCGCATCACACGCATTATCCCTGCGCCTTTGGCTGGGATCGTTGTCGTGGCCGCGCTGGTAATTGGCTTTGGTCTTGATGTGCCGCGCGTTGGTGATCTGGCCTCAATTGAGGGCGGCCTGCCGGCGTTTCACATCCCGATGGTGCCGCTGAACTGGGAAACCTTTGAGATCATCTTGCCCTACGCTGTCATTCTGGCCGCCATCGGCTTGATTGAATCCCTGCTGACCCTGAACCTCGTTGGTGAAATCACCGGCAAGCGCGGAGGGGCCTCGCAAGAATGCATTGCGCAGGGTGTGTCCAATGTAGCGACTGGATTCTTCGGCGGCATGGGCGGTTGTGCGATGATCGGTCAGTCGATGATCAACGTAAAATCCGGCGGCCGTACCCGCATCGCCGGGATTGCTGCGGCCCTGTTCCTGCTGGTGTTCATCTTGTTCGCCTCACCGCTGATTGAGCAGATTCCGCTGGCTGCGTTGGTTGGTGTAATGTTCATGGTGGTGATCGGGACCTTTGCCTGGAACTCGTTCAAGATCATGCGCAAGGTGCCCCTGATGGATGCGTTCGTCATCGTTCTGGTGACTGTTGTGACCGTGATGGAAGACCTTGCGGTTGCCGTAGTTGTAGGTGTGATCGTCTCAGCTCTTGCCTATGCTTGGAACAATGCGAAACGCATCCATGCGGTCACACGGGACTCGGAGACGGAAGAAGGCGCAAAGGTCTATGAGATTCAGGGGCCTTTGTTCTTTGGTTCGTCCGACGGATTCATTGAACTGTTTGATATTCAGAACGACCCTGACACTGTAATCGTGGACTTTGCCGAAAGCCGCGTCGTGGATCAATCCGCGCTGCAAGCCATCGAGAACATCGCTGGAAAATACGAGGCTGCGGGCAAACGCGTCATGCTGCGCCACCTCAGCCGGGATTGCCATAAACTGCTGAACAAGGCCGGCCACCTTATGGTCGATAGCGACGATGACCCGGACTACGAATTGGCCGTCGATTACTCGGTCCGCACGGGTGTGCTGGGCGGGCATTGATTGCAAAAGGCGGCCACTTCGGCCGCCTTTTACTTTGGAGCAATCCGTTCCAATTCTTCAATATTACCAGACAGAAGCGCCTCTTCGGCTTCGGCGATCTTCTCGGCGGGCCAATCCCACCAGTTCAATGCTAAAAGCCGGTCGATGGTGTCCTTTTCGAACCGGAACCGCCGCACTTCGGCAGGGTTCCCGGTAATGATCGCATAGGGCGGTACGTTTCCGCGAACAACAGACCCGGCACCAATAATTGCCCCCGAACCGATCTGCGCACCGGGCAGGATCATCGCGCCATAGCCAATCCAGACATCGTGGCCGATGAGAGTGTCGCGCGTGTCCGGCTGAAACCCGGTCATTCCGTCCGGGTCGAACACTGGAAACGGAAAGCACGTCAATCCATCCATTGAATGATTGGCCGATGACGTGATGAAACGTACGCCATGGGCGATCTGACAGAACTTCCCCAGCCCTAGCTTTTCTTGCGAAAACGGAAACAGGTAGGGGGCAAGTCGTTGCGCCCAATCCTCGGGCGCATCAAAATCCGATGCGTAGCTGTATTCTCCGGCCTGAAACTTGGGATGGTCAATCGCTTCAGACAGGAAAACCGTGCCCTTGTGATCAGAGCCGTCAGGAAGCGTTATCGGGTATCTGCGTAAGTGGTCAGGAATTGGCATCAGTCATCCGGTCGTGAAAGGCTGAACAGCTCGGTGACCACCGAATAGTCCCGGTACCCAAGCCTTGCCAGCGGTTGGAATGTTGTGACGTCGAACATTCCATCTTTCAAGCAATCGTCGCGCAGATGTACGCCGGTTACTTCTCCGAACACCACCCGATTGGCCTCGCCCGGAAGGGACACGATCTGGGTTAGCTTGCATTCCAGCGCTGCCGGAGCCCCATCGATCCGGGCGCATGGGATGGTTTCGCATTCCAAGGGTGTCAGGCCTGCATGGCCAAATTCGTCGACATGTTTCGGCAAGCCTGCTGAGCTGGCATTCATCGCGTCGCGATGTGCGTGGGCGACGACGTTTACACAAAACACCCCCGTTGCCTTGATATTGGCAAGACTGTCTTTCGTGCCGTCTTGATCGTGTTTGGTTCCGGTTGAAGCAAACATCACCTGCGGCGGGGTGTAAGCAACGCCGTTGAAAAACGAATACGGAGCCAGATTGTTGATCCCATCTGTGTCACGCGTCGAGATCCAGCCAATCGGCCGCGGCGTGATAATGGCGTTGAACGGATTGTGTGGCAGGCCGTGGCCGTCTTCGGGGCGATAGAACATAAGATCTCCAAGCGTTTGCCCAAGGCGTACCGAAGTGCTAGGGCGATTGCCAGCTAGGAAAAGAGGGCAGGGTGCAGCAGTTCGTGATCAGGCCGGAGGAGCCGGATGATTGGTGGGAGGTCGAGGCACTTTACGACCTGTGCTTTGCGCCGGGGCGTGAAGCGCTGTCCTCGTATCGTCTGCGCGATGATGTTCCACCCGTGTCGGGCCTTTCGCTTGTTGCGCGCGACGGGCAGGGCATTCTGGCCGGGGCGATCCGTTTCTGGCCCGTGCATGTGGGCGATCACGACGCTTTGTTGCTGGGTCCCGTGGCGGTGCACCCGACCCACCAGGGCGAAGGTCTGGGGGGATTCCTGATCCATCAGGGGCTTGAGGCTGGTCGCGAAATTGGCTGGCAAAGGGCAATGCTGGTGGGCGATGCGCCTTATTATGCGCGTTTCGGGTTCACCCGGCTTTCCGGTGTGGAAATGCCGCCCCCAACAAACCCTGACCGGGTCTTAGGCGTGGAATTGAGCCCCGGTGAATGGTTGAATGTGCGTGGCGAGGTGACCCGCTGGACGCGCTGAGCTATTGAAACCCTGCCGTTCAGCCCCGATGTTTAACGTCAGGAGGGCTTATATGCAGGACGTGCTTCTAGTCGAAAAGCTGGATACCGATGCCGAATTGGATCGGTTGGCCAAGTATTACAGAACCGCCGGAGGTCCCGGCGTTAAACTGTTGAACAGTTTGGGGGGGTCGGCGGAATCGCTACTGGAACAACTTCCTGTATCTGTGCGGGAGGGGCTGACAGGGGCCTCCGAACAGGCGCTTTGGCTAGCGATGCACGCAGCCGAGGGTTCGCGTCGTGCCGTTCCGGATCAAAAGCCATGGGTGAACACGGCTGTCGCAACGGCGATGGGGGCGGCCGGTGGCATGGGTGGCGTGTCGACTGCCCTGATGGAATTGCCTGCAACAACGGCCATGCTATTGCGTGCCATTCAGGGTGCGGCGTTCCGCGAAGGGTTCGATCCGTCCGAGGAAGGCGTCAAATTTGATTGCGTTCGGGTCCTGTCCGCAGCCGGACCACTGTCTTTTGACGATGGCGCCGATCTGGGTTTCTTTTCGGTCCGCCTGACGTTGACTGGCCCAGCGATGCAAAAGCTAATTTCAGCGGTAGCGCCGCGACTGTCCATTGTATTGGGCCAGAAGCTGGCAGCGCAATCGATACCGGTTCTGGGTGCGATCGCAGGTGGTGGTACGAACTATGTCTACACCCGATATTATCAACAGGTGGCGCGCGTTCACTTCGGGTTGCGGCGACTGGCAATCGATGCCGATATCCCGCATGAAGATCTGGTTCGGAAGCTGGCTGCCCGCGTTTGAAACCGACCTAAATGCTTGGAAGAAACCGCACCATATGGTATTCTGACCCCAGCCGGCCGCTAAATGTATAAAAACCTCAAAGGTCGGCGATTGAGGGTGAAAGCAGTTTGAAAGGTGGTGCGGCGTGATCGGTGCGAGGCAACCGACGTGTCTGCGGGGAAGCGAACAGCACCTGCGGCTTAAGCATCAATCGGCAGCGCTCTGCTATCGCATCAAACACGGAAAGCTCAGGGTTTTGCTGATCACAACGCGCAAATCCAAGCGCTGGATCATACCGAAGGGCTGGCTAATCGAGGATATGACACCGTCGCAAACCGCCGGACGAGAAGCTTGGGAAGAGGCTGGGGTTAAAGGCAACTGCGCAAACAATCCCATGGGCCGTTTCTCATATTTGAAACCCCACTCCAGTACGAACCCCGTATTGTGTCTGGTGGATGTCTTTCCCCTCTGTGTTACGTCGATAGCGCCTGAATTTCCTGAACGGGCCCAACGAAAGCGAAAGTGGGTTTCGCCTAAAAAAGCGGCCTCTCTGGTGAAATCGCGGGAACTGTCCCTTTTGTTACGCCGTCTTGGCCCGATTCTACACTGACTCGCCTTGCGAAGGGCTTGATCTTGCCATGTCTGTCGGTATCTATTTGCCTACCGGAAAATGGACGGACCATGATTCAATATTCGCTGAAATGCAGCCGCGACCATACATTTGACAGTTGGTTTCAATCGGCCGCCGCTTACGACAAACTCGCCTCCGCAGGTATGGTGACCTGCGTTGTGTGTGGTGACGCGCAAGTAGATAAGGCTATCATGACCCCTCGCGTTCGTCCGGCCCGCAATGCTCAGACAACTGAACCACAAGGCAAACAGGTGGATGTCGCGACCCCGTCGCCAGACATCGAGAAGGTGCTGGCCGATCTGCGCCGCAAGGTCGAGGAAAACTCGGACTATGTCGGTAAGGACTTTGCCAAAGAGGCGCGTAAGATCCATTTGGGCGATGCGCCCGAACGCGCGATTTATGGCGAAGCCAAGCCCGATGAGGCGAAAGCGCTGATTGAAGATGGCGTGCCGGTTTCGCCGCTTCCTTTCCTACCCACCCGTAAAACGAACTGACCCATGCATATCGTTATCACCGGCGCTAATCGCGGAATTGGCCAAGCTCTGGCAGATCGTTACCGCGCGCAGGGGCATGACGTTACCGGAACCGCCCGGGATTCCAGTGCGCAGCTTGTACTGGATGTGACTGATCCGAAACAGCAGGCCGCGATGGCACAAGGGCTTGCGGGTCGTCCGGTTGATCTGTTGATCTGCAACGCCGGGGTCTATCTGGACAAAGGCCACGGCATAGACGGCTATCCTGCCGACATGTGGGCGCAGAGTTTTGCGACCAACGTGACGGGCGTGTTTCTGACCGTGCAGGCGCTTTTGCCCAATCTTCAGGTCGCGAAAGGCAAGGTTGCGATCCTGTCGTCCCAGATGGCGTCGCATACGCGCGCGCCCGGTGGCAGCTATATCTATCGTGCGTCCAAAGCGGCGGCCCTGAATCTGGGGCGCAATCTGGCGACGGATTTGCGCGCGGATGGTGTCGCCGTTGGCATCTACCATCCGGGTTGGGTGCAGACGGATATGGGGGGCACTCAGGCTGCGATCACTGTTGATCAGGCTGCCGACGGGCTGCTTGACCGCTTTGGGGCATTGTCACTTGCCACAACCGGGTGTTTTGAAACCTGGGACGGTCAGCCGCACGCTTATTGACGTTTCAAAGCCGCCGTTGGGATTTCGTAAACTTCATCCGGATCGATGAAGACCACCGTTAAATCACCCCGTGTTTCGTGACTGATCCGGGCAGGTGAGCTGCTAGAGGTCGGTACACCATCCGTGAAATAGATGCTGCGTACTTCGGCTCCGCCCAGCCCCACTGCCAAGGTCGTAGTACCGTCGTCATGGTGGCGCAGCTCGGCGTGGCAGCTGCTTAGCGCTGCACCGGCTTTGGCACAGGGCACCGTGCCCAAAGCATTCTTGCCGTCGGTTGCTGCCAGCGTAGAGACCTGCGCAAAGGCGGATGAAGACAAAAGGGCGAGGGCTGCGGCAACGCGGAACATGGAAAACCTCTGGGAATAATTGCGGGGTGCAGGCTGACAGCCTCTGTGGCCGTTGTAAAGCGGTCAGATGCGGCCATCCGACCGGTTTTGAACTCTTGCCCTTGCGGCCCCCCTCGCATAAGACGCACGAGACCAGAAATCCAAGGCGCGGAGACACTTGCCCCCATGCCCTTACTCGTGATGAAATTTGGCGGCACTTCGGTTGCCAACCTTGACCGTATCCGCCGCGCAGCCAAGCGCATCGGCGTCGAAGTGGCGAAGGGCTATGACGTGATCGTCATCGTCTCGGCCATGTCCGGCAAGACAAACGAGCTTGTGGGCTGGGTCGATGAAACATCACCGTTGTACGATGCGCGGGAATATGATGCCGTCGTGTCCTCGGGTGAGAATATCACCGCTGGCCTGATGGCGTTGACGTTGCAGGAAATGGATGTCCCGGCCCGCAGCTGGCAGGGCTGGCAGGTTCCGCTGATGACCACCAGCGCCCACAGCCAGGCCCGGATCGAAGAAATTCCGACCGATAACCTGAACCAGAAGTTTGGCGAGGGCATGAAGGTTGCCGTGGTCGCCGGGTTCCAGGGCATCAGCCCGGAAGGCCGTATCACGACCCTGGGCCGAGGTGGGTCGGACACCACCGCCGTGGCATTTGCCGCCGCCTTCGGTGCCGAGCGGTGCGACATCTACACGGATGTTGACGGTGTTTATACCACCGACCCGCGCATCTGCGAAAAAGCACGCAAGCTGGACCGAATTTCGTTCGAGGAAATGCTGGAATTGGCCTCGTTGGGGGCAAAGGTTCTGCAAACCCGCTCTGTCGAACTGGCGATGCGTTACAAGGTAAAACTGCGCGTTCTTTCAAGCTTTGAGGAACAATCCGACGAGGCCGGTACCCTGGTCTGCGATGAGGAGGATATCATGGAATCCAATGTTGTGGCCGGTGTGGCCTATTCCCGCGACGAAGCCAAGATGACCGTTGTCTCGGTGGCTGACCGCCCGGGCATCGCGTCGATTATCTTTACCGCGCTCAGCGATGCGGGCGTGAATGTCGATATGATCGTGCAGAACATTTCGGACGAGGGGCGCACGGACATGACCTTTTCCTGCCCCACCGATCAGGTGGCGCGCGCCGAACAGGCATTGCTGGCAATCAAGGATGCGGGTGAGCTGAACTATGCCGAACTGGTCGCGGACCAGGATGTCTGCAAGGTCTCGGTCGTGGGTATCGGTATGCGCTCGCAGTCGGGCGTGGCGGCCAAGATGTTCAAGATACTCTCGGATGAGGGGATCAACATCAAGGTCATTACAACCTCTGAGATTAAAATTTCCGTCCTTGTCGACAGGAAATACATGGAACTTGCTGTTCAGGCACTGCATGATGCCTTTGAATTGGACAAGGCGGCCTAAGCATTTCAGCCAAAGGTCTCGCCTGATTCCGTAATTTGGGTGGGATATGGCGGAAGGCACCGAAACAGAATCCCGCAAGCTGCTGGGGCGGCTGCGCGAAGAGATGGCGAGCGAAGCCGCCGGTCAGGAACGTCTTGACCGGATCACGCATCTGATCGCGGATAGTATCCGGGCCGAGGTGTGCTCGATCTATCTGTTCCGGGATGCCGATACACTTGAGCTTTGCGCGACCGAAGGGTTGTCGCCAGAGGCGGTTCACAAAACGCGTATGCGGTTGGGTGAAGGCCTCGTGGGTCATGTCGCGCAATCCGGCAAGGTCGTGAACACCGCCGACGCGCCTTCGACCAAAGGGTTTCGGTATATGCCGGAAACTGGTGAGGAAAGATTCTCGTCTTTTATTGGGGTGCCGATCCAGCGTTTGGGTGAAAAGCTGGGCGTATTGGTCGTTCAATCTCGTGACGCGCGTTTGTATTCCGCTGACGAGGTCTACGCGCTGGAAGTGGTCGCCATGGTCTTGGCCGAAATGACCGAGCTTGGCGCCTTTGTAGGCGAGGGCGCTGCCCTTTCACCTCGGCACCAGCAATCAGTGCAATTTGAAGGAGGCCCGGCACAGGAAGGAGCTGCCGAAGGGCATGTCTGGTTGCATGAACCCCGTGTTGTCGTCACCAACCCGATTGCCGACGATCCCCACCGCGAACGCGAACGTCTGAACGAGGCCGTGGATGAACTGCGCGTGGGCGTCGACAAGATGCTTGAGATTTCGCAGGGCGGTGACAAGGAGCAATTGCAGGTACTGGAAGCATACCGGATGTTTGCCAATTCCAAGGGCTGGATGCGCCGCATGGAAGAGGACATTGCCCTGGGCCTTAGCGCCGAAGCGGCGGTTGAGAAAGAACAATCGCAAGCCCGCGCCCGGATGGGGCAGGTCACCGACCCCTATCTGCGTGAACGGCTGGCAGATCTGGATGATCTCAGCAACCGGCTGCTGCGCATCTTGACCGGGCAGGGGGGTACCAACGGGGCCGACCTGCCACCCGATCCGATCCTGGTTGCCCGAAACATCGGACCTGGGGATCTGTTGGAATATGGCCGCTCGTTGAAAGGGATCGTTCTTGAAGAAGGCTCAGTCGGTAGCCACGCAACGATTGTGGCCCGTGCCCTGGCAATTCCACTGGTGGTTCACGTTGGGCACATCACAACCGAGGCATTGAACGGAGATCATATTCTGGTCGATGGCGATCAGGGCATGGTCCAACTGCGCCCGGAAGATACGGTTGTCTCCGCGTTTCGCGATAAAATCGCCATGCAGGCCAAAGCGCAGGAACGCTATGCCTCGATCCGCGATACTCCGACAGTGACGCGCGATGGTGAGCGGATCAATCTGGTTATGAACGCGGGCCTGATGGCCGATCTGCCGTCGCTGGGAAATTCCGGGGCCGAGGGTGTGGGCCTGTTCCGCACCGAGCTTCAGTTCCTGATCCGCAATCAGATGCCCAAGCGGTCCGAGCTTGTGACACAGTATCAACGCGTAATGGATGCTGCTGGCGACATGCGCGTTGTGTTCCGCACACTGGATATCGGGTCGGATAAAGTGCTTCCCTATATGAAGCACGTCGAAGAGCCGAACCCGGCTTTGGGCTGGCGCGCTATTCGCGTTGGTCTGGACAAACGCGGCGTGATGCGGATGCAGCTGCAGGCCCTGATGCGCGCAGCCAATGGGCGGCCTTTAACAATCATGTTCCCGTTTGTGGCGCAGGCCGAAGAATACCGCGAAGCACGTTGGGAAGTGAACAAGACCATCGAACGCGAAAAGCGTCTTGGTCATGTGCTGCCAGAATCGATCGAAGTTGGCGCAATGCTGGAAACGCCATCTCTCGCCTTTGCCCCGCAGAAGTTCTTTGACGAGGTGGATTTCGTCTCGATCGGGGGCAACGACCTGAAACAGTTCTTTTTTGCCGCTGACCGCGAAAACGAGCTGGTGCGCCGACGTTATGACACGCTGAACGTCAGCTTCCTGACCTTCATCGAACGGATTGTCGAGCGCTGCAATATCTCGAACACGCCGTTGTCTTTCTGTGGCGAGGATGCCGGGCGACCGGTTGAGGCACTGTGTCTGGCAGCCATGGGTATTCGGACCTTGTCAATGCGCCCGGCGTCGATTGGCCCGGTCAAAAGCGTGTTGTTGCGTGCCGACCTGCAGTCACTGCGTAAGATCATTGCCGACGCCCGTCATCGCGGAGACCAATCGGTTCGATCCTCGGTAATGGAGTGGTTGCGGAATCAGGGTTGATTTTCCAGTTGTGCTTCCCTATTCAGTGCCTGAATGTTAGCGGTAACAATGCTTGCATCACAAGGACCAGTGATAACTGCGCCTAAGTGATGCCAGCAGATTTGAAGGAGCCCATAGATGGTTTCACGCGTAATCCCGGTAGACCCGTTCGATCTGGTGCTATTCGGCGCGACCGGTGATCTGGCGCAGCGCAAGATCTTACCCGGGCTCTATCATCGGTTCGAAGTCGGTCAGATGCCCGAAGACGCAAAGATTATCGGCACAGCGCGGTCCGACATGGACAGCGACGGGTTCCGGGACCAAATACGCGCCTCGATGAAAGAATTTGCGCCTGCATTCAAAAAGGACGTTCTGGATCAGTTTCTAAGCCATGTTGAATATGTTCCCGTTGACGCAATGGGAGATTCTGGCTGGAAAGATCTTGCCAACACCTTGCGTCCTGACGTGGTACGCGCCTTCTACCTGTCAGTTGGTCCCAGCCTTTTCTCGGGCATCGCAAAACGGCTGAGCGATCATGGTTTGGCGACCCCTGACAGCCGTATCGTGGTCGAAAAACCCTTTGGCCACGACCTCGCGTCAGCCCGGGCGCTGAACTCCGGGCTGCGAGCCTGCTTTGAAGAGCACCAGATATATCGGATCGACCACTATTTGGGAAAGGAAACGGTGCAGAACCTGATGGCGCTGCGCTTTGCAAATTCCCTGTTCGAACCTCTCTGGAACGCGACACATGTCGATCACGTTCAAATTACCGTGGCCGAGACTGTTGGCGTCGAAGGGCGCGGGGCCTATTACGATCAGTCCGGTGCGATGCGGGATATGGTGCAGAACCACCTTGTTCAGCTTCTGTGTCTGACTGCGATGGAACCTCCGTCCAAATTTTCGCCCAACGCCGTGCGGGACGAGAAGGTCAAGGTGATCGAGGCGCTGGAGCCTGTTGCGCCGTCTGACATCGCACGCGGTCAATATCGTTCGAGCAAGGGCGGCGACGGTTACTTGGATCATGTTGGTAACCCCGCAAGCCGCACCGAAAGCTACATCGCTCTTAAGGCCCATATCGGCAACTGGCGCTGGGCGGGCGTACCATTCTATCTGCGAACCGGAAAACGCCTGCGTGCCCGCGAATCCGAAATCGCGGTGTTTTTCCGGGATCCGCCGCATACGATCTTTCCCAATGTCGGCCCGCTGCACGGCAATGTGCTGGTGATCCGCCTGCAACCGGACGAGGGCATCACACTGCGCACCACGATCAAAGAACCGGGGCAAGGCGGCTTCCGCTTGTCCGACGTGGCGCTGGACATGAGCTTTGCCGATGCACTGGGTGATGAGGCCCAGTCGCCGGACGCTTATGAACGACTGATCATGGATGTCATTCGTGGCGACCAAACACTGTTCATGCGCGGGGACGAGGCAGAGGCCGCCTGGGCCTGGGTTGATCCCATTATTCACAGTTGGGAAGAGCGTGGAGATCGCCCTGCGAAATATGATCAGGGCAGTTCCGGCCCAGAAGAAGCGCTGATGCTGATGCATCGCGATGGGCGCCGCTGGCGTCAGATCGGAGGGTAATCATGGTACATTCAGTCATCACCGACGTCACTCAACGCATCATCGACCGCAGCGCCGAACTGCGCGGCCCGCATATTGAACGTATGGAACATGCCCGGTCTAAGGGACCGGCGCGCGCGCATTTGTCTTGCAGCGGCCAAGCCCACGCCTATGCCGGTGCGGGTAAGGATCAGCAAGCTATGGCCACTGATACGGCCGGTAATCTGGGCATCGTCACCGCCTATAACGACATGCTTTCCGCCCACCAGCCGTTCGAGCGTTATCCCGGCCTGATCCGCGATGCGATCCGAGCCGCAGGTGGCACCGCACAAGTTGCGGGTGGCGTGCCAGCCATGTGTGACGGGGTCACCCAAGGCGAGGCGGGGATGGAGTTGTCTCTGTTTTCCCGCGACGTGATTGCCCTGGCGACCGGAGTGGCGCTGAGCCACAACACCTACGACGCGGCCGTTTTCCTGGGCGTCTGTGATAAAATCGTGCCCGGTCTGGTCATTGGTGCACAGGCGTTCGGACATCTGCCCGCTGTTTTCCTGCCAGCAGGACCGATGACCAGCGGTCTGCCCAACGATGAAAAAGCCAAGATTCGCCAGAAATTTGCCGCAGGAGAGATCGGCCGCGACGAACTCATGGCCGCTGAAATGGCCGCGTATCACGGACCGGGCACTTGTACTTTTTATGGCACCGCGAACACCAATCAGATGCTGATGGAATTCATGGGCCTGCACCTGCCGGGCTCCAGCTTTGTGAATCCCAACACGCCTCTGCGGGACGCACTGACCGAAGAAGGCGCGCGCCGCGCCCTGTCGCTGAGTGCGCTGGGCAACCACTATACACCAGTCTATCAGGTTTTGGATGAGCGGGCGTTTGTGAACGGCATCGTGGGTCTGATGGCCACGGGTGGGTCGACCAACCTGCTGATCCATCTGATCGCAATGGCGCGCGCAGGTGGTATCGTGTTGGATTGGCAGGATTTTTCTGACATTTCCGCCGTGGTGCCTTTGGTTGCGCGGGTTTATCCGAACGGTCTGGCAGATGTGAACCACTTCCACGCAGCGGGTGGTCTTGGGTACTGCATTGGAACGCTACTGGAAGACGGGCTGCTGCACCCCGACACTCTAACCGTCGCGGGGCAGGGGCTGCAGAATTATACCAAAGAACCGAAGCTGAAGAACGGTGAGCTGGTTTGGGAAGACGGAGCTGGCCACAGCCTGAACGAAAAAATCGTCCGCCCGGCGAAAGACCCGTTCCAACCCACTGGTGGGTTGTCGCGCCTGACTGGCAATTTGGGCACCGGCGTGATGAAGGTTTCGGCCGTCGCCCCGGAACATCAGGTTGTCGAAGCACCTGTACGCATGTTCCATGATCAGGATGAGGCGAAAGCCGCGTTCAAGGCTGGAGAGTTCACAGGCGACGTCATCGTTGTTGTCCGGTTCCAGGGACCCAAAGCAAATGGCATGCCCGAGCTACACTCGCTGACGCCGATCCTGTCGATCTTGCAGGGCCGTGGGCAAAAGGTGGCGCTTGTAACCGATGGTCGTATGTCCGGCGCGTCCGGAAAAGTCCCTGCGGCGATCCATGTCTGCCCCGAGGCGCTCGATGGTGGGCCGATCGCTTACCTGCAGGATGGCGACATCTTGCGCGTCGATGCGGTGAAGGGTGAGTTGGAGATTGTCACCCCCGGGGTTCTGGACCGTGCGCCTGCCACTGCTGATCTGTCGGCCAACCAACACGGCGTGGGGCGTGACCTGTTCGCTACCTTCCGCCAAAATGTCGGATCAGCAGACACCGGCGCCAGTATTTTCGGAGTTTGACCCATGTCCAAAACCCAACGCACGCGTGAAATCTGCGCACTTGCGCCCATTGTTCCTGTCCTTGTCGTCGATGATGCGGCTCAGGCGCGACCATTGGCAGAGGCGCTTGTCGCAGGTGGCCTCCCCGCGCTTGAGGTTACTCTGCGTACACCCGCCGCGCTGGACGCGATCCGCGCGATGGCGGATGTGCCGGGCGGCGTCGTCGGCGCAGGAACTTTGGTGACGCCCGAAGATGTGCGCGCCGCGAAAGAGGCAGGCGCGCAATTCGGGGTCTCGCCCGGTGCCACCGACATTCTGATCGCGGCTTGCGAGGCCGAAGGCCTGCCCTTGTTGCCCGGCGCCGCCACAGCCAGTGAGGCGATGTGTCTGTTGGAAAAGGGCTATGACATGCTCAAGTTCTTCCCGGCCGAAGCATCGGGTGGTGCACCGGCGTTGAAGGCGATCGGCGCACCGTTGCCGCAAATCAAGTTTTGCCCGACCGGTGGTGTGTCCCCCGAAAATGCAAAGGATTACCTGTCCTTGTCCAATGTGGTCTGCGCGGGCGGAAGCTGGGTTGCGCCGAAAAAGATGGTCATTGATGGGGATTGGGCCGGTATCGAAAACCTTGCGCGCGCGGCCTCCGAGCTGATGGATTGACGCCGCTTAAAGCTGCGCTAGGGTGGGCGTCAATTCATACAGGTTGATCCCATGATAGACCCCATTTCCCTGGCGCAAGGGCGCGAGTATCTGGCGATTCCAGGACCTTCGGTCATCCCGGATGCGGTGTTGCAAGCCATGCACCGCCCGTCACCGAATATCTACGAGGGCGAGCTGATCGAGATGATGCCGTCGCTGACCCGCGATCTGTGCCGCGTGGCGCGGACCGAGCATAGCGTTGCAATCTATATCTCTAACGGCCACGGAACGTGGGAAGCCGCGCTGTCCAACGTCATCGCACCCGGTGAAACGGTTCTAGCCCCCGCATCTGGCCGATTTACCCATGGCTGGGCCGAGATGGCCGAGGGTATCGGCGCCAAGGTTCAATTGATCGACTTCGGCTCGTCCACAGCATGGGACTTCGACCGTATTGCCGAGGCGTTGCGTGGCGACAAGGCCCACAAGATCAAGGCGGTGTTGGCCGTTCATGTGGACACCTCAAGTTCAATCCGGAACGACATTCCAGCCCTGCGCGCTTTGCTGGACGATCTGGGCCACCCGGCGCTTTTGATGGCGGATTGCATTGCCTCGATGGGGTGTGACCGGTTCGAAATGGATACCTGGGGCGTCGACGTCACAGTTACGGCCTGTCAGAAGGGGCTGATGACACCCGCTGGCACCGGCTTTGTCTTCTTCAATGACAAAGCACAGGCCAAGCGTGCCGCTATGCCGCGTGTATCGCAATACTGGGACTGGCAGCCACGATCCAACCCCGAGCTGTTCTATCAGTATTTTAATGGCACCGCGCCAACCCATCACCTCTACGGTTTGCGCGCGGCCTTAAACATGATCCATGCCGAGGGGATGGAACAGGTTTGGGCGCGTCACGAACGCCTTGCCACGGCGATCTGGGAAGCGTGTGAAATTTGGGCGCTAGGTGGCGCGCTGCATCTGAATTCCGCTGATCGTCTACATCGCAGCCACGCTGTCACCGCCTTGCGACTGACCGAGGAGCGCGGCACGCCATTGCGCAAGTTCACTGAAAACCAACTGGGGTTGACCCTTGGTATTGGTCTGGGGATGGACGACTGGGACGGATGCTTCCGTCTTGGCCATATGGGTCACGTCAACGGCCAGATGGTTATGGCTACGTTGGGCGGTGTGGAAACAGCCATGGCCGCACTAGATATCCCTCGCGGCAAAGGCGCATTAGAAGCTGCAGCTGCGGTGCTTGCGTCGAAGACCTAACGCCGCGCCTCGGCAAGCGCTTTTGGCAATGCTGTGGCAAAAGCATCCAGATCGGCTGCCTCGCCACAGCTGACGCGGATGCAGCGATTTTGCGGGGCGGCAAAGGGCATACGCACGAAAATGCCCTGCGCAACCAGCGAGTCCAGAACCGCCTTGGCAAAGGCTCCATCCTTCCCGCAATCAATGGCAACGAAGTTGGTGGCCGAGGGCAAGGGCGCTAAACCATTCTCTCGTGCAATATGGCCAATCCGGTCACGCGCTTCGGTAATCTTGGTCTGAACATGATTGAGCCACTCTGCATCCTTCAGTGCGGCCAGCGCACCGGCCTGCGCGGCTCGGTTCATTCCGAAATGGTTGCGCACCTTGTTGAAGGCTAAAATCAGGCCGGGTGCGCCGATGGCATAGCCAACCCGCGCGCCCGCCATGCCGTACACCTTGGAAAAAGTTCGCATCCGGATCACCCGCGGATCGTCTGCTGCCACAGGGGCGGCGGTGCCTTCAGGCGCACATTCCACATAGGCCTCGTCCAATACAAGCAAACACCCGTTGGGCAGATCGTCTAGCGCCGCCACGATATCCGCTCCGGAATGCCAGCTACCCATCGGGTTGTCAGGATTGGCCAGATACACCAGCTTGGCATCCACTTCACGTGCCTTGGCAAACAGCGCCGCCGGGTCCTCGTGGTCGTCGCGATATGGCACCTTGTGGAGTGTCCCCCCGAACCCTGCCACATGGTAGTTGAAGGTCGGGTATGCCCCATCTGAGGTGACAACCGCGTCCCCGGATCCGACCAGTAGCCGCACTAGGTAGCCCAACAGCCCGTCAATGCCTTCGCCAACCACGATGTTTTCCGACCCGACCCCATGGTGATCCGCCAATGCGGCACGCAGATCGTGGTTTTCCGGATCGCCATACATCCAGATCCCCGTTTCTGTCATTGCCGCTATGGCGCGCGGAGAGGGCCCAAACACGCTTTCATTTGCGCCCAGCCGCGCCACAAATGGCGCGCCACGCTGGCGTTCCTGCGTTTCGGGGCCAACAAACGGCACAGTTGCAGGCAGGGATTGGGCAAGCGGGGTATAGCGTGGCTCTGTCATGGGGGCAGATAAACGTAAGGTCATACGACAGGCAAGCTTGCGTTGCAGGATGCTGCTCCGCATTGTTCGCGTAACGATTAAAGGGAGGAGCGCGCATGCGCATTGTTTTGGGCTTGTTGATTGTCGGCCTCGCCTATCTGGTTTTCTGGCCGGTCCCGGTTCAACCGGTGGCATGGACCCCACCCGAAGCACCGGGTTTCACTGGTGACTTTGCGGAGAACAATGCGTTGGACCAGCTGGAGCTGATCTCGTTGCCTGACGGTGAGAAAGGCCCCGAAGACATTGCCATCATGCCCGACGGGTCCGTCTACACGACCAGCCTGTCCGGGGCTCTATACCAGATAGACGGCGAGGTCCCGGTGAAAGTTGACGACCTCGGTGGTCGGCCCTTGGGCCTGACGGTCGGTCCGGATGGGGTGCTTTACATCGCCGACAGCTTCCGCGGCATCATGCGATGGACCGGCCCCGGAACGCTGCAGCCAGTCGTGTCCGAGATAGACGGCGCGCCAGTGATCTATGCCAATCAATTGGACGTGGCGCAGGACGGGGCGATCTATTTCTCAAACTCGTCTGATCGGTTCGATCCAGAAACGATGGGTGGAACCAAACCGACCTCGGTTCTGACCATCTGGGAGCAATCGGACACAGGTTACGTTGCCCGCCACGCGCCCGATGGCACGACCGAGAAACTGGCCGAAGGCTTTGTCTATACGAACGGCGTCGCATTGTCGCCGAGTGAGGATTTTCTGCTGATCGCCGAAACCGGGCGCGCCAGAGTGCACAAGCTTTGGCTGACAGGCCCGAAGGTCGGGCAGCAAGAGGTCCTGATGGACAATCTCCCAGGCTATCCCGACAACATCGAGGCACAGGGCGATGGTACGTATTGGATGGCATTTGCCAGCCCGCGCGTGCCGAGCGAGGCACTGATGCCATACCCGTTCTTGCGCAAGGTGATCTGGCGACTGGGGCCGACGGTGCGGCCTGCGCCGATCCATCGCGGGATGATGGTGCAGTTTGACGGCGACGGGAACATCCTGCAGACCTTGCAAGACCCCGGGGGTCGGCTGGGCATCACCACGGGTGGCAAGTTGGCCGGGGGACATTTCTACGTCATGACATTGGATTCGCCCTGGTTCGGGCGCATGCCTGCGTCAAATCTGCCCTAACGTTGAGGTGGAACTGCCTGATCCATCGGGGCATTGTACCCCTAACCGGAATTGAGAGGCCTGAGATGTCACGAGTATCCGTCGAATACAAAAATCACATCGCGCACGTAACTCTGACGCGCGGCGACAAGATGAATGCGCTGGATGATGCGATGATAAAGGCCATCATTTCTGCGGGGCAGGAGGTCGCTGCCTCGGATGCCCGTGCGGTGGTGCTATCGGGTGAAGGCAAAAGCTTTTGCGCGGGTCTGGACATGGCCAGCTTTGCGAGCATGGCGCAAACGGACCCGACCGAATGGTTGATGACCCGCAGCCACAAGGACGCCAATGAAGTGCAGGAAGTTGCCTTGGTTTGGCAACGCGTGCCCGTTCCCGTCATTTGTGCCATTCAGGGTGTTGCTTATGGCGGCGGTTTGCAACTTGCGCTGGGCGCTGACATCCGGATAGCACATCCCGAGGCTAAATTCGCCGTGATGGAGATGAAGTGGGGTCTGATCCCCGACATGGGCGGGATGGTTCTGCTGCCCAAGCTGGTCCGGTCGGATGTTTTACGCCTGTTGACCTATTCGGCCCGCCCCATCGGTGCCGCGCAGGCGGCGGACTGGGGGCTGGTTACCAAACTGTCGGATGACCCACTGACCGAGGCATTGGCCTTGGCCGAAGACATCGCTGGTCAAAGCCCTTCGGCCATCCGCGCGGCCAAGCGCCTGATAGAGGTTGCGGAAGCCAAGCCTCGCACAGAGGTGCTGCTGGAGGAGTCATCAGAGCAGGCGGAGCTGATCGGCAAACCGGATCAGATGGAGGTCATTGCGGCGAATTTGCAAGGTCGCAAGCCAGAGTTCAAATGATCTCGGCGCCTGTCACACGATTGATCCTGTACACCAAGGATATCGACAAGATGGTGCATTTCTATGAGACGCATTTTGGTTATGCTGCCCGCCAACTCGAAGGGGACCGGATTGTAGAGCTTGTGCCGGACGAAAACGGCTTGCGCTTGTTGTTGCATCCGGCCAGCAAGGCCGCCCGGCAGGGGTAAGCAGCGGTCAAAATTGTTTTTGATGTCGTGGACGTTGCTGGGTTTTGCAGACAAGCCGCGCAGCACGGGCTGAAATTTGGTTCGATCCACACGGCGGACGGCTACAGTTTCGCGAATGCCAAGGATCCGTCGGGAAACTCGATTTCCGTGTCAAGCAAGGCATTTACGCCCGGCAATTAACGCATAAAAGCCCGTCGTGCATCGCGGGCCATATTGTATCTCATCTCAAGCTCGGCGATCTTAGCCATAGTCACCTTACGCTCGTCAGCGTCGGACTGCGACGCATAGGTTTTGCGCGCGGCATCCAACTCTTTCTTGATGCTGAACTCTTCGGGAAGAACGCCTGCTTGCGCCATGATCCGATGACCGGCGGCGACGGCCGGATCGGTCTGTGCCTCGGACGAACGGTCAGGCAGCGGCTGGCCTTCGCCCTCCAGCCCCTCTAACTGACCTTCGGCTCGCGCCTTTTTGATCTGGCGTTCGACCAGTTTTCCGAGCGATCCAAACATAGGTTCATACTACTCGACCAGCACAGCGGGGGAAAGCTGTCATCTGGATCGGTTGGTAACCAGATAGGCGATACCACCTGCGGCCAAACCCCAGACTGCAGCGCCCAGGCCGAAGACGGTGATTCCTGATGCGGTTATGGCGAATGTCAGAATCGCCGCTTCGCGTTCGGCGGGAACTTCTAATGCAGCAAAGGTCGCATTTGCCATCACACCGATCAGGGCAATGCCGGTCAGAGTGCCCATGAGCAATGGGTCGGCGTGGGCCGCGAACCCGGTGATCGCCACGGCAAAGACGCCAAAGACGCAGTAAAATAGGCCTGCCATAACCGCTGACCAGTAACGCTGGTTCGGGTCCGGGTAGCTGTCTTCGTTTGAACACATCGCAGCGGTAATCGCGGCAAGGCACGTGGCCGGAGCGCCAAAGGGGGCAGACAGAATACTGGCTCCTCCGACGGCTGAGAACAACTTGCCAGCAATTGGCGCATACCCAAAGCTGCGCATGACGGCGATGCCGGGTATGTTTTGCGTAGCCATGGTGACGATGAACAGCGGGATGCTGATCCCGATCGCCGATGCGACCGAGAATGTTGGAATGGTCCAGACAGGGGCGGCGACCAGATGTTCGGGCTGGACCGAACCGTCAACGGCGTTCAATACAACGACGATTGCCGCGGTAACCACTGCGGCAGGAACTGCGATCAACCGATTGATCCGCCCGGCGATAAACCACGTCAGAATGACCGGCAGCGCTTGCCAGGGCAGCTCAACTGCCGCCTTGAAGGGAATGATGCACAAGGGCAGCAAAACCCCGCCCAGCATGGCCTGCGCGAGTGTTGTCGGGATAGCGGCCGCAAGCCGTCCAAGTGGACGCCACATTCCGGCAACAACCGTCAGGGCTCCGGCGCAAAGAAATGCACCAACCGAATCAGAAAATCCGACCAATGGGGTCGCCGAAACCGCCAGAAGGGCGGCACCGGGTGTTGACCATGCCACGCTGATCGGCTGCCGGTACCAAAGGCTGACCACGATCGCCGTCACACCCATTGCAACTGCTGCCATCATCAAACCGGATGCAGCCTCAGCTTCTGAAGCACCCATTGAAACAAGGCCCTGCAGCACAATCGGGAAAGAGCTGAAAAACCCTACGACCGCCACCACAAGCCCGGTCGAAATTGTCTGCACAGGAGGGAAAGGGCGCGCCATGAAGTCCTCGGAGCTGTCTGCAGAACTTGCTAACAATTGGAAGCGGATGAAAACAAGTTGAAATGCGTCACCGCATAACAAAAACCCGCCGAGCAAACGGCGGGTTTGGGGAATTCGAGAACCTACAAAAAGAGGAAAATCAGGCGATCTCGGCCAGACGGGCCAGCGCCTCGTCCAGTTTCGCCTCTTCCTCTTCGCGGGCGGCAAGGTTGGCTTTGGCTTCCGCGACAACCTCTTCCGGGGCCGAGGCCACGAATTTCGGGTTGTTCAGACGCCCGCGCAGACCGCCCAGTTCCTTGGCCAGTTTGCCCTTGGCTTTCTCCAGCCGTTCCTTTTCCGCGCCAATGTCGATGATATCCGCCAATGGTAGGCCGAAAGATGCGCCGGGGGCGGCAATCGAGATCGTACCTTTAGGCAGCTCATCCGCTTTGGTCAGGCTGTCGATCCGCGCCAGACGTTTAATCAGCGCCTCGTTGCGGTCCCACGCGGCTTGGCCATTGGCGTCGATCTCGGTCACCAGCATCGGCACATAGAGGCCGGCTGGAACCCGCATCTGTGCACGGGCCGAGCGGGTGTTTTCGATCACCGAGATCACCCAGTTCATCTCGCGATCCGCATCCGCGTCGATCAGGTCGACCGCAGAATAGGTTGGCCAATCGGCGTGGACGGCCATTTTGGCGCGGTCGCCGGTCAAGCCCCACAGCTCTTCGGTGATGAACGGCATGATCGGGTGCAGCAGGACCATGCATTGGTCCAGAACCCAACGCATCGTGGCGCGGGTTTCGGCCTGAGCCTCGGCATCGTCCCCTTGCAGCAGTGGCTTGGACAGCTCCACGTACCAGTCGCAAACCTTACCCCAGACAAAGGCATAAAGCCCGTTGGCCGCGTCGTTGAAGCGATAGCTTTCCAGCGCCGCGTCGACCTCTTCCCGCACACGTGCGGTTTCGCCGATGATCCAGCGGTTCACCGCAGCTTTGGGCTTCAGGTCAGCCACGTTCAGTTGAGGAACGGCGTCGGTGAAGACCTCGTTCATCTCGGCAAAGCGGACAGCATTCCACAGCTTGGTGCCAAAATTGCGATAGCCGGTGATGCGTTCACGGGACAGCTTCAGCACACCGCCAATTGCTGCCATCGAGGCGTTGGTGAACCGTAGCGCGTCGGCGCCGAATTCGTCCACGATCTCAAGCGGGTCGATGACGTTGCCGGTGGTCTTGGACATCTTCTTGCCCTTCTCGTCGCGAACGAGCTGGTGCAGGTAGACGGTATGGAACGGTATCTCGTTTACCACGGCCAGTTGCATCATCATCATCCGGGCGACCCAGAAGAACAGGATATCTGCGCCGGTGATGAGCACATCAGTCGGGAAATAGCGCTCCATCTCTTCGGTCTGTTCGGGCCATCCCAGCGTGCCGATCGGCCAGAGGCCGGAGGAGAACCAGGTGTCGAGGACGTCGGGGTCGCGCCAGACCGGATAGATCAGATTGGTTGGGTCTTGTTCGACCGCATACTGAGCGAGACTTTCAGCAAACCGATGGATCGCCTCGTGTTTGTCTGAAACTTCAACAACAGATGCGTGGCTCAGCGGGCTGGGAATGTTGGCGTTGTCGTCCAGGAATTTCTCGGTGACTGCATCCAAGCTGGTTGCGCATTCCATGACATTGCCACGGTGCAGCATGCCACCTTCATTCAGCAACCGGCCCAGTTCAACCAGATCCAGGTCACCATCATCTTCGTCATCGATGAAGTCTTCTGCGGACAGGTCGAGACCATACCAAACCGGTATCTGGTGCCCCCACCACAACTGGCGCGAGATGCACCAGGGCTCGATGTTTTCCAGCCAGTGGTAATAGGTCTTCTCGCCCGACTCAGGGATGATCTTGACCGTGCCGTCCTTAACCGCATCCAGCGCGGGGCCGACGATCTTTTCGGCATCCACGAACCACTGATCGGTGAACATTGGCTCGATCACAACTTTCGAGCGGTCGCCGAAGGGCTGCATAATCGGCTTGCTCTCGACCAGCGGCACCAGTGCAGACGGGTCGTCATCTTCGCCCAGCTTGGTGCCCAGAACCGGGTCATCCGCACGGGTCATCACAGCCAGACCGTCGGCGTTGATCTCTTCGACCACTTTCGCGCGCGCCTCGAACCGGTCGAGACCCCGCAGATGGTCGGGAGCGAGGTTAATCGCGTCGATCTCGTTCTCGGTGAACGCGCGACCACGTGCGTATTCCTGCGCCTTGTCCGCCTCTTCGGCGTAAGGCGCGCCATCTGCCCGCATCGCACCTTTGGTGTCCATCAGGCGGTACATCGGAATGCCGCCGCGCTTGGCGACCATGTTGTCGTTAAAGTCATGCGCGCCAGTGATCTTCACCGCGCCCGAGCCGAAATCGGGATCGGGGTAGTCATCGGTGATGATCGGAATCTGGCGGCGATGCTCTTTCGGACCAACCGGGATTTCGCAGAGTTTCCCAACGATTGGCGCATACCGTTCATCCGACGGATGAACGGCCACCGCGCCGTCGCCCAGCATGGTTTCAGGGCGGGTCGTGGCGATCGAGATGTAATCGCGCTCCTCTTCGAGGATGACGTTCCCATCCTCGTCCTTTTCGACGTAGGTATAGGTCTCACCACCAGCCAGAGGGTACTTGAAGTGCCACATATGACCGGGCGTCTCAATATTCTCGACCTCAAGGTCCGAGATCGCGGTCTCAAAATGCGGATCCCAGTTGACCAGCCGCTTGCCGCGATAGATCAGGCCCTTTTCGTACATATCGACGAAGACCTTGATGACGGCATCGTGGAAGTTGGCCGAGTTCTCGTGCCCGGTCCGCGGATCACGCGGTGCGCCCGCCATGGTAAAGGCGTTTCGCGACCAGTCGCAGGATGAGCCGAGACGTTTCAGCTGCTCGATGATCGTGCCGCCGTATTCGCCCTTCCATTCCCAAACCTTGTCAAGAAACGCCTCACGTCCCAGCTCGTTTCGGCTGGGCTGTTGGGTGGCGGCCAGCATCTTTTCCACCTGCATCTGGGTGGCGATACCGGCATGGTCCTGACCGGGCTGCCAAAGCGTGTCGAAGCCGCGCATCCGGTGCCAGCGGGTCAGGATATCCTGCAAGGTGTTGTTGAACGCGTGGCCCACATGCAATGCGCCCGTTACGTTGGGCGGCGGGATCATGATGGTAAAGCTTTCGTCGCGCGATCTGTTCGCGCCTGCCTTGAAGGCCCCGGCCTGTTCCCAGGCCTCATAAATGCGGGCCTCGGCCTCGGCCGCGTTGAATGTCTTTTCCATCGCCATAGGATGCGTCCTGCGTCAACAAATTCGGGTCAGCGCCTGCAATAGCGAATGCGTAAGGGAAGGGGAAGGGTTGTATGTTATTCAGCCCGGGCAAAGCGCGCGCGAAAGTAGACCTGAACACGCTGGTAGGCCGGTTCATGGAAATCCAGCGTCAGCAATGAGTGGTCGTTGCCGTCAAATTCCACCGTCTCAAGATGATCATCGAAAGCATCCTTCAGGGCGCCTATATGCCTTTCTGAGGCAAGTTTGTCATCGGCGTAGCGCATGACTAGGCCGTGGCCTTTCCGTGCCATGCCCGCGCGGACGTCGCCACCGACATTCACGTCGTGGGTGGCTTCGCTGCCTCTAGTCAGCAGGGCGGTGAACGGAAATACGCTGTCATGTGCCCTTGTCATGACCTGTAGGTTAACCAAAAAATGACTGGCAAGATACGGGGAAGCTGTCTGTTCGACTGGACATCGCCTTGGGCTGGGCTACGGTCGCCATCGCAGGAGGATCATCGCATGGAAAAGTTCGGCAAAAGCCAGCCCGTCAAACGGACAGAAGATCAGCGGTTTCTGACCGGGCACGGACGATACATAGACGATGATGTACCCGAAGGCGCTCTGTTCGCGGCCTTTTTTCGCAGCCCGGTTGCCCATGGTCGGATCACGGCGCTGGATCTGGATGCCGCGCGTGAGGCGGAAGGGGTGCGCCTTGTCATGACGCTGGATGATCTCTCGACTGCGGGGATCGACACTGTGATGAACGCAGCAACTGTGCAGAACCGCGATGGCTCTCAGACCCTTGCGCCTGACAGGCATATGCTGGCCCAAGACCGCGTCCGATTTGTCGGCGAACCTGTGGCTGTCGTGATCGCAGACACGCTATTGCAGGCGCGAGATGCGGTTGAGATGATCTGGATGGACACGGATGATCTGCCGGCAAAACTGGATGTCGTAGCCGGTGGCGAACCACTGCATGATCAGGTCGCCGACAATCGTGCTTTTGATTGGGGGTTGGGCGATGAAGCAGCAACCGATGCCGCCTTTCAGGCTGCCGCGCATACCGTTTCGCTGGATGTGGCCGACAACCGCGTGATCATCACCTCAATCGAGCCACGGGGATGTCAGGCCAATTGGGTCGATGGACGTTTGCACTTTGCCTATGGTGGGCAAGGCGTCTGGGCGATGCGGGGGCAGTTGGCGCAAAAGCTAAAACTGGAACCCGAGGCGATCCGTGTTACCACCCCCGATGTGGGCGGCGGGTTCGGCATGAAAGTCATGCCATATCCTGAGTATTTTTGCGTCTCAGTTGCTGCGATGAAACTCGGGCAGCCTGTTCATTGGATGTCTGACCGATCCGAGGCGATGCTGTCGGATCATCACGGTCGCGACCTGACCTCATTGGCTGAACTCGCCTTTGACGAGGACCTGAAAATCACGGCTTACCGGGTGCACAGCAAGGTAAATCTGGGTGCGTATAGCAGTCATTTCGGGCAAGCGATCCAGACCAGTCTTTTCAGCAAGGTGTTAATGGGGGTTTACGACGTTCAAACGACGTATCTGCGGGTTGAGGGGTTCTATACCAACACCACGCAAGTCGACGCCTATCGGGGGGCAGGGCGGCCCGAGGCAATCTATGTTCTGGAACGTGTCATGGATCGCGCCGCGCGCCAACTGGACGTCGATCCTTGGGATTTGCGCCGCAGGAATTTCATCCGGCCGGAAAACTTCCCCTACAAAACCGCGACCGGCGAAATCTATGACGTGGGTGATTTCGATATGGTCCTGTCCCGTGCATATGCCCAGACCCAAGGGTTCACGACGCGAAAAACTGCAGATGCGGAACGTGGTCTGATCCGGGGGCGCGGCTTGTGTTACTATATCGAAAGCATTTTGGGTGACCCTTCGGAAAACGCGAAAGTCGAGTTCTGCGAGGATGGCACGGTGAACCTTTATGTCGGCACCCAATCGAACGGGCAGGGGCATGAGACGGTCTATGCGCATTTCCTGTCAGACCAGACCGGAGTTCCGATGGACCAGATCAATGTGGTCCAGGGTGACAGCGATCAGTTGCCACATGGTGGCGGGACTGGCGGGTCACGTTCAGTCACGGTGCAAAGTACGGCCACGCTGGCGACAATTGACGTCATGATCGCCGCATTCACGCCGTATCTGGCGGATAAAATGGGAGAGGAGGAAAGTGATGTGCGTTTCGACCATGAAACCTTCCGCGCACCGGGATCAAACCTGACGCCGACGCTCACCGAGGCTGCGGAGATGGCCCGCGCCGATGGGCGCGCCGACCTGCTGAGCCATGAGGCCAGCGCCAATCTGGATGCGCGGAGTTATCCCAATGGCGCACATGTTGCCGAAATCGTGATCGATTCTTTCACAGGCGAAACATGGGTGGATCGTTATACTATCGTTGATGATTTTGGTAACCTTATCAATCCGATGCTGGCCGAGGGGCAAGTGCATGGCGGGGTGGTGCAGGGCATTGGTCAGGCGCTGACGGAACACGTTGTGCATGATGCGCAGGGGCAACTGCTCACGGCTTCGTTGATGGATTACGCCTTGCCCCGCGCGGCCGAGATACCCATGATTAAGTTTACCTCGGCGCCGGTTCCGTCAACTTCCAACCCGATGGGGATGAAAGGATGCGGAGAGGCCGGCACCGTCGGCGCGCTGGCCGCTGTGGCAAACGCGGTTCAGGATGCGCTCTGGGATTACGGGGTGCGGCAGGCGGATATGCCTTTCACACCTCATAAAGTATGGGAATTGCTGAACGATGGTTCTAACGCGGCTGAGTAAAAAGGTTCTGGGATGGCTCGGGCGGCCTTTACGGTCCGAGCACTCTGCCGAGGCGCTTCACCGCGAACCCGTCAGCCATGTGATTATCTTGGACGGCACCATGTCGACGCTTGAGCCGGGCTACGAAACCCATGCGGGCCAGACCCTGCGACTGTGCCGCGAAATGGGCAGCAAAGTGTCCGTCTTCTACGAATCCGGTGTACAGTGGGAAAGCTGGAAATCCTCGCTGGACGTGATGATGGGGCGCGGGATCAACCGCCAGATCCGCCGCGCATATGGCTATCTCGCCTCACGCTACAAACCCGGCGACCGTATCTATTTCATCGGCTATTCACGCGGCGCTTACGGTGTGCGCAGCCTTGCTGGCGTGATCGATATGATCGGTCTGCTCAAGGCTGAACATGCGACCGTTCGCAACATCAAGCAGGCCTATCGGCACTATGAATGCAATGCCAGCGGCTCGGCCGCGGCCGAATTCCGGCGGCAGTTCTGCCACGAGGATGTGGCGATCGAGATGGTCGGGGTTTGGGACACGGTCAAAGCGCTGGGCATGCGTCTGCCGCTGCTGTGGCGCTGGGCCGAGGAGCGTCACGCCTTTCACACTCACCAGCTTGGCCCGGCGACGCGCCACGGCTATCACGCCATGGCACTGGACGAGACCCGTGAGGTGTTCGAGCCGGTGTTGTGGAAATGTACCCCGGAATTCAAAGGTCATGTCGAACAGGTCTGGTTTCGCGGCACACATGGCGATGTCGGTGGCCAGTTGAACGGGTTCGAAGAGGCGCGTCCGCTGAGTAACATCTCTTTGGTCTGGATGCTGGATAAGGCAGAACTGCATGGTCTGCCGCTACCCGAAGGCTGGCGTGATCAGTTCCCGACGGATACCTCTGCCCGTTCTGTTGGAACTTGGCGTGGTTGGGGCAAGATTTTTCTGCTGCGGAAGCATCGGAAGGTGGGCCGCGACCGGTCAGAGAAGCTCCATGTCTCGGTCTCGCCGGATGAATTACCACGCTGGGTGCCGATGCCGGATTTGCCGTCGCACCCTGCGCAGTAGAACTTACTTTGGAACGCAGACGTTTCTGACCGGTTCGATCGGTGCATCCGGGCGTTCTACAAGATCGAAACGCCAATGTCTTGGAGACCAATTGTAAACCCTTTGATCGTCGGGATGATCTACGATCATCAAACCGTGAAAGTACCATTCAGACGTCGATTTGTACCCGGTTTTTGTTGTGTAGAATGAGAATCCACGTAGCCCGTGCAGGGCTTCTATCGGAGAATTCTCTGAATGTTCGGCGATGCAATAGGGTGAACCGTCCGCGATCAACCGTGCTTGCAACAAGAGCATCGGAATCGTCAGCAGGGACCAGAACGCGATCAGAGTCGAGATCGATATCCCGATTTTTGCAATCCATGATGGATTTGGCTTCCCATCACGACCCGACCAAATGAGAAAACTCGATGCAATTGCGATCGTTAAGCTGATCCCATGTAATAGCTGAGTGTCCGAAGATAGGGCGAGCACGCCGGATGCCAGTGTCAGCAGCAATCCAATCACAACTGACGAGATCGCCAGAAATACCGCTAGAGGACGCGGGATTGGGCACAGTCCCAGCAAGGCAAGTCCGCCAATGCATATGGGTGTGGCAGGGATGAACCAAACGAGCAGAAACAAGCCTTGAATGAACAATAGCAGGGAATTTCTGTCCGTGTGTGGTTCGAACAATTGCGGATCTAACGGCTGCATATAGGCAGTAAAGATCAGCACAGCATAGGCGAAGAATAGGGCCTTGTATCTCAACCTTGGTTGAATAGCAGAATCTCTCGGGTTAAAAAAAACTAACCACGCGCCTTGCGATGGGTGGTCAGTTAAGAAATCAAGTTGTCAGTGCCACGCCGCAAATACCAGCGTTCACCACAAAGCACCTACCGCCGACGATCTCGACGCGAGCTCATTGGCTGGAACGCCACGCCAACATGCGCTTCGCAATAAGGTTTACCCGCTTCAACCGGCAGGCCGCAGAACCAGAAATCCTCGGTCGCGGGGTCGCCTACGGGCCATTTGCAGGTCTTTTCGGTCAGTTCCATCAGCGTCAGCTTCTTGGCCTTTTTCTCGACCTCGTTGACCTTGGCCAATGCCTCGGGGCTGATTTCATTGGCAGATGGTTGTGGCGGCAGCGGTTGACCGGCCGGAATGATCTGGCGGCGGGCCGGAACAGCAGGCTTTGCCTCAGCAGTAGGTGCCGGGGCCGGGCGCGCCGGTTCGGTCTTGGGCGCGGGCCTCGGCTTGGCCTCGGCCTTGGGCGCGGGTGCCGGTTTTTCCTTGGGTTCGGATTTAGCCGGCGAGGCACCGGTTGCGCGATTTGACAGACCCAGACGGTGTACCTTGCCGATCACCGCGTTGCGGGTTACGCCACCCAGTTCTTTGGCGATCTGGCTGGCCGACTGGCCCTCGCCCCACATTTTCTTCAGCAGTTCTACGCGCTCGTCAGTCCAGGACATCATTTGCCTTTCAAAAGCGGAAAGCGGCCCCGGATTCGGGCCGCCTTGGGAATTCGTCTCAGCCCCCTATTTTAATCACTGCGGGCCGAGTTACAAGCGGTTCTCGAATCAGGATGAGGGCAGGTGATGCAGATTTCCGCAGATCAGAGCGAACGGCGTTTCGGAACAGTTAACTGGATGGGGCTTTACACGTTGGCCCAGCGTGAAACTCTGCGGTTTCTAGCGGTCTGGACTCAAACCCTGTTGGCGCCGCTTGTGACGGCTGGGCTGTTCCTGCTGATCTTCAATATCGCTATCGGTCCAGGGCGTCCGGATGTGATGGGGGTGCCGTTCCTGACCTTTCTGGCGCCGGGCATCATGATGATGACCGTGATCCAGAATGCGTTCGCCAACACCTCATCCTCGATGGTGATCGCCAAAGTGCAGGGAAACATCGTCGATACGTTGATGCCACCTTTGTCCCCGCTTGAGATACTGCTGGGCTATCTGGCAGGTGGGGTCGCGCGTGGTGTTCTGATCGCATGTGTGGTTGCAGTCGCACTTGCGCTGGTTTTGGGAATTAACCCGCAAAACCCGTTGTTTGCCCTGATTTTCGTAGTTCTGGGTGGCGCATTCATGGGGGCCTTGGGCCTGTTTGCCGGTATTTTTGCCAACAAGTTTGATCAGATGGCGGCCATCACGAACTTCATCGTGACACCATTGGCTTTCCTGTCGGGTACGTTTTACTCGGTCCAGGCGCTGCCTCCGGTTTTGAACCGCCTAAGTCATGTGAATCCGGTTTTCTATCTTATTGACGGCCTGCGGTACGGGATGATCGGTGTGTCCGACAGCTCACCTTGGTTGGGAATAGCAGTATGCACCGGTGCCACGCTGTTGGTCGGTGCGCTGACCTGGCAGATGCTGCGAACGGGGTATCGCCTTAAGGCTTAACTTGTCTCGGCCAGTGAACCGGGTTGAAAAGTCAATCTGGGCTTTCCCAATCGGGGGTGCAGGTTTGCGGCCACGGCCCAGGCCCCGAACAAGGCCAAGCCTCCGACTGCGAATACCCCGGCGACCGGTGAGATCAGAAGGACCAGTGATGCAACTCCGGGTGTCAGAATGCCGGAAACGTCGCGGTAACTGGAGTAGATAGCTGACATCTCGGTGCGTTCGGATGGTTTCACTGCCATGAGGAAAGGCAGACCGGCGCAAATGTCCAGAACGATTAGCCAGATGGACCCAAGAACCAACGCCACAACCGCCGCAACCGGCCAACCCGCGATGGCTCCAGCGGTGACAAAGCAGGTTCCGCAGGCAGCAAAACCCACGCGGACTGCTGTGCGAATCGAACGCCCCTGCACCCAGCGCAGAATCAGCGGAGCCGCGAACAGCATCGCGTTGGTGGTGGACAGAAGGATGCCGCCTAGTTGCTCACCCAGCCCGTTTTGAATGGCGAAAATGGGTAGATACACCACGTAGATCCACCAGCCGCAGGATCGGATCATGGCGAAAAGATATCCCGCGACCAGACGGGGTTGCGCAAAGAAGCGCGGCAGAAAGGCCAGCGGGTTTTTCGCGGTGCCCCGCGCCTTGGTGATCAACTTGCCATTGCCCAACCGCATGCGCCAGAACTGGATCAGCATGACTGCACCTGCCACCGCGCTGATGACAAACGGGGCAGGGGGCCATACCTCCAGCAATAAGACGCCGGCCATCGGGCCGCCTGCCCAGCCGAGGGCGCTGTAAAACATGCGGCTGGTCTCGCATTTGCCCAGCTCGATTTTGCTGATGTAATCTAGGACATAAGCATTGAAGCAAATGAACGTGACCACTGTCGCGACCGTGTTCAGGGCAAGCGCACCGACCACCGCCGCCGGGCTGCCCTCAATCGCCAGAAGGGCACCGCCGATGAACATGAGGCAACCGGCGGTGTACGCCCATCTGCGCGGTATGAAGCGGATCAGGAACGGCACCATCAGCCCCGCAATCAACGAGATAACGCCGACCAGAAAATACAGGAACGATACCGAAGACGCATCACCCAGCGCCCGATACATGGCTAGTGGAAAGACCGATATCAGAATGCCGCGGACAATCGCCTCGAACCCGGCAAGGATACCAAAGTCGCGGACTGACGGTGCTGGGGCATGGCGCACCCATTCGGGGATACGGCGTTCGTGCATGGGTAAACTCTCAAATCAACTGAGACCACATTGCGCCGGATCAATCCGCGTTCTTCCGGGTTTGCGACATACAGGTCGCCCCCGGGCCATGTCAGGAAAAGTTTTTGGAGTTTCAGGCTTGCCGCGCCCGCGCTTCACGCCAGACAAGAATAAGTCCGCCGGTCAGAATTATGGCTGAGCCGATCATGCTGATCCCGTCCGGAATCACGCCGAATATCGCGAAATCGTAGAAAGCGGCGAAAATTAGCGTCGCATAGCTGATCGGGGCAACAAATGAGGCGTCCGCCCGCGCCATACCGTTCACAAAACACGCCTGTGCGCAGGCCATCAGCGCGCCAATACCCGCCAGCGCCGCCCATTGTTCTGAGGTGGGCATCTGAAAAACAAAGCTCACCGCGACAGAGGCAATCGTCAGGCCCATTGCGTTGTTGATTAGCAGGATCTGGATTGGGATTTCACGACCCGAGAGTTTCTTAATGAATATCAACTCCATCCCGATGACTGCGGCTGCGGTCAGTGCCAGAAGAGCGGCAGGTTGAAAGCTATCGGGTGTCGGGCGCAACAGTATCAACGCCCCAGCCAGCGCCACCGCTGCCGCCAGCCACCGCCAAGGGCCGACGCCTTCTTTCAGCAGCGGGATTGCCAACACCATTGCAAAGACCGGGTTCAGAAATGAAATCGCCGTCGCATCCGCGATCGGGATGAATGCGACCGAGGCGAACATCAGCGTAATGCCGACCCAGCCGAAACTTGTACGCCCAATATGCAGGCCCCAATGCGGACGCTGCAGGCGCGGCCGCATCACGCCGACGGCGGTGACGATCACGATAAAGGCAAACAGAAACCGCCCATGGCTGATCTGCATTGGATGCAGCGCGGGACCCAACGTGTCCGTTCCCAAGGCTTTGGCCAGCAGGGTGGTCCCGGCCAGCAACGCACTGGCGGCGGTGATCAGCACGGCCGCAAGAGGCGGATTGTGGGCTTTGGCGACAAACATATGTCAGCGGTGCGTCAGCGCATGTCAAATGGCAAGCGGCAAATGCGTCGCGCCAAGTATTTTCACTGGTTGTCAATTTCAGGGTTTTCAGGGGACGGTCGCACAGCTATACGGCTTTTCATGATCAAAAACGCACATATCCTGCGACTCCGACGCCGACGCTTCGCCGCGTAACCGGCCTCTTTGATCTATTTGCGCTGTTCAAATCGGCGCAATTTCCACCAAATCAGTTGACGAACACAGGCCGAGTGTATCACTCACAAGGCTCAAACTACCTGAAAAGGATGATCCCATGATCCCGTCCGTTCTGCCGACCTATAACCGCGCGCCCCTGACTTTCGTGAAGGGTGAAGGCGCCTGGCTGACCGAGGCGGATGGCCGACGTTTTCTGGACCTGGGCGCGGGGATCGCGGTGAATGCGCTGGGCCATGCCCACCCCGCACTGGTCAATGCCCTGACCGAACAGGCGCACGCGCTGTGGCATGTTTCAAACCTCTACCACATCCCGCAGCAGCAGGCGCTGGCCGACAAACTGGTCGAGCACACCTTTGCCGATACCGTGTTCTTCACAAACTCGGGCACTGAGTCTTGCGAACTGGCCGTGAAAATGGCCCGTAAGTACTTCTATGACAAGGATCAGCCTGAACGGGTCGAGATCATCACCTTTGATGGCTCGTTCCACGGCCGGTCGTCGGCTGGTATTGCCGCTGCCGGGTCTGAGAAGATGACCAAGGGCTTCGGTCCACTGCTGCCGGGCTTTGTTCATGTCACGTTTGGCGACCTCGATGGCGTCACCAATGCGATCACCGATAAAACCGCCGCGATCATGATCGAACCCGTGCAGGGCGAGGGCGGCATCCGTCCCGTCCCTGACGCGGAGCTCAAAGCCTTGCGCCAGATTTGCGATGACAACGGCCTGCTTTTGATCCTCGATGAGGTGCAATGTGGCGTAGGTCGTACCGGCAAGCTGTTCGCCCATGAATGGGCTGGAATTACCCCGGACATCATGATGGTCGCCAAAGGCATCGGCGGCGGCTTCCCTCTGGGTGCTGTTCTGGCCACGGAAGACGCCGCCAGCGGTATGACGGCAGGCACGCATGGCTCTACCTATGGTGGCAACCCGCTGGGCTGTGCCGTGGGTTGCGCCGTCATTGATCAGGTGGCAACGCCTGCATTCCTAGAGGGCGTCAACCGCAAGGCCGGGATGCTGCGCCAGAAGCTCGAAGGGCTAATCGCCGAGCACCCGGAGGTTTTCGAAGAAGTGCGCGGAACAGGACTGATGCTGGGCCTGAAGTGCAAAGCGCCCAATATCGACATGGTCAACGCCGGTTATGACAATGAGGTCATTACCGTCCCCGCTGCCGATAACGTGATCCGCCTGCTTCCGCCCCTGACATTGACAGAAGACGATATCGCACAAGCCCTGATCCGCCTCGACAAAGCCGCTGCGCAGGTCGAAGAGTCAATGGCCTCGGCCTAAGACACACCCGAATGAAAAGTGAACTGAAATGAACCATTTCCTCGATATCCATAAAACCGACGCGGGCGATCTGCGGACCATGATTGATCAGGCGGGCGCTATGAAACAGGCGCGCCTGGGTCGCGCAAAGGCAGCACTTGATGACGAACAGCCTCTGAAAGACCGTATGGTCGCGCTGATCTTCGAAAAACCGTCTACCAGAACGCGCGTGTCATTTGACGTAGGCGTGCGTCAGATGGGGGGGCAGACCATGGTGCTGTCGGGCAAAGACATGCAGTTGGGCCACGGTGAAACCATCGCTGACACCGCCCGCGTCCTGTCGCGCTATGTCGACATGATCATGATCCGGACCTTCGATGAGACCATTCTGACCGAGATGTCTGAATACTCGGACGTGCCAGTCATTAACGGCCTGACTGACCGCACCCATCCCTGCCAGATCATGGCGGATGTGCTGACGTTTGAGGAACACCGCGGTCCGATTGCGGGCAAGAAAGTAGTCTGGACCGGCGACGGCAACAATGTTTGCGCCTCGTTCCTACATGCTGCGGGTCAGTTCGGGTTTGATTTCACTTTCACCGGCCCGGCCCAGCTTGATCCGGAAGAAGAGTTTATGGGGCTTGCCCGTCAAAAGGGCTCGAAAATCGTGGTCGAACGAGACCCGTATAAAGCGGTTGAGGGTGCCGATCTGGTGGTCGCCGATACCTGGGTTTCAATGCACGATTCCCAGTCCGCCAAGGAACGTCGCCACAACATGCTGCGCCCCTATCAGGTCAACGCCGAGCTGATGTCACATGCAAAATCGGACGCGCTGTTCATGCACTGCTTGCCTGCCCACCGCGAAGAAGAAGCGACATCCGAAGTGATGGACGGCCCCAACTCGGTCATCTTCGATGAGGCCGAAAACCGCCTGCACGCGCAAAAGGCCGTGATGCGCTGGTGTCTGGGCGTCTGAACGGAGCCCACCATGCCTCATGTCACGCTGGAGTTTTCGAAAGGCATAGAGCAGGTCCATGATGTTCAGGCAATTTGCGATCAGCTATTTGCCTTGCTGGCTGAACATCGTGAATTCGACGCTGAAACGATAAAAATCCGCGCCATTCCGGTAGAATACTACCGTATCGGCACTGATCCCCAAAGCTTTGTCCATGCCACGCTTCTGCTGATGCAGGGTCGTGACGAGGCGACGCGCTCTGAGCTTAACGCCGACATTCTCAAGGTTTTGTCGGCGGCCTTGCCCGAGGTTGGCAGTATCACAGTGCAAGACGTTCAGATGAACCGCGCTTCCTACGCGAAACGGCTCGCCGGACCATAGCCAGTGTCGGGTTGGCACAGGCCCTGTGTTGTTCAGGTGGGTCGCCTGATATGCCAAATCCGCAATTTGGCGAGCGTCGCGACGCTCGCCAACACGACCAGACTGCACAATACCCACTTGGTCATGACCTCCATGGTACCTTCAATCATCAGGGCATGTACGACGCTGCCAATAATGGTGATAATCGCAAGGCTCGCATGACCCAACCTCCAGACACGAAACCTTAAGCCAAGGCGCTTGCGAAAAAGACCCAGAAACGCGGCTCCGAACGCGGCCCACATCGCAATCACACCCCAAGCCGAAAACGGTGTCGGTGAAACAAATAACAGAGCGTCAATAACGTCGGGCGGGCTGGTGACCCACAAACCACCGACATGGATCAGAATGGCTGCAACTAATGCCAGCCCACACCACCTATGCCAATGGCGGCTGGCAACCGGGGTCAGTCCCGGCAACAAACGGCCCGCAAGTAGCGGCTGCAACAACAGCAGACACATTGAAATAACACCGGCAAATCCGGCCGTGATGTAGATCGGTTCACGCCATGCCAGCAGAGGGCTGGCTGCGGCCGCGATAATCGGTACGGCCATGGCAAGGATCACAAAGGTCCAGATTACTAGGCTTCGACGCACTGTGGTTAGGCAGGCTGCAGAACGAAATGCGCGGCCAAGGTTTTGTCCTTGGAGCTACCCATGATTGGGCGCAGGAAAACCGTTTCGAATTCACCACTGTCATAAGCTAGATGGCCGTGTGGTTGGCCGAAGGCGGGTACGATCTGCGGCATCTCCAGTCGGAACTCACCATTGGCATCGGTCAGAGTTGCGCCGTGGCTCTGCGGGTCGCGCTCGTGGCCTTCTGTCGTATGCGCCCAGATCTGGATGCGTTGACCGGGCAGGGGGGCACCGTCCCCGGCGCGTCGCACTGTTCCGGTCATCCAGAACCCGCCGCCGCCAATCCGGTCAACGATGGGCGCGCCGGGACGGTAATTGTTGGACCCTCCGCGCATGGATGCGGTGGGGGCCACGCCACTTGCGCGCGCGGGCACCAAAAAGCCTGCCGCACCCGTTGCCAGAACAGCCCCAGACGCCAAAACCAAAGAACGACGAGAGAACGTAAGACCAGGCATGCAAACCTCTCTTTTCAAGTGTTTCACCACGCCTCGACAATGCCGGGCATCCTTTCAGCGGAAAGATAGCACGATTGTTTCAGTTTCCGAGGGGTCGCGCGGCGGGGGTGACAAATTGTGAATTCCTTTGACCGTGCCCCCGCACAGGTGCCATCCTGAAATCCGTCAGTTCGGGGAGTCCTGCACTATGATTGTCGAAGACGTTGTCTCAGACGAAGAAATCAAGGCGTTCAAGCGCGACGGTGCGGTTGTGCTGCGCTCCAGGTTCTCAGAGGATTGGCTGGCACTTTTGCGAGACGGCATCGACGCGGATTTGGCCCGCCCAACCGATAATTTCACCCGCCATACCAAGGACCCTCGCGCACCTGCCTATTTCGAGGACTACTGGGCTTGGAATAAAATCCCGCAATTCACGCAATTCGTTCACAACTCACCTTGTGCTCCGCTTGCCGCACAGTTGCTGGGTGCACCATCGATCAATCTTGTCATGGACAACTGGTTCCTGCGCGAGGCTGGATCAACTTCGCGTCCACCGTTTCATCAGGACCTGTCCTATTTCGACTTCGAAGGCACGATGTGCGTCCTGTGGTTGCCGCTTGAGCCGGTTACCAAAGAAAACGGTATCGCCTTCGTCAAAGGCTCGCATCTGTGGGACAAGCTGTTCATGCGGGTCAGGTTCGCCGACGGGCATCCCAGCTACGAACCCACCGAGGTAGCAGGGTTGACCTATCACCCGCCGCCTGACGTCAATGCCGATCCGGGAGCATTCGATCTTTTGCAATGGGATATGAATCTGGGCGACTGCATCTTCTTCGACATGCGCACCTTGCACGGTGGGCTGTCATCAGTCACCCCAACGGAAACGGTGCGCCGGTTTACGCTGCGGATGACCGCTCCGGATGGCAGGATTCGGTATCGGGGGGATTGGGCCAAGGATGAACGGGCGCAGTTCGAAGCCGAAGGATATCGCGAAGGTGATCGAATTGATGGGGCGTTTTTCCCGCAGCTTTGGCCGCGCGGGCTGGGTCTTGTCTGAATTAAGGACCGGGCTCGCACCAGTTCTGTGCATTCCTGCAAATTGAATGGCTGGTTTATCAATCCTACTCTGTATCAGTGAACTGAACGGACCGATCACAGGAGAGCAGTCATGAGTTGGAACCCCACCCAACACCCTGAGGATTCGCCTCTGGAAACGCTGATTATTCCCCGTGCCCGCGATTTGGGCGGGTTCGAAGTGCGGCGTGCGCTGCCTTCGGTCAAACGGCAACTGGTCGGCCCGTTCATCTTTTTCGATCAGATGGGACCCGCCGAGTTCATCACAGATGGTGGCATCGACGTGCGGCCGCACCCTCATATTGGCTTGGGTACGGTGACCTATCTGTATCAGGGTGAGTTCGAACATCGCGACAGTTTGGGCACCCATCAGATGATCTATCCCGGTGAGGTCAATTGGATGGTGGCTGGGCGCGGCGTGACCCATTCGGAACGCACCAGCGAAGAAACGCGCGGCAAGCGGCACAGCCTGTTTGGCATCCAGACCTGGATCGCGCTGCCCGAGGCGCATGAAGATATGCCTCCCGATTTCGAACACCACAAACAGGGCGCATTACCGCATATCCAAGACAACGGTGTCAGTGCCCGGTTGATCCTTGGTTCGGCATATGGCGAAACCAGCCCGGTGACGATGCTGTCGGATACCTTCTATCTGGACGTGCAGCTTGAACCCGGCGCCGCCTTTCCACTGCCCGACGATCATGAAGATCGTGGCGTCTACGTCACTCAGGGTTCGGTCGAGATTGCTGGTGACATGTTCGAGGAAGGTCGCATGATGGTGTTCCGCCCGGGCGACCACCTGTCGGTTAAGGCCGGTCCACTTGGCGCGCGATTGATGTTGTTGGGCGGTGCGACGTTAAACGAAGAACGGTACATTTGGTGGAACTTCGTGTCGTCGTCGAGGGAAAAGATTGAAAACGCGACGCGCGAATGGAAAGCCGCCGATTGGGCCAATGGTGCCTTCCATCTACCGCCCGGCGACGATCAGGAGTTTATTCCGATCTCAGAAGACTTGGAGCGCACTAAGCCAAGACGGGCGCGTTGACCAAGCGTCAGGGGGCCTTGTCCGAACCCGCGATACCGGCAATCCTCGTCTCAATGGGAGGGGCGCAATGAAGATCGTTATCGCAGGTGCCGGCAGCATTGGATGCTATTGCGGGGCTTTCCTGACTGATGCCGGACACTCGGTAACCCTGTTGGGCCGTCCTCGCATTCTGAACCCGATCCGCGAGAATGGCCTGACCGTTACCGATTTTTCCGGCCTGCATCTTTATGTGGCGGCCGAAAATCTAACGACGTCGGAAAACCCTGATTGCCTGATAGATGCTGAGTTGGTGATCGTTACTGTCAAAACGGCGGCCACGGCGGGTATGGCAGGTCAGATTGCGCAATTCGCGCCAACGTCTGCGCCGGTTCTGTCGTGGCAGAACGGAATGGAAAACGCCCGCGTTCTGCAGGCAGTATTGCCGGATCATGATGTTCGCGCAGGAATGGTGCCCTTCAATGTTGTGCCGCCCGAACCTGCTACTTTCCACCGCGCGACGTCCGGCGAAATCGTGATCCAATCCGGCCCGGGTGACTTGGGGCAGGCACTCAGTTCAACCAATCTGCCAGTGATCGAAAGTGACGAGATCGAAGCCGTGCAATGGGGCAAGCTGGTCATCAATCTGAACAATGCGCTGAATGCGTTGTCGGGGCTGACATTGAAGGATCAACTGCTGGACCGCAAATGGCGCTGTTTGATGGCCGATCAGATGTCCGAGGCTTTGGGCGTGCTAAAGGCCGCTGGTCATCCTGTCACGTCGACGACCCCGTTGCCTGCTTGGGTTACACCACATATCCTACGTCTTCCAACGCCATTGTTTTCCCGGATCGCCGCGCGGATGCTGACCATCGACCCCAGCGCGCGAACGTCGATGGCCTATGATCTCATGGCGGGGCGCGTTACGGAAATCGGCAGCCTGCAAGGCGAGATTGTCCGACTGGGTGCGCAACATGGGCGGCGTACGCCGATCTGCGCAAGGGTTCAGGAATTGATTGAACAGAAGCTGGACGAGAGCTTGTCACCCGATCAGATTATCCAGTGATCCGACCGCGTTCAGGTGAACGCAGTCAGGATCCAGAAGATCACCGCCGACATTGTCGCCGCCGCCGGGACCGTGATTACCCATGCGGCCACAATGGTCATGAAATGCGACCGCCGAACCAGTTTGCGCCGCCGCTGCTCTTCGCGAGCAATGCGCTGCTCGGGCGGACGGCGATCATTGCTTTTCTTGCGCCGGCGATCCTGATTCCATTCCCGGTAAAACCCAACGCCGAACACTGCGCCGACTGCAATGTGGGTCGAACTGACCGGTAGCCCAAGCCAACTTGCGACAATCACCGTGATGGCTGCCGACAAGGCGACGCAGAATGCGCGCATCGGATTTAGCTTAGTGATCTGGCTGCCCACCATCCGGATCAGTTTGGGGCCAAACAGGAACAGGCCAAACGAAATGCCAAAGGCTCCGATCACCATCACCCATGTCGGGATCGTGACTTTTGAGGCGAAATCACCGAACTCGGCGGCATGCACGATTGCCGCCAGTGGGCCAACTGCATTGGCAACGTCATTGGCGCCATGGGCGAAGCTCAGGAACCCGGCCGAGATCACCAGAGGCAATCCAAACAGTGTTTTCAGCGATTTGGTTCGGTTCTCAAGTCCTTCGGATTTGCGCCGAACCCATGGCACAGTCACGGCCCAGGCAAGAAAGCCTGAGGTCAGACCAATCAAAAGCGCAATTTCCAGATCGATTTTCACGATCCGCTTCAAGCCTTTCACCGACAAATAGGTGGCAAATGCACCAGCCATCACGGCCACAAGAATGGGTACCCAGCGGCGGGCCGCGGCGATCTTGTCGTCCTGATATTGAATTTTGGCCTTGATCAGCGCCAGAAATCCCGCAGCAATCGCGCCGCCCAAAACCGGAGAGATCACCCAGCTAGCTGCAATCGCGCTCATTGTGCCCCAGCTAACCGCGCTGAGACCCGCTGCAGCAATGCCAGCGCCCATCACACCGCCCACGACCGAGTGTGTGGTGGAAACAGGCGCGCCGACCCATGTGGCCAGATTGACCCACAGCGCTGATGAGATCAGCGCCGCCATCATCGCCCAGATAAAGACATTACTGTTCTGGACCGAAGCTGGGTCGATAATGCCCTTGGAGATGGTCGAGACGACGTCGCCGCCCGCCAGCAGAGCCCCCGCGCTTTCCGCGACGGCCGCGATGGCGATTGCCCCGCCCATGGTCAGTGCGTTCGCGCCAACCGCAGGGCCCATGTTGTTCGCAACGTCGTTGGCACCGATGTTGATTGCCATATAGGCCCCAAAACCGGCGGCCGCGATGACGATCAGCCCGCCATCGGCCCGACCGAACAGAATTGCCGCGATAAGCCCCGCCATGACAATGAATGCCAGCGCTATACCTGGTGCAAGAAGCGGTCGTGCCACGTGCACGTTTGCATGCTCAAGGCGCGAAATTCGGTGCAGATCGCTGTCCAGAGCCTGCCAGCGGTTTTTTTCGTTCGTGTTCGACATCGGTTTTCTGTGGGTGATACGGTTTAACCGGCGCGGTTAACGGTTGCCCGGTCACGTTGCAACCGGCCTCACAGAAGTTTGTTGCGAAAGCGTTACATTTGACGCAGCATTTCGCGCAGTTCTGGCTCTTGCACCAGCTCTGCGGCCTCATGCGGCGAAAACCAGCACCGTTCACGCTCGCTGACTTCGGGGAATTCCTCGGCCAGATCTTTGACATCTATGCGATACACATTGGTGCGTACGGGCTGGGCTGTGCCGTCATCCAGGATCTTGTCATAGGTGAAATGTCCGACGGCCTTGCGGCCAAGGTGTTTCACTTTCACCCCGGCTTCTTCCCATGCTTCTTCTTTGGCAGTCTCGGCCCCGTCCATGCCGTCAATCGGCCATCCCTTTGGGATGACCCAACGGCCTGTGCCACGGCTGGTGATCAACAGGACTTGCTTGTCGTCGCCGGTCCCGCGTACGCACAAGGCTGCAAACTGGACCCTGTGAGGGCGCTGGAAGAAGGGTTTGCCAACTTCTTCCCAGATATTGTTCAGCCAAGATGCCATCGATTAAGTGCCAGTACTTTTCTTAGGTTCAAGGAAAAGTGACATAACAACTATAAACCGAGGCTTCAATGCATCTATTGAACGAACGCATTTTCTGAAGCAAACGAACGTCAGGTCCGCCGCTTGGCCCGCAAGGTTGGATCGGCCTGGGTCGGATCCTCGGGCCAGGGGTGTTTTGGATATTGCGCCCGCATGTCCTTGCGCACATCCGCGTAAGATCCGGCCCAAAATCCGGGCAGATCGCGCGTGATCTGGATTGGTCGCCGCGCAGGGGACAGCAGAGTGATCTTGAGCGACTCGCCCCCGATAACCGGATGCCGGGTGACACCGAACAATTCCTGCAGGCGGACCGAAATCTCGGGCACCGCTCCGCCATAATCAATCGGCACCTTGCGGCCCAGCGGTGTTTCAAACGATCCCGGCGCGCGACGGTCCAATTCCTGCGTTTGGGCCCAATCCAGCCGGGCACGCAGGGCAGGCAGCAGGTCAAACTTTTTCCAGTCGTCTGCACTGCGCTGACCTGACAATATGGGCAGCAGCCAGTCGTCCAGCGTTTCCATTAACCCATCCATTGAAAAGTCCGGCAGGTCGATCCCTTCGGCGCGCACCAATTCCACCCGCGCGGCCAATCGCGCAGAGGCGCCTTCCAGTCGTAACCCCAGATCACGCACTCCGTCCAGCATGGCGCGGGCGATGGCCTCGTCCGGCGCGTCCTTCCAGATACGGTCATCCAGAGTGATCGCGCCAAGGCGTTCCTGCGTGCGCGCAATGACCCGGCGTTCGCGTTTCGACCACGCGCAGCTGTCTACCCATTCGATCTGATCCGCGAACAGGTCCCGGATTTCACGCTCTGAGATTTGTGCGGCCATGCGCACCTTGGCCTCGCGCGGGTTTCCGTCCGTATCTGTCACCACAAGATAGGGCGCGGCCGCCAATGTGTCACCGTTGTCCAGCACGACGCCCTTGCCGCCGGACAGAACGTAACGTGGCACATCGCCTTTGCGACGTTGTCCAATTCGGTCGGGATAGGCCAAGGCGGCCATCGCGGCAGGGCTCAGGTCTGTCTCGTTGCTTCGTGTTTTCAGCCGCTTGCTCTCGGCTCTGATCCGTTCCAGCGCGCCCATGTTGATCTGCCACACCCGGTTGCGTTGAAAGGCGCGGGTATCGCGCAATGCCTCGAGTCGCAGCAGCAGATCTACCGGGGCACCTTTCAGTGGATCGCGTTCTGCCATCAGCGCCGCCAGCGGAGCGGCGCTTGTCCCGGCCGTCACCAGCATATGCCCCAGCCGAGGATGCAGGGGCAGGGCAGCCAAGGCCCGTCCGTGGTCGGTGATCCGCCCTTTGACATCCAACGCACCCAGCATGTTCAGCAATGTGCGGGCCTCGGCCATCGTTCCTTCGGGTGGTGGTGTCAAAAAGGCCAGGTCATCCGGTTCGGCCCCCCAAAGTGCCAGTTCCAGCGCAAGGCCCGTCAGGTCGGCGGCTTCGATTTCGGCAGGGGGGTAGGCGGCCAGCGCGCCTTCTTCCCCCTTGGACCACAGCCGGTAACACACGCCCTCGGCCACGCGCCCTGCACGACCTGCGCGTTGGGTTGCTTCGGCCCGCGTCACCCGTTCCGTGACCAGACGCGACATGCCAGAACCCGGATCGAACCGCGCCCGGCGCGCCTGGCCCATGTCCACGACCACACGAATGTCGGGAATGGTCAGCGAGGTCTCGGCGATTGAGGTCGCAAGAACCACCTTTCGCCCAGTTTCTGCCGGGGCAATCGCCGCACGTTGGGCGGCAAAGGGCATTGCGCCGAACAGAGGTTTAATTGCGCAATCGCCAGGCAATCGTTTGGGTAATGCGGCTTCGGCTCTGCGAATTTCGCCCTCGCCGGGCAGAAACACGAGCATGCCGCCCTCGGTTTCATGCTCGGCCTGGACGACCAGATCAATCAGAGCATCCAACCGTCTTGCCTGCGCGCCCAATGGCCGGTCCAGCCAACGGGATTCAACCGAGTAACTGCGTCCTTCGGATGTCACCACCGGCGCGTCCATCAGTTGGCCGACGGGTTCGGCGTCCAGGGTTGCGGACATCGCCAGCAGGATCAGGTCGTCGCGTAGTGCGCCCGTAACCTCAAGGCACAGGGCAAGTCCCAGGTCCGCGTTCAAAGATCGTTCGTGGAACTCGTCAAAAATCACCGCGCCGACGCCTGGCAGATCCGGTTCAGATTGCAGCATTCGGGTCAGAATGCCTTCGGTCACCACTTCGATGCGGGTTGTCTTTGAGGTTTTCGCATCGCCGCGCACGCGGTAACCGACGGTTTCACCCGCACGTTGCCCCAAAGTTTCCGCCATCCGCTCTGCCGCGGCCCGCGCAGCAAGCCTGCGGGGTTCGAGCATAATGATCTTGCCATTGCACAACCCGGCCTCAAGCATCGCCAGAGGTACCCGCGTTGTCTTGCCCGCGCCCGGAGGGGCTTGCAAAACGGCCCGGCCATTGGCCTTCAGGGCGTTAAGCAATTCGGGGATGGCGTCATCGATGGGCAGGCGTGTTGTCATTGGCGCTTTATCAGCCAACCACGGCGCAACGTCCAGTTCCGCTGTTTCCCAATGACGATGATCGCGCCGCTGCGGCATAGAGCCAGCGGCGGTCCGGTCAAAGAGGATCAACAGCAACACATAGGTGCAAAATGCGGGTTTTAGGCAGGTTTCCTGCGCGGTCCGGTCTGGACAAACCACCCGTTGGGGCGGCAAGTAGTCGTGCCGCAAAAGATCGGGGTCGGAATGGATATGGACAGCCTAGGTGATAAGATTTTGAACGGAGACCGGCGTGCGCTGGCCCGGGCAATCACTCTGGTCGAAAGTGGTCGCGCGGATCATCGGGCACAGGCGTCTGAATTGCTGGCGCATGTGGCCAAAGCCGGGCGGCAATCCCTGCGCGTTGGGTTGTCCGGTACTCCGGGGGTGGGCAAATCCACCTTTATCGAAAGCTTTGGCATGATGCTGATCGAGCAGGGCCTCCGCGTTGCGGTCCTGGCTGTCGACCCCAGTTCGACCCGTTCAGGTGGTTCTATTCTGGGTGACAAAACCCGGATGGAGCGGTTGAGTCGTGAGAAGAACGCCTTTATCCGTCCGTCCCCCAGCCAATCCCATTTGGGCGGCGTGGCCCGCCGCACCCGCGAGGCGATTGCCCTGTGCGAGGCGGCAGGGTTCGACGTGGTGCTGATTGAAACTGTAGGAGTCGGGCAGTCCGAGACCGTCGTTTCCGAAATGTCGGATCTGTTCCTTCTGTTGCTTGCGCCTGCGGGCGGGGATGAGTTGCAGGGGGTTAAACGCGGAATCATGGAAATGGCCGACATGATCCTTGTGAACAAGGCGGATGGAGATCTGAAAGCCACGGCCACCCGCACCTGTGCTGACTACGCGGGGGCTTTGCGCCTGCTGCGAAAACGCCCGCAGGACCCCGAGGGTTTTCCCAAGGCGATGACTGTTTCCGCGGTCGAGGAACATGGGCTTGACCAAGCCTGGGACGAAATGACCACTCTGTCAGGCTGGCGGCGTGAAAACGGCCATTGGGATGGCAACCGCGCGGCGCAGGCGCGGTTCTGGTTCGATCAAGAAGTGCGATACGCGCTGCTATCTCGGTTGGATACGCCGACCGCCCGCGCAGAAATGGATCGCCTTGGATCCGATGTTGGCGCAGGCAATCTTAGCCCGACGGCGGCTGCGGAACGAATGCTTAGTATCCTAGCAACACACTAGACGCCTTTTAGCGTCAGAGGTGGAGGGTGCGCCAAAATCATGTATTATGGGCAAAGATACAATTTTTGATTGTGCTGCTTCGAGGGGAAGTCGATAGTCTCGATGGTGCGCAAGTCAACAAATGAACGCGTCGGAGATAGCCGTGCATGCCCAATATCCGTGGGACAAATGGTGACGACGATATCGAAGTCACCGGCGACGAAGGTACGCTGAACGGTACGCCCCAGGGCACGCCCATTGATGATATTCGCGCCCGTGGCGGTGACGATGAGATCACGATTGTAAGCAGTACTATTTCCGGGAGTGTACGCGGCAACGCCGGAAACGATGAAATCACCGTGTTCAACGCCCAGATCGATGGGCAGATCAATGCGGGTCGCGATGCGGATACCGTCACGGTTTTTGACGTAGGCGTCGGCAATATCCGTTTGGGGCAGGGCAATGACACCCTGAACTTTATCCGAACCCAAGTCACCGGGGATGTTCAGGGCGGCGGCGGGCAGGACGCGCTGAACCTTCCGGTGGGCACAGTTGTAACCGACGCAAATTTCGGAACGTTCACCGTTGTTGTCGGGCAATCCTATTCGCTTTCCAGCGGCAGCTTCGAATTGCCCTCAGGGATCGTGGTCAACTATAGCGGGTTTGAATCCGGCACAGGGTTTTTGTGCTTTACCCGCGATACAGTAATTCAGGCACAACGTGGTCCGGTCCTTATTCAGGATCTCCGACAGGGGGATATGATCCCAACGCGGGGCAACGGGATGCAACCGATCCGCTGGATCGGGCGCCGTAAATTTGACTCGGTGGCATTGGCGGGCGACCCGAAACGTCGCCCCGTCCGCATATTGGCAGGCGCCTTGGGCAATGGGTTGCCCAAACGGGATCTGTTGGTATCACGGCAGCACAGAATGCTGGTGCAGTCGAAAATCGCAGAACGAATGTTTGGCGAGCCCGAAGTTCTGATTCCGGCGATAAAACTGACCGCGCTGCCAGGGATATTCGTTGATGCTACGGTGGACAGCGTCGAATATTACCACCTGCTTTTTGACCGTCACGAGGTTATCTTTGCCGAAAACGCCCCAAGCGAAAGCCTGTTTACCGGGCCTGAGGCGCTCATGACCCTTAGCCTGGAAGCCCGACGTGAAATATTCGATATCTTTCCGGAATTGGCGGATGTGAACCACAATCCCAACCCGGCCCGGTACATCCCTAAAGGCCCCCAACAAGCGCGCCTCGTGGCTCGGCACCTAAAGAATGAAAAACCACTGCTGCAGGGCTATAACGTATAGGGGAACGCCCCTCGGATGTTTAAATCCCCAAAAAAGCAGTTATGTAGAACCCGCCCTGAATACGTGATTGAATGAAATAGCCCGATCAGGCAGGCGATACTGGTCAAAAAAAGCGCAGTTGAAGAATGTAGCAATGTCGGATTTTTGATGGAAATCGACTGCGTGCCACGCTTTTCAATCTAGGTCAGCCTCGCTTGTATGTCACCTTTCGCCACCGGGTGTCTGATCCGGGGCGGTTTCCGGAACCGCGGCCAGCGGCAACCTTCATACAGGCGGGATATGCGCATTTGCATGTGCAGGCTCGGCTGAATGATTGGTATGTAAACTCTGAAACACCTGAACTTGAGGCCTGCCTGTCGCGGCTGACCCAGGGAATGGAACACGTCGCGGCGATGGGCTTTTTAATGCGTGGTTACGCCGGTCTCCGCTTGGCGCGAGAGCTAAACTTGAAATATCTTCTTGCTGTTTCACCGCAGTTCTCAATTTCTGAACATCACGTGCCATTTGACCCGCGTTTCAAAAAGTGGGCGACAGACTTCGATCCTGATCTTGGGGCGCTGCCGAGTCGCTCTTATCCTGTGCGCGGCCTCATTCTGATTGATCCGTTCAACCGTGCCGATTTATTGAATGCCCGCATGGTCCAAGACGCCTTTCCCACAATGAATATCGTAAGGCTTTGCTTCACTGGTCATCCTGCGACAAAAGTTATAAGGCAAACCGGTGGATATGGCAGGCTACAGAAAATGCTGCTTCGTCAGCGGTTGTCACCGGAAAGAATGGTCCGTGTGCATCGTGCTGCGCGACTAAAAAGCCCCCGGTACTGGGCGCGTCTGGCGGCCGCAGCGGCAAAAACAGGTCGTCCTGAATTGGAAAATCACGCCCTGAAACGGCTGGGAGAATTAAATGAAAACTTGGTGCTGTGAATCCTTGGCATATGGCTTGACCCCGTCTGTGATTCCCACTACATGCATCCAACCAGTTTTCGGGCGCGACTTCGGGTTGTGCCCCTTGTGATTTGGCCGAGGGTGTAATGCCTGGCCTCCAGAAACAAAGGAAGAAACCATGTCGCGCCGTTGCGAACTGACCGGAAAAGGCCCGATGACTGGCAACAATGTCAGCCATGCCAAAAACAGAACTCGTCGTCGTTTTCTGCCCAACCTGAACGACGTTACGCTGCAGTCGGAAACGCTGGGCCGTGGCGTCAAGCTGCGCATCTCGGCGGCTGCCCTGCGTTCGGTGGACCACCGTGGTGGTCTGGACGCGTTCCTGGCGAAAGCCAAGGACGATGAGCTGTCCAACAACGCATTGAAAGTGAAAAAGGAAATCGCCAAGGCGCAAGCTTCGGCCTAAGACCTTTTTCCTGCGAGAATTCAGGCCCTGTACCTTTTGGTGCAGGGTTTTTTCGTTTTGTGCAGAGTGCTGTTCTCAATTTGGAATTAAATTTCCGCGTTGGGTGAAATTGTTCACATACCGTTTGCTCTACCCGTATTATGTTTAGGCATATTCATCTGGCGGAGTTCAACCTCATGTCGTTCAAATCATTACCTTCTTTCTCCCTACTGGCCGACTTTTTCGGCAAAACGTTTGGGGCATGTCTGCGGATGCAGCGTCGGGTGAATCGGCTGCATACGAGCCTGACAAAAGGGTCCGTCAAGCGCCCGGAACCGGATCGCTGACATTGTCCTCCCGGCCCTGGGCTTCAAGCGTGTCTGATTGCGCTTGAAGCCCGTTTTGTCTCTGGCCTATATCGGGGACAGGATGAAACCCGTTCTGAACAAAGTTCTGCCGTTTGTGCTGTCGCTGCTGGTCGTTTTGACCGGGCAGGGCGTTGCTGCATCGCGCGGTGTGGACCGGGCGGTGGGGCATATGGTGCTGTGTACCGGATCTGGTCCGGTCGTGGTCTATATGGATGCCGAAGGGCAGCCGACAAAGGCCCCGCACTTCTGTCCGGATTATGCGTTGAACCTGTTGGGCGCGGTGAGCATTGCGGAACCGTCCCTGCCAGTTGCCCCGGACACCGATCGACCCATGCCATCGCGTATCGCGGAGAATCTGATCGCTCTGCCTATACCGTTTCAACCAGCCCGGGCACCTCCTGCAAGTGTTTGATTCATTATCAATTCTTATCAAACACCAAACTACAGGAGAGGCGCTATGTCCCTCACATCCAGACTGCTGACCACCCTTGCCGCCGCAACTATTGCTACGGCTGCTTTTGCGCAGGACACGATCACCGTCGATGACGCTTATGCCCGATCATCGGGTAAAACGGCCAAAGCTGGCGCGGCCTTCATGATGATCCAGAACACCGGCGCGACCGATGACCGTTTGATCGGCGTGGAATCCGACGCTGCGGCTCGGGTCGAGCTGCACACCCATATTGTCGACGAAAATGGCGTTGCCAAAATGACCCATGTCGAAGAGGGCATTGCCATCCCGGCGGGTGAAACGCACATGCTGAAGCGCGGTGCCGACCACGTGATGTTCATGGGCCTGACAGCCCCGTTTGAGCAGGATGCAATGGTTCCCGTTACGCTGATCTTCGAGACAGCAGGCGAAGTCGAGATCGAAATTCCGGTGGATTTGGAGCGTAAGGACACCGGCGGTCACGGTTCGCATTCGAACTAGAGCTGCGCCTGAATTCGGGCCGCGCTGCGGCCGTCATCCATGCGTCAGGCCGGGATATTCCCGGCCTTTTGTCGTTGTGGAAAAGGTTCAGCGGTTGACCACCCGCATCGCCAGGCGGTCATGGGCGCGCTTGAAGCGCATGGCCAGCCAGAGCATTACTGCGGCAAAGGCCAGCGCCGAGAAAGCAATCGCCCAGCCCAGCGCCACCATGCCACTGCCCGGCCAGAACAACAAAACAAGGCCGATCAACAGCGCGACAATGCCGGAGTTGCGCATGGTGGATGCATCAGGATGTGCATCGGGCAATTGCCGCCACGCCATCAGCGAGCCTATCCCGACAATCAAAGCCCAGGCGCCGAGCAAAAAGAACGCGAGGCGCGCGACGCCTTCCGGCCAGATCAGCAGGATCAGTCCGATCAGAAGTGCCCCGATGCCGAAACCGCCAATCAGGCCACGCCGGCCAAACCCCAGCAGTGTCAGGCCGCCATCAAGGACCAGCAGAACGCCCACCAGACGGATCAGCAATGAGATGCTGCCCGTCGGCCAGAATAGCGCTGCGATCCCAAGCGCCCCGGCCAGAATTCCGCGCAGCAAGAATGTCCACCACAGGTTCGTTAGCTGATCACCAAGGGCGCCACGCGTATCGAGCCTGTCATCGTCAAGGATTTCACCTTGTTGGTTTTTGGGGTCTGTCATGGGGACCTCTCGGGTTGTTAGGGCACTAGTATAGCAAGGAAATTCGCCACTTGTCTGCGGGTTTCGCCCTATTGCGCGTTCAGGATCTGATCGACCCAGCGCGGAATGGTTTCTGTTGCGGGGCCCAGTATGACATCGTCGAAACTGGATGCGCCGGTCGACGGCTCGAGATTCAGTTCGACAGTTCTTGCCCCGGACATCATGGCCTCGTGCACGAAGGCCGCGGCGGGATAGACCTGACCCGAAGTGCCAATGGCGGCGAAGATACTTGCGTCTGCCAGATGATCATAGATGGCGTCCATGTGATAAGGCATCTCACCAAACCACACCACATCCGGGCGCGCGGTGGGGGCTGCGCAGGCAGGGCAGGGCTCGCCCACGGCCATCTCGGGCGGTGCCGCCCAGCGGTGGCCACAGGCCGCGCAAAGCGCCCCGGCCAGCGTTCCGTGCATGTGGATCACGCCTTGCGCGCCACCGGCCTCGTGCAGGCTGTCGACGTTTTGTGTGACGATCACAACCTCGCCGGGCCAGTCCCGCTGTAGTCGGGCAAGTGCATCGTGGGCCGCGTTAGGTTGCGCCTCGGCGGCCTGTGCGCGGCGGGCATTATAAAACTCGTGCACCAGCGCGGGATCACGCGCGAACCCCTCGGGCGTGGCGACGTCCTCAATTCGATGCTGCGCCCACAAACCGCCCTCGTCGCGGAACGTGCCCAAACCGCTTTCGGCGGAAATCCCGGCCCCTGTCAGAATGACGATCTTTTCCATCTTGGCCCTTCGCGTTACACAGTGGTTCATGACCCACCGTATCTTGTTCGTCTGTCTGGGCAATATCTGCCGTTCTCCCGCCGCCGAAGGTGTCTTTCGCACCCGCGCGCCGCATCATACTACCGATAGTGCGGGGACGTCGGGCTGGCACATCGGTGACCCACCTTATGGGCCGATGCAAAAGGCAGCTCAGTCGCGCGGCATTAAACTGGATGATTTACGGGCGCGGCAATTCACGGCCAGGGATTTCGACAGGTTCGATCTGATCATCGGGATGGATGCCGACAACATCGCGAATATCGAGGCACTGCGACCAGCCGGGAACGAAACCCCGGTGCGTCTGCTGACGGATTTTGTGCCACATATCGGCACAGACCACGTCCCGGACCCATACTATACACGTGACTTCGATGGAGCATTGGATCTAATCGAGGCAGCGGTCGAAGGTCTCGACGCGCATCTACGCGGCTAGCTCATCAACTTTAGGCGAGTGTTCAGCCATGGCAATTGCGCAAGGGCCGGGTCAACAATCTGGCTGCCCATTAGGCGGCGCATCATGCCTGCGACCTCTTGCGGAACCTGACCTGACCAGTCGGTGCGGGTGAACAAGGAAATCGTCCGCGAAACGTCTCCGATCGGGGCAGGGTGCGCCTCAAGACCGTCATGGAATCTCGCCGCCCGCATATAGCCCAGCGGCGTCGTAATCGCCCAGCCGAGGCCGCGCGCGACCATCGCCATCAGCGCCAGATGAGAACCGATTTCGAACCGTTCTTCAAATTCCAGCTGCTGGCGCGCCAGATGGGCCTCAATCTGGCGGCTGATCAACTGCTCGCGGGCATAGCGCAGGAAGGGCAGATCCTGCATGGCGTTTTCGGCCCCTTTGGGCGTCACCAGAATGAAGGGATCGCGAACCAATGGGTATTCGACCACGCCTTCCAGCACCTCGCCGCTATGGGCTGACACCACAAGCTGCAGGCGCTGCGCCTCAAGTTCTTCGAACAGGTCGAGGCTAGGCAGTGTGATCAGTTTGAACTTTGACCGCGTCAGACTTTCGGCCAACAGAGTGGCCAGTCGCGGGGTCAGGTCATTGTCGAAATCGTCAATCAGGCCGATGGACAGGGTTGCAAGGTGACCCAAATCCATCACGGTCAGCTCGCTTTGGGCGATTTGCAACTCGGCCAGAACCGCCTGCGCGCGGGCCAGAAAGCTGCGCCCTGCCTGGGTCAGGCGCATCGGGCGCCGTGTGTGATCCACCAGATCGGTGCCCACTGCCTTTTCCAGATTGCGCAATTGCTGGGACACCGACGGCTGGCTGAGCCCCGTGATTTCGGCAGCCTGCGCCACCGATCCCGTCCGCGCCAGCGCCTCGAATACTTCGAGGCCGCGCAGGGTCAGCCCTTTCATAACCATCAGATATCCCTTTCGCTGCGCCTTTCTGGGGCGCAGTTCAGGTCAGGTCAAGGATTGATCAGCCTAGTTGCAGATCGCCTGCGCCATCTGACCGAAGTTCCGATACCGGTCCCACAGCGCATCGTCGCGCTGGGTCTTCGACATCTTGAGCTCTTGCGCCTGATGCGGGTCGCGGAACCACTTGGCAACGGTCTTCTGATCGCTGCGGGTCAACGCCTGGTTGGCCACCCGTTGAATGCAACTGCACCGATCCCGCGTCGCAGCTGAGCGATCCGACGCCAAACAGGCGCGTTTGATCTGTGCTGCGTCCACTACCGGAGCCACCGCTGTCAGCGACGTGGCACAGAATGCGATTAAGAGGAACTTTTTCATGCTCATGCCTCATGTTTGCCTGCCCGGAGGGGTCTTATGCCCCTCTCGGTCTTCGCAGGAGTATGAATCAAACGGGGAAGGGGATCAATCAAACGTTGAGAAAAAGTGATTGCACGGTTTGCGAATGTCGCGTTGTCTAACCCGACTTTGCTTAGAAACCCCTCATGAGACCACTATGCTTAAGAAATACGGACGCACATTTCACTTGCCGCAATCTCCTGGCGCCACGAGTGATGACAAAATCATGTCTAGCGTTGCCGTGTTAGAGATGGCTGACGAAGTGGTGTTCACTGAAAAGATGGACGGTGAGAATACCACGATCCATAGCCTAGGCTGTCACCCCCGCAGCCTCGACGCGAGATATCATCCGTCGCGAGATTGGATGAAGGCATTTGCAGCCGGTATAGCGCCTCTACTTGCCGAGGGTGAACGAATTGTGGGCGAGTATTTGTTCGCGCGTCATTCCATCACTTATTCAGAGCTGCCGACATATTTTCTGGGATTTGCTTGGATCAAGGCTGAGGAAGTTCAACCTTGAGACGCGACGCTTTCGCGCTTTGTCGAACTTGGGGTCACAGCGGTTCCTGAACTTTATCGCGGGCGGTTTTCGGCACAGATCGCAAAGGATGTAATTGCGGGTCTCGATCTCGAAAAACAAGAGGGGTTTGTCGTTCGCACCACTGGGGCCTTCAAGGAAGAAGACATGCCCATACACCTTGCTAAATACGTACGTGAGGGCCATGTGCAAAGCGAGACGCATTGGATGAATGCAGCGCTGGTCAAAAACGGTTTGGTCTGACTGGGCCGAGAGCTTGGGAACAAAGGGTTTCCCCGCATGTCGTCCCACCTTGACCACAGCCCAATTCCGACGCATATCCCCAACCCATGACAGACCTCGCTCATATCCGCAATTTCTCCATCGTCGCGCATATCGACCATGGCAAATCCACCCTTGCTGACCGGCTCATCCAAGAGACCGGAACGGTCAAGGATCGTGACATGAAGGAACAGCTGCTCGACAGCATGGATATCGAGCGCGAGCGCGGCATCACCATCAAGGCCAACACCGTCCGCATCGACTATACCGCCGACAATGGCGAGCAATACGTGCTAAACCTGATCGACACACCCGGCCACGTGGACTTTGCCTATGAGGTCTCGCGGTCCATGCGCGCGGTCGAAGGATCGCTGCTGGTTGTGGACTCGACCCAAGGGGTCGAGGCGCAGACGTTGGCGAATGTGTACCAAGCCATCGATGCAGATCATGAGATCGTGCCGGTACTCAACAAGATCGACCTGCCTGCGTCCGACTGTGACCGCGTGGCCGAACAGATCGAGGATGTGATCGGCATCGACGCGTCCGAGGCGATTCAGGTTTCGGCCAAGACCGGGCAGGGCATCCACGAAACGCTGGAATCTATCGTCAACCACTTGCCTGCACCGCAGGGCAATCTGGACGCGCCGCTCAAGGCCATGCTGGTCGACAGTTGGTATGACGCCTATCTCGGCGTCATCGTTCTGGTCCGCATTATGGACGGCACGCTGAAAAAGGGCATGCGGGTCAAGTTCATGTCGAACAACACCCTGCACCATGTGGACCGCGTTGGCGTGTTCCGCCCTGAGATGGAGATGGTCGACAGCCTCGGCCCCGGTGAGATCGGCTTTCTCACCGCATCAATCAAACAGGTCCGCGACACTCGCGTTGGCGACACCATCACGAATGACCGCAACGGGACCGGAGAGGCTCTGACAGGCTTCAAACCCGCGCAGCCGGTGGTCTTCTGTGGCCTCTTCCCCGTGGACAGTTCCGAATTCGAGGACCTGCGTGATGCGATCGACAAGCTGGCCCTCAACGACGCCAGCTTCAGCTTTGAAATGGAAACCTCGGCAGCACTTGGCTTTGGCTTCCGCTGTGGCTTCCTCGGCCTGCTACACCTTGAGGTCATCCGCGACCGCATCGAACGCGAATATGATATCGAACTCATCACTACCGCGCCGTCGGTGATCTATCACGTCTACATGAAAGACGGCGAGATGATCGAGCTGCACAACCCCGCCGACATGCCCGACCCGTCCAAGGTCGACCATATCGAGGAGCCGCGCATCAAGGCGACCATCTTGGTTCCCGATGAATTCCTCGGCGACGTGCTGAAACTCTGCCAGGACCGTCGCGGCATCCAGATGGACCTGACCTATGCGGGCAGCCGCGCCATGGTCGTCTATGACCTGCCGCTGAACGAGGTCGTCTTTGACTTTTACGACCGCCTGAAATCGGTGACCAAGGGCTATGCCTCGTTTGACTACCAGATGACCGGCTATACCGAGGACAATCTGGTCAAGATGTCGGTGCTGGTGAATGACGAGCCGGTTGATGCGTTGTCAACCATGGTTCACCGCGACCGGGCCGAGATGCGGGGCCGGGCGATGTGCGAAAAGCTCAAGGACCTGATCCCGCGCCACATGTTCAAAATCCCGATCCAGGCCGCCATCGGAGGCAAGGTCATCGCCCGCGAGACCCTATCTGCGCTGCGCAAGGACGTGACCGCCAAATGCTACGGAGGCGACGCCACGCGGAAACGCAAACTGCTGGACAAGCAGAAGGCGGGTAAGAAAAAGATGCGCCAGTTCGGGAAGGTGGATATCCCGCAGGAGGCGTTTATTAGCGCCTTAAAAATGGACAGCTAAAGGCTGACCATTTTTAAGGCGGGTGGGCGAAAGCGGTTGGCGTAGCCAACTAGCGTGCCCACGCTGTGGGGCTAGTCGACCAACATAATCTGCATTTCAAGATCATATTTTATCTTTTTGTTTTTGATCTTTACACTCATATTGCAACCTATAGGGTGGCGCGCAATTCCCCATATTTCCTAAAGGTGCAATTGTGACAGAAGAAAACCCTGTTGGTTGGTTATTTCTCTAACCGGGGACCAAAGTGACGAGCATAATGTTCCAGCCTTTACAGCTTTAGATAGCGCACATGCAATCTCTCAAGCTTTGATGATGGTGCTTTATTTTGCCCAAAACGGCGAAATTAGACGCCGGAATTTTAAGGATCTCGACTTAGTACTTAATTTAAAGACTACGCGACCTGGTTCATACGAGTTCGTTTTTGAGTTTTCTCAGTTTGCCCCGTACTTGGTGGAGGCATACGGATCAGGCTTGGCGAACGCGTCGTGGAAGCTCATCGAAACAGTCTTTAAGCGAGCAACCGGATTGATTGGTTCTTCCGAAATTGAGGATGCTGAGAGCGATGGCCGTATCAATGCAGGTGATTTGGGCGCTTTGATTCAAGCCGCCGAACCGTCAGTGCGTAGGGCGCATTCAGTGGTCAATCACGGATCAGCCAACGTCAATATCTTTATCAATGGAGACGCAAACCGGATTGTGTTGGATGCCGAGAGTAAAGAATACATGTACGAAAGCATTTTTAACGATGAAACTCGTTCACAACGCTTTCTGGTAACCAGCTTTGACGGAAGAAACAGGACTGGACGTCTGTTCGATTTAGAGCAGGAACAAGCATTTACTTTTGACTTGCTGGCAGAGGCAAATCGGCGTTCGCTCACTGTAATTGTCGATGCAGCAAGGGCGTATGCACTGCGCGAAAAGGGTAAGTTTGACGAAAATATGGAAGCAGTTTGCGCGTTCACATCTGTGGATGCGCCGGACGGTAGACAAAAACGGCTTAAGGTTTTCGCTGCTGCTAAGGACTTCGATGACTTAGAAGTCGGCCAAATTCCCGACGTTACAAATGCTTCCCGGCAACTTGAAGACAGAAGCGACGATGATCTTCTCGAATAGGCGAAGCCGTACCCCGACGAATCCACCCGCCCGGCGGCATCGCCGGGCCGCGCCGACCCGCACCTATGGGGCAGTGCGTTTGCGCCCCGAGGCTCCGCCCGTTCGGCCCTGAAACGGTCCACTGGACCGTTTCCAAGACGGGCCTCACCCCCTCGGGCCAGCGCTGCCCTCGGTCCAGCCCAACCTCCAAACTTCTGATATCCCGCAAAAAGTGATACACTCCCTTCATTCCAAACAAGTTTTCATAGGGGGAAGAGTTATGGACCCGCAGCTGCGTTCTCAGATTTCGATGAACCGTCTCGACCACTATTACGACATCATGCGCACCTCGATCTTTGCCTATGTCGCTATCGCTGCGATCATCGGGTTTGGGCCCGAAGGGCTTGCTCTGCCGTTGATTATGTTGGTGATTGCGGTGACGGCCTATGGCGTTCTAGCGGGCAAGACCGCGTTGGAAGACGTTGAAAACCTGCGGGATGACATGACCGAGGAGTTTGCGCAGACCAGTTTCGCCCGCGGGCTAAAGGCGCGGAATTTGAAAGGGCTGGTCCTGACGTCGAATGCACTGCTCTGCCTGATCGGACTGGCCGAACTCATCGCGATTGTGTTCTAGCCGAGGGTTGTGACCCACCTCACAGCCCCAACCCCTCCCACCTGCTAAGATTGACCCCACGGCAACCTCAGCAGGAGGCGCAGATGTCCACATCCATGATCCCTCTTATCGCCCTCGGGTCGGCGGGTCTCTATTCTGTGGCCATGATCGCGATGAAGTTCTGGTGGAAACTCCCCGGCGTGGGCCTTGGCCTGCTGATCGTCGCGACCCTGCTGGCCGGGGCGACGCTGGAACTCGCCGCGCTGCGCGAGGAACGGCTGGGCATCATCTATACCGGCATTCTGGGGGCCGAGGTTGTTCTGATCGCCATCGCCTCATTCTTTCTGTTCGGCGAAAACTTTTCGTATCGCGAGGCGGCAGGCATCGGTCTGGTGATCCTCGGTACCGCGCTGGCCTGGGCATAAGGCAAACATTACCGGTTTGTGAAGTTTCCCTTAGGTAAGTTGCAACCTGCGCACTCCCTTCCAATCTGTACAACAGGCCAGCAACGGCCCTGAACTTTGGAGGAGAGCCCATGACCAGATATATGACTGCCGGAGCAGCCGCTCTGGCGACAAGCCTCAGCCTTGCCACGGCTTCGATGGCCGAAACCACACCTGATCTGCGCGGTGCCTGGACGGGCACTTATACCAAGGTCTCCCCGTCTCGGGTGGCCACCGGAGATGCGCCGCGCTTTCATCAGGGAGAGTGGGTGCTGGATATCCAGCAGCAGCAGGACAATCTGTTCTGGGGGCCCAGCATGTGGCGACCGGATGCTGGCACAGATTGGCGCGTGTTTGACGCCACCGGCACCATCAGTCTGGATGGGTCGGGCACCATCGGCATCGTCGAAAGCTCGGCCGATCCGCAGGTGGGTGTGAATGCGCTGGTGGATGCGCGCTATGAGGACGGCAAGATTTACGCGGATTTCCGTAGCCTGCGTCGCGGGACAACGTACAGCGTTGTGCTCGAACGTCAGGTGAACTGAAGCGTTTCCGGCCCGGCCGGCCGTAGGGGGTACTGGCTGCACCGTGTTGCAGCGCGTAGTAGGTAATCTCGGTCGGGTCGGAACGTTTCTCAAATACGGATACAGCGTCTCCTCAGGGGGGACGGGTCGGGCGGCATCTTGGTTGCAAGCGACAGGGTCCTGAACACACGGTGCCGGATTGCGGCGTTCCCCGGCATATGTGGTTTAGGGTCTCGCGAACCTTCAGCGCGGCTTAGCTTGTGGTCTGAGAGCCGTCCGGCCCCAGTTTCTCTGAACATCTCTGGCCAGGCAATGGTAAGCGCGGATCCGTCTGATTCGATGCTCTGAGGCTGTGAATACCCGCAATCGGCAACGAAATGGCCTTTGCGGGTGCAGAAAGTCAGGAAAATCGAGTCATTTCGTCGAATTCAGCGTTTTCCATTGCCAAGACCGCACGGCGTTTCGATTTCCGGAGTTATCCACAATTTTCTCCCGGCGGATATCAACACTTTATCCCCGTCTAATTCTCATGCTGCAGTGCTATTTTCTTGTCGGAACATGACCCGGATGTAACAGTTCTATTACCGCAACGGTTCTTAGGAACCAGGGTGGGACGCAAAGACCAAAGGGGGTCGAGGCAATAAGGGCAAGTCTTAGGATTAGCTTTTATATGCAGAGGCTTACCGGTGGATGGTCAGTTGAATTGGGTGTCAGACCCGGGTCAGATGATCAGACTCTCAGAAGGTCGATGCGTGCTGCAAAGCATCTTAGGATGCCGAGCAGCGGCCGTGGCCTGTAACAGGGTCTGGGCAACTGGATCGTGGCGTCCCTCGGATGCATCGACCCGGCAAGGCGTCAGGAGTATCCGCAAGGGTACATGCATGGACCGCGTCTGCGCACCTGACGCCTTTTCTTTTTCTCTGGTTTTTCCAGGCTGCCACTCTGCCCCTGCAAAACGGGAACGGGGTTCTTGTGGATGCACAAGAACCCCGAAGTGTCAGATATGCAATGCCGCGTCTATGCACCTGTGCCAAGGAGTGTAACTTGGTTGGCTGTAATCTTCAACCATATCTTGTATGTAGAAGTTGTGCTTTCACAATATCCTGAACCGCGTCAGATATTTTGCTGAACGTCAGTTGCCGCGCCTTGAATGGCATCACCTGCTTTTTCGATATCTTTGCCAGCACCTTTGGCAGTCTCGCACGCGGCGAGAGAAAACAGTGCCAACCCTACCAGAATTGCTCGGATCATCAGTACCTCCATTTGATGTTCTAAGCATGGCCTAGCAGTTTTTATTTGCTGGAACCAGTATTTTACCGCGCTGACACGGGGCATAGAAACACGAAGCTGCAGACCAAATTGACCGCATGGATTGCGAAGGCAGGGTGTGGCCGCACCAACGTTAGAATGTTCGGGTCGGAAAGACTGGAACAACGCGTCTGGTGCGGTGGAAAGATAAACGAAATCAGTCCTTTTGGTCGCCGCAGAACAGCTCGTACACCACTTCAAGCATACGGCGCGGTCTGTCGTCAGCAAGTCGGTAGTAAATAGCCTTGCCTTCGCGTCGCGGAATCACAAGGCCTTCCAGACGAAGGCGGGACAGCTGCTGCGAGACAGCCGCCTGCCGCGCGGAAAGAAGATCCTCAAGCTCGGTCACGGATTTTTCGCCAGAGACCAGATGGCACAAGATCATCAATCGGCCTTCGTGACTGATCGCCTTGAGGAAATTCGATGCGCGGGTCGCATTTCCCGCCATCCGATCGAAATCGTCAGACGTCATATTCTGTGAAATCTGAGGCAATGCCATTGGTGTTTTCCTTTTGAGCCCTGGTGTCGGGGAACTTTTGTGAGTGTTTCGCTAAAGCGGTTCGCATTGCTACACGTTCTGCGCATGAATTTCCATATGCATGGATCAAAATGACGTGATGCGAAAAGGGGAACTTACAAACAAGCGCGTCAAACCAGGCCTTGACCGCTGCTGTTTCTGTGCGTTCGACATCAGACTATCCCCCTATTGTGGGCGGTTGGAGCGCGATCTGTTGTGCCCCCCTTGCAGCCCCCCCGTGGCGACACTAAGACTCGGGTAACGTTTCTTCGGGTAATGTCCCGATCCATAGCAAAACAGGCAGGTTCTCATGTTCGATCCCGTTGACACCTATATGAATACGCTCGTTCCCATGGTCGTCGAGCAGACCAGCCGGGGTGAACGCGCGTATGATATTTTCTCGCGCCTTCTGAAAGAGCGGATCATTTTCATCAACGGCCCGATCCACGACGGGATGAGCCACCTGATCGTCGCGCAATTGCTGCATCTTGAGGCGGAAAATCCGAACAAAGAAATCTCGATCTACATCAACTCTCCCGGTGGCGTCGTCACCAGCGGTTTGTCGATTTACGATACAATGCAGTATATCAAGCCGAAATGTTCCACATTGGTGATCGGTCAGGCGGCCTCGATGGGGTCGGTTTTGCTGGCCGGGGGCGAGAAGGGAATGCGTTTCTCGCTGCCCAACAGCCGGATCATGGTGCACCAGCCCAGTGGCGGCTATCAGGGCCAGGCCAGCGACATCATGATTCACGCGGCCGAGACGCAAAAACTGAAGGATCGCCTTTATGACATATACGTGCGTCATACCGGCCAGACCAAAAAGGCGGTTGAAAAAGCGCTGGATCGTGACAACTTCATGAGCCCGGAAGAGGCGAAAGACTGGGGTCACATCGACGAAATCGTCGAAAATCGCGCCAAAATGGATGGTGACGAGGCCTAAGAATATCTCCCCACGTCTTGGGCGTGGGGACCATTTTTGAGATTGTAGCCGCCCCGGTGGTGGCCTAAGCTGCACCAACATGTGGCATGCGCGGTTCCACACAGACCGCAGGGACGAAGCCCGAAAGGTAGAACATGGCGACGAATTCAGGCGGTGACGGCAAAAACACGCTCTACTGCAGCTTCTGCGGCAAGAGCCAGCATGAGGTGCGCAAGCTGATTGCCGGCCCCACCGTCTTCATCTGTGATGAATGCGTCGAGCTGTGTATGGACATCATCCGCGAAGAGACGAAGGCCAGCGGCCTGAAATCCAGCGATGGCGTTCCAACACCCAAAGACATTTGTGAGGTGCTGGACGATTACGTAATCGGTCAGGCCACCGCTAAACGGGTTCTGTCGGTGGCGGTGCACAACCACTACAAGCGTCTGAACCACGCGCAAAAGGCAGGCAGCGATATTGAGCTGGCCAAGTCCAACATTCTGCTGATCGGTCCGACCGGCTGCGGTAAGACGCTGCTGGCGCAGACGCTGGCGCGCATTCTGGATGTGCCGTTCACCATGGCAGACGCAACCACACTGACCGAAGCCGGGTATGTGGGTGAGGATGTTGAAAACATCATCCTCAAGCTGCTGCAGTCCAGCGAATACAATGTCGAACGCGCGCAGCGCGGCATCGTCTATATCGACGAGGTCGACAAGATCACCCGCAAATCCGAAAACCCGTCCATCACGCGTGACGTGTCGGGCGAGGGTGTACAGCAGGCGCTGCTGAAGCTGATGGAAGGCACCGTGGCCAGTGTACCGCCGCAGGGCGGGCGCAAACATCCGCAGCAGGAATTCCTGCAAGTGGATACCACGAACATCCTTTTCATCTGCGGTGGTGCTTTTGCAGGTCTGGATAAGATCATCGCGCAACGCGGCAAAGGCTCGGCCATGGGCTTTGGTGCCGACGTGCGGGACAATGATGAACGTGGCGTGGGTGAGATTTTCAAGGATCTCGAGCCCGAGGATTTGCTGCGGTTCGGCCTGATTCCGGAATTCGTTGGTCGTCTGCCGGTTCTGGCAACGCTGGAGGATCTGGACGAAGATGCACTGGTCACAATCCTGACCAAACCCAAGAACGCTCTGGTCAAGCAGTACCAGCGCCTGTTCGAATTAGAAGACGCCGAGCTGGCCTTTACTGATGATGCGCTGAAGTCGATCGCCAAGAAGGCCATCGAACGCAAAACCGGCGCGCGCGGGCTGCGCTCGATCCTCGAGGATATCCTTCTGGACACCATGTTCGAACTTCCGGGCATGAAGAACGTAACCGAAGTGGTGGTGAACGAAGAAGCGGTGTCGTCTGACAAGCAACCACTGATCATCTATGCGGATGCCGCGGAATCAGCTTCGGCAGGGTAAGGCACAACAAGAATTACCAAGACGGCGCGGGATTGACCGCGCCGTTTTCTTTTGGAGGGAAGCATGAAAATCAGGCGCATTTCATCTGGCGGAGAATTCGAGGCCAAAATCGGCTATTGTCGTGCTGTGGTTGCAAATGGTTTCGTCTTTGTCGCCGGGACTTGCGCCCAAGGTGACAACGTGCCGGAGGACATTGTAGGGCAGTGCAAGTCGTCCTTGGAGGCGATTGGAAAAGCGCTGGCCGAGGCTGGAGTCGGTTTTGCGGACGTAGTTCGGGTCAATTACTATTTGCCGGACATGAATGAGTTCGAACTTTGCTGGCCGTTGTTGGTAGAAGCTTTTGGTGACAACCCACCGGCAGCGACGGTGATCGAATGCAATCTCATAACACCCGAGGACCGCATCGAAATCGAAGTGACCGCGGCTCTGCCGCAATAGAGGGTGCGGTTTTTGTGACACTGGACCTTAGCCCGCCTTTGGTCCATATCTGCGGGTACAGAAATGCCGGAGGCAGCTGATGGGAATCCTAAACAGTCTTTTGCGGGCCGTGACCTGGTGGAACGGATCCACATTGAACACGCAGATTTACACATCGCGTAAGGGTATCAAGGTCGGTGAAGACGACGAAGGCAACGTGTTCTATCACAATGCCGACGACAGCAGACGCTGGGTTATTTTCAATGGTGAGGCCGAGGCAAGCCGAGTTGACCCCGATTGGCATGGCTGGCTGCACCGCACCTGGGATGAGCCGCCGACGGACAAACCGCTGAAACACAAATCCTGGGAAAAACCGCATCAGGAAAATCTGACAGGCTCTGCTTTGGCTTATGCACCAGCAGGTTCTTTGCGCCGCCCGGACCCGGTCGAGCGTAAGGACTACGAGGCCTGGAGCCCGGAATAACACGAGGCGAGCAATGTCGAGTTATAATGCAACCGAAGTTCTGGTCGGTGGGGTCGTCTTAGCCTGTGCCGTCGCATTTGGCGTTTACGCCAGCCAATCCACCGGCCTGTCGCAAAGCAGTGGCGGCTATGAACTGGGCGCCTCTTTCCGTTCCTTAGAAGGGGTAGGCGTCGGCACTGACGTACGCCTTGCTGGTGTCAAGATCGGCACTGTAACCGGTGTAGACCTGAATCCCGAAACCTATCGCGCCGATACCACCTTCTCGATCTCTGACGGAATTCTGGTGCCGGACGACAGCGCGATTGTCATCTCATCCGAAGGGCTGTTGGGCGGCAACTTTGTCGAGGTTATGCCGGGTGGTTCGCCTTTCTACTTTGAAGCGGGCGATCAAGTCGAAGATACGCAAGGTGCCGTCAGTCTGATTTCCCTGCTGGTCAAGTTTGTGGCCGGGGACGGAAGCGAATGAAGCGATTTGCCCTGATTGTAGCGTTGCTGGTCGCGACGGGGGCCACGGCCCAGCAAAAAGCCCAATCCGGTCCTGGCGCAATGCTGCGTGGTCTGGACAAGGTCAGCGGTCAGACCGTCGATGTTGAAATGCGGAATGGTCAGACACTGCCGGTTTTTGGGTTGGATGTGGCCTTGGGCGATTGCCGCTATCCAGCGGACAACCCGACCGGTGATGCGTTTGCCTACCTGACGATCTGGGAAAAAGGCGGGACAGATCAACTGTTTGACGGCTGGATGATTGCCACGTCGCCCGCGCTGAACGCGCTGGACCATGCGCGTTATGACGTCTGGGTGATGCGCTGTATCACTGCGTCCGGTGACTGAGGCACTGCTGCCTCGAAATCCGCACTGGCATTGATCGCCTCTTCAAGCGTATTCCGATATTGCGTGCGCGGAATTTCGATCGCCCCCAGAGACGCCAGATGAGCGGTCAGAAATTGCGTATCAAACAGCCGAAATCCGGTTTGGCGCAGGCGGTCCACAAGATAGGCCAGCGCGATTTTCGAGGCATCCTTTCGGCGGGAAAACATGCTTTCGCCGAAAAACGCCGCACCTAGCGAAACGCCGTAGACGCCGCCGACCAGTACATCTTCTTCCCAAACCTCTAGTGAATGGGCCCGACCCGAGAGGTGGAGTTGTTGATAAAGGCGGCGCAACTCGGCATTGATCCAGGTGTCTGCCCGATCGGCGCAGCCGTCGACCACTCCGGCAAAATCTCGGTTGATGCTGATAGCATAACCGGACTTTCGAATGCGGCGTGCAAGGCTGCGCGAGATATGAAAGCCATCTAGCGGAAAAACGCCACGAAACTTGGGATCGACCCAAAACAGTTCCGGGTCATCGCGGTGCTCGGCCATCGGGAAAATTCCGATGGAATAGCCGTGTAGCAATAGTTCCGGGGTCAGGCTCATGCGCGATACTTGGGGACCAGAGCGCAAGCGCCCTCTGGTCCCGTGACATTATTGGGCCATATTCGCCGCAAGCCAGTGTTCCAGCCAATGAATGTTGTAATCACCGTTGTGGATTTCCGGCTCTTGCAGCAATGCATGGAACAGCGGCACGGTTGTATCGATACCGTCCACGATCAGTTCGCCCAATGCGCGATCTAGTCGTGCCAGCGCCTCGGCCCGGTCGCGGCCATGTACGATCAGCTTGGCAATCAGCGAGTCGTAATAGGGTGGAATCGAATACCCATCATACAGCGCCGAATCCATCCGCACACCCAGACCGCCGGGGGCATGAAAGGCCGAGATTCTGCCCGGGCAGGGTGAGAAGTTCGGCAGCTTTTCTGCATTGATCCGGACCTCGATGGCGTGGCCGTTGATCACAAGATCATCCTGACCAAACGACATCGCTTCTCCAGCTGCGACGAGAATTTGTTCGCGCACCAGATCGACGCCAAAGATGCCTTCGGTCACCGGGTGTTCCACCTGCAGGCGGGTGTTCATCTCGATGAAGTAGAACTCGCCGTTCTCATACAAGAACTCGATGGTTCCGGCGCCGATATAGTTGATCTTGGCCACGGCGTCCGCGCAGATTTTACCGATCTTGGCGCGCTCTTCCGGGGTGATGCTGGGGCCGGGTGCCTCTTCAAACACCTTCTGGTGGCGGCGCTGTAGTGAGCAGTCGCGTTCGCCCAGATGTACAGCCTTGCCCTTGCCGTCGCCAAAGACCTGAATCTCAATATGGCGGGGAGTGGTCAGGTATTTCTCGATATAGACCTCGTCATTGCCAAAGGCGGCTTTGCCCTCGGCGCGCGCGGTCATAAATGCGCTTTCCATCTCATCCGCGCTCATCGCAACTTTCATGCCGCGACCGCCGCCGCCAGCGGTGGCTTTGATGATGACGGGATAACCAAATTCCTCGCCGATTTTCTTGGCCGCCTCCAGATCGGGCACGCCGCCGTCGGAACCTGGAACGCAAGGCACACCCAGTGCTTTCATCGTGTCCTTGGCGGTGATCTTGTCGCCCATGACACGGATGTGCTCGGCGGTGGGGCCGATAAAGGTGATGCCGTGATCTTCGACGATCTGCACGAATTCGGCATTCTCGGACAGGAAGCCATAGCCGGGGTGGATCGCTTGTGCCCCAGTGATTTCACAAGCCGAGATGATCGCGGGCACCGACAAGTAGCTTTGCGGGCTGGGCGGAGGGCCGATGCAGACCGATTCGTCCGCCATGCGCACATGCATCGCGTCGCTATCGGCGGTGGAATGGACGGCGACCGTCTTAATCCCCATCTCGCGGGCAGCGCGGATGACCCGCAGGGCGATCTCGCCTCGGTTGGCAATCAGGATCTTGTCGAACATGGGACCGCCTTACTCAACGATGACCAGAGGGGTGCCGAATTCCACCGCATCACCGTCACCGACCAGAATGCGTTTGATGGTTCCGGATTTGGGCGCGTGAATGTGGTTCATGGTTTTCATCGCTTCGACAATCAGCAGTGTGTCGCCTTCGGACACCGATGCGCCGACGCTGATGAAGGAAGGTGCGCCCGGTTCGGGCTGCATATAAACGGTTCCTACCATGGGCGAGGTGACAGCGCCCGGGTGGCTGGCCGGATCTTCCTGTGCCGCCGGAGCTTCGACAGGTGCAGCGGCTGCTGCTACGGGTGCTGGTGCCGCTGCCGGTACGGCCATCTGAACAGGGGCGGGCGCGACCGGCGACATACGGCTGACGCGGACATTCAAACTGTCGTCATCACCATATTCGCGCATGACTTCCAGTTCGGTCAGGTCATTTTCGCGTAGCAGTTCGGCCAGTGCCTTGATGAATGCCACGTCCGCTTCGTGTTTGGTATCTGTCATGAGTGTCCTCGACGGTTCCCCTTTGGCCCGTCTGTTCTCGCGGGCTTTGGTCTGATTACGCAGCGTTATAAGCTATGCGGACGGTCATGAAAAGCGCAGTCTCGGCATGTCAGATGGGGGTTTTGCCCAATATTTCGGGGGGAAACGGATTAAAGGGGCATGCCTGAGAGTTTTGCCACAAGTTCAGGTAGTTTGCGCGCGCCGAACTTCTCTAGCAGACGGGCGCGGTAAGCCTCGATTGTGCGATAGCTCAGCCCCAACTCGACGCCGATTTCCTTGGCGGACAGACCACGGCAGGACATGATGGCAACTTCGCGTTCGCGGGTTGTCAGTTCGACCAGCGGGCGGTCTTCGGAGATATCAGAAAAGCTCCAGATGCCATGGCGAAACGGGTCGTCCGGTGTCAGGGATCGTCCGCGTGCACGGCACCAAAACAGGTCACCGTCGCGACGGCGCATTACTCGTTCGTCGGTATAATATCCTGTGTCCTGCATCGCTTTCAGGCCGCGCTGTCCGATCCTCTCCCAGTCCGCGACCGAGGGGTAGAGGTGCAGCAGGGGCATATTGCGATACTCTGCCTCCTCGCCGCCAAAGGTGCGGGCGAATTGCAGATTGCAGCGTCGGATGATGCGGTTTTCCAACTCGACCAATCCGATGGGGGCATATTCGAAGGCTGGGTCGCTCATCTGGCTATCGTGCAAGGAATTCGGGAAAATTAGAAGAGGGTGGATGCAGATTTGGCAGATTGGGCACCGAAAGCTGGGGTGGAAGGTAAGGGCCATCCGCAATCGCAGTTGTGAATGCTGTAAATGGGCTATGAAAATCGGCCTTTAAGCTTTAGAAATTTAATGGGAGTTTTGAAAAGAATGGGTCGAATTGGGTGATGTAACATGCGCGACACGCTGACGGGTAGCCGCATTCGCGAGCGACGCCAAATCTCAGGTCTGCGGCAGGCCGAGCTTGCGCGGCAGGTTGGGATCTCGGCGTCCTATTTGAATCTAATCGAACACAATCGCCGTCGGATCGGGGGCAAGCTGCTGGTGGATATCGCCAATGCGCTGTCTGTTGAGCCTTCGCTGCTGACCCAAGGGATTGAGGCGACGCTGATTTCGGCGCTGCGCGAGGCTGCTGCAGATGCGGTTGGACAACAGGCCGAAGTGGACGCGCTGGAAGAGTTCGCAGGTCGGTTTCCCGGGTGGGCCGGAGTTCTGGCGCAGATGCATCGCCGGGTCGTCTCGCTTGAGCGCACGGTTGAAACCCTGTCCGACCGACTGACGCATGATCCACATCTTGCCGCGTCGATGCACGAGGTGCTGTCAACGGCCGCTGCCATTCGTTCAACGGCAGGGATTCTGGCCGACACGCAGGAAATCGAGCCCGAGTGGCGCGATCGGTTTCACCGCAACCTGCACCAGGATGCTGAAAGGCTAGCTGACAGTTCCAAGTCTCTGGTGGCATATTTGGATGATTCTGAGGCGGCCGATGACCGTCGCGGTGTACCCTCGGAGGATGCTGAGGCTTTTTTTCAGGCCAACAGCCACCATTTCCCGCAGATCGAAGCCGGCGGAAGCGGTGCGGACATTGACCTGAGCGCGATTGAATCGGCAGCAGCGCGGACTGTGACCAAGGGATATCTGGATACCTACGCCGCAGATGTCAGAGCCATGCCTCTGGACGACGTGCAGAAGGCTCTGACCGAGGCCGAGCCTGATCCGCTGGCTCTGGCGGCACGGTTTTCAGTAGATATCCCGACAGTCCTGCGGCGGCTGGCGACATTGCCCGAAGGATATCTAGGGCGGCCGACCGGGTTGGTGGTCTGTGACGCGTCGGGCAGTATCCTGTTCAGCAAATCCGTGCCTGGCTTCGCCATGCCCCGCTTTGGCGAAGCCTGCCCGTTCTGGCCCATCTTTCAGGCTCTGAACAGACCATTGGTTCCGATCCGCAAACGCGTTGTGCAATTGGGGCGAACGGCGGCCGAGTTCGACTGCTATGCCTACGCGTGGCCGCAGGCGGTTTCAGAATATGACGATGCGCCCGCCTATCATTCAGTCATGCTTGTCCGAGCGGTGGAAGAGGGGGCTCCGAGCGCGCAATCCGTGACCCGGGTCGGCCCAAGCTGCCGGGTTTGCCCGAATGACGCCTGTGCATCGCGCCGAGAGCCGTCGATTTTGAGCGAAGGTTTTTGACAGTTTCCTGACAGAAGGCTTAAGCTGACGCCGACAGGTTCACGGACAGAACCTGTCATGGGGAGGAATGGAACATATGAGCCGTAAGGTTCTGTTAATTGAGGATGAGCCCAACATCGCTGAGGCCATTCGATTTTTGCTGACCCGCGAGGGATGGCACGTTGAAACGCACGCAGAAGGGTCGGATGCGATAGAAGTCATTCAGGGCGCAAACCCTGATCTGGTCATTCTGGACGTTATGCTGCCCGGCAAAAGCGGGATGGAGATTTTGCGCAACCTGCGCGAGCTTGAGGGCATGCAGCATTTGCCCGTTTTGATGCTGACAGCGCGCGGGCAATCGCGCGACCGGGAAATGGCTGAAAATGCCGGGGTCAGCCGCTTTATGACCAAACCGTTTTCCAACGCCGAAGTGCTGACAGCGGTGCGAGACCTGCACGCGCAGGCAACGCGGTCATGAACTCGGGCGAAGATCGCAAACCCCAAGGGGTCCGGCCTTCGCTATTTCTCGAGCGTCAAAGTTATCGCCGCCGCAGGTTGATGGATGCCGCGCGTCTTTTGCCCATTCTGGGGGCGGCTCTTGTTGCCATTCCGCTGCTCTGGCCAAGCCAAGGCTCATCTGATGATGGTGTGCCGCTGTCTTCAGCAGTTCTGTATATCTTCACGTGCTGGGCTTTGCTGATCATAATCAGTCTGATCTTTGGATTTGCAGCCAGACGAATGGTTGTAAGTGACGATGCCGAGGCAGAGTCGGATTGATGGCCACACTAAACGTTCTGATCCTGGTTTGCCTCGGCTATGTCGTTCTGTTGTTCGGGGTGGCTTTTGCCGCTGACCGGATGGCGGCCGCTGGCCGAGGGGCGTGGTTGCGGTCTCCGCTGATTTATACCTTGTCGCTGTCGATTTATTGCACGGCTTGGACCTTTTACGGCGCGGTCGGAAATGCTGCGCGGTCCGGGTTGGAATTTGTTACGATCTACCTTGGGCCAACGCTGGTGATGCTCAGCTGGTGGTGGGGTCTGCGCAAGCTCGTTCGGGTCGGACGCACCCAGCGGGTAACATCCATCGCAGACTTGATTTCCTCGCGATACGGAAAATCCAACACGCTGGCCATTTGCGTGACCATTCTGGCCGTTTTGGGTGGAACGCCGTACATCGCGTTGCAGCTGCAATCCATTACACTGTCTTTTTCCATCTTTGCAGAGGCTGATCCCTCGGGCCTCTACCGAGAAGGTTCCAGTGTGTTTTGGGTAGCTGCGGGCCTGGCGGTATTTGCTATCCTATTTGGCACTCGAAATCTGGACGCGAATGAGCGTCACCACGGCGTGGTCACCGCCATTGCGTTGGAATCGGTCGTCAAACTGTTCGCCTTGCTTGCGGTTGGTGTCTTCGTGGTTTGGGGGGTTGCGGGTGGGATCGGCCCGATGATGGATCGCATCGATGCCTCGGAAATCGGGCAATGGAATGTGGATGCCGGACGTTGGACGACCTTCATCTTCCTCTCGGCTGCCGCTTTCATCTGTTTACCGCGGATGTTTCAGGTGATGGTCGTTGAAAATGCGGATGAGGGGCATCTGAGAACCGCTGCTTGGGCTTTCCCGTTATATCTGCTGTTGATGAGCCTGTTTGTCGTGCCCATCGCCGTCGTGGGGCTGGATTTGATGCCCGAAGGCTCGAACCCTGACCTGTTCGTGCTGACGGTGCCCTTGTCGCAGGGGAACGACTGGCTGGCGATGCTGTCGTTTATCGGCGGGTTTTCCTCGGCCACGTCTATGGTCATCGTGACGGCAATGGCGTTGTCGACCATGGTGTCGAACCATCTGGTCATGCCGATCTGGCTAAGCACGCAAGGGGGGGCGGGTTCGGTCTCGGGTGATGTGCGCAACGTGGTGCTGATGGCGCGGCGCGTGTCCATCGCGGTCATCATGGCGCTGGGTTACTATTACTACCGCTTGTCGGGCGGTGGGGCTGCACTGGCGTCGATCGGGCTGGTGGCCTTCGCGGGCATTTCCCAGATCCTGCCAGCGCTGGTAGGAGGGTTGTTCTGGCGCGGGGCCACGCGAACCGGGGCGTTGGTGGGGCTGACGGTTGGTTTTGTGCTGTGGATTTACACCTTGTTACTACCGGGGATGGGCGGGGCAATAATGCCCGACTCGGTGTTGCAGAACGGTCCCTTCGGGTGGGGCTGGCTGCGCCCAAGGGCCCTTTTCGGGATCGAAGGAATGGACCCCATGGTCCACTCGGTCATGTGGTCGTTGGCATTGAATACGGCTGCGTTCTGCGCCGCGTCATTGTTGAGCTTTCCCAGCCCGTTGGAGCGTCTTCAGGGCGCGCAGTTCGTCAATGTTTTTGACCACTCGGTCTCACCTGCTGGTTGGACCGGGTCGGTTGCGCAAAGCGAAGACCTGATGATCATGACACAGCGCATTCTGGGCTCTGGCCCGGCGCAGGAGTTCTTTCAGCACGAGGCCGAAGCACAGGGTGGACGGACAAGCTTGCCGGAACCCACGCCGGGTTTTTTGGAAAGACTGGAACGTGAACTCAGCGGCTCGGTCGGCGCGGCCACGGCCCATGCGATGATCGGGCAGATTGTCGGTGGATCGTCCGTTTCGGTTGAGGACTTGCTTGCGGTGGCTGACGAGTCGGCGGAACTGTTGGAGTATTCCAGCCAGCTTGAGGCCAAATCCGCCGAGCTCAGCCGTACCGCGCGCCAATTGCGGGAGGCGAATACCAAGCTGACACAGATCTCGGAACAAAAAGACGGGTTCCTTAGTCAGGTCAGCCATGAACTTCGGACGCCGATGACCTCAATCCGAGCCTTTTCCGAGATCATGCGCGATACGGACGGTCTGAGTGCCGAAGAGCAAACGCGCTATGCCGCGATTATCCACGATGAGGCGCTACGACTGACTCGCCTGCTGGACGATTTGCTGGACCTGAGCGTTCTGGAAAGTGGTCGTGTGAGCCTGAATATGGGTGGGGATACCCTTGGTTCGATCCTGGATCGGGCGGTCTCAAGCGCATTGGCGGGGTCACATCCAAAACTCAGGATTCGCCGCTCGCGACCGTCCGAGCGTATTCCGTTGAACACTGATCTTGATCGGTTGGGGCAGGTCTTTATCAATCTGATTTCGAACGCGCAGAAATATTGCGACGCGGATGAACCCCTTCTGACCATTTCGGCCCATGATGTCGGGGGGCAGCTCGTCATTGATTTCACCGATAACGGCAGTGGCATCCCACCCGAAGCGCAATCGATGGTGTTCGAAAAGTTTGCCCGTGTCGGTGGGGACAAGGCGGGTGGCGCTGGTTTGGGGCTGGCGATCTGTCGCGAGATCATGCAGCGTCTGGGCGGCGAGATCAGTTATCTTCCTGGGCAGGGCGGTGCGGCCTTTCGCGTCCGCCTTCCGCTGGCGCACCGGCAAGCTGCGCAATGATACGAGCATAAAGACATTGGTAACCCGCCTCGGGTTAGACCGGATACCAGGTTCAGAAACTCAAATCGGTATCGGGCATGACGCAGTCTGTCAGCACAGCTTTGGCGCGCAAACTTTCCGCAGGACAAGAGGAACAAGGCGAAAAGCCGCGTTCCGTTCTTCGTGCCCTGCGACTGGCCTTTGCGCGAACGGCAGGGGATCGGTTCCAGCTGCCGTTATCCGTGATCGGGGCAAAGCAGTCTCTCAAAGCTCAGGACACGCTGGCTGAGGAGGTTGATGCGAACTGGATGCTGCTGCGCCTTGGCAACGCGGACGGGATGTCCGCGGCGATTTGCGTGGATATGGGGGTCGTGTCAGCGATCGTGCAAGTGCAGACAATTGGTGAAGTTATGCCGAACCCGCCAACGGCACGGGAGTACACAGATACGGATGCCGCATTGGTGGCGCCGCTGGTCGAAGACGCTTTGGCCAGGGCTGTCGCGCTGGTCGATACAGCCGCCGATCAATCCAGTCTTGCCGGTTATGAATTCCGGGCGCGGTTGGCAGATCTGCGCTCTTTGTCGCTGGCCATGGTCGAAGACGCATATCGCGTGTTTGACTTGACGGTAGAACTTGGCGGTGGGTTGCGACAGGGGCAGATCACAGTTCTGTTGCCCGATACACCGACAGAGCAGGGGGCCGATGATGAAATTCAAGTTGCTGCCGGCCCGAAGCTTGAGCAAGCGTCGGGGGTTGTCCGGGCCGAATTGAATACGGTGATCGGCAGGATGTCAGTGCCATTGGCAACCCTGTCCGGGCTGTCAGTTGGGGACGTTCTACCGTTGACCGGATCACGGCTGGACCGCGCGGAAATCCTGACAATTGGTCGAACGCGGGCTGCAATTGGACGTTTGGGGCAATGCGGTGGGATGCGCGCAGTACGGTTGAACGAATGTGCTTCGGCTGCGGCGCTGGAGCAAGCTGAAATGCCCGAGTTTCTGGAGGCACGAAGCAGCGCGCCAGTGCCGGACACTCTGAAAGATCCGATGCCAATCGATCCCGCACATGAGGTCGTGCCGATAGATGAAGTGGCATTAAACGAATTGGATAGCGATCTGGGCTTAGGCAGCCCGGATCAGATGGCGGCCGAGATTTCGCAACTGGCAGGTCTGACGGGATTGGACGACATTCCCGACCCAACCTAACCTGAGTGACAAACGTCCTTAGCCGTCAGAACCGCGCATATGCTCCAGCGCGGGGCGCAGGTTGTCCAGCATATATCCGGCTTTGGTTGTGGCCTCGAGGATCTCGTCCGCGCTCATGTGGTCGCACTGACCTAAAGCCCAAACCACTGAGCAGCGCGTGCCCGACGCGCAATAGGCTAAGACGGGGCCAGAGCAGCTTTCAGCCAATTCTCGTTGCAGGGCGACATTGCCAGGCGTCATGGTTTGGTGGGTCAGTTCCAGAACCTCATATTCCATCCCGGCCGCCCGGACAGCCTGTCCGATTGCATCCGACTGCATGGTTGGTGGAACTTCCGTATTCGGACGGTTGCAGATGACCTTAACGAAACCTGCTGCGGCGATGGCTGGGACGTCCTCGACCGTGATTTGGGGCGAGACGGCATAGCGGGGGGTTATTGGTCGAATCTCCATGGCAATTGCTTAGGCCGCGTTTGCGGATCTGTCCAGTTGCGCACCAAGTCCGGGCGCCGCAAACATTCCCGTGATCATCGCAGCCAGAAACACAGCGCCGCCAAGGCCGCCATAGGTGATGGACGCGATAGCGGGTCCGGGACACAGCCCGGACAAGCCCCAGCCCATACCAAACATCACGGAACCGATAATCAGGCGGCGGTCCAGCTCGGGCGGGCTCATCTTAGGAAACTGACCACCGGTCAGCGGTCTGCGGTGGGCAGTCATTCTCCAGGCGATGAGCATCGGCAGGATCGCGCCGCCCATCACAAATGCCAGAGTGGGATCCCAGTTTCCAAACACATCCAGCCACCCCTGAACCTTGGTGGTATCGGTCATGCCCGAAATCAAAAGGCCGGCACCAAACAGAGATCCGGCCAGCATCGATATGAGAACCCGCATCAAATCAGTCCCCATACATGGCGCATCAGGGCAATTGTTGCCCCACCTGCGCCGATATAGATCAACGTCGCGATGATGCCCCTGACAGAGAATCGAGAGATACCGCATACCCCGTGCCCCGAGGTGCATCCATTGGCAATGCGCGTTCCTGCGCCAACCAAAAGGCCGGCGATGACGATCACTGTGAAATTGTCGGTCAGATGGGTCATGGGCGTAGAAGAGAGCAGGGGGCTCAAAATAAGCGGCGTCGCGATGACGCCTGCGATGAAGCTTAGGCGTTCTAACGTGCGGTCACTGCCATCAACCAGCCCGCCAAGAATCCCACTGGCGCCCATGATGCGCCCATTGCCCAGAAGGTAGACTGCAGCGCCCAGCCCGATCAGCAAGCCACCGGCAAGCCCCCAAATCCATTCAATGTACATTCGCTATCCTCAGTTCGCCCGATGGGTCCGCGTCACAACTTGTTGATCGGCACCTTCAGGAACACGTCGCCCTGTTCATCCGCAGGCGGCATCTGCCCGGCCCGCATGTTAACCTGCAAAGACGGCAGGATCAGGCGAGGCATGGGCAGGGTTGCGTCGCGGGCATCGCGCATCTCGACAAATTCCTCGATTGATTTGCCTTGGCCGATATGGACGTTCAGGGCTTTTTGCTCTCCGACTGTTGTCTCCCAGGCAAATTCATCACGCCCCGGAGCTTTGTAGTCATGGCCGACAAAGATTCGTGTCTCATCCGGTAGTGCCAGGATCTTCTGGATCGACTCGAACAGCATTTCCGAAGACCCGCCGGGAAAATCGCACCGCGCGGTGCCGAAATCCGGCATGAACAGCGTGTCACCGACAAAAGCCGCGTCTCCGATCACATATGTCATGCAGGCGGGCGTATGGCCGGGCGTGTGGAAAACATCGCCACGCATCTGCCCAACATGGAAGCTGTCGCCATCGCGGAACAAAGCATCAAACTGACTGCCGTCGCGCTGAAACTCGGTCCCTTCGTTGAAGATTTTCCCGAAAGTTTCCTGGATCGTCACGATCTGTTCACCGATACCGATCTTTCCGCCCAGTTCCTGTTGCAGATAGGGTGCCGCCGAAAGGTGGTCGGCATGCACATGGCTTTCCAGAATCCACTCGACCCTTAGCTCATTGTCGCGAACATAAGCGACGATCTGATCCGCCGAGTCGGTCTTCGTTCGGCCCGAGGCGTGATCGAAGTCCAGAACGCTGTCGACGATTGCGCAGGCCGTCCCCTCGGGTTCTTGTACGAGGTACGAGACCGTATTGGTGTCAGGGTCGAAAAACGCTTTCACAATTGGTGTCATTTGGCTCTCCGTCAGCGCGCAACTCATCATATATGTTTTTCAGAATATGATGCAACCGGCAATCTTTGATTTGATGCGTGTCAAGGCAAGTTAATCCAATTCCGATTAGAATTTAATCATTCTGCCTTAGGTTGCCGATACCGGGTGGGCGACAGGCAGTTTTCCGCGCGTTTGTTCGCCAGGATAACCAGGTCTTAAAACCGTTACCTATATCGGCGACAGTGATAGAAATTGGGAGGAATAAAATGTCTGCAAAAAGTTTGTATTCCGAAGCCGAACACCTGGAGCAAAAGCTGCAGAATGCCTGTTTTGAGACCCGGCTTGCGCTTCAGCCCAGTGTAACCAAAGTGATTGATCGGATGCGTCAGGAAGGCATGCACGTGCCATCGCGCCTGCGACACCTGGATGCGGCTTTGTGCGAAGATGTCATCGAGGCGCAGTTCGACAATATGCCGGTCTGAGGCGAAGTGTCAGCTGAACGAGATTCCCAAGATCACCAGCATCAGGCCAATCACCGAAAGAAAAAGCGACGCCAGATTCCACGGCAGGACGCCTTGAACAGCGGCGCGCAATTCATCGTCCGACAGGCCGGATTTGCGCGCTTTCATCACACGCAGGATACACCAAACCAGACCCAGCAGGCCTGCAAGTGACAGGGCGGCACCGCCCCAGGTGATGATTTCGAACATGGTTCCCCACATTTTTCCGCAAATCCTGGTTGCGCTTAGCGGATCGACCGACCGCGCACAAGCCCATCGAGGATTGGATGCTTGCAGCTCACGCGGCGGCAATGTATCCGGCTAACTGCCGTTGCTAATGCATCAGATCGCAGCCTTTTGGAGAGATAAATATGGAAGACGTGACCGAAGATCAGGCCGCCGCCAACTACCGTGTGACAGCGGGCGAGCTGCGTCAGTTCGTGGAGCGGATTGAACGCCTGGATGCCGAAAAAAAGGATCTGGCGGAACAACAGAAAGAGGTCATGGCCGAAGCCAAAGCCCGCGGTTACGACACAAAAGTGATGCGCAAGGTCATCGCGCTGCGCAAACGCGACAAGGACGATATCGCCGAAGAAGAGGCGGTACTCGAAATGTATAAGGAAGCGTTGGGCATGTGAGCCGCGCCTGGGGTCAGGGTTTCAGAACCTTCACCCCGGCCATCGTTTCCAACCTGGTCAGATCCTGCTCGTACAGTTCGGAAAATGCGTCGATGATCTCATCGCTCCAGCCGGGCAGGTCCAGCTCTTCTTCCATTTTGTCCGGTTGAGCATGGTTCGCCAGAATGTCTGCAAGAACGTCACGGGTCTCAGCCTGTGAAAGCGTCGAAACCTGGTCCAGAATCGCCTGCGCTTGTGATTGACCTTCTTCGGTCAGCAAAGAGATCAGCAGGTCATATTCATCCTTGATCGCAACGTCCGCAGCAAGCCCGCCGACGCTGCGCACAACGTCCCCCCACAGAAGCGGAATGTCCTCATTGCACCACAGGGTAATCTGCACCCCGGGGGCAAAGTCGTGAACATCTTCGATCATCTCAACCCAGCTGAGGTGACTAAGATCATTGTTGCGGATCACGTCCTCGCGCGCCTGTTCCGGTAAAGACATCAGGTATTTCGGGATAAAACTGCCGGGGTTCCTGAGCGCCAGAAACAATTCTAACTGACAATCGCTAAAGGCCTCTTCCAGAACAGACACTCGTTTGCCCGCGAAGGGATAGAATTGCCCGTCCGCGAGCACCGAATCTTTCTCACCAATGAAACCCTCACTGGAAAAAATGGCTCGCGCTACCTCTGGTTGGATCGGCAGATTGCTCCGGATGCGTTCAATCTCATCTGGCAACGGCGGTCGTGTATTTAGTGCTTGGAATGCCGGTTTGAATACTTGCCGGTAACGACGAGGGCCAAAATAAGAAACTCTATTTTGGGCCAGAGCGGCTCCATTGGTTTGCAACGATCTGAGCAGCCGCCCTTCATCGGTAAAAGCTGCGCCTGCGTGGATAGCAACCTGCATGATTGGTTCTTGTCCTTGCATTCCTGAACCTGCCTGTCGAGTTACAGGCTGTGCTGGGGACAGTCAAATATTGCCCCCCACCTAAAGGTGATCGGTCACGTCACAAGGAAAATTCAAAATCCCTAAGTTTGGATGAAAATTGAGGCTTGCAGTCCGTCAAAAGAGAAAGTAATCGACACCCAGCGCCCCTATAGCTCAGCTGGTAGAGCAACTGATTTGTAATCAGTAGGTCCGCGGTTCGAGTCCGTGTGGGGGCACCACTAAATCTTTAAAAAATAAAAATATATCAGTTTCTTAATCGAAAATGCTTCGATTCTATCCACCTTTTAGCCCACCCTTAAACTATCGCTGTGGTTTTGCTGCGTTCCAATTTGATCGGCAGAAGGTGAACATGCGCTAGGGTGTACGGTAACGTCAGCCAAGCGGACAAATTTTCCATCCGCTTCCTTTTCTCACCATCCGCTAGTGCTTGAGTCTGGCATCTGTGCTTTTTCCGCTGTAGGGGATGGTTCTTCTGCTGGTTTTTAGTGCAAGAAAAAATGTCTTCGCTCCTACTGACGGAAATGAAATGTGTTGAAGCTCATCAAGAATGCGCGCCTCTATTCACCTGAACCTGTTGGTTTGGGCCATATTCTCACCGCGGGTGAACGCATCGTTTACCTCGGCAGCAAAAAACCCGAATTGCCTGACCAGCTTCAGGCAGAGATCATTGACGTCGAAGGTGCAGCGGTTGTTCCGGGTTTTATTGATGGGCATGCGCATATAACTGGCGGTGGCGGTGAAACCGGACCAGCCAGTCGGGTGCCGCCGCTTGTCCTGTCCTCTTTCACGCGTGCCGGTGTCACTTCAGTCGTTGGAGTATTGGGGACGGACGATCTGACCCGCAACACGCAGACGCTGGTGCAACAGGCCTATGGGTTGCGCGAAGAAGGACTTTCAGCCTGGTGTCACACCGGTGGCTATCACGTCCCACTGACCACCCTCACCGGTTCAGCCCGTGGAGACATTGTGTTCCTTGATCCGGTCATCGGGGTTGGGGAACTGGCGATCAGTGATCACCGGTCGAGCCAACCGACATTGGACGAGTTTCTGCGGATCGCAAGCGAAGCGCATGTCGCAGGCCTGATGACTGGCAAGGCGGGGATTGTGCATTGCCATATGGGAGATGGCGAGCGAGGGCTGTCAATGTTGGAACAAGCTATCGCGACCTGCGAAATCCCCGCGCGTGTCTTCAATCCAACCCATGTCAATCGTAACAAGCCACTCTTTGAACAGGCCATCGCACTGGCCCGGCACGGGTGTTTTATTGACGCTACCGCATTCCCCTGCGGGCATATCGAGCCTGGCATCTCTGCGGCTGAGGCCTACATTCAATTCCGCGACTTGGGCGGTCACGCGGACCGGTTCACCATCAGCTCTGACGGTGGTGGCTGCCTGCCCGCCTTTGACCATGAAGGTAATCTGACACGGTTCGGTGTTGGTTTGTCGGACACTTTGCCGGAAACGCTGCGCGAACTAACCAATAGAGGGGTACCGATGCCCGAAGCGCTGGCTCCGCTGACCTCAAATGTCGCCGACTTGCTGAAGCTACACCGAAAAGGTCGTCTGAACGTGGGTATGGACGCGGATTTGGTGGTTCTTGACGAAAACACTGCTGTGCGGCATGTGATGGCCCGGGGGGAATGGCATGTCCGCGATGGTCAGATAGCCCAACGCGGCATGTATGAACAGGTTTGAGCGTCCGCGCGGTCCCCGGTGGCTGCCCGCTATAGCACCGGAAGGTAGTTAAGTTATGTGCCCTGCACCCGTTGATGCAGAAACCCCGCGCGGGTTTATAATTCCGATCGGCGGCGGTGAAGACCGCGTCAAGGAAATGCAGATTCACCGAAAGTTCGTAGAACTGTCAGGCGGTGCCGACGCTGATATCGTCGTGATCCCAACAGCCTCGATGCTGGAAGAGACCGGGCCGGATTATAACCGCATCTTTTCCGAGCTTGGTGCGGGCAAGGTTGAATTCCTGCCTATCTCGCGCCGCGCCGATTGCGACAACCCGGATTATGCGGGGATGCTGGATCGTGCTACCGGAATTTTTATGACCGGTGGGAACCAGTTGCGCCTGTCAGCGATTCTTGGAGGCACTCTGGTCGCCCAGAAAATCCGGCGCCGAAACGCGGCAGGTGTGCCGGTTGCAGGAACCTCGGCTGGTGCTTCGATCATGTCGGAGCATATGGTAGCAGGCGGCAGCAGTAACTCTGGTCCAGCCGAAGGTAACATAACGCTGGCTCCCGGTATGGGTCTGACCAACGCCGTCATCATTGATCAGCATTTCACCCAACGCAACCGCCTGGGTCGATTGCTAACCGCTTCATCTTTTAACCCTTTTCTAATCGGGTTGGGCGTTGACGAAGACACGGCGGCCTTCATTGGGCCTGATAACGTCTTTGAAGTAATCGGCAGCGGAACGGTTACCGTGGTGGATGCCAGCCATTTGACCCATTCTTCGATGTGGGATGCCCGTCGCGGCGAAGCACTCAGCCTTCTTGGACTTCGGCTTGACGTTCTGGGTGAAGGGTGCCGTTATGATCTGACGGCTCGCCAGGCTTTTCCGCCGGATGAGCATATGGCGTTCTGCACATTGCCGGATCTGTCCGAGGATGAGGCCGCCAGCGGGGGGAAACAATAAGCTAACCAACGGGGAGCCTCATGAAAATAATCTCGACCAATGTCTTTGTCGGCCCGAATGTCTGGGCAAGTTTTCCGGTCATTCGCCACGTCATTGATCTGGGCGTTCTGGAAGATTGGCCTTCGGCCAAAATTGGTTCCGAGTTTATTGATGCATTGACCCAGGCCCTTCCCGGTCTGGCGGAACATGGCTGTTCCTACCGCGAACCCGGTGGTTTCATCCGCCGATTGCGCGAAGATGAAGGCACTTGGCTTGGTCATGTTTTGGAACATTGTGCCATCGAAGTGCAGAACGTGGCCGGTTCGGATGTAACCTTTGGCCGCACGCGCGGCACAGGCAAACCCGGCCAATACAACATGGTTTACGAATACCGCCAGCGCGATGTTGGTCTGGACGCAGGCAAGCTGGCAATGCGGCTGCTGATGCATCTATTGCCGCAATCCCTCAAGGAACAGGTGGACTACGACTTCGACCCGGAATTCAACTGGGATGACGAGTTGCGTAGCTTTGTGCTGCGGGCGCAGCGCAAGGAGTTTGGTCCCTCAACCGGCTCATTGGTTAAGGCCGCGCAAGAGCGTGACATCCCTTGGATCAGGCTGAATTCTGGGTCACTGGTTCAGTTCGGGCACGGCAAATACCAGAAACGCATTCAGGCAACCATAACCTCTGAGACCAAGCATATCTCGGTCGAGATTTCCTGCGACAAGGAAGACACCCACAATCTGCTGAACGATCTGGGCCTGCCTGTGCCGCAGCAACGCATGGTCTATTCCGCGCGTGAAGCCGTGCGCGCCGCCGCACGGATCGGGCACCCGGTGGTGGTCAAACCGCTCGATGCCAATCATGGGCGTGGTGTTTCGATCAACCTGAACTCGGATGAAGAGGTCGAGGCAGGCTTTGCCGAAGCCAAGGAACATTCCCGCAGCCGCGCCATTCTGGTGGAAAGCTTCATCACCGGGTTCGATCACCGGATGCTGGTGGTGAACAACAAGCTGGTCGCTGTAGCCAAGCGCGTGCCGGGCCATGTGGTAGGCGATGGCACGCACACGATTGCCGAACTGGTCGATATCGTGAACGAGGATCCGCGCCGTGGCATCGGGCATGAAAAAGTGCTGACCATGCTGGAGATCGACAATCAGGCCAACCGCCTGATGGAAAATGCGGGCGTGACGGAAGAAACTGTGCTGCCTGACGGCGAGGTCTTCTATCTGCGATCAACCGCGAACCTGTCGACTGGCGGCACGGCCATTGATCTGACGGATGTGGTGCACCCTGACAACCGTGACATGGCCGAGCGTGCCATCATGGCCGTCGGGCTGGATGTGGGCGGCGTCGATTTCCTGATCGACGACATCACCAAATCCTACAAGGATATCGGCGGCGCGATTGTCGAGGTGAACGCCGCCCCTGGTTTCCGGATGCACGTGGCACCGTCCGAAGGTCAGCCGCGCGACGTGGCGGGCAAAGTGATCGACATGCTGTTTCCGGCCACCGAGGAAACCCGCATTCCCATCGCGGCAATCACCGGAACCAACGGCAAGACGACCACTTCAAGGATGCTGGGGCACATCATGAAAACCAGCGGCAAGACCGTTGGCATGACCTCGACCGATGGCGTTTATGTTGACGGCAAGCTGAGCGTCAAGGGCGACATGACGGGACCTAAGTCGGCACAGATCGTTCTGCGCGACCCGGCTGTCGATTTTGCGGTGATGGAAACCGCACGCGGCGGACTTGTGCGCTCGGGTCTGGGCTATCAGCGCTCGAACGTAGCGGCCTGCCTGAACGTCTCGGCAGATCATCTGGGTCTTGGCGGCATCAACACGGTTGAGGAACTGGCCGTTGTCAAACGCGTGGTGGTGGAAAGCGCCACCGACACGGCAGTTCTGAATGCCGATGACATCAACTGTTTGAAAATGGCCGACTATGCCACTGCGGATCAGATCTTTTATGTCACCACCAATCCGGGGCACAGCCTGGTCAAGGAACATATCAAGGCAGGCGGCAAGGCAATTGTGCTTGAAAAGGGCATGAATGGTGACATGCTGACCATTTATGACAACGGTCTTCATATCCCGGTGCTGTGGTCGCATCTGATCCCGGCGGCATTGGAAGGTAAGGCCATTTTCAACGTCCAGAACGCGATGTTCGCCGCCGCGATGGCCTATAGTTTCGGAGTGGACCTGGACAATATCCGCCATGGGCTGCGCACCTTCGACACCAGCTATTTCCAGGCACCCGGGCGGATGAATGTCTATGACGAGCATCCCTTCAAGGTGATCCTCGACTATGGCCACAACCCTGCCGCGCTCAAGGCGATGGCGGCGCTGGCCGATCAGTTGGAGGTCAAGGGCCGAAGGCTGTGCGTTGTTGCGATGCCCGGCGACCGGCGCGATGAGGATATCATCGACGGGGCCGCCGCATTGGCCGGGCATTTTGATCATTTCATCTGCAAGGCAGATGACCGCCGCCGGGGCCGTGGACACGACGAAGTACCGCAAATGATGCGGCAGGCCCTGATCGACAACGGCGTCGATGATGCCGCGATCACGATCATCCCGGATGAGGTCGAAGCGGTGACTGCAGCGTTGGAACAGGCCGCACCGGGCGATCTGCTGGTGATTTTCGGTGATGACACAACGCGCTGCTGGAAGCAGATCATCTATTTCAACTCCGATAGCGAAGCGCCAGTCACAGAGGCTGCGCCGGTGGCAAGTCCCATCGACACCTCGTTCGAGGACATGTTCGAAAGCGACCAGAACCTGATCCGGGATGCGCGCGGCGTGCGCCTGGCCCGCGACATCAGCGAAGACGCGGATTAAGCGGGGGTACCGGAATGGACCGGATCGAAGAGCTTGAAAACGCGCTGACAATTGAAAGCGCGTACGCCGATCATATCCGGGTAGACGATGCCCGACGCTTGACCGGGCCGGGACTGTTGTGGAACCGCCCCGGCGCGGTGATGGATGTGTTTTTCACCGATACCGGCACCGCGCAGGTCACTGCTTTGTGGGAAAAACACGCGCGCCGCGTGCTGGACGCACTTGGCTGGCAGGATCAGGACGTAACCCACCGCAGTTTCACCGGTGGCGTCAATCTGGCGATTTCAGCACCGATGGATCAGCTCTATTCCGCGATCTTCGCGGTGCAAACCGTCTGGCATTTCTGTGCTGCCGAACTGTTGGCATCCGAGCCCGGCGATTTCGATCAGATGGTTGCGGATGTCAAAAGCGTCATGGAGAAGGAAGCCAATCCCGCGCTGATCGCCCTGATTGCGGCAGCAGAAGCGCATGGTGTGGATATCCTGTGCGATGATGACGAAGTGTCGATCGGGCACGGTACTGGCAGTCAGACCTGGCCGGTCGATGCGCTGCCTACCCCCGATGACTTGGACTGGTCGGCTCTGCACAATATCCCGGTGGCCTTCATTACCGGAACCAACGGCAAAACAACCACAACCCGTTTACTTGAGGCGATCGCGCGCGCTTCAGGCAAGGTTGCCGGGCTGACCTCGACCGAATTTGTGCGGGTGGGAGACGACATTCTCGACCGTGGCGATTATTCCGGCCCCGGCGGCGGGCGAATGCTGTTGCGTGACAAAAGGCTGGAGGTCGCCTGTCTGGAAGTCGCGCGCGGAGGTATCCTGCGCCGGGGTCTGCCGACCCGCGCCGCAACGGCAGCGGCGGTCACCAATGTGGCAAACGACCATCTGGGGCAATACGGGGTCAACACGGTGCCGGAACTGGCTCAGGCCAAATTCGCCGTGCATCGCACGCTGGCCGAGGGGGGCGTGCTGGCACTGAATGCCGATGACTTGTATGTCCGCGCAGAAGCGGAAAATACATCCGCAAATATCTGGTGGTTCTCGCTGGATGCGCAGAACAACCTTGTCCGTCAGGCGCGTGATGCGGGCAAGTGCTGCGCCTATGTGCAGGAGGGAGATATCGTCTTTTTCGACGGTGCGGCCGAACAGGTAGTTATTGCAGTTTCCGATGTTCCCCTGACCATGGACGGCGCTGCGAAATACAATATCCTGAACGCGCTGGCGGCCCTGTGCCTTGCCTTGGCACTGGACTTGCCCGTTCAGGGGGTTCGGGATGGGTTGGCCGGGTTCAAACCCGACGCCAAGGACAACCCCGGACGCTGCAACGAGTTTAGTTACAATAATGCGCGTGTTTTTGTGGATTTTGCGCATAACCCGCACTCGATTTCGGCCGTTTGCGATGCGCTGTCAAGCCTACCGGCGAAACGGCGTTTCATTATGCTCAGCCATGCTGGCGATCGGTCGGATCAGGATATCCGAGACGTTACCGCGACGGCGTTAAATTTCCAGCCCGACGTAGTCGTCGCAGCCGAACTGGAAGGGTATTTAAGAGGTCGCGAATTGGGAGAAATCCCGGACCTGATCAAAAAATCCGCCTTAGAACAGGGATATGACGCGCAACAAGTCCTGAGAGCATCTTCGCCCTCTCTAGCTGCCTCGATGATATTGGAAAAGCTGGAACCGGGTGATCTTGCCTTGCTGTTGGTCCTGTCCGAACGCGACGCCGTGCTCGCGATGCTCGACGGGTAAAAATCAAAGACTGTTGCCGGATTCATGGTGTTATAGTTGGCACGAGGCAATATCAGTAAGCGCAGATGCAGATAGTCAGCACCCCGGGTGCCTAAAATGTTGCGCCTTTGCCCTGAGACCGTTCAGAGGCGGAATGGCGCAGAACCAGCCATTTGATCGTTGCGCAGCAATTGGTAGATTTGTGGCCCCATGCAGTCATTCGCTGCTATTTGTTCGTATGATTGCTTTGCGGACAACGAAGTCACCGTTCGCTGCACCTGCAGCTTGGTCAGTTCCGAATTTCTGGAAGGCGCATAAAGCGGTCTTTGCAAAGTCCCACGAGTCGCCCAAAGCCGCCATCTATTCCCGCAGGATACAGTGGCAGATTTGGGAGATCGGTGTCAAACTGAGCGCCCGGACCACGCCGGATCAGGCGGTAGGCAGCAAGGCGTCGGCCATATTCTGGTAGCAGACGGGGCGCAGGAAGCGTCTGATCGACAGAGTCCCGACCGAGGTGGCGCCGAAATTGGTGGAGGCTGGGTAGGGGCCGCCGTGGACCATGGTATCGGAGACCTCGACCCCGGTAGGGAAGCCGTTGGCGAGGATGCGTCCCGCCTTGCGTTCGAGGATCGGCACTAGCGATTGTGCCGCCTTAAGGTCGGCGTCGTCCATGTGCAGCGTGCAGGTGAGTTGGCCCTCAAGGGCAGTCGCAACGGCACGCATCTGGTCGAGGTCGTCGGCCTCGACGATCAGGCCGAGGGGGCCGAACACTTCCTCGCTCAGCGCCTCATCCGCCAGCCAGTCGGCAGCGGAGACCCGGTAGAGAAAAGGCTTGGTGTCGCGCTGGTCGCACATAGTGGTCAGCACCTCGCGCACGCCGGTGCCTTTGGACACACGGGCCTGCCCGTCGCGATAGGCCGCCGCGATACCGTCGGTCAGCATGGTCTGGGCGCCGGTCTCTTTCAGCGCGGCGCTGGCGCTGTCGGCGAGCGTCTCGGCCTGCTCTTTCAGCACCACGGCAATGCCGGGATTGGTGCAGAACTGCCCCGCGCCCATGGTCAGAGATCCGGCCCAGCCGGTGCCAATCTCACCCCCCCGCGCCTCCATGGCGGCGGGCAGCAGGAACATCGGGTTGACCGAGCCCAGCTCGCCAAAAAACGGGATCGGCTCGGGGCGCTGCGCGCAGAGGTCGAACAGCGCCCGGCCTCCGGCGAGGCTGCCGGTGAATCCGACCGCCTTGATCAGTGGATGCTGCACTAGGCGGGTGCCCACATCGCGCTTGCCGCCCTGCACAAGGGAGAACACGCCGGGATGCACGCCACATTTGGCGATAGCAGTATGGATTGCCTCGGCGATGATCTCGCCGGTGCCGGGATGGGCGGAGTGGCCCTTGACCACCACCGGGCAGCCTGCGGCCAGCGCGGCGGCGGTGTCGCCGCCGGCTGTGGAGAAGGCCAGCGGGAAGTTGGAGGCACCGAACACCGCGACCGGGCCGATGGGGCGCTGGATCATCTTCAGGTCCGGGCGTGGCAGGGGCGCGCGATCCGGCAAGGCTTCGTCATGGCGCTGATCGAGATAGTCGCCAGCAAGGATATGCGAGGCGAAGAGGCGCAGTTGCCCGGTGGTGCGGCCGCGCTCGCCCTGCAGGCGCGCCTCGGGCAGGCCGGTTTCCTGGGTGCCAATCTCGGTGATCGCCTCAGCGCGGGCTTCGATCTCGTCGGCAATGGTGTGGAGAAAGGCAGCGCGGTCCTCGCGGGTGGAATAACCAAAGGACCAGAACGCCTCTTCGGCGGCCTCGACGGCGGCATCCACATGGCCAGGCGTGCCGACCGAGAAGTCATGCGCGGGTCCGTGGGCGGGATCAGAGGTGAAGGTGGCATCTCCGGCGACCCAGTTCCCGGCAATCAGGTGTTTTCCGTGTGGTGTGAATGTCATCTTACTTGTCCCAGTGTGTAACCATGTTGCACGCAATGTCGAAAGCGGCACGTGTGGCGCCAACATCAGCGCGGCCCTGTCCGGCGATGTCAAAGGCGGTGCCGTGTGCGGGGGTGGAGACCGGGATCGGCAAGCCGCCCTGCACGGTGACGCCGCGATCAAAGCCCAGCAGTTTGAGGGCGATCTGGCCCTGGTCGTGATACATGGTGACCACCGCGTCGATTTCCTTGGCCACCGCCTTGAGGAACACGGTGTCAGAGGGCCACGGGCCATCGACGGCCATCTGGCCCTGGGCAAGTTTGCGCACAGTCGGTTCGAGAATGTCGATCTCTTCGGTGCCGAAATTGCCGCCATCGCCTGCATGCGGGTTGATCGCGGCCACCGAAATCCGGGGGCGTTCAAGGCCCGAGCGGCGCAGGGTGTTGTGGATCAGGTGTACCGCTTCGGCCACGCGCTCTTCGGAGATCGTGTCGGCCACGTCGCGTAGCGGGATATGGCTGGTGACGCGGCTGGTCCACATGCCGTCCAGCGTGTTGAGCTCCGATATGTAGTTGGTCACGCCCAACTTTTCGGCCATGTAATGCAACTCGTCATCATACCCCAGACCGGCCAGATGCATGGACGCCTTGTTGAACGGGCCAAAGACGATCGCATCGATCACGCCGGTTTGCGCGAACTCGAGTGCCTGATCCAGCGTGCGAAGAACCGATGCGCCCCCGGCCTCGGTCACTTCGGCGACCTGCACCTTGTCCGCCGAAATCGTGTCCATGGCGTGAAAGGCAAACGCTTCGACCTCGGTCCAGTCCGATGTTTCAGCATCAACTGCAGTCATGTCGAAGTCCTGCCCGGCCACGGCCTGTCCGGCTTGGAACACATGCGCATCGCCGATCAGAAGGATATCTGCGGCCTCGGCCACGCCTTCGTCAGCCAGCAGACGCGCAATCAGTTCCGGCCCGATGCCGCTGGGGTCACCGGGGATAATGCCTATTTTGGGTTTCATGTTCAGTCCTCTGGGGCTTCTTCGTTGTCCTGTGAGCGGATACGGGCGATATTCTCGATCGTGCTTTTCAGATGGTCTCGCAATGCACGGCGTGTGGCCTTGGCGTCGCGTTTTTGCAGGGCGTCGGTGATTTCTGCATGTTGAGACAGGGTGTTGTCGCGCCGGTCCACCTGTTGTGACGACAGGAACCGGGCACGCCAGAGGCGGGCGTTGTATTGCCGGTGGGTTTCGATCAGCGGCTCGTTCCGGCTGGCCTCGACAATGGCGGCGTGGAACTGCATGTCGAGGCGAAAAAAGTCCAGGGGTTTGAGCGTGTCTGACCCTTCAGCCATCCGTGCGGCCAGCCGTACGATATCAGCAATTTCGGCCATGGTGGCCTCGTGGCAGGCGGTTTCGCCTGCCAGCGCCTCAAGCGCGCCAAGAACCGAGATATACTGTGTCAGTTCGTGCAGCGACGGATCGGCCACACGCGGGCGGCGGGTGGCGGAATATTCCACCAGCCCTTCGATTTCGAGCAGGCGCAGCGCCTCGCGCAAGGGCGTGCGTGACACACCCAACGCCTCGGCTAGATCACGCTCGGGAATCGCGGTACCCGGCGCCAGTTTTCCAAGCAGAATGAACTCACGCAGATTGTCCGCAGCTTCCTCGGCAAGGGTCCGGCGGGGGCGCACCCCGCCTTCCTGTTTCAATGTATCCAGCCAGGCGTCGCTCAATTTACTTTCCCCAATTCAAAACCAGCGGATCCAGCGGCCTCAGCAGGTCTATCAGGCGGGCGCGGATTGCCGGGTGCAAGGGCGGGATCGGGTGGCGGCAGAAATCAGATTTGATCACGCCGCCCTCGACCATGGCCGCCTTGCATGACTGCCAGCCACATTGCCGGTTTTCGTGGTTGATTGCCATGGCCACGCGACCATATGCGGCGGTCGCCTCTTCGATGCGACCCGCATGGTGGTGGTTGAGGACGGGCTTGATCTGATCGACGATCATGCCCGAGGTCATGGATCCGGTTGCGCCCGCGTCCAGGTCGGCCAGCAGCGTGATGGCTTCTTCCCCGTCAAAGGGGGCTTCGATGGCGTCGCCCCCCTGTTCGATCAGTGCGCGGATCTTGTTTGCGGCGCGGGGGCATTCAATCTTGAACAGCTTGACCGCCTCGATTTCTCTGGCCATGCGCACCAGAAGCGAAATCGGCAGGTCCACGCCGGAGAGCGGCGCATCCTGCACCATGATTGGGATGCCGACCTCGCCCACCGCCGCGAACTGCTCGAAACTCTGCTCGGGCGTGCCTTTGAGCAACGCGCCGTGATAGGGCGGCATCATCATGACGACATCGGCACCCAGATCCTTGGCGAATTGTGCGCGTTCCACTGCGATCTGCGTCGCGTAGTGGCTGATGGTGACAATCACCGGGACGCGGCCCGCTACGTGTTCCACCGACAGGCGCGCCAGAACCTCGCGTTCAGCATCCGAAATCAGGAACTGTTCGGAGAAATTGGCCAGCACACAGATGCCATCTGCGCCCTGATCGATCAGGCAATCCAATGCCCTTTTCATTCCTTCGAGGTCAAGTGAGCCGTCTTCGTTGAACGGGGTTGGCGCAACGGGCCAGATGCCGGTGTAGGGGCCGCTCATTCCGTCACCTCGAAATCGCTCAGGTACTTGTCGGTGATCTCGATCCCCAGACCAGGCTTGTTGTCATCCAGATCAAGGAACCCGTCCACTGCATCCGGGTCGCCATCGAAGATGTAATAGAACAGCTCGTTACCTACTTCGACATCGAAGACCGGGAAATACTCCGAAATCATGCAATTCGCATTGGCCATGGTCAGATGGTAATTGTGCATCTGCCCGGCATGCGGAATGACCGGCACCTGAAAGGCTTCGGCAATGGCGTTGATTTTCTGCGCCGCGGTGATGCCGCCCACGCGGTTGGTGTCATATTGCAGGACGCTGACGGCCTTTTTCTCGATTAGGTCTTTGCAGCCGATCACGGAAAACTCATGCTCGCCGCCCGAAATGGGCACGATGTTCATGGCGTTCAGTTCACGATAGCCTTCGACGTCGTCAGCAATCACCGGCTCTTCCAGCCAGCGGGGTTCATATCTGGCCAGCCTGGGCAGCATGCGCTTGGTGTAATCGACATTCCAGCCCTGATAGCATTCCAGCATCAGATCCACGTCATAGCCAATGACTTCGCGCACCGCTTCGACCCGCTTGAGATTTTCGCGCATTCCTGCCGGCCCATCCTTGGGGCCCCAGCCAAAGCGCATCTTGTATCCCTGGTAGTTGTTCTTGCTGGCTTCTTCGGCCTCGGCCTGCATGGACTCGATGGGCCCGGAATAGAGCTTGGAGTAATAGACCGGGATCTTTTCCTTGGTGCGGCCGCCGAGCAGTTTGAAAACGGGCTTGCCGGTCAGCTTGCCCATCAAGTCCCAGATCGCGAGGTCCACCGCCGAGATCGCGGTCATGCCGATGCCCTTGCGGCCCCAGGCGTGTGACCGGCGGTACATCTTTTCCCAGAGATAGGCGTAATCAAACGGATCTTCGCCGATCACCATAGGTGCAAACCACTCGTCAATCGCCTGTTTCACCACGCTCGGCGCAAGGGCTGCATTGCCGATCCCGATGGTTCCGTCTTCGGTCTCAATCTCGCAGGTCAGCCACTGGTGGAAGCGGAAGGACGACATCGCATCGCCTTTCTCCCACAGCAGATCACTGGCATTGGTGCAGAAATTGCCTTGCGGAGGAACAGTCTTGCCTTTCCAGTTCCAGACGCGCGTGCGGACGGATTTTACTCTTGTCATTGCTTATTCTCCGGTCGACTCGACGGGCGAGCGTTGTTTGAAGAGCAGTCCCCAGACCATCGGGCCGAACAGGGCCAGTCCGGTCAGGACAAAAAAGAAGAGGGCCAGCGGACGGGTGAACATCAGCCACCACTGTTCGTCCAACATCACCATGGACTGGCCCAGGCGGGTTTCCAGCATGCCGCCCAGGATCAGGCCGATGGCCATGGGCACCACCGAGAAGCCGTGGCGGCGCATGAAGAAGCCGACGATGCCCGAGCCGATGGCAATCCACACATCCATCATCGACTGTTCCAGCGCATAGGCGCCAACGATCGAGAAAATGAACACGATGGGCCACAGGATCTGGATCGGGATCAGGGTGACGCGGGCAAAGATCTTGGCGCCCCAGAGACCGATGAAGAAGAAGATCACGTTGACCAGCATCATCGACCAGAAGATGGCGAATGCGAAATCGGCCTGTTCGGTGAACATGGTGGGGCCGGGGCGCAAACCATGGACCATCAGGCCGGCCAGGATCACTGCCGCCGTTGGGCTGCCGGGGATCCCCAGTGCCAGGGTTGGCACCATGGCACCGCCGGTGGCCGAGTTGTTGGCGGCTTCGGAGCCTGCGATGCCTTCCAGTGATCCCTTGCCGAATTCCTCGGGCTTCTTGGACCAGCGTTTGGCCTCGTTATAGCCGATCATCGAGGCCACGGTGGCGCCCTCTGCCGGCAGTATGCCGATGAAAGTGCCGATGCCGGACGAGCGCAGGATGGTCTTCCAGACACGGGCGTAATCTTCACGGCTCGGTAGCTTGATCGCCTTCATGATCACCTGCTTGCGTTCCACATGCAGGTTGTCGGCCTGGATCAGCAGTTCCGAGATGCCGAACACGCCGATCATCACCGGCACAAACGGAATGCCTTCGCTGAGTTCATTCATGCCGAAGGTGAAACGTTCGATCGAGGTCAGCAGGTCGATGCCGACCGTAGCCAGCAGCACGCCGAAGGCACCCGAGACGATATTCTTGACCGGAGATCCGTCCCCGATGGTGGCCAGCATCGACAGGCCGAACACGGTGAGCGCGAAATATTCCGGCGGGGCAAAGTTATAGGCGGCCCGCGCCATCAGCGGGGCGGCCGCCATTAGGGCTACGACCGAGATGATGCCGCCGATGGTCGAGGAGACCGCCGCCATCCCCAGCGCGCGGCCTGCCTCTCCCCTTTGGGCCAGGGGATAGCCGTCTAGGCAAGTGGTGGCACTGGCCGATGTCCCCGGCGTGTTGATGAGAATGGCGGTGATTGCCCCGGCAAAGGTCGCGGCGCAATAGATCGTGGTCAGGATCGCGATGGCCGGGATCGGGTCCATCGTGATGGTAAAGGGCAAGAGCAGGGCGACGCCTGTGGTGGCGTTCAGGCCCGGCAGGGCGCCCACCAGAACACCGCCCAGGGTCGCGGCAAAGATCAGCACCAGGAGCTGCGGATCGGCGAGGGCCATCAGGCCGTTGAGGATAGCTGCGTCCATGGGTCAGTTACTCATACCAGAAGTTGGTCAGCAGACCGCGCGGAAAGCGGACTTCGAAAATGCCGTCGAACAGGAAGAACACGGCGGTGGGGGCGATGAGGCCGACCAGCACGATCGCCCAGATCCGGCGTTCGCCCCAGAGGGCGGCCAGCGAGGCGGCGAAAAGGCTAAGGGCCAGGAACAGGTCGATCTCGCCCACCAGCACGAAACCGATCAGCAGGCCCATCGTCATCTGCACCATCTTGGTGAGGCGTTCAGGCGCTTCGGAACGGTCGCGGAACAGCAGCCAGATCGACAGAAAGATGATCAGGCCGAGCACCAATTGCGGGAAATCAGATGGCTGCATCCCGCGTTTCAGGATCGGGGGAACCCGCTCGAACTGGGTGCTCAGCCACCAGGCCCAGGCGCAGAACGCGATGATGCCCAGCGGAATCGCCATGCGCGAGATCGCGCGGCGCTGCGAAACGGGGTTTTCGGTGGGGGTCTGCATGTCAGATCTCGAAAGGGAAAGAGGGCGCAGCGACCGGAACCGCCGCGCCGCAAATGGTCAGGTTACTCGATGAAGCCGAGCTCTTTCAGAGCCGCTTCCATGTCGGTGACCATAGTGGTGATCTGGTTGCCCCAGGCCTCCGATCCGACGACCGAAGTGCTGTCGAGCCCAACGCTGTCCAGGAAGCCCTGGTAGACACCGTGGTTCATCGAATTCATCAGTGCGTCCTCGATCATGGCGGCAACATCATCGGGCGTGTCCTTGTGAACCACAAAGCCGCGCACGGTCGAGAAGCTGACATCGATGCCCAGTTCCTTGGCGGTGGCGGTATCCGGCAGGCCGGACATGCGCTCATCGGCCAGAACCACGATCGGGCAGACATCGCCTGCGTCGATCTGAGACCCGGCCTCGGCCAGGTTCAGCACGGCTGCGTCAACCGCACCGGCCACCAACTGGGTTGCCAGTTCACCGCCGCCGTCAAACGGAACGATCTTCGGGGTCTGCATGCCGCCCTTCTTGGTGAACATGAAGGCCGAGACGTCGTCGATATTGCCCAGGTGGGTGGTACCGTAGGAAATCGGCGCTTCTTTCTGAGCCGCGACAAAGGCTTCGGCGTTGTCATAGGCGCCACAGCGGACCATCAGGATCTGCGGGTCGTCGGTGCCGCGGGCGATCGGACGGATATCGTCCAGCGTCATCTTAGTCTTGCCCTTGGCCACGGTGGCCGCGTGGCCGATGGTGAAGGTCAGGATGGTGTAACCGTCGGCAGGAACTTCGAGATAGTGGTCCATGGCAACAGCGCCACCGCCACCTTTCTTGTTGACCACGACCATGTCGGTTTTCAGCTCACGGCGGGCGCGGAGCATCATCATCCGGGTGGTGACGTCCGTGCCGCCGCCATTGCCGGCGTGGGTCACGACTTCAATGGTCTTGGACGGGTATTCGTCAGCATTGGCCACAGCGCCTGTCAGGGCCATTGCCGCCACGGATACGGTGGCGAGAAACTTCTTCATTCTGATCCTCCTCAGGGTACCGAACCGACCTCTCCCAACGGGCCGATTCGCAATCTCACGAGGATGATGTATCAGGTATTTGGTGTTTGGTATACCAAAAATCGCCGCCAACAAAAAAGACCTGCAAATTCGGGAATGGTTTCGTGAGCGCAGGACAAAAGAAAATCCAGCTCAAGACCGGTAACAATTGAAAGTGAAAGTGATTGTCAGCTTTTCAAACAACGCTACCAATGAGCGTGTCCGCTTCGGGCTGAGTGCGGCCTGATGCGCTTGCAGCACTAAGGTTACAGGATCAAGTCCGCTCTGGGCTCGAAGCGGTAATTCGCTGCGGGTTGGATGAATGGCTGCTTTTAATGCTGTGATCAATGCAAGCGCATCGGGGTGAGTGAACTCAAGTTCACTGACGAGTGCTCAAAGCGCATTGGCAGACGCAACGGCTCTTGCCAAATACTGCCATTCAAGAAATTCGAATGATTGATGTCTCAAGGTCAATTTCAGCTATACGATTTGACTAATTTTAGGTAAACTAAGCTGACCTTTATCTGTAATGAAAGCCGTTAGCTGTGACCGTACCGAAATTAGAACCGCAGCCTGATAAAACAGGTTCGAAACAGGCGCCGCCTTCTCAGGCTGGCAAATTCCTTAAAGGGAAAAGCGGAAATCCTAAAGGGCGGCCAAAAGGCGCGCGCAACAAGGCCACTCTCGCTGCCGAGGCTTTGATGGATAACGACGCTGCGGCCATCACCAAAAAGGCTATCGAATTGGCGAAGGCAGGGGATATGACGGCGATCCGGCTCTGCCTGGACCGTGTTCTGCCTCCGCGTAAATGTCGCCCACTGAACGTTACCTTCCCGAAGATCGAAGAGCCTGGCGACATATTGAATGCTGTGAATGCTGTCCTCAAAGCCGTTTCGAGCGGCAATATCACCACTGACGAGGCAGATGCACTGCTACGAACGGTGGAGGCTGCTCGAAAGGCATTTGAAACTGAAGAACTGCATCGAGAACTCGATGAACTACAGAGCCGCGTGGAGTTACTTGATGGCTAACGCTGGTAGGGCCCGCTTAGCGCAGCTTCGCAAGCGTCTTGCAATTCCTCGAAGCCTTTACCTATCCGCGGTACGTCGTCAGGAAGACCGAGCCTGGGCTAAGTGGACTGACCCAACCCCACTCAACGAGATAACACTGTCATTGAAAGCGGCCAGAGATGCACTTGGGACAAAGTCAGAAACCCAGCAGACAATGACGCCGCACGAACCTGCCGCTGCCCTATTCGACGCAGACAAAGATATCCAGAGGGACGATGCGATCATTGATGCATTTCTCGCTGACAATCCTCACGAAAAACGCAGACCGATGGCGCGTGGAACAACACACGATGAACTCTTCGAGTATTGGAAGTCGACTGATAAAGGGCGTCAACAAGTAGAGCACTATGAAAAGATGATGGCGGATAGGATTAAGCGACTTGTCGCGAAATACAAAAGTGGCAGTATACAAGCCGAGTGAACTTGAGTGCACCAAATTCAGCCCGAGACAACTGGTTGAATTCTATGACGCTGAAACATGCGTCGCAAAGAGAATAGACGCGTGCAGGCTACGGCACTTATGCGGGGCTCATGACAAGCGTGAACTCTTCCACCCCCTCCAACGACCGCATCCTTGCCGGTGTTGCGTTGATGCTGGGGTTTTGCGTGACGGCCCCCTTGCTCGATGTGGCGGCCAAGCTGGCATCGAGCAGCGTTCCGGTCGGACAGGTCACGGCTGCGCGCTTTGTCGTTCAATGCGTACTGATGGCGCCGTTTGTCTGGATCATGGGGCTCTCTATGCGGATCGCAAAAGGGCAATGGCTGGCGCTTCTATTTCGCGCGTTGCTTTTACTCGTCTCGACTTTTTGCTTCATTGCCGCGATCCGCGTAATGCCGCTGGCCGATGCGCTGGCTATCGTATTCGTCGCCCCATTCATCGTGCTACTGGTCGGCAAGTTTTACCTGGGCGAAGATGTTGGTCCTCGCCGCGTCGGAGCGGCGATCGTGGGCTTCGTCGGCGTCTTGTTCGTGATCCAGCCTAGTTTTGAAGTCTTTGGCGCTGTGGCGCTGTTCCCGCTGGGCACCGCGGTTGGCTTCGCGTTCTACATTCTCGTAACACGTGGGCTGTCGCGGCGGTTGCATCCTGTCACTCTTCAGTTTTACACCGGCCTGATCGCCAGCCTGTTCTGTCTGCCCGCTTTGCTGCTGGCCCAAGGTACAGGGTCTGAGCTGCTTGATCCGGTTTGGCCTGAAGGCATCGCGTGGCTATGGCTTTTAGGGGTCGGATTTTTCGCCACTCTGAGCCATATGATGATGACTTATGCGTTATCGATTGCGCCCTCGGCCACGCTAGCGCCACTGCAATATCTCGAATTGCCGGTGGCCACCTTGTTGGGCTATCTGGTCTTTCGCGATTTCCCTAACACTCTGACCCTGACCGGCATAGCGATCATCATTGGCGCGGGGCTTTACATGATCCATCGCGAAAGGGTCACAGCCCGAAAGTTGATTACGGAACGCGCCGCCCCGCCAATCTGAGGGCGCGTAAGCGCTGTGCCGATGGATTGCAAGTGGGCTTTGGCGTAGGTCAGTGAACTTGAGTGCACCAGATACACACTTTGAATTCACTGAGTTTAGTCAGCAGGCTTTGGTGCCATAATCAAACCGCATTCAAATCGTAAGTGATGTGTCGAGTTAGAATTAAGCAGAGAGTTTCCCCAAGCGATTGACTTGGATAGCCAATGGCGCGCGTAAAGGAGAAATACAACCGTTACAAAGCGGAAAAACGGTTTGCTCGGGTTTACCAGACGGTAGATGGAAATCGCTGCATCTACTGCGGCATACCAAATGACAACAAGTATGACCACCAGCCGCCTGTGTATGTACTCCATCGATTTGCAGATGGTGGTTTAGTCACCAAGAAAGCAATCCGGAACCAATTTGGAGAGTGCCTTTTGGTGCCGTGCTGCACGATTTGCAACATGGGTCTTGGAGCGTATCACGGAAAGGACAACAACGACCGGCGTGGGGAAATAGCCAACTGGTTCCTTGCCGATGAACGGTTTCCTGGAGATGAGAAACTGCTCGAAGCTGCCTGCAAACTGCTGGAAGAGCGCTTGAACCAGAAACGCGGCGAAGAGGTGTACAAGGTTCCTTGGGTTGGGCGAGTGATATACATCGAAGCGCTTTACGGATTTATTCGTGGCGATCACGCCAGCCCCGAGGAGTTTCCTGAGTGGTTAAAGCTGGCGCAGTCTGAACTGGCAGAATGGCTTCGGTCCGCCCCTCGACGGAAACCACAGTACTTTTTGGATATGGCGAAACTGGAAAGCTACGAACTGCTACCGCATGCGCGCGACAATCCACGCGGACAGCACTGATTTGCAATTAGTGAACTCAAGTTCACTAACTCCGTCGAAGCGCAGTGGCGCAAATAGAACTGGCCTTAGTTTCGTCCAAACTGACTTAGTGGGAACGCAATTTCCTGCGCGACATGCAAGCCAAGTTGGACCACGTTTGGGCAGAATAAATGAACTCAAGTTCACCGAAATTTGTGGATTTTTCTGCCTTCAAAGGCACTTGCAGTTTGGTCCGGTGAACTTGGGTTGGTTTTGGGCCAGTCGCTAACGCTTTTCTCCCAAAACCAATAGGTTGGCGGCTCCGGTGCTGACGTTCACTGCGACCATTCCAGCAGCCGATTTGACGGGTTGTGGAGCACTTTGACTTTGCCGTTTTCCCAACCCTTGAGGTCAAAGTCGCTGATGCCGCGCTGGGTCATAAAAATGGAGATGTCGTGAGCCGGGTCCATGAGCTCAAGAAGGCCGTCATAAGGACTGTCCTTAAACAATTTAATCCACATATTCACGTACCGCCGGAGGCCTGCCAGTTCGGCAAGAACGTAGGCAAGCCAACTATCCTCCCCGGTTTCGACGTGTTTCGCGTAGAGGTCGGTGGCTCTCTTTAATCCCCGAGCGATGGTCGTTTCGTATGCCTGCTGGTTTGATTGATTGGGCCAGTCATAAACTTGCCCATTGCAAAGACGAATTTCGTGCCCGAGCGCGTAGATGCTCTTCTCCGCGCTCGACACAACGGGTTGCTTCGTCGAGTAAGTTCCGCCAGGGAGCGAGGCTACCGCCTCGGCCAAGGGCTTCGCCGCAGCCTCTACCTCCTGCCGTGTCGGACCAACCAAGAACAGGTTGTCCGCATAGACGATCAGATGCACCTGATCAGACAACTCGGGTTCGAGGAATGTCATAATCCATAGCGCGATCGCCGCAGAGGTCCGGGCCCCTTGGGGCACTCCCTGACGGATTGATGATACGTGCTTACCAATGATAGGCTTCCCATCGGGGTAGATGAGGTGCACGTTCGTGGCGAATGCCACTTCCTTTGTTACCGATTGAGGTGTCGGCAACAATGGCAGGAGAGCCTTTTGGGATACGCTTGGAAAGAATTCGCTGATGTCGATTTCTGCTACCCAAGTGTTTCCTTGTTCGATGATGTGCAGTAGCCGACAAATTGCTTTCGGCACGCCGCGATCCGTGAATAACCAGTTCGGTTGATCGACCTTTTGCGGCACAAGAGCTCGGATACAATCAGCGAGCAATTTCTGAGCTGCCGCCGACCTGATGCCGAAGGCCCAAACGAACCGGAATTTGCCTGGAGTAGACCGTTTTCTGCGACTGATCTTAGCAGTGTCGATGAGTTTACCGGATAGGTCCAATCCCTCTGCGATGACAAAGCACTGATATAAGCTGAGGCGGTGGCGAAACGGTCTTGAGATGTTCACATCAATAACTGCGGTGAGACGGGCGGCGAAAGAACCGAGGTATTCTCGACACGCCTTTCGATATTTCACACCGCCTTCAGACGCATGTTTCAATACGCGGGCGAGAAGTTTTTTTGCGCGTTTTTTCGCTTTCTTTGCACGAGAGACTTGATCATTCAACTGTCCAAGCTCGTTTGCGTGAACGGGAAGCTTGTATCCGAGCTGGTCTTGAAAAGCATTGCACTGATGGGATTTGAAGTAACAGCTCATTGGAGCAACCTAGTGAATGTGGCAGTTGAGAAATGATCGCGCTCGAGTTCAGTGAACTTACGTACAATTGCGGGAACAGGCGAGGAGCATGCAATTTTGACGGACTTTGCCAGTGTCAGACTTGTGGCAGGCGATGCAATTCAATCGCAGCCCGAACCTCCGCCTCGTCCCAGTATAGGCGGCTACCGACTTTCATTGGCATTGGAAGCCGCCCGGATTTGATATCGCGATAGATGGATGACCTGCTGCGGCCACCGAGATTTTGGCGCAATTGTCTAAAAGAAAGATACTTCATGATGGTGCTCCTTAGTGCGTGTTGGAGCAAGAACATCACAAAGCTAATTCGAATGCTGGTCCTCAAAACCCTATGTTAAACGGTACATTTTTTAGTGAACTAAGTTCATTCACTGAGATTGGTGCACCCGTTTACTGCTTGGAGGGTGCCTGATGTTTTGACAGCAATTCTGCCACGTGTTTTGGCAGGCGATCTGATGGAGGGCCAAAAATGCCGATTGGACCTCTCAAACCCAGTTCGAATTCTATTGATTGGCGGCTCTGAGTGGCCTCGATTTGCATACCTATTGAGGCTTTCCGGATAGTTGTTGAATGAGCCTGGTACTTCGTTCCTTTGAGAGCGTTGTTTGCGAGCCTGAGTGCTTCGAGGTAACCTGGGATAGGCCAGTTAATCACACCATCGAACCAAAGCTGGATTGTATGACGTGGCATGTTTGAGTAACGAGTAGGGTCGCTTTGCCACGCCCTGATATAGCTGTAAGCGGATGCCCTGACAGTCTTCTTCAGATGTTTGCGGAAATCTCCAAAGGGTCCGTTACCCTTTCCCACTTTTCCCAAGGTATCTTTTGTCAGGATATCAAAGAAAACATTCTCAATTGGTATGTACGCCCACTCAGGTAGGTCGCAAACACCTTCTCGTCCCAACCTAATGATTTGCAGCAAGGCAACGACATCGCCGTTTTGGTACGATTTTTCCAGTTTGGATATTTCGGACGAGCTAGTTGGTTCATGCTTTTGATGATGTACCTTGACGATCACTGCTTTGTTCCAGTCGCTTGAAAGCTTGTGACATAGTCCGACCACAGATCGTGTACGGTTCGCCTACTATCCAAATAGTCAGTTCTGCGATACGACCTTTCAACTCGCCCGCCGATAACGTGCCCAAGGCAGGTCTCTGCGACTTCGTAGGGCGTATCAGTCGTCTCGGCGATCCAATCTCGAAAGCTCGAACGAAAACCATGCGGACGAGCGATCATTTGGCGACGCTCCATCAGGCGAGACATCGTCGCATCGGAAATCACGCCCTTTCGCACACTTGGAAAAACATAGCCATCCCGCTCGAATGGACTGACCTGATCGAGTACGGCCAATGCGGCATCGGACAAGGGTACGCGAAACGCCGAAGTACTTCCCTTTCGTCCCTTCATCAATTCAGCAGGTATTGTCCATATGTCATCAGAAATGTGTTCGTAGCGCATGAAGCGCAGGGGCTTAGTCCTGACGCCCGTCAAGATAAGCAGTCGCAGCGCGAGATGTGTAACCGAACCGTCATCAATAGAGGCGTAGAAAGCAGGTACATCTTGCCAGGGCAGGGACGGAACGTGCGTGGGCGTGTGCATCTGTTTGCCAAGTAAAGCCTTAGCCTTTTCGGGAGCCTGAAGGTCAACGTCCAAACCCAATGCTGCTGCGTGACGAAAACTGATTGAAAGCCGGTTGAGAGCCTTGCGTGCAGTATCCGCTTTCTTGTGCCAAATAGGTCGCAAGGTATCGCGAATGTCGATCTGATCTATCTCGGCGATTGGCATCTTTCCGAGCTTCGGCAGAACATGAAGTTCAAGAGGGCTAAGCCACCGGCCCGCCTTTCCCTCATCTTTGAGTTCTGCTTTGCGGCTTTCCAATGCATCAAGTGCCACGTCGCGTAGGCAATGCATGTTCTTGATTGCTTCACGCTCTCTGTTTTGCCTATCTTTGATTGGGTCGATACCCTGCCGCACCAAAGATCGTGCTTGGTCAGCATCTTCCCGAGCCTCTTTCAAGGTGACATGCTGGAGCGCCCCTAGTCCCATCTCACGACGACGGCCATGATGGGTGAACCGCAGGAACCATTGTCCTCCACCGTCACGCCGCTTGTGCAACCACAAACCAGCGCCATCATTGTACTTTCCAGGCTTGGCAGCATTCACGGTCAGCGAGGTAAGGCGGTTGATAGTCCGTGGCATCTATCCACCCTTCTGTCCACCCACTATATGTGGATTAATATGACCTAAGATGAGACGTTTTGATACAGCTAATATTAGGTAAGGTGATTATATTAAAGAGAATACGGTATATGGCGAACCACTAAGACACAAGTATTCATCGCGGTGTGGGGGCACCACTAACTCTCCAATATCTAAGATGCAGTAAGGTACCGGAATGACTGCACGAACAGATCGATTCTGTCTCTGTCAGATTGAGGCGCTATCTGCGCGCATGCTCTAGCTGCTATTTGGTGGCTGATTGGGCGATATCAAAATTCTGTTTCGAATGGTGCGCGACTCACTTTTCCGCTGCAGTTGGCAGCGATCCAACGGCCCCCGATATTTAGGTTAATCCGATAGTGATGCCAAAGATGTATAGGCTGGAGGGCTCGGTAATCTTTTGCATGAACTCAACCCAGTCCTCACTGTACATTCGTTCGAATTGAACGGGGTAGGCCCAAACCAGATTGTGGACCGTGAAAGTTGTCAACAAGACCCCAACTGTGCTGGCACTTGCGAACTCTTTTTGCTTGTCCCTGAGAAACATCGAAATGACCATACCCGCCAGACTGGCCATCGCGATGCCGATAAAGTCCTGCGTGTTCACTTTGCCTGCTTCCGGCACGCCCACCATTTGAAACTGAATGAAACGGGTCAGAAAAACCACCATGGAGCCAAGCGTAAATGCGCCCAAGAATGCCCCTGGATAGGCGAGGCGTTTCCAGATGTTATCGGTTTTGGGTCTGGGATTTTTCCGGGCTGTTTCTTCCGTGCGTTTATTGATTTGGGCGATACGATCTTCAAAGGACTTTTGCTCGGTGCTCACGACTTAACTCAATCGCTTTTCTGCTCTACAGCATAGTTTAACTCCAAGTGGAGGTTAAGCAAGCGTCATGCAACCCAAGAGAAAGTGATTGAAGTGCCGCGGCGATGGACGGGCAGGGGAAATGCGGGGGATACCGCGACGTTTTGATGCCGAATTTTCCCAGGTGAAACGCATTGAATTCGTGATCTGATGGCCTTACTGAGTTCCTGAGGTTCAACAGAGGCCTGGCACGCTGAGCGGGCGTGATGGAATGGTAGACATATCAGACTTAAAATCTGAAGGGCGTATGCCCGTGTGGGTTCGAGTCCCACCGCCCGCACCAGCGCATTGCTAAGCCGGAAACCCAAGATCGTTGATCAGTTTCCACATTTCCCGGTTCGCCACTGAAAGTTGGTCGACGACCTTTTCGATTTCTTTCATCGCACCTTCGTCAACCGTATCCTGGCGGCCCAGTTTGATGTCCGTCTTCCGGTCCGCAATGCGCATCAGTATTGTCTTCGGATTGCCGCTGTCTGGGTCGAAGGAATAGATGCAATGGTTGTACCTGTTCCGAATTCCCGAAAGCTTGCTGAGACGCTTCGTGTGCTCAAGGATCGGGTCACGAATGTCTGGCGGGCGGCCCTCCATCTTGGCCAGCCGCTCGACCAGATCAATTCTGGCGCGGGTCGTGTTCAGCGTCAGAAAGATGATGACTGAGGTATCCTTGTTGGTGCGGGTCAACCCGGCGATTAGGTGAATCAACAGGCTTTCCGTGTTGGTCCACATGTAGTTCAACTTGCCGACCAGCAGGATTAGGCGGTCAAATCGGGCTTCGAAATCGTCAGTCAACCGGCAGTTCTCGCGCTTCGTCCGGCGCAACCTCAAAATAGAATTGCGCGGCTGCAGTCCGGTTGCTGACACCGATCTTACCCGCCACGTTGTGCATATGAAGTTTGACCGTGTGTTCGGTGATGCCCAGGTTCGATGCGATGATCTTGTTGCTTTGACCTTTCGACACCAGTTTCAGCACCTGCTTTTCCCGGCGTGTCAGCTTGGAGTATGTCGGGTGGAGGTCGCTGGGCTTTGAAGTCGCTGCTGGCGCACCATTCGACGGCGTGGGTGAATGTGGCACGCAATCCGCAAGAAAACACGGCAGGTACAGTTCTTCATGCAACAGCAGGCGCAAAATAGATCGCCATACATCTGGCGCGACGTTCATCGGAAGGTATCCGATGTCGCCGAATTTGCTGCGATCCCACTTTTCGAATGCAAGCCGGGCAGATTCTTCCTTGCGGTAAGCAAAGGCCAAGCTGCCTGATCCCGCGACTTCCATATAGGCCTGCGGTCGGTTCAACAGGTCGTCCAGCATCATCTGGTCGACGACGACGACCTTTCCGGCCCCAACGTCCGAGCCGCTGGGCGCAGACAGCGCGTCAATTGTTTCGATCCGGCGCGTGATCACGCCAAATTCGGATCGGACACCATGGATCGTTTGATTTGAATAGAAGAGTTCTTTGCCGACGAAATTGATCGAGAATTCTTCGGGATTGTAATCGTTTTGAACAGCATCTTCCTGAATCGGAATGCCCATTGCCACGCCCCCTTTTAATTAACCCACGCCGCGAAAAATAACGGCGAAATTGTAACCAGTACTGGTAGAACAGAATTAAAGTAACTTACGCTATTGGCGCACGACTATAGCTGAAAGTACAAGTTTTATCAATGATGTGCGCCGTTCCGAAAATTCAGTTCTAATGCTTTCGTTTAGGTCGGCAGTACTTCCTCTCGCGTAAGTGGTGGAAAACAATGGGTTTCCCAAATTGTGAGATTTGACCCGCGCGATTGGCCATTGCTGCGACTGCTATTCGATCACACGAGCATTACAGTAATGAAATCAAGGCCCTGGGCGTTCTAGTCCTTTAAGGTAGCTATTCACGACGCGCTCTGCCTGTAACCATGATCCCGCTTCTATTCTGAAGCCTTAATTCCTGATGTGTCCGCGAATCGCGCATTTCCGCGAGCTACTTCCGCAGACACGGCGTCGGCTAAGCCGAGAAAGGAGGGTGGGTAAAATTCACTGAACGAAACCGCACACGCGCGTTTTGCGCATGAGTGCGGCTCTTATTATTCAACTGCGCCAGTAACCGTTTTAGAGATGAGTGACGGTCAGCGCGCTTCATAAGTGGAGAACTATTATGAGTAGACGCAACCAACCGTACAACGACATTACTGCAATCGGTGAAGTTGAGGTCGAAGAGGCCCATGTTGATATCGATGCCGATATTACAGTCGAAGAAGCTCAGATTGACGCAAATCTAAATGAGCAAGAGCAAACCAACGACAACAGCGTCGACAACGAACAGAACCAGCAACAACAGCAAAAGAACAAGGTCGAAAACGAACAGGGTCAGGATCAGGATCAGGGTCAAGACCAGGATCAAACACAGTCGCAATCAAATGAAAACGGTGGTGACGACAGCAACGACAACTCGAACAGCAATGCTGTGAACATTGACTTTGGTGGTGGCGAGTGGATCCCGCGTGATGACGATCAAGTCGACCTGGATCTGGGCGACAACGCCAGCATGGGTGACGTAATAATTGCTGGTCGCGATCTTGACTATGATCCCGGCGACGACATGAACCTCAACATTTCGTTGGATGGCGAAGGAAACGATATGTCTTTTGTCAGCAATCAGTTGGCAAGCCTTGAAGACAATGACGACCTCGACAACGCTGAGGTCGGAAACTACGGCGACTTCCAGCAGAATGGCGATGCCAATGGCGGTGAAGCCAACGCTAAGGAAGGTATCGGTTCCGCAGCAAATGGCGCGAGCTCCGGCATGGGCGGCGACAGCCGCGGTGGCGACGGCTATGGTGGCAAAACCATCGGTAGCGATGCGTACGGCGAAGGCGGTCAGACCGGCAACGCAGATGCAGACGCAGAAGGCGGTTATGGTGGCCATACTGGCGATGCCGACAATGAAAACACCGGTAAAGCGCGTTCGAATTCAGAAGCGGATGGTGAAAGCGGCGGTGGCGATGGTGGCGAAGCGGGTAGCGACTCGAACGCTGACAACTCGACCGACGCTGACAACGATGCAGACAATGCAGGCGGTGACGGTGGTTATGTAGACTCTTACGCAGAGGGAGTTGGGACTGCTGATGCCGACAGCGACTCGAATGCACAAGCCGATGGTGGTGACAACGAGTCCGCGTCCAAAGCCAAAGGCTACGGCGAAACCGACAACGATGGTGACGCCTCCGGAGCAGATGGTGGCGATGGTGACGCAGATGCAGACGGCTCTGCTGACAACGCCAGCGACAACAACACCGACGCCAGTGACAATGATGCGGGTGATAATACTGCTGACGGTACAGGCAGTGGTGAATCCGACAACGATACCTCGGCGGCCGGCGGTGACGGAGAAGGCGGCTTCTCGCGTCTCGTAGAAGAAGCCATTGCGCGCCTCCAACAGGAAATCTCGGAAAGCGGAAGAGGCGACGCAGATGCCGACACCGGTAATTCCCAAGCGGATTCTGGTAGCGGTTCGTCGACAGCCGGTGATGGCAACGGTGGTGATGGCAATGCTGGAGACGCCGCTGCAGATGTCGATGGCCAGGGTGTAGGCGATCAATCCGCTTCTGGCCCGGATGTCGACCAGACCTCGGGCGACGTTGCTGGTGCTGCCGATAACGCTACTGATGCGGATGCAGATGGTGGCGACGGTGGAACCAATACAGCTAGCGGTGCCGGCGATGGAACTGGCACCGGTAGCTCAGCAGCTGACGGTGATGGTGGTGCAGGTGGAACAGGCTCTTCGGCGGCTGATGCTGACGCTGATGGCGCCGGTACAGCACAATCTGACGCGGTTGGCGGCGGTGGTGGTGCAGGTGCACTCGACTCCGTGTTCGAAGCCGATGGTTCGGCAGACAGCTTGGCTGAAGCAATCGCCGGGTACGGCGGCGCGTCGGCATCCGATAATGACTCGGATTCGTCCGCTATGAACGAAGCCACGGGTACTGCTACTAGCGGTGCTGGCGGTGCAGGCGGTGCCGGAACGGCAACGGGCGGCTCAAGCGGCCAGGCCACTGTCGACGTTATGTCCGGGGATTCCATGGGTGGTGACAGCATGGGCGGTAGCTCGGCCGGCGCATACTCGGGCGACGGCGGAGCTGGCGGAAACGCAGGAACCTGGGGCTCTAACAACGGTGGCGACGGTATCATCAACGGCGAGTCGTATGCATCTGCAGCCGCAGTTGTCGATACTTCGGCCTTCAACCAGTCGATCGTCATGGGTGCCAATGTTCTTGGCAACTCGGTCGACACCACGATGGTTGGCGGTGCGATGAATTCGAGCTTCGCAAGCGACGACACCGACGTGTAAGTCGCAGTCAGGGCCCGAATTATCGGGCCCCGACCTTCTGACGAAACCGCCGAGGCCGCGACAAGTGGCCTCGGCACAACAAACCCAAAGCGGAAATTTTAGGCCGGGGCGGGGAAAAGGAAACCGATATGTCTCTCGACAGTATTACAGAAACGATAGCGCATTTTATTGGAACCTTTGAGCTTACGATTGAACAGGCCCGGCTGAGAGATCAGTACGAAGAATTCACGGCGCTTCGGCGCAAAGTCGAACTGGATGAACTTGACGATCCGATATCCATACGGATCGCTACTGAATTAGATCTCCCACCAGGAGAATATGATCCACTCCCTTATAAACTTCTGCCTCCTCCTGCCGATCTTCCTTTGCCGCCCGTGCCTGATGGGCCGCTTGCGTTGTCAGAGATATATGTCGGTCCCAGCTTCGGACCCGATCCCTATATTCCGGATGTTCAGTTGGGGACGGCGCAGACAGCAGTATTAATTCTGGATCCACAAGTCCCACCACTCATCATCGGCTCGGCCGTGACCTACACGTTCCAGGCGATTGTCCTGAACGACAACGATGTCATCGGTCACGGCGATTTTCGCGATATCGAAATCCAGATTGCGCAAGGCGAGCAGATGCTGGATGTCGCGTTGTCGATGCACGCAATTGCAACGCCATCTCTGAACATTGAAGACTATAAGTCGCTGGAATACCTCGAAAGTCTGGCTGAACAGATGCAGTCGCCGATGATATCTCAAATCGAAGGCGTGACCATTCACCAGTTCCACGGCGAGGACGCGCTGGGCGTTATTGTGAATGGCGAAATGGTCGAAGAAATTCCGGATTGGGACGATCTTCTGCCCGCGCATCACCAGACAGAAGACGAGGAAGAAGACGATACGCCAGACATGACCCCGGACGAATGGGATCGCTCGGATGATGATGAGTTCGGCGAGGGCCATACGGTTATCGCGGGCGGAAACCTTGCGGTCAACGAGGTTAACATCACTGTGGCCTGGGTCGACGCGCCCGTCATCGCAGTGGGCGGCAAGTCCGTTAACCTGACAGTGATCAGTCAGGTGGCGGTGGTGTCCGACATCGATCAGGGTGAACCCGGTGTTCAAAGTGACACCAATGTGGTTCAGGCGTCATTTATCGGGACCGAAGCCAGCGAACAGTGGTGGCAGGACGACAATGTAGCAGAGCCGGGTGCGGATCCGATTGTCTCGGTCACGTGGATACAAGGCGATTTGTGGGTCACGAACTTCATCAAGCAGGTGATCGACGCCACAGATATCGACAAGATCAACACGGAAGTCACGGCTTCGACCAGCCTGTTCACATTGGGTGACAACATTCTGACCAATGTTACAAACATCGTTGAACTGGGCAATTTCTACGATCTGATCATGATCGGTGGAAACATGATTTCGGTCGATATGCTGCACCAGACCATCGCGCTGTTGGACGATGACGTCTATGGCGCCGGCAAGCCGGAAGAGGGTGACGACAATCTGGTTATGAACCAGGCCAATCTGACGACGACCGGCGAGGACACGGTGGAAGAATTGGACATGGCCCATGCCGAGGCTATGCCGTTGCAGCAGATTGATCGCGAGGCCTTTGAAGACGCTTTGACATCCAATCCGGACTACGCCGGCATGGAGTTGCTTCGCGTACTGAAGATCGACGGCGATCTTTTGCAGGTCAATTCGGTCGAACAGGTCACATTGTTGCAGGATCAAGACGATATTTCGCTTGAAGCAGCAGCTGCTGTTGATGCCGCGGTCAACGGAGCCGGAAACGCCCTGTTGAATGCAGCCAACATCACCAAGACTGGTGTCGACTCAACCATTATGGCAGCGGGCGGCGAATATTCGGACCTGCTGTTGCATCAGGCAGCACTGATTGACATCCCCGAAGTGCCAGACGCTTCGGAGTTGGCCAATGAAGTCATTGCCATAATAATGGAAGAGACGGCTGGGATTGGCGAAAACGCTATCGCACAGGCACAATCGAACCTTACGCCTTCTGAAAATGCTAGCAACGATGATGCGATGCAAACGATGCTGGCGTGAAATTTCTACCTGATTTGGTCAATTCGTGTTAGCGTAATGACTGTATTTGTTACGAGTGTTCCGAAAGTTATAAAATGTCGATTGTATTTTCGTCGCGTCGTTCTTCTGATGCCAGCCCGCTTGATATTGAGGGCGTTGGCACGCCCACGCAGCCGCATGGCAGCGATAAATCCCTACCAAAAGCAGCTAAGACGCCAAGTTTGCGTTTGAACAAAGAAATGCGTGTACCAGATCCAGAGGACAGTCCCAAGATGACTGCGAAAAAGGACGATGCGGTTGCCGCAAAAGCTGTGAAGCCCAAAAAGCAGGCGACCAAAACCAGGTCGGAACCACCAACTCGTGCCGCGGCTTCGCCCCGGCGCGAACAGTCGCAGCCCGATCAAGATCAGAATGCCCAGGGCCGCGACGCTGGGGTGGCCGAAGAAGCCCAAAGCCCCGATCCTAACACCGCCACAGAAACGACTGCGCGGGTGACCCCCCAAACGCGCTCGAAGGGCGGTGAACACTTAGGTGCCACTATCGAGGCCAAGGCGAACGAGCCGATGCAACTCCGACAAACGGGCGGAGGTGACGGCAACGGGCCACCCCAGACATTCCACAAACGCACGCCGCCAGAGGATTTCCAAAATACTCTGCGCACCTCTCTAAAGGCGATCTGGCGCAATCTGGCATTTGTCCTGGTTCTGACCTGCGCGACCAACATCCTTATCCTTGCGATCCCGATCTACCTGTTTCAAATCAGTGACCGGGTGCTGACCAGCCGGTCTTTGGATACGCTGATCATGCTGACCGCCATTGTTGCAGGGGCTGTGATCTTTCAGGCGGCATTTGACGCGGTGCGCCGTTTTATTCTGATGCGTACAGCGGTCGAGGTTGCCGCGCGATTGGGCGCGCCCGTTCTAAGTGCGGCAGCACATGCGTCGCTGCACGGCAACGGCCGGGAATACCAGACGCTGGGCGATCTTCAGCAAGTGCGCGGATTTCTGGTGTCAGGCACATTGATCTCATTTCTCGACGTTCCCTTTGCGCCGCTGTTCATCTTGATGATCTTCCTGGTGCATCCGCAGCTGGGATCAATCGTTATCGTAACCGCGCTGTTGCTGATGATTATCGCGGTGATTAACCAGAAAATGACTGCCAAGCCATTTGCCGAGGCGAACAGATCCCAATCAATGGCGAACCTGCACCTCGACTCGATGGCGCGTAACAGCCAGATCATCAACGCTCTGGCGATGATCCCCGAGGCGGTGCGCATCTGGGGTCGCGACACGGCACAATCTCTGACATGGCAAGTACGGGCGCAGGACAGGAACGTGATCTTCGCGGCCATCTCGCGTGCGATACGCCTGCTGACACAAATTGCCATTCTGGGCTGGGGCGCTTATCTGGCGCTGCAGGGCGAGATCACTGGCGGTATGGTCATCGCCGCTTCGATCATCGCCGGGCGCGCATTTGCACCTATCGAAGGGTCGATCGAAGGCTGGAATGCATTCCTGCTGACACGTGCCGCTTTTGGGCGCATCAAGAACCTTTTGTCCAATTCGGCCCTGCAATTTGAAAAGTTGCGCCTGCCGCGTCCCGAGGGGCGCATGGATGTGGAGCGCCTTCTTTATGTTCCGGGTGGCACCAAACGTGTTGTCCTGAACGGCATCAGTTTTTCGCTTAATCCCGGCGAAACACTTGCCGTTATCGGCAATTCTGGGGCGGGAAAAACCACGTTGGGCAAAACGCTGGTTGGGTCGATCCTGCCGACCTCCGGCAGTGTTCGTCTGGATCTGATGGATATCCGCAACTGGGACCCACGTCAGTTTGGTGAGAGCATCGGTTATTTGCCGCAGGATGTTCAGCTGTTCCCCGGTACGATCAAAGACAATATCGGCCGGATGCGTGCCGACGCGACAGATGAGCAAATCCACGACGCCGCTGTTCTGGCTGATGTGCACAACATGATTGCCACGTTGCCACAAGGGTATGAAACTGTGGTTGCGGCAGATGGCTCACCGCTGTCGGGCGGGCAAAAGCAGCGTATCGCACTGGCCCGCGCTTTCTTTGGCAATCCGCGCATGGTGGTTCTGGACGAGCCGAACTCGAACCTAGACGTTGCCGGTGATCAGGCGCTGTCGCGGGCGATTGAACAGGCCAAGGAAAGCAAGATTACCGTCGTGGTGATCACCCAGAAACCGACGCTGTTGAGCGTTGTCGACAAAATTATGCTGCTGACAGATGGTCGTGTGGCGCTGTTTGGTCACCGTGAACAGGTGCTGCAACAGTTGAACGCCTCGCGTGGGAACAAACCAGGTATTCAGTCGCAGCAGGGGGGGCCAAAATGAACGAAGTTGTACCCGTAAACAATGACCCCAAGGATCCAGCAGTTTGGTATGCCGAGGTGCCGCGGTCGATCCACCGCTTTGTTACCATCGGTGTGATCTTGCTGGTTGTCTGCTTTGGCGGGTTTGGCATCTGGTCCTTTAGTGCGCCATTGGCCGCGGCGGTCATTGCGCAGGGCAGCTTTGTTGCCACAGGTCGCAATAAGATTGTTCAGCACCTCGAAGGTGGGATCATCGAAGATATCAAAGTCATCGAGGGTCAAGCCGTTATCAAAGGGCAAGTTCTTATGACCCTCGACCAGACTTCGGCCGAGTCAAACGAACGCGAACTGTTCATCCGCAAAATTCGCCTGCAAGCCATGTCCCAGCGCTTGTCCGCTGAAAACAATGAGCGCGATCGGCTTGAGTTCTCGCCGGAACTGATTGAAGCGTCGAACGATGTCGAGGTGATGGCGATCCTTGACGGGCAAAAAATAAGCTTTGATGTATCCCGTAAGACGTTGCTAAACGACATCGCTTTGCTGGAACGCAACATGGAAGCGTTGAAAATTCGCTCAAGCGGGTTCGAGGCGCAGTTGGAAAGTATGGTTCGGCGTTCGGAAATTTTGCAGGAAGAGTTCGAAACCAAACAAGCACTGTTCAAAAAAGGGTTGGTGCGTAAGGGCGACATCAACACGATCCGCCGCGTGCAGGCCGAGGCCGAGGGCCAACTGGCGCGGTTGACGGCTGAAACGGCTGAAATCAACCAGATGCTTCTGAAATACGAAGAACAGATTTCCCGCACGCGATCAGCCTATCGCGAGGCTGCGTTGGATGAATTGAGCGTGATTGCGGCTGATCTGGAAAGTGTGCGCGAAAAATCCCGGCAGGCCCGAAGCGTTCTGGACCGTGCGGTTGTGCGCGCCCCGGTTACGGGAACCGTAGTGCGATTGCACTATCATACGGCTGGCGGTGTTATCGAAACTGGTGAGCCTATCGCGGAAATCCTGCCTTCGGATGCCCCCCTGATTATCGAGGCGCAGATCCCCCGAACGGAAATCGACAGCGTCGTGATGGGGCAGCAAGCAACGGTTCGACTGGTCGGGCTTAACCAGCGTACCACTCCTGTGCTGAGCGGCGAGGTCTACTATGTCTCGGCGGACGCGCTGGTGGAAGATTCTGGAGGAATTCCGCAAGAGGTTTATCTGGCGCGCATTTCGCTGGAACCGGATGAGATGGACCGCGTGCGTGGATTTGTTCCCACACCCGGAATGCCCGCCGAGATCATGATCCAGACCGAGGAACGCACCTTTGCGGCCTATATTGCAAAGCCTGTGACAGACAGTATGTCGCGCGCCTTCCGCGAGCACTGATCGCTCTATAGACCTGCTCTTTCCCGGTTTACCGTGTTAGCCTCTGGTGAAATTCACCAGAGGGGACGCTTTATGCCATTAACCGTAGGCCAGATGATGGAGGCAGCAAACGCTGCCGTCGAACGGATCGACACAAACACAGCAAAGAAATTGATGGGGCAGGGTGCATTATTGCTGGACGTACGCGACGCGGTCGAGCTGCAGCAAACCGGCCGTGCGCAAGGCGCGCATCATATCCCACGCGGTATGCTTGAATTCCGCGCTGACGACGCGCTGAAATCCCATGACCCCGAGCTGCGCAAGGACCGCGCAATCGTGCTGTATTGCGCGGCAGGTGGTCGTGCGGCACTGGCGGGCAAGCTGTTGAAAGATATGGGGTATGAAAAGGTCTACAACATCGGTGGGTTGCCGGACTGGGTCAACGGTGGCGGCGAAGTGGCCTGATTTCTGACCTCTGTCCGTTGAAATCTGACGCAGATCAAGGCGTATAGCAGACCAGTTGTCTAAAGCGATAATCGGGCTTCTGACAAAAGGACAACTGACGATGCTACGCCTTGCCTCCATCCTATATACTTTGATCGCAACCGCTCTGGCGGGGTCAGGCGTTATTGCGCGGGATTGGTGTCTACGGTTGCAATCGTTTCAGCAGCCGCGGCTGGCTGTGTGGCGGCCTTGCCAGTGTCCTGGTTGGTGGCGAAGAAACTGTACCAGAACACAGCCTGATCAGGCGTTCAGGTAGGTCCTGACAGCGGCTTCAAACTCACGAGGTTTCTCGGCGTGCAGCCAATGGCCTGCGCCGGGGATTTTCGCAAATCGTGCGGCGGGAAAATGCGCGCGGATGGTGCTGCGATGTTCGGGCAGGACGTAATCGGAATCGCCACCGGACAAAAACAGGGCGGGGCCGTTCCAGGATGCATCAATTTCCGGAAAGCCCATGATTTTGGGCATCTCGGCCGCCAGCGTGTCAAGGTTTAGAAGCCAACGCTTCCCTTTGACGTCCAAAGATTGCGTGAAAAAGCTCTGCAAAGCTTTTTCGACGCCCTGCGCTGCCAACTGTCCCTCGGCGTCCGAGCGTCTTTCAATCGTTGAAAAATCCACGGCTCGCATGGCTTCGATGAATTGGATTTGGCTGTGCGAATAAGTAACGGGCGCAATGTCCGCCACAACCAGCTTGTGCACCAATTCTCCGTGGCTCAGCGCCAACATCATCGCAGCCTTACCACCCATCGAATGCCCGACAACATCCGCTTTGCCGCCAAGGTGCAGGATCACCTCGGCCAGATCTTCGGCCAAATCGGGATAACCGTGCTGATCTGTCCATTCGCTGTAGGCGTGGTTACGCATATCGACTGCAACGACCTGCCTTTCGTCACATAGTCGGCGCGCAATAACCCCCCAGTTTCGGGCTGATCCATACAGCCCATGCGCAATCAGCAGAGGAGGGTTTGAGGTCGGTTCACCGTGAATGATCGTGTTCAGCATTCTGGTTTGATACCTGCGTGCGTTTGAAACGACCAGCCCCCATTGTCGCCCCTGCGGGCTGAGGTTAGATTGCGCAGGCAGGAGGCAACGTCATGTCGCAAACCACAGATATCCAAAGCCAGATCGCGCAGACAGTGCAATTGCTGCGTGAAAAACTGGGTGTAAAGGACCAGACGCTGACGGCTTCGGTCCGCAAGGCCAAGCGCCGATTGCCGCGCCGCGTATACAAGCAGGCAATGTTGCTGGCGGGTGCCGAGCAAATGGCCTCGCACCCCAAGTTACGGTTGGTTTTGGACGCTCCGAAACTGGCCAAGGCATCGGAAGAAGTTCAGACCCATCTGAGCGGTATAAACCTGGCCGATCGCCGCTGGGGCTGGTTCCTGAATTTTCTGGGGGCGGTCGCTTTGGGATTTCTGGCGCTGGCGGCTTTGGCAGTTATTGTCCTGCGCTGGCGCGGTTACATCTGACTGCATTCCCAACAAAAAAAACGGCGCCCATTGGACGCCGTTCTGATTTGTGATCCCTGTGTGGATTACAGGTTTGGATAGATCGGGAATTTAGCGCAAAGCTCTGCAACCTCGGCTTTGACTTTGGCTTCGACGGCGCCATTGCCGTCTTCGCCATTGGCGGCCAGACCGTCGACCACTTCGATGATCCAGTCAGCGATTTGGCGGAATTCGATCTCGCCAAAGCCGCGGGTGGTGCCGGCGGGGGAGCCCAGACGGATGCCCGAGGTGATGGTCGGTTTTTCCGGATCAAACGGCACGCCGTTCTTGTTGCAGGTGATGTGCGCCCGGCCCAGAGCCTTGTCGACAATGTTGCCGGTCACGCCTTTGGGTCGCAGATCGACCAGCACCACATGGGTGTCGGTGCCGTGGGTCACCGTGTCCAGACCACCCTTGATCAGCTGGTCCGACAGCGCCTGTGCGTTCACCACAACCTGCTTGATGTAGTCCTTGAACGCGGGTTGCAGCGCCTCGCCGAAGGCCACGGCCTTGGCTGCGATCACATGCATCAGCGGGCCGCCCTGAATGCCGGGGAAGATCGCCGAATTCACTTTTTTAGCGATATCTTCATCATTGGTCAGGATCATGCCGCCACGCGGACCGCGCAGGGTTTTGTGCGTGGTGGTGGTTGCCACATGCGCATGCGGGAAGGGGCTGGGGTGCTCACCCGCTGCCACCAGACCGGCGAAGTGCGCCATGTCCACGTGCAGGTAGGCGCCGACCATGTCGGCGATCTCGCGCATGCGGGCAAAGTCGATCTGTCGCGGAATGGCCGAGCCTCCGGCGATGATCAGCTTGGGTTGGTGTTCTTTTGCCAGCGCCTCGACCTGATCATAGTCCAGCATGTTGTCTTCTTTGCGGACGCCATACTGCACCGCATTGAACCACTTGCCCGACTGGTTGGGACGGGCGCCGTGGGTCAGGTGACCGCCTGCGTCCAGGCTCATGCCCAGAATGGTGTCGCCGGGTTGGATCAGTGCCTGGAACACGCCCTGGTTGGCCTGAGAGCCAGAGTTCGGCTGCACGTTGGCAAAGCCGCAGCCAAACAGCTCTTTGGCGCGGTCGATGGCCAGATTCTCGGCGATGTCCACGTACTGGCAGCCGCCATAATAGCGACGACCGGGATAGCCTTCGGCGTATTTGTTGGTCATCACCGAGCCTTGTGCTTCCATCACAGCGGCAGAGACGATGTTTTCGGATGCGATCAACTCGATCTCGTCGCGCTGACGACCCAGCTCGGATGTGATCGAGCCGAACAGCTCGGGATCACGGTCAGACAGGGACTGGGTGAAAAATCCGGTATCACGGAGATTGGCGTTCATGGGGGCTCCACATGGCTGGGTAAGAATCTTGCGGATTTCCTATCGGAAACGGTACATGCGCAAAAGCTTTAAAGCGACGAATTGGCCCGCTGTGGCGTCAAGTCTGGCTTATCGGGGAAAGGTATGGTTGTTTCGGAACCAAATGTGCAAGACCGGAAACCGCAACAAATGATCCAGAGAATCGCTTTCCTCGCCAGCGACGTCAAAGTGGCCCAAACAGCCCGCGACGTGCTGGTGAAACGTTATGGAAACGCGGCACCGCGGGATGCCGATGTGGTCGTTGCACTGGGCGGTGACGGGTTCATGCTCCATACGCTGCACAGCATGCAGCACCTGGATACACCGGTTTATGGCATGAATCGCGGCACAATCGGCTTTCTGATGAACGAATTCCACGAGGGGGACCTTATGGCCCGTCTGGGGGAAGCCGAGGAAGAAGTCATCAACCCACTGGCCATGCGTGCGATGGATCAGTCAGGTAAGATGCACGAGGCGCTGGCGATCAACGAGGTGTCGCTGCTGCGCGCCGGACCACAGGCTGCGCGCCTCAGGATAAGCGTCGATGGCCGTGTTCGTATGGATGAGCTGGTCTGCGATGGTGCACTGCTGTCTACGCCCGCCGGATCGACCGCCTACAACTACTCGGCTCACGGCCCGATTCTGCCAATTGGATCAGATGTTCTTGCTCTGACGGCTATTGCTGCATTCAGGCCACGCCGGTGGCGCGGCGCGCTGTTGCCCAAGATCGCCAAGGTGCGTTTTGATGTGCTGGATGCGGACAAGCGCCCGGTCATGGCGGATGCAGATTCGGTGTCTTTCGCTGATATCGACTGGGTTGAGATCCGCTCTGAACCTGCAATCCAGCACCGCATTTTATTCGACCCAGGGCATGGGTTGGAAGAGCGCCTGATATCCGAGCAATTCACCTAAATTTTGGGACTTACGAATTTTTTAGAAGTTGTGTGAAGCAGTTCACATGAGCTTCATTAACTTTCCGCTAATCTGATCTTGCCCGGAGAACACGTCTCGGTGGGAGTGAGTGGCCACCAAACGACGTTTTCGAACGATAGCGCAGTTTACGCGCTGGCGAGGGTAGGTGGTGCTACGCTCGTTAATGATATCTGGGCTTATTTTAGTAAGCGGACCCCGGGCACAAAAACCCGGGGTCTATTTTCGTTTTGGGTCGCACTACGTGCCCATCTTCTCCCACAACGGCAAGCACATCTGACCGACGCGCGCCTCAATTGCAGCGGCGGCATCCACGGCCATATCTTCGCGCCAGCGGCGGGCAGCGATCTGGACATTGATCGGCTGCGGGCCGCTGGGCAAATCCGCCAGCCGGGACGGAACGCAAGCGGCGGGCAGGCCAAGGAAGTTCATCGCATAGGAATAAACGGCGCAGCCAAGAACCTCGTGCACCCCTTCGGCACCTTCGGTGTCCCGATCCGGCTTGAAGAATGGTTGCGGCAGGAAGGGCGACAAGACCAAAGCATAGTCTTCCATAAACAGTGACCACTCGCGGGCGTAGTGGCTGCGCTTGGCCAGCATCCGGATCAGGTCGGTGTCCACGATGGGTGGGAACTCTTGGAAATAGACATCAAAGATTTCGCGGATGGTTTCAGATCCTGCTGCCTTGATGTCGCTTTGCATCAGGGTCAGAACTTCGCCCATCAAGGCGCGATACCCAGACCGACCGCACTCGAATACATCCGGCGGGTCGATCTCTTCCACCAGATAGCCAGCGTCGACCAACGCATCGCGGGCCGTGTCCAGCGCCTTGTCGACCTCGGGGTGCAGCGCATAGCCGAAGGTGTTTTTGGTGAAGGCCACTTTTATGGGGCCTTCCAAGGCTTCCCCGCGCCACGGCATTGAAACGTGAAACGGATCGCGCGGGTCGGCGGCGACCAAGCTGGGCATGGACAGATGCAGGTCGGCGGCAGAGCGGGTAATCAGCCCCTGCACCGACATGGATTGTGCCAGAATTCCGCGTTCGGCTTGTTGGCTGGGGTTCCAAGCGGGGACACGCCCCAACCCGGGTTTAACCGTGACCGCGCCATTGGCCGCCGCGGGAAACCGCAGACTGCCACCGATGTCGTTGCCATGCGCCAGCGCGCCGATCCCAGCCATCACGCCCGCACCGGCCCCGCCCGAAGACCCACCGGGCGAGATATGGCGGCCCCACGGGTTATGTGTCCGACCATGCAGCGGGTTGTCTGTATCGGCGCGGAATGAGAATTCGGGCGTGTTGGTCCGCCCGATCACGATGGCCCCGGCATTCTGCAGATTGCGCACAACCGGCGCGTCGTCGGGCGCGATCACATTCTTCAGGGCAACAACACCGTTCGAGGTCGCGTACCCCTTTTGATCGACGTTGATCTTGATAGTGACGGGAACGCCATGCAACGGCCCCACGGGTGCACCGCCCGCCACGGCCGCATCCAGTTCACGCGCACGCTCCAACGCCTCGGTGCTCAGGTCTTTGACCACCGCGTTCAGGTCTGGGTTGGCCTGATGCATTCGGTCGACTGCATTCTGAGTAGCCTCCAGCGCGCTCAACTCACCGCTGCGGGTCAAGGCGGTCAGGTCGGTGGCGTTCAGACGCCAGATATCGGTTTGTGTCATGGGCCCTCGCTGTCTTGGGATGACAGTAGGGGGCTTGTTTCAGGTTGCAAGAGAAAGACAGGCGGCGGGCGACGGATCGTCGCCCGCTGATCTGTTATTGCGCGTAGCCAATAGATTTCAACGCGTCAGTGATTTCATCCAGAATGGCGGGGTCATCAATGGTGGCAGGCATCTTGTATTCCTTGCCGTCCGCAATCGACACCATCGTTCCACGCAGGATCTTGCCCGAGCGGGTCTTGGGAAGGCGGTCTACCACCACGGCTAGTTTGAACGCAGCGACCGGCCCAATCTTTTCGCGCACCAGTTTGACCACATCCTGAACCACCTCGCCATGGTCGCGGTCACAGCCCGCATTCAGGCATAGGAACCCCACCGGCATTTGACCCTTCAACTGGTCCGTCACACCAATCACTGCACATTCGGCCACGTCGGGGTGGGCGGCCAGAACCTCCTCCATCCCGCCGGTCGACAAGCGGTGGCCAGCGACGTTGATCACGTCATCGGTGCGCGCCATGATGTAAAGGTAACCATCCTCGTCCACCATGCCTGCATCGCCGGTCTCGTAATAACCAGGGAATTGGTTCAGGTATGAACTTTTGAACCGATCCTCGGCATTCCATAGCGTTGGCAAGGTGCCCGGGGGCAGGGGAAGCTTGATCGCAATTGCGCCCAGCTCACCTGGCTTCATCGGATGACCGCCTTCGTCCAAAATCTGCACGTCATAGCCCGGCATCGGTTTGGCGGGTGAACCCAGCTTGACCGGCAGTTCCTCGATCCCCAGTGGGTTGCCGGCGATGGTCCAGCCGGTTTCGGTCTGCCACCAGTGATCGATCACCGGCACTTTCAACGCGTCCTGCGCCCATTCGATCGTATCTGGATCAGCCCGCTCGCCCGCCAGATACAACGCGCGCAGGCAGGAGAGGTCATACTTCGCCAACATCTCGCCCTTGGGGTCTTCGCGTTTGACGGCGCGGATGGCGGTTGGGGCGGTGAAAAAGCTTTTGACCTTATGCTCGGAAATCACCCGCCAGAACGTGCCTGCGTCGGGCGTGCCAACGGGCTTGCCTTCAAACACAATCGTCGTGTTGCCGTGAATCAACGGAGCATAACAAATGTAGGAGTGTCCTACGACCCAGCCCACATCCGACGCTGCCCAGAACACATCGCCCGGATCGACATCGTAGATATTTTTCATCGTCCAGTTCAGCGCCACCAAATGGCCTGCGGTCGGACGCACAACGCCCTTGGGCGCGCCGGTCGTGCCCGAGGTGTACAGGATGTATGCCGGATCATTGCCATCGACCGGAACGCATTCGGCCGGTTCGACTCCGTACTGGAAGCCGTGCCAGTTGTAGTCGCGCCCTTCAATTAATTGCGCCACTTCCTGCTCGCGCTGGAAGACCACACAGAATTCGGGCTTGTGGTTAGCCATGTCGATGGCCCCGTCCAGCAGGGGTTTGTAATGCACGACGCGACCCGGTTCCATCCCGCAGGATGCGGCGATGATCGCCTTGGGTTTGGCGTCGTCGATCCGGACAGCCAGCTCATTGCTGGCAAAGCCGCCGAATACCACCGAGTGCACGGCCCCCAGACGGGCGCAGGCGAGCATGGCCTCCAGCGCTTCGGGGATCATTGGCATATAGATGATGACCCGGTCGCCCTTTTCCACGCCCTTGGCACGCAATGCCCCGGCCAGATTGGCCACGCGATTGCGCAGTTCGACATATGAAATCTCGCGCTTGGTGTGCGTGATCGGGCTGTCATAGATGATTGCGGCCTGTTCGCCGCGACCATTTTCGACATGCCGGTCGACCGCGTTCCAGCAGGTGTTCACTTTGGCATCGCTGAACCACTCATACAAAGGGGCGTTATCGTCAAACAGGGCTTTGGTCGGCGGTTGAACCCAGTCAATTGCCTTTGCAGCGTTCATCCAAAAAGCCTCTGGATCCGATTTCCAACCTTCGTAAATGTCCTGATATGCCACAGTGAACTCCTCCTAAATCTCCTTGAGAAATGTGTTATGTGGCCAGGGGGCACCGCACAAGCGAGCGCTGTGACGGAGCGTCACTTTATCGCAAAAAATTTGCAGGAATCCGCAGGCTGGCCTGCAAATTGTTGCAAATCATCGCCTTTTTGCTGACTTTTTGCGATCAATAATGCACTTTTGCAAAGTTGAATATTTTGGCGTGCAAATTATTGCCTGCTGTGAATCAAACAGGGCGCCGATACTGGCGCCCTGAATACTGTGCTCAGGTTTATTAACCGTAATGCGCTACGGGTGTACCCGCGATCGCCGCCATATTCAGCAATCCGCGCGCTGTGATCGACGGTGTCACGATATGCGCCTTGTTGCCCATGCCCATCAGGATCGGGCCGACCTCCAAGCCATCGGCCTTCATTTTCAGGATATTGCGCACTCCGCTCGCCGCATCCGCATGGGCAAAGATCAGAACGTTTGCTGTTCCTTTCAGGCGTGAGTTCGGGAAGATCCGCGAACGCAGTTCAGGGTCGAGGGCCAGATCCAGATTCATTTCACCTTCATATGTGAAATCGCGCGGCTCGGCGTCGAGGATATCCAGTGCCGCCCGCAACCTTTTGCCCGATCCTTCAGCCTGATTGCCAAACTGCGACTGAGAACAGAAGGCGATTTTAGGCTCGATCCCGAAACGCCGAACATGACGCGCGGCGCCAATGGTCGACTCGGCCAGCTCTTCTGGGGTTGGCAGCTGCCGAACATGGGTATCGGCAATGAACAGCGGTCCGTCCTCGAGGATCATCAGCGACAGCGCGCCATGCGGGTGAAGATCGCCATCGCCCAGAACCTGTTCTACGTAGTTCAGGTGCCAACGATACTCGCCGAAGGTACCGCAGATCATGCTGTCTGCCTCACCACGTTGCACCATGATGGCCGCAATGGCGGTGTTGTTTGTGCGCATGATCGCCTTGGCCAGATCCGGCGTGACACCGCGGCGCTGCATAATCTCGTGATACGAGTTCCAGTAGTCGTAATAACGCGGGTCGTCTTGCGGGTTCACAATCTGGAAGTCTTTGCCGGGACGGACCGTCAGCCCCAGCCGCTCGCATCGTGCGTTGATCACTTCGGGGCGGCCGATCAAGATCGGGGTTTCGGTTGTTTCTTCGAGAATGGCCTGGGCTGCGCGCAGAACGCGCTCGTCCTCACCCTCGGCAAACACGATCCGGCGCGAGGCCACGGCCGCAGCCTCAAAGACAGGGCGCATTAGCAGGGCAGACTTGAATACGGACTGATTCAACCGCTCTTTGTATGCCTCGATGTCCGTGATCGGGCGCTTGGCCACACCGCTTTCCATCGCGGCTTTGGCAACGGCCGAGGACACGACGCCGACAAGGCGCGGGTCAAAGGGTTTGGGGATCAGATAATCGGGGCCAAAAGTCAGTTGCTCACCTTTATAGGCCGCTGCCGCCTCGGCGCTGGTCGTCGCCCGGGCCATCTCAGCGATCCCGTCCACGCAGGCGATCTGCATTTCATCGTTGATTTCGGTCGCCCCCACGTCCAGCGCGCCTCGGAAGATGAAAGGGAAACACAAAACGTTGTTGACCTGATTGGGGAAGTCGCTGCGGCCCGTGGCAATAATCGCGTCCGGCGCGACTTCACGTGCTGCTTGCGGCAAAATTTCCGGGCTCGGATTGGCCAGCGCGAAGATGATCGGGCGCTTGGCCATTTTCTCAACCATCTCGGGCTTCAGGACGTTCGGCCCGCTGAGGCCAAGGAACAAGTCTGCATCCCCGATCACATCGTCCAGTGTCCGCAAGTCCGTTTTTTGCGCGAATTGGTCCTTATGCGGATTCATGTCCTCTTCACGGCCTTCATAAACAAGCCCGTGAATGTCGCACAGCCAGATATTCTCGCGCTTGACGCCCAGCTTGACCAGCATCATCAGGCAGGCAATTCCCGCTGCGCCGCCACCGGTTGAGACCACTTTGACGTCTTCGAAATTCTTGCCCGCAACGAACAGCGCATTCTTGGCCGCGGCACCCACGACAATGGCGGTGCCGTGCTGGTCGTCATGAAAGACAGGGATGTTCATTCGTTCCCGGCACAGCTTTTCGACGATGAAACAGTCCGGCGCTTTGATGTCTTCAAGGTTGATCGCGCCAAAGGTCGGCTCCAATGCACAAACGATATCCGCCAGTTTCTCGGGGTCGGGTTGATCGACCTCGATGTCGAAACAATCGATCCCGGCGAATTTCTTGAACAAGACGGCCTTGCCTTCCATCACCGGTTTGGATGCAAGCGCGCCAATGTTTCCCAGCCCCAGAACCGCTGTCCCGTTTGAGACGACCGCAACCAGATTCCCGCGTGCGGTATACAGCTCGGCGTTTGCAGGATCCGCTTTGATTTCCAGGCTGGCTTCGGCCACACCGGGTGAATAGGCGCGTGCCAGATCGCGGCCGTTTGCCATTGGTTTGGTCGCTTTGATTTCAAGCTTACCGGGCTTTGGGTGGGCGTGATATTCAAGCGCGGCCTGCCGCAGGCTGGGTGTGTCCGACATCGGCGACTCAACTCCTCAGAAAATTTGATTTAGTGTTAAACTATTTCCCCGGCTTTGGCTACGCTACGTCATTTTGCAACAGTTTTGCTAAAGTTCACCGACGTCCCGTTGAAAAGCGTCGTATTGCTTTTACATTCGGGCAACTTTGGAGCCAACCTAGACCTGTCGAGCACTGAAAGCCATAAATGAGCTATAAAGATGAATTTCAGGCCGGGACCGCCTTCCCGGCGGACCAGGTTGTTGTTGGTCCGGATCGCGCCGTTTACATATCGGTTTTGCTGATCGCCATCCTTGTCCTTGCCGCCGTCGGTATCTGGCCGGTTCTAGCCCTTGCTCTGAACGAAGAGGGCGGATTGTTCGAAACGATCTCGGCCGCTGCGCTGTTTGTCGCGGGCCTGGCTGCGCTCTGGCGCTATCCCGGCATAACTCGTCTTTACATCGCACTGGTCTGTCTGTTGCTGGCGGAAAGAGAGCTTGAGGCGGAAATCTATCCAGTTGACAGCCTGCCATATTGGGTCCTGAACGGTTTGGATAATTTGCTTGATATGACGCTGATCCGGGTGGTTCTGGCCGTCATCGTGATCGGAGGTGCCCTATGGCATGGAGCCCCGGCGGCTTGGCAGGCGGTAAAGCGACGGGCGCCTTTTTTCGTGATTTTCGTGCTGGCGGGATTGCTGGCGGTAACCGCTCAGCTGCTCGAGGAAGTTTCCGGAATTTACCAGGCAGATCTGTCCACACTTATGACAGTACGGCTCTTTGTTTTGGAAGAAACGCTTGAGATGTTCTTTTCGATTGGCATTTTGGCTTCTGTTCTGATCGGATGGCCAAAATCCGATGCCGAAGAGACGCTGAATGACCTCAACCAGAAACAACTGCCAGACACGCGCTGAAATCCGTCTGCCGACAGGCGAGCTGCGCGACGACATCCCGTTCTACACAAAAGTGCTCGGTATGAAGATGGATATGATCTATCCCGCCGACGATCCGCGTGTTGCCGTGTTTTCCGGCCACGGGTTGCGCCTTCGGGTCGAGAAGGACGCGCCCGAGGCCGCTGGTACGATCCGTATCCTGACAGACGATCCTGACGGTTTTGCTGATGGGCAGCGTACTTTGGTCGCGCCCAACGGCACGCGGGTTGAGATTGATGAAATGAACCCTCCGATGGTGATGCCCGAAACGGTGCATTCCTTCGTGGTGCGCAGGCTCAAGGATCAGGCCCCATGGATCATCGGGCGGGCAGGGATGCATTACCGCGATCTTGTGCCGGATCGGCTAGGTGGATCGATCATCGCCAGCCATATCCGTATACCCGATGGGGGCCCGGTGCCGGATATGGTGCATTTCCACAAGGTCGGGTTTCAACTGATTTTCTGCATCCATGGTTGGGTCGACGTCGTCTACGAGGATCAGGGCGACAAAATGCGCCTGACAGCTGGGGATTGCTTTATCCAACCCCCAGAAATCCGCCACCGGGTTCTTGAAGCCTCGAATAATGTTCAGGTGATCGAAATCGGTGTTCCCGCCGAACATGTCACCGAAATCGACCACGAGATGGACCTGCCTACGCCGAATTTCCGCCCGGACCGCGAATGGCAAGGGCAGCGTTTTGTTTATAACAAAGCCGAGAAATCAGCGTGGGGACCATTTCGCCTGCCAGGATACATCTGTCGCGACACGACGATTGCCGAGAATACCAAAGGTGTTGCAGGCGTGCAGGTCGTACGAAAAGGGCAGGGTGAACCGATCTGGGCAACGCATGACACGGATATCCATTTTACCTTCGTCATGACGGGCGAGGTAACTCTGAAAGGTGAAGGGCGCGATCCGTTCCGTTTGGAACAAGGGGATGCGTTCGTGATCCCGCCCGGTATGCGCACCAAACTGTCCGATCCTTCCGATGATGTCGAATTGCTTGAGGTTACGCTTCCGGGGATCTTCAATACCAAGCTGGGCTAAGAGGATTTTAGCCCAGGAATCTTGCGCGCGGGGGTTCAACTCCCTGCGCTCTTTCCTTTAGGGTATGATTTTCTGACCAGTTGATCAAAAACGGGGAATCGCCATGACTTTGAAAGATGCAGCACTGTCTGTTCGGGAAAAAGCCTATGCGCCTTATTCCAACTTCAAGGTTGGGGCGGCGATCCGGTCCGCATCCGGCGAGGTCCACGCGGGTTGCAACGTGGAAAACGTGGCCTATCCCGAAGGCACATGTGCCGAGGCCGGGGCAATCGCTGCGATGGTCGCTGCGGGCGAACAGGAATTGTCCGAGGTCTATGTTGTTGCCTCAAGTCCGCAACCGGTTCCGCCTTGTGGCGGTTGCCGGCAAAAGCTGGCCGAATTTGGCAAGCGGGACGTCAAGGTGACGCTGGCGACCGTGGATGGCGCCGAGTTTGTAACCACGATTGGACAATTGCTGCCGGGCGCTTTCGACGCCTCGCACATGGAGGACGTCTGATCCAATGGACGCCCGTTCGATCATTGCAAAACTGCGCCGGAACGAGGTGCCGACCGGAGATGAGCTGAACTGGTTCGCGCAAGGGTTGGCCGATGGTGGTGTCAGCGACGCCCAAGCGGGCGCTTTTGCCATGGCCGTCTGCATGGGTGGATTGGGCACCAAAGGGCGCGCCGATCTGACGATCGCTATGCGCGACAGCGGTGATGTGCTCAGCTGGGATTTCGATGGCCCGGTAATCGACAAACACTCGACCGGTGGGGTGGGGGATAGCGTAAGCCTTGTGCTCGCCCCTGCACTGGCCGAGTTGGGGGCTTATGTCCCCATGATCTCGGGCCGAGGTCTGGGGCATACTGGCGGTACCCTGGACAAGCTTGAGGCCATTCCCGGTGTCAGCACCCAGATCGGTCAGGACCGCCTGACGCAGATTTTGCGCGAAACCGGCGCGGCCATTGTCGGGGCCACGGGGCAGATCGCCCCGGCAGACAAACGCCTTTATGCGATCCGTGATGTGACGGCGACCGTTGAAAGCCTGGACCTGATCACAGCGTCGATCCTGTCCAAGAAACTGGCCGCCAGCCCCGAGGCTTTGGTGCTGGACGTCAAGGTCGGCAGCGGTGCGTTCATGAAGACGCTGGAAGATGCGCGCAAACTGGCAAAGGCCCTGTCGGAAACTGCGAATGCAGCAGGTTGCCGGACCTCGGCGGTCATCACCGATATGCACCAACCTTTGGCGCCTGCGCTGGGCAATGCGTTGGAAGTGGCCGAGGTGATGAAGGTCATGACGCAAGACCCCTATGCCCCGCTGGCCGAAATCTCGGCCGAGTTGGGCGGGGTTCTGCTGGCGGATGCCGGGATGTTCGCAACCGCCGAAGAAGGGCGCGACAAGATCACGGATGTCATCCGCGACGGTCGCGCGGCGGAACACTTTGGGCGTATGATGGCAGCCGTAGGCGCGCCGCTGCAGTTTGTTGAAAACTGGTCCCGGTACTTGCCAGAGGCCAGCGTGATCCTTGAAGTTCCGGCACCGACCAACGGACACATCACTGCGATTAACGGCGAAGCGCTGGGCCTGGCGGTAGTTGCGCTGGGCGGCGGGCGGCAGGTTGAAAACGACGTCATCGACCCGGCCGTGGGTCTGTCTGACATCGTCCGGCTAGGCGACAAAGTCGAGAAGGGTGCGCCGTTAGCAGTAATCCACGCGTCCCGGGAGGATGCCGCGCGGCAGGCCGCGGAGACCGTTCTCGGCGCGATCACGGTAGGCGCCGATGCCCCGGCAGAGCCCATCCTTGTCCACGAAAGGATTACGCCGTGACCCGCGCGTTTCTTGTGGTAATGGACTCGGTTGGCATCGGCGGCGCGCCGGATGCTGATCGGTTTTTCAATGGCGATGTGCCGGACACGGGTGCAAACACACTTGCCCATATTGCACAAGCTTGCGCCGAAGGACGGGCAGAAGACGGGCGCTCAGGCGCGCTGCACCTGCCAAACTTGGATGCGCTTGGGTTGGGGGCGGCAACGCGGTTGGCATCAGGAGCTGAAACGCCGGGGTTGGAGGTCGATCCGTCTGGGCGCTGGGGGTGCGCGAGAGAGCATTCACTGGGCAAGGATACACCTTCGGGCCATTGGGAGCTGGCCGGTCTGCCGGTGCCGTGGGAATGGCATTATTTCCCGGATACCACGCCTTCATTCCCTGCCGACCTAAGCCGGGCTGCGGCACAGGCGGCTGGAACAGACGGTATTCTGGGTGATTGTCACGCCTCGGGCACGACCATTATCGCCGATTTGGGGGCCGAGCATATACGGACCGGCTGGCCCATCTGCTACACTTCCGCCGACAGCGTGTTTCAGATCGCCGCGCATGAAGAGAGCTTTGGCCTCGACCGTCTGCTGGAGATGTGCAAAGCGCTCGCCCCGCGATTGCATGAGATGAAAGTTGGCCGCGTTATCGCACGGCCGTTTGTTGGTACACCTGAAGAGGGATTTACCCGCACCACCAACCGCAAGGATTTCGCGATCCTACCCCCCGCGCCAGTTCTGACAAATTGGGCACAAGACGCAGGCCGTCAGGTTCATGCCGTGGGCAAGATTGGTGACATCTTTTCGATGCAAGGAATCGACACGCTGCGAAAAGGGTCGGATGCCGAGTTGATGGGTCACCTGTCTGATCTGGTCGATGTGGCCGAAGAGGGTAGCCTGACCTTTGCCAATTTTGTTGAATTCGACAGCCTCTATGGCCACCGCCGCGATATCAGCGGCTATGCCCGCGCGCTAGAACGGTTCGACCGCGAAATCGGTGTGATCCTGAAAAAACTGCGCCCGGGCGATCTTATGCTTTTGACCGCCGATCACGGCAACGATCCCAGTTGGATCGGCACCGACCACACGCGCGAACAGGTGCCCGTTCTGATCGCCGGGCAAGGCACGGACCAAATCGGGGCCGTCGATTTTGCCGATGTCGCCGCAAGTATCGCACACCATCTGAACATTCCGGCACAAGGGCCGGGGAAGAGTTTTCTATGACCGTCGCAGACCTACCAAAAATCGAGTTGCACCTGCACCATGAAGGTGCAGCGCCGCCTGATTTCATCCGCCAGCTTGCGCATGAAAAACGCATAGACCTGAGCGGTATCTTTAAATCAGACGGAAGTTATGACTTCCGCGACTTCGCCCACTTTCTCAGCGTCTACGAGGCCGCCTGCGAAGTACTTAAATCGCCCGAGGATTTCCGTCGCCTGACTTTGGCCATTCTAGAGGAAAGCGCTGCGAATGGGGTGGTCTACTCGGAAACCTTCCTCAGCCCAGATTTCTGCGGCGGCGGGGATGTGCACGCCTGGCGTGACTATCTGAACGCCATTCAGGACGCGGCGGACGAGGCCGAGCGCAAGTTCGATATCACCCTGCGCGGCGTTGTCACCTGTGTTCGTCATTTCGGACCCGAGCAGGCAAAACAAAGCGCTTTTTGCGCGGCGGAAACCGCTGGTAATTGGATCACCGGATTTGGAATGGGCGGAAACGAGGGCGTCGGGACGCAGGGCGATTTCAAATGGGCCTTTGAATGTGCCCGCGAAGCTGGGCTGCGCTTGACCACCCATGCCGGAGAGTTCGGCGGCCCCGAAAGCGTTCGCGATGCTGTTCGGGACCTCGGTGTCGAACGGGTCGGCCACGGCGTGCGGGCCATTGAGGACGACGATCTGATCCGGGAACTTGTTGACCGCGAAGTCACGCTTGAAGTCTGCCCCGGTTCCAACGTGGTTCTGGGCCTGTTCCCAGATTTTGCGGCACATCCGATTGCCCGGTTGCGCGATCAGGGTGTAAACGTCACAGTTTCCACCGACGATCCGCCGTTTTTCCATACCACCATGCGGCGCGAATATGAGATGCTGCATCAGGCCTTTGGCTGGGACGCCGAGGATTTTGCGGCCCTGAACGACACAGCCCTGAATGCGGCCTTCTGCGATGATGGCACCCGCGAACGGGTCAAGAAAAGACTGGAGAGAACATGAGCGAACACCTGACCGTCGTTGACCACCCGCTGGTGCAGCACAAACTGACGCTCATGCGGGATAAGGGCACCTCGACCGCCGTGTTCCGCCAGCTGTTGCGCGAGATCACGCTGCTGTTGGCCTATGAGGTCACACGTGAGCTGAAGCTGACCACCCGGCACATCGAAACCCCCATGGAGGAAATGGATGCCCCCATTCTGGCGGGTAAAAAACTGGCTCTGGTGTCGATCCTGCGTGCCGGAAACGGAATGTTGGACGGGGTGCTGGAACTGGTCCCCTCGGCCCGTGTCGGGTTTGTCGGGCTGTACCGCGACGAAGAAACCCTGAAGCCTGTGCAATACTACTTCAAAGCGCCTGAAGGTCTGAAGGATCGGCTGGTCATCGCGGTTGATCCGATGCTGGCAACCGGCAACAGCTCGGCTGCGGCGATTGATTTGCTGAAAGAAGCCGGGGCGACCGATATCCGTTTCCTCTGCCTGCTGGCCGCGCCCGAAGGCGTTGCCCGCATGAAAGAGGCACATCCTGACGTAAAGATTGTCACAGCGTCGTTGGATCGCGAGTTAAACTCAAAAGGGTATATCATGCCTGGGTTGGGCGATGCCGGCGACCGGATGTTCGGCACCAAGTAACCGGCTTACTCGCCGCAGATATTCTGCAGCCGGACCCAATCACGGTCCGGCAGCACTTGTGGCAGAGGGCGACCCGCCATCGGGTCCGCCTCGATCAGGCCCAGAGTGGCTTCCCCCGTGACATCCACAGCAAAGGCATATGGCGTTGAAGGCAGCGCCGCCTGGGCAAATACCTCTAGCAAAGCTTGATCAGACAAAGCTGGGCGCGGTTCTGACAAGACCTGCTCGGTATAGGCGTCAACGATCTCTGGCGTCAGCTCTCCGGTTGTCAGCAGGCGAAACGCCGTCGTTGGGCCGGTTCGGTCCAGCACCTCGTCCAATGGGTCTTGTGCGGCGGCTCGCGCGCGTTCGGCGATGATGTAACCGGCAGCGATGGATGGGTCCTCGTGATCTTCGACCAATGAGCGGTTCAGCAGAATGATCCCACCAGGCAGGCCGAGGCTTGTTTGCACACCTGCGGGCAGAATAACGACCTCTCGCACGCCGGTTCGGGCTGCCAGTTGGTCCAACGCAGCCTGTGCATCCTCTGAGGTGCACGAAACACCCGAAACCCGTTCAATCCGGTGCAGGATCGCATCCCCGATATCGTATCGCTTGATCTCGGGGACAACAGAAACGACGTGGTTTTGCAGCGCGGCTGGAACCCAAAGCAGCAATAATGCGGCAACTGCAGCAACCACTCCCGCAACACTAAGCCAACGCAACCGTCCGGGATGCGGGCGCGACCGATCAATTGCCTTTTGCAAACGGTCGATCGCCGCGATCATCGTGGTCTCGGTTTCTTCCAGCTCCAGCGTTTCGTCGGGGTCGCCGTCCGGGTTGAAGATTGCGGGATAAAGTCCGGGGTTCTGTCGTTCCAGCGCAGCCAATGACCAATGGGTCAATGCCCGATCGTTGAAATCAGAAATCGTCAGCGTTGCTTCGCCAATCGACACCACAACCTCGCGCCGCTGCACGTCGGGCGAGGGGCGCCACAGACCGGTGGCTTCGATCCGTTGGTACTGTTTCAGAGCCGTCATCAAGGTGAGGTTTGCTCGTTATTATTTTGCCCCAGCTTAACATGGTAAATTCAAAGGGCGCAAACCAGTTGCGCCATCTGCGATAAATGTGCTGGATACAACGACACGTGCAGGGTTGTCCTGTCGTGCCCCACCATTTTACCGAGGCGAAAGATGCAGGCGGACACTCAGACCTCACCGATACTGGCATCGGTGCTGATGATCAGCGCCATGGCGATCATCGGGGTGATCGACAATGTGGTGATCCTGTTGGCGGAAACGGTTGGCCTGTGGCAATTCCACCTGAGCCGCGCGTTGCTAATGTTGCCGCTGATCTTCGGTCTATCGCTATTGGGGCTGGGCAGTATGCGCCCGAAACGATTTGGCCCGGTGATTCTGCGCAGCGTACTGATCACCCTGGCCATGTTGTTCTATTTCGCATCGCTTGCGGTCATGCCGATTGCGCAGGCGCTGGCCGGGTTGTTCACATCGCCGATTTTTGTCCTTTTGATCTCGGCCCTGGCAATGAAGCAGCGGATTGGCCCTTGGCGTATTGTTGCGGTTCTACTGGGGTTTGCGGGAATTCTGTGCGTGCTGCAGCTTGACCCCTACGATTTCGATACTCGCAGCCTGTTGCCGGTCGCCGGGGGTCTGTTCTACGCGCTGAGTGCCGTTATCACGCGCAGCCATTGTTCCGATGAAAGCACCGTGGCGCTGCTGGCTGCGATGATCATCACGCTGGGATCGGCCGGGGCGATTGGCCTTCTGGTACTTGAGCTGTTTCCGGTGGCCGCGCCGGATGGTCCCGACGGCTTCGCCGCGCGGGGTTGGGTCTGGCAGATGCAACCTGCATTGCCGTGGATCGCAATACAGGCGGTTGGTTCCACGATTGCCGTCTTCATGTTGATCAAGGCCTATCAGGTGGGCGAGCCGTCCTATGTCGCGGTCTTTGAGTACTCGGTCATGATTTTTGGTCCGCTCTTTGCCTTTGCGGCTTTCGGGCAGGCGATCGGGCCGATGCAGATTGGCGGGATTGGCTTGATTGCAATCGCAGGTGCCCTGTTGGGATGGCGAGCAGGGCGCGAGGCTGCCCGGCCAGAACCGGTTTAGCCTTATCCTGAGGCCAGCCATTTGTTTTGGGTGGGCAATCGGGGATCATTCAGACCGGATACCGATGGGTGTAACACGACCTGCCCGATTTCAGCCGACGGGCTCAGACAGATTCGGCGGCACGGATGACCGCTGGTGTAAATTATAGTTTCCAAAAATCTGCCAATTTTTACCAATTGCGCAGTGTTGTTTAAAGAATTGTTGTTTTTCACGGCTTTAAGAGCGCAAATTGGGCGGCAATGTGTCTGAATTAAGTCGCCCATGGTTAAGTCGTGCTAGTCGTTATGAGTAGTTGTTTTTGTGTCAGAAATGGGTGCGACACGTGTTAAATGTACAGAGTGTTTTGAGTTATGAGGCCGTTCCGAACCGGGAAGTGCAGGACAATCCTGCGATTTCGCTGAACGCGCGTCGGGGTGGTTTTGTCCACGGAACTAAGATTGCGACGGATCGCGGTTGGCAGCCTGTTGAAGGACTGCAAGCAGGCGATCTGATCCGCACGATGGACAACGGGTTCAGGGCAGTCTCGCGGGTTGCGACGGATTGCATAGCAATCGCTGCCAGCGAGTCCAGGTCGGAAAACTTACCTGTCCGTGTGCCATCGAACACTTTGTATAACGGCGATCCGGTCTGGTTGATGCCAGAGCAGGGCGTGGCGTTGGACAACACCAAGCTGAGCCAGGGTCCGATCACGCTGCCGATCAGCATGCCTGTGGTGCCTGCGCGGGTTCTCAGTGGAACGTTTCGACTTTCGTCCAGCGCGCCCTCATTGCTGTTTGAGGTTTGTTCGTTGTTCTTTGAGCAAGACGAAGTGATCTATATCGAGGGTGGTTTGCGCGCCTTTTGTCCTGCGGGCCGCTTTGGGTCGAACAGCCGGCCCGCGAACGCCTCATACAAGGTGGTCGATGCTGATCGGACCGAAGACCTGATCGACATGGTCGCGCATAGCAGGGACATTGCTGTTCTTGCGAATTCACTGGGCGCATTACCGGCTCCGATCATGCAGAACCCGATTTTTCCAGCGCGGCCTGTCATGGGTGCGCGACGTCCTGGTCGGCCGGGGCGGCCTGCACCGATATTCTAATTTTTGTTAAGCTATTGATTAAAGAATGGCGCTGGCGCGGTAACCCGCACCAGCGTCAATTTTTTAGGCAGCTTTTGCTTCGGGGTCAAAGCGACCATAGAAGCTTTGGCCTTTCTCAGCCATCTCACGCAGCAGCGGCGGGCAGGCGAAGCGTTCGCCATACTGTGCCGTCAACTGGTCGCAGCGCTCGGCCGCGTAGGGCGTGCCGATGATGTCCAGCCAGCTGAGCGGACCACCCGACCATGGTGCAAAGCCCCAGCCAAGGATTGCGCCCACGTCGCCTTCGCGGATGTCCTCCAGAACGCCTTCTTCCAGCGCGCGGACCGCTTCCAGAACCTGTGCGAACATCAGACGTTCCTGTACTTCGATCAGGTCAGGCTGGTCCTCGGCATGCGGATATTTCTCCTGCAGACCCTTCCAGTACTCAGTGCGCTTGCCCTTTTCGTCATAGTCGAAGAAACCTGCGTTTGCCTTGCGTCCCAGACGACCCTCCTCCTCCATCCAGAAGATCAGATCATCGCCGGGGTTATCCGGATAGGCATTACCCATCGCGGCTTTGGTCGCGCGAGCAATTTTGGCGCCCAGATCAATCGAGGTCTCATCGTTCAGCTGGATCGGCCCAACGGGGAAGCCCAACTGACGCGCGGCGTTGTCGATCAACACTGGGCTGACGCCCTCGGTGATCATGCGCAGACCTTCGTTGATATAGGGAATGATGCAACGGTTGGCGTAGAAGAAACGCGCATCGTTGACCACGATCGGCGTCTTGCGGATCTGGCGCACATAGTCCAGCGCCTTGGCAACCGCGCGATCACCGGTTTCTTTACCCTTGATAATCTCGACTAGGAACATCTTCTCGACCGGTGAGAAGAAGTGAATACCGATGAACTGATCCGAGCGCACGGATGCTTTGGCCAGATCGGTGATCGGCAGGGTCGAAGTGTTCGAGGCAAAGATGCAATCCTCGGGGATAATCGCCTCGACCTTCTTGGTCATCTCGGCCTTGACGCCCACGTCTTCGAAGACGGCTTCGATGATCAGATCGCATCCTTTGAGGTTGTCCAGATCCGGGGTCGCGGTGATGCGGGCCAGCATGGCCTCTTTCTTCTCAGCCGTGACTTTGCCGCGCTTCATGCCCTTGTCGAGATAGCTCTCGGTATAGGCTTTGCCTTTGTCCGCAGCTTCCTGGTCGCGGTCCACAAGCACCACTTCCATCCCAGCCTGGGCCGACACCAGCGCGATACCGGCACCCATCATGCCTGCGCCCAGTACGCCGATCTTCTTGACCGACTGATCGGGAACACCGGCAGGACGCACGGCACCTTTTTCCAACGCTTCCTTGTTCAGGAACAGCGACCGGATCATCGCACCCGAAGAGGGGTTCATCAGGACAGAGGTGAACCAACGCGCCTCGATCTTCAGGGCGGTGTCGAAATCGACCAGCGCACCTTCGTAAACCGCGCTCAGCAGAGCCTTGGTCGCAGGGAAGGCGCCTTGGGTCTTGCCGTTTACCATCGCCGATGCACCAACGAAGTTCATGAAACCAGCAGGGTGGTAAGGCGCGCCGCCGGGCATCTTATAGCCCTTCGCATCCCACGGTTTGATGATGTCTGCGTCCTTGGCGTTCAGCACCCATTCCTTGGCTGCGGCCATCGGGTCGGCTGCGACTTCGTCAATATAACCCGCGCCCTTGGCTTTCTTGACGTCCAGCATTTTGCCTTCCAGCAGCAGCGGAGCCGCCGCAATCGCGCCAACCTTGCGGACCATCCGGGTGGTGCCACCCGCGCCGGGGAAGATGCCGACCATGATCTCGGGCAGGCCATATTTGGCCTTGGGGTTTTCGGCCGCAAAGATGCGGTGCGTGGACAGCGGCAGTTCCATGCCAATGCCTGCGGCAGTGCCGGGCAGAACGGTGGCAATCGGCTTGCCGCCCTTCTTGGTCTTGGGGTCCATGCCCGCCATCTCGATCTTACGCAGCAGTGCGTGCATCTGCATTGTGCCCTCGAACAAGCCTTTTGCCGGGTTGTCGCCCGCCTGTTCCTTCATCACTGCCAACAGGTTCAGGTCCATGCCACCAGCGAAGGACCCTTCCTTACCCGAGGTGATGATGATGCCTTTGACGTCGTCATCAGCCAGCGCCTGATCGACCAGATCGCTCAGCTGTGCCAGCCCGTCAAAGGACATCACGTTCATGGTTTTCCCGGGCACATCCCAGGTGATTGTGGCGACGCCGTCTGCGTCTTTGCTCAGAGTGAAATCAGTCATTGTCATCTCCAATCTGGTCAGCCGTCAACGGGCTGCCATCCTTGCGGGTGAAGGAGAATCCGTTCTCATCATCCTTCACCATCATGTCTAAGTCGCTGTAATATGCGGTCTCGGTCGGGGTCCGTGTTCCCACCACCAGAAAGGTCGCGGGCGCATCGGTTTTGTTCACAAGGTGATGGCCGTTGGCCTCACCTGCGGGCCAAGCGGCGCAGTCGCCGGGCTGCATCTCATGCTCACCATCGTCATCAATCAGCACGCAGGTGCCGCTGAGCATGATGGCAAATTCGTCCTGCTCCATGTGGTAATGGCGCAGCGAAGACATGCCCTGCGGTTCCAACCGCACGATGTTGACCCCGTATTGGGACAGCCCGCCTGCATCGCCCACACGCTGAACGAAACGACCTGCGGTCGCTTCAGCCAGCTTGCCGGGATAGGCCGAGCCGCCCTTGAACGGAATCTGAGAGAGATCCAGCTTGGGCATCAGACCCGCTCGATAATGGTTGCTGCACCCATGCCGGATGCAATGCAGAGCGTCGCCAGACCGGTTTCCTTGTCCTGACGCTCCAACTCATCCAGCAGAGTTCCAATGATCATCGCACCGGTTGCGCCCAGCGGGTGGCCCATAGCGATCGAGCCGCCGTTGACGTTGACCAAACCGGGGTCGACATCAAACGCCTGCTGGAAGCGCAGCACGACCGAGGCAAAGGCTTCGTTGACTTCGAACAGGTCCAGATCACTGATCTTCATACCGTTGTCGGCCAGAATCTTCTCGGTCACCGGTACCGGGCCAGTCAGCATGATGGTCGGGTCGGTGCCAATCTTGGCGGTTGCCTTGATGCGAGCGCGCGGCTTGAGGCCGTATTTCTCGCCGAACTCCTTGTTGCCGATGAGAACCGCCGCAGCACCATCCACGATGCCCGAGCTGTTGCCCGCGTGGTGGATGTGGTTGATCTTTTCCAGATGCGGGTATTTCAGCATGGCCACCTTGTCGAAGCCGGGCATCTGTTCGCCCATCATCTGGAAGGCCGGGTTCAGGCCACCAAGGCTTTGCATGTCAGTGCCGGGGCGCATGTATTCGTCGCGGTCCAGAATGGTCAGGCCGTTCTGATCCTTGATGGTGATAACCGATTTATCAAAACGGTTGTCTGCCCATGCTTCCGCGGCTCGGCGCTGCGATTCCATCGCCAACGCGTCGGCGTCGTCACGGCTAAAGCCATATTCGGTCGCGATAATGTCGGCCGAGATACCCTGCGGCACGAAGTAGGTCTCCATCGCCAGCGAAGGGTCAACCGCGATCGCTGCACCGTCGCTGCCCATTGCCACACGGCCCATCATTTCGACGCCACCTGCGATGTAAGCCTCACCTGCGCCACCTTTGACCTGGTTCGCCGCGAGGTTCACAGCTTCCATGCCGGAAGCGCAGAAACGGTTGATCGCCAGACCGGGGATCGACTGATCCAGATCAGAGGCCAGAACCGCCGAGCGTGCCAGACAGCCGCCTTGTTCCATCACTTGCGTGACGTTGCCCCAGATCACGTCTTCTACGGCGTGGCCTTCGAGGTTGTTACGCTCTTTCATCGCGTTCAGGGTCAGGGCGGACAGGCGCACCGAGGTTACCTCGTGCAGGCTGCCATCCTTGCGGCCCTTGCCGCGCGGGGTGCGCAGGGCGTCATAAATATAAGCTTCGGTCATGGGTCTTCTCCTCAAGCTCGATCCGACGGGTTGCCGGGCATCAGGTCATAGGGGTGTTTCCAGCCAGGCTGCTCGGACAAGCGAGACAGCCAGGCGTCGATATGGGGCCAGTCGGCGCGGTCAAAGCCGAATGGTTCGGGGTAATAGAGATAGCTGCAGCAGCTGAGATCGGCGTTCGTGACATCGTCGCCAACAATCCAGGCGCGGCCGTTCAGATGATCGTTCAACACTTGGTAAGCGGCCTTCAGGCGCCCTTGATTGAAAGCGATCACATCGGGATTGCGGTGCTGTTCCGGGAGGAAATTGATCAGGAAGCGGGTCAGGCCGGCCATCGAGCTGAGTTTGTGATTATCCCACAGCACCCAGCGCAGAACATCGTAATTCTCTTCCCGGTTCTTGCCACCGAACTTACCTGACTTCTCAGTCACATAGGTCTGAATGGCGCCAGACTGGCTTGTGCGGAAATCACCGTCGATCAGGACAGGTGCTTCGCCCATTTCATTCACTTCGGCGCGAAACTCGGGCGTGCGAGTTACACCTTTGAAAAAGTCGACAAAGACCGGTTCCCACTCCAGCCCGGACATTTCCAGCGCCAGCGCAGCCTTATAACTGTTTCCGCTTTCTCCGAAGCAATGAAGCATGATTGTCATGTGATCGCCCCTCCCAAGGCGCATGGTGCGAAGTCGAATTTCGCGTATTTCGAGAAAGACGAACCATAAGGCTAAGCGCCATTGGGGTTTGGCTTTCTGAAAACACGCCCACCTGATTGAAGGTGGCTGATGTTTTTACCGCTTGCGGTCATCCAGCTCCGAATTGAAGATACGCAGGCGGTGGGTCAGGTTGTCCTCGTTGATCACGCTGTTGAAATTCTCGAACAGAAACGACAGCGCCTCTCCTTCGTCCAATCCAGCATCACGCGCGAATGCTTTGAGCTTGCGATACCCGTCTTCGGTCATTGCGACGGGAAAGCGGCGGGTTAGTCGAAAACGCTTTGGCATGTGGTTCCTCCGGTAAGCTGGGTCCGGGCAATATCGCCCGGACCCAGACTGAGATCAGAAGTTCGCCGCGTCCAGAGCCATGACCGTGTCCGCGCCCGTCTGGATGCGCGCCAAATGCATGCCTGTGGCGGGCAGGCGGCGCGCCATGTAGAAGCGCCCGGTGTTGATCTTGGTCTCGTAGAACTCCTTGTCCGACGCGCCGCCATCCAGCGCATCTTGCGCGGCTTTGGCCATCTGCGCCCACATCAAGCCCAGGCAAACATGTCCGAACATGTGCATGAAGTCATAAGAACCGGACAGAGCATTGTTGGGGTTCTTCATGCCTTCCTGCATGAAGTACATGCCAGCGGCCTGCAGGTCTTTGGACGCAGCCTTCAGCGGTTCGATGAAGGCCTTGTCATAGGCTTCGTCTTTACCAGCGTTGTCTTTGCAGAAGGTCTTGACCATGTCGAAGAACGCCATGACGTGCTTGCCGCCGTCTTGCGCCAGCTTACGACCGACAAGGTCCAACGCCTGAACGCCGTTGGCGCCTTCGTAGATCATCGCGATGCGTGCGTCGCGGGTGTATTGCGACATGCCCCATTCTTCGATGTAGCCATGACCGCCATAGACCTGCTGTGCCTGAACAGTCATGTCATAGCCCTGATCGGTCAAAAAGCCTTTGATGACCGGTGTCAGCAGCGAGATCAGTCCGTCCGCATCTTTGTCGTCAGACCGATGCGCCTTGTCGATCATGGTCGCGCCCCACAGGATGAACGCACGCGCACCTTCGGTGAAGCTTTTCTGATCCATCAGGTTGCGGCGGATGTCCGGGTGCACGATCAGCGGATCAGCTGGGCCGTCCGGGTTCTTTACACCGGTCACGTCACGGCCCTGCAGGCGGTCTTTGGCGTATTCGACGGCATTCTGGTACGCGGCCTCTGCCTGAGACAGACCTTGCATGCCCACACCCAGACGCGCTTCGTTCATCATGGTGAACATGGCACGCATGCCTTTGTGCTCTTCGCCCAGCAGCCAGCCGGTGGCTTCGTCATAGTTCATGACGCAGGTCGAGTTGCCGTGGATACCCATCTTCTCTTCGATCTTGCCGACCGAAACTCCGTTACGCTCGCCCGGCGTACCATCTTCATTGACGATGAACTTGGGCACGATGAACAGGGAGACGCCCTTGATGCCTTCGGGACCGCCGGGGATCTTGGCCAACACCAGGTGTATGATGTTGTCAGCCATGTCGTGATCGCCGGACGAGATAAATATCTTCTGGCCCGAAATCTTATAGCTGCCGTCGCCCTGCGGTTCTGCCTTGGTGCGCATCAGGCCCAGATCGGTGCCGCAATGCGGTTCCGTCAGGTTCATGGTGCCGGTCCATTCGCAGCTGACCATATTGGGCAGGTATTTGTCTTTCTGTTCGTCGGTTCCGTGCGCCAGGATCGCTGACGCCGCGCCGTGCGTCAGGCCCTGATACATCACGAATGCCTGGTTCGCAGCCGAGAACATCTCGCCAACGGCGGTGCCCAGGACGTATGGCATATTCTGACCGCCATACTCTTCCGGCATGTCGAGGCCAGTCCAGCCACCTTCTTTCATCTGCTCAAAGGCGTCTTTGAACCCGGTGGGCGTGTATACGATACCGTTTTCCAACCGGCATCCTTCGGTGTCCCCAACCACGTTCAGTGGGTGCAGAACATTGGTGGCCACTTTGCCTGCTTCTTCCAGAACGGCGCCTGTGAATTCGGCTTCAAGCTCGTTGTACCCCGGAACGTCGGAGTCCGAGATTTTCAGTACGTCGTGCAGAATGAACTGCGTATCTTTGGTTGGCGCGTTGTAGACGGGCATGTGAAGCTCCCTTTAATTCATATGTCCGGGTGGTAGGCAGGCGAGGGGGTTACTCGGCAGCCTTTTTGTCTTGTTTGACCGAGGCGATGACTTTCTCGCCCCAGCGCAACTGTTCTTTCAGGTCGTCGATCGCCTGGGTCAGTTCCTCACGGCGCGCTTCCATGTCTTCCAGACGCTCGCACGCAATTTCATAGGTGCGCGATATCTGAGTCATCTGTTGGTCGCCGACATGGTAAAGGTCCAGAAGCTGGCGAATTTCTTCAAGGCTGAACCCAAAGCGCTTGCCGCGCAGGATGAGTTTCAGGCGGGCACGATCACTTTTGGTGAACAGCCGTTTCTGACCTTCACGGATCGGAAACAAAAGCTCTTTGGCCTCGTAAAACCGCAACGTGCGGGGCGTGACATCATATGTCTCGCACATTTCTCGGATGGTCATCAGATCTTCGGTCATGGTTTCAGCACTCTCGTCCCTGGCGTCAATGAAAGTCAGTTGCGCAGTCGATGCGCACGTTACAACATGTAGATGACGTTCACGTAATGTGAACGCTGCGTCACAACAGAAGTTTACGTAACTTCCGCGCGCGTCAAGTCGCGGATTTCCGACTTTTTCGGAATTAACGTAACGGAATTTGTGGGTGCCATTTCCCGCAGAGCGACCCAACACACCTTAAGGCATGGCCGAAGTGTGCGAGAGTCGCTTCATTTTTTGAGTGCGCGATGGTGCGCCAACGGAATCACTCGAGCGATTTGGCAGTCTGGTCGCGCATCTCGGTCAGGGCATCAATTGCCTCGTCCAATTGCTGTTTTTGCTGGTTCAGTTCGACGATCTGCTTGTCCGCGACGTTGACAAAAGCACGCATTTGGATCTCGTTGCCTTCATTTTCATAGATCAGCAGCCACTGCCGGATATCTTCCAGCGAAAACCCATATTTGCGGCCGCGAAGGATCAAAGTCATGCGTGCGCATTCCCGCGGGCCATAATATCGCGATCTGCCTTCCCGATCGGGTTGCAGCAATTCGATGTACTCATAGTAGCGCAGGGTACGTGGAGTCACATCGTACTCGGCGCACATCTCTTTGAATGACAAACGGTTGTCGGACATTCCTGATCTCCTCTGGCGCAGCCTATGTTCTGTCAGCGGCAAGCGCAACCGGCGGGCTTGCTCTTTTGGCGGACACGGGCTCATAAAGGGATAAACCAAAAGAACGGATTCAAGTACATGGTCGACAAAGCCGCAATTGCGCGCCAGTTCATCGAGGCGATCCCGCATGCAAGGGCGTTGGGTCTGAAGCTGACCTCAATCGGAAATGGCGAAGCGGGTATTACAATGCCGTACAGCAAAGAACTTGTTGGCGATCCGCGCACCGGGGTGATTCATGGCGGCGCTGTTTTTGCCGCATTGGATACCTGTTGTGGTGCCGCCGTCATGAGCCATCCGTCGGCCCCAGGGGGTACGGCGACGATTGACCTGAGGATCGACTACATGCGGGCGGCAACACCGGGACAGACGATAACGACCCAGGCGACATGCTACCACATCACACGGAACGTCGCCTTTGTGCGCGCGACGGCGATGGACGAAGACGAAGGTCTTCCGGTGGCCACAGCGGCAGGGTCATTCACGGTGGAGGGTTTGTAATGGCGCGTACTCGCCCCGAACCCGTCCAGGTCGTAAAACAACGCCGGGATGCGGCGCTGAACGCTATAGTCGAAGGTGTGCCCTACATCCGGTTCCTCGACATCGGCTTTGATCGCCGCGGTGATGAACTGACTGGCGTGTTGAATTTCGACCAGAAACTGATCGGCAACCCGTTACTGCCCGCATTACATGGCGGCGTCACGGCGGCGTTTCTAGAAGTCACGGCTGTCATCACGCTGAGTTGGGAGTTCTTGCTGCCCAAGATCGAAAGCGGGGAACTGAATGCCAGTGATATCGCCGACTATGAAACGGTACGTTTCCCAAAGACCGTCGATTTCACCGTCGACTATCTGCGGTCAGGCCTGCCGCGTGATGCCTATGCGCGCGCATTCATCAGCCGGGCCGGGCGTCGCTATGCCTCTGTCAGGGTCGAGGCCTGGCAAGACAATCACGCGAAGCTCTTTGCACAGGCTTCCGGGCATTTCCTGATGCCACAGCCCACTACTGACGAAAAATAGAACGCTATGCAGGACGCTTCGGCACCCATTACGCATAAGCGGGTGCTCCGGATTGCAGCGCCGATCGTATTGTCCAATGCGACGGTGCCAATACTGGGGGCGGTGGACACTGGTGTTGTGGGGCAGTTGGGGCAGGCGGCCCCGATAGGCGCTGTCGGCATGGGTGCCGTTATTCTGGCCACCATCTACTGGGTGTTCGGGTTCCTACGTATGGGGACAACCGGTCTTGCTGCCCAGGCACGTGGTGCAGGGGACACGGCGGAAACCGGAGCCTTGCTGATGCGCGGGCTGTTGCTGGGCGGCGCGGCGGGTCTGTTCTTTATATTGACGCAGGTCTGGTTGTTCTGGGGGGCGTTCGCCCTGTCTCCAGCCAGTCCAGAGGTTGAATCTCTGACCCGCGCCTATCTGGAGATCCGTATCTGGGGGGCTCCGGCTACGATCGCGCTTTTTGCCGTGACAGGTTGGCTGATCGCGGTAGAGCGCACCAAGGGTGTGTTCGTTTTGCAGATCTGGATGAACGGGCTGAACATCGTTCTGGATCTCTGGTTTGTTCTTGGCCTTGGCTGGGGCGTCGAAGGTGTCGCCATCGCGACGCTCATCGCCGAATGGACCGGGTTGGCGCTTGGTCTCTGGTTGTGCCACGACGCTTTCGCTGGAAATCAGTGGCGCGACTGGCCCAGGATCTTTGACCCAGCGCGTCTGCGCCGAATGATGCAGGTGAACGGCGACATCATGGTGCGTTCGGTGCTTTTGACCGGCGCGTTTACCACTTTTTTGTTTGTTGGTTCAGATCTGGGGGACGTCAATCTGGCGGCAAATCAGGTGCTGCTGCAATTTCTTGAGATCACGGCTTTTGCCTTGGACGGTTTCGCCTTCTCTGCCGAGGCGCTGGTGGGCAGTGCGGTCGGCGCGCGTGATCGGGCCCAGGTACGGCGCGCGTCGATCATGGCCTCGCAATGGGGCGTCGGAGGTGCGTTTGCCCTGGGTCTTGTGTTCTTTCTAACCGGACCATCCCTGATTGATCTGATGTCAACCTCACCGGAAGTACGGATTGCCGCGCGGGAGTTTCTGCTCTGGGCGGCCCTTGCGCCGGTGATCGGCGTAGCCAGCTGGATGTTCGACGGTATCTATATCGGGGCGACCTGGACCCGCGCCATGCGGCAGGCGATGATCCAGTCCGTCGCGATCTATGTGGTGGCCCTGTTCCTGCTGGTGCCGACGTTCGGCAACCATGGGCTTTGGGCCGCGCTGATGGTCCTGAACATCGTGCGCGGGGTCACGTTGGGATGGCGTTACCCTAAGCTGGAAGCGCAGATCGCCTAAAGCAGCGACAGCAGGTTTTCGGGCGGACGACCGATCGCGGCCTTATTGCTGGCCACGGCCAGAGGACGTTCGATCAGGATGGGGTTTTCCACCATCGCTTGAATCAAGTCATCGTCTGGTGTCGTTTTAGTCAGCCCCAGTTCTTTGAAGCGCTTTTCGCCCGTCCGTATCATCTCGATGGCCGGAACTCCCAATTGGGACAGCACTGCGCGCAACTCTTCGACTGACGGTGCATCCTCCAGATACTTCCGAATTTCGACCGTCGCACCGTTTTCTTCCAGCAATGCAAGTCCGGCGCGGGATTTCGAACAGCGCGGGTTGTGCCAATATTTGATCACAGCCAGTCCTCTCTTTTGCTGCCAACGGCCTGATCGACCGACGTGAAACCGTCCTGCTTCAGCAGGTCATCCAGACCTTGGGCAATCTCTGCTGCCAGCGAAATGCCGCCGTAGACCATAGCTGTATAGAACTGTACGGCTGATGCCCCGGCGCAAATCTTGGCGTATGCCTGCTTTGCTGACCCGATCCCGCCAACGCCGATCAGCGGGATTTTCCCGTCGGTCAGTTGGCTGAGCTGCGCCAGCACGTGGGTTGATTTCTGGAACACAGGTGCGCCGGACAGCCCGCCCGCTTGGCCCTTATGGGCACTTCGCAGGCCATCTCGTGACAGGGTGGTGTTGGTTGCAATCACTGCATCGACGCCGGTTTCGCGGGCCACTTCGGCGATGTCCTGCAATTCGGTCGCGGTCAGGTCGGGGGCAATCTTTAGAAAGATCGGCAGCGGACGGGGCAGAGCGTCACGGGTTTCAATCACGCCGCTTAACAGAGCAGAAAGTGCCGCCTTGCCCTGCAGATCCCGCAGCTTTTCCGTATTCGGAGATGAGACGTTGACCGTGGCAAAATCCAGATGCGCGGCGCAATGGGCCAGGACCTTGGCGAAATCGCCGGGGCGGTCGTCGCTGTCTTTGTTGGCACCCAGGTTCAGGCCAATCACCGCGTCCTTTGGACGGTCAGCCAGACGGCGGGCCATGACCTCCATGCCTTCGTTGTTGAACCCGAACCGGTTGATGGCGGCCATGTCTTCGGTCAGGCGGAACAGGCGGGGTTTTGGATTACCGGGCTGTGGGCGCGGTGTCACGGCGCCAACCTCGATAAACCCAAACCCGGCACGGGACAGCGGCCTAAGAACCTCGCCGTTCTTATCAAACCCAGCGGCCAGTCCCACAGGGTTTGGCAATTCCAATCCCGCAACTTGAGTGCGAAGCCGAGGCGACGTCACTGGACCCGGGGCAGGAGCCAAACCGGCTTTTAGCGCTTTGATCGACAGGCTGTGTGCGGTCTCAGGATCCAAGCGGTGCAGAGCAGCCAGGCCCAGTTTTTCGGTCAGTTTCATCCGAATGACTCTCCGACTTGGGCAGGGGTGCATCTTATTAGCCGAGAGGTCATAACCGCGGCTTGCCGGTGCACGACAGCTTTTTGATATGCAGTGTCCGTCACCATTTCCAAGAACGCGTTCGCAGAGGGATAACGGGCGATGAACACTGCGTCCCAGTCTTCGTCCTGCGGGCCGATCAGCGTTGTTTCAAACTCGCCGCGCCATAGGATCGAGGCACCAAGGCGGCCAATGATCGGTGCTGTTTCCGAGCCGTAGTTGCGATAGGCCTGCGCGCCGGACAGGCCGGCGTCGGCAAGTTCGTGCCCTGCGGGATACGCGGCATTGGTACGAAACTTAACCAGGTTCAGCATTTCGATCGGGTGGTTTCGATCGAGGTCCTTGAAGGCCTCAAACTGGGCACGCTCCGGATCGACAAAATCGGTCATTTCATTTCCTTCGGAAATTGGTGAACCGTTCCATCAAAGGGGAGGGGGTGCGACCAAACGATATCGCTCATACGAATTTGCCGGTAGAGATGCGGGAACAACGCATCACCGCGTGAGACTTCCCATTTCAGGTCGTCGCCCATCGCATCAACGTCACAGGCCAGCAGGGTCAAACCTTCGACCCCGGCAAAATGTTTGGCGGCTGTTTCTGCGGCCTGTTCGGCGGTTGAGAAGTGGACATATCCGTCAGTGACATCAATTGGCGCGCCATCCGATGCACCTTGCGCCTGTAACGTGGCCCATTCGTCGGCCCTAAAAATTTTGTAAATCAGCATGCGGTCGTGATGCACCGGGCTACGGGTAGAATCAAGCCGGATTTCCCCCTTTGACTCTCGGCGTCGCGCGTCGCAACATCTCCGCAATTAACAATAGGGAGTTAAACTATGCTCACCCGTCTTTTGACATCTGCCGCGGCGCTCAGCCTGACCGCAGGCATGGCATTTGCCGAGTACAAGCTGACGATTCTGCACACCAACGATTTCCACTCGCGTTTTGAGCCGATCAACAAGTACGACAGCGGTTGCGGTGATGAAGACAACGCCGAAGGCAAGTGTTTCGGTGGTTCCGCACGCCTGGTCACTGCGGTCGAAGAAGCACGTGGCCGTGCCGAAAACTCGATTCTGGTGGATGGTGGAGACCAGTTCCAGGGATCGTTGTTCTATACTTATTACAAGGGCAAGGTCGCGGCCGAGTTCATGAACAAGCTGGGCTACAACGCGATGACAGTGGGTAACCACGAATTCGACGACGGCCCCGAGGTTCTGCGCGGCTTTATCGACTCGGTCGATTTCCCTGTTCTGATGTCCAATGCGGATATTGCGGACGAAGAGTTGCTGACCGACAAAATCAAGAAATCGACCGTGATCGAAGTTGGCGGCGAAAAGATCGGCTTGATCGGCCTGACACCAATCGACACTGACGAGCTTGCCTCGCCCGGTCCGAATATCTCGTTCTCGGACCCGGTGCCTGCGGTTCAGGCCGAGGTGGACAAGCTGACCGGTGAAGGGGTTAACAAGATCATCGTTCTCAGCCACTCGGGCTACGGTGTGGATCAGCGCGTTGCGCAGGAAACCACCGGAGTTGACGTGATCGTAGGTGGTCACTCGAACACATATCTGTCGAATACGTCGGACAAGGCCGCTGGCCCGTATCCGACCGTGGTCAACGGCGTTCAGATTGTTCAGGCCTATGCCTATGGCAAATTCCTGGGTGAGCTGAATGTGACCTTTGACGATGACGGCAACGTGGTCTCGGCTGCTGGTGAGCCGCTGATCATGGACAACACCGTCACCGAGGATCAGGCCGCGCTGGATCGTATTGCCGAGCTGGCCGTGCCATTGGATGAAATCCGCAACAAAGTGGTTGCAAACTCTGCCGATGCCATCGAAGGCGACCGCGCTGTTTGTCGTGTTCAGGAATGCCAGATGGGCAACCTTGTGGCCGACGCAATGTTGGCACGCGTCGCGGATCAGGGCGTTAAGATTGCGATTGCCAACTCGGGCGGTCTGCGGGCTTCGATCGATCCGGGCGACGTGACCATGGGCGAAGTGCTGACCGTTCTGCCGTTCCAGAACACGCTGTCGACCTTTGAGATCAGCGGCCAGGGCGTCATCGATGCGCTGGAAAACGGCGTCAGCCAGGTGGAAGAGGTCAAAGGCCGCTTTCCGCAGGTTGCTGGCCTGACCTTCACCTGGGACCCGGCCGTTGCGCCGAACGAAGGGCGTATCGCTGAGGTCATGGTTGCCGACGGAGACGGGTTTGTTCCCATCGATCCGGCCGCGACTTATCTGGTGGTCACCAACAACTACGTCCGCAATGGCGGCGACGGCTACAAGATGTTCTCGGGCGACGACAAGAACGCCTATGACTTTGGCCCCGATTTGGCAGATGTAACGGCGGAATACCTGGCCGAAAACGCGCCTTACACGCCCTATCTGGATGGGCGGATCAAGCAGAAGTAAATCTGTTTCGATATTCAACCCAAAAGGCCGCGTTTGACGCGGCCTTTTCAGTCTTATGGTCAGAAACGGCTTGATGGTGTTCCGCTCGGTATCGGTGCGGGCGACATTAACCTACAATTTCTGAAAAAGGGACAAAGCCTATGTGCGGACGGTTTGCCGTAACACTTCCCAACGATGCAATGGCGCAGCTTTTTTCGGCGCGCCCGGCTAACACTTTGCCTGCGGTGCCAAATTTCAACGTCTGCCCGACCAATCAGGTGCATGTGGTGCGCGCCGGGGAAACTGGGCGCACGCTTGATCCGCTGCGCTGGGGGTTTTTGCCCCATTGGTACAAGGCGGAAAACGCAGGACCTCTGTTGATCAACGCGCGGGCGGAAACGCTTGCCGAAAAGCCCGCCTTTCGCGCTGCATGCCGGGAACGCCGCTGCCTGATCGCTGCGACGGGGTTCTATGAATGGACCAAGACAGAACAAGGCGACCGGTTGCCGTGGTACATTTTCCGTCAGGACAACGCACCGATTGCCTTTGCCGGTGTTTGGCAGGATTGGGGGCCTGAAGATGCGCGACAGGGCACCTGCGCCATCGTCACGACACTGGCCAACCGTCACCTCAGCGCAATCCATCACCGCATGCCTCTGATCTTGGAACCTGATGACTGGCCCCTTTGGCTGGGCGAGGCGGGCAAAGGGGCCGCGCGTCTGATGCGACCGGGGGCCGAAGATGTCCTCAGCTATCACCGCGTCGACCCGACCGTGAATTCGAACCGCGCCAGCGGGCCGGAATTGATTGAACCGATCGAAACTTAGCGCTGCCTTTTCATTCGCAGCCTTGCGGGATAGACCTCTGACATGGTTCTAAAATTCGACAGTTTGCCCGATCTTTACGCGCATGAATTCGACACGGTAATCGACGTGCGCAGCCCGGCGGAATTTGACGAAGACCACCTTCCCGGCGCCATCAGCCTGCCTGTTCTCGACAACGAGGAACGCGCCCGTGTCGGCACGATCTATGTTCAGGAAAGCCCATTTTTGGCGCGCAAACTGGGGGCCGCGCTGGTGTTTCGGAATGCGGCCAATCACATCGAGAACAGCCTGTCTCATCACGAAGGCGGGTGGCGGCCGCTGGTTTATTGCTGGCGTGGCGGGCAAAGATCAGGGTCATTCACCTGGATGCTGCAACAGATTGGCTGGCGAGCCGAAGTGGTCGAGGGTGGCTATCGCAGCTATCGCCGCTTGGTGAAGCGGTATCTTTATGATGACCCGCTGCCGCATCGTTTGATCGCGTTGGACGGCTATACTGGCACGGCCAAGACCGAATTGTTGGCGCATCTTGCCGTACGTGGCGTTCAGGTTCTGGATCTGGAAGGGTTGGCTAACCATCGCGGATCCTTGCTGGGTGAAATGCTCGGCGGCCAACCCAGCCAAAAGGGGTTCGAGTCTGCCCTGTCGTCTGCGCTGTGCCGTCTGGACATGTTGCGCCCCGTGGTAGTTGAAGCGGAGTCGTCCAAAATCGGGTCTCTGATCCTGCCGCCGACGCTTTGGGCGGCTTTGCGCCAAGCCCCGCGAATCCAGATCACAGCGTCCGTTCCGGCGCGTTCGGACTACTTGGTATCCGCCTATGATGACGTTCTGTCGGACTCTGACCGCCTCCGTGACCGCCTTTCCCCGCTGCGGTTTCACCGCGGGCATGACGTGGTGGACGGTTGGCTGGACATGATTGACGCTGGTGACAAACGCGCACTGACTCAGGCGTTGATCGAACAGCATTATGATCCTGCATATAGTAAGTCCAGCCGTGTGCGCAGGTCAGACGTTATCGCAAATATCCATGCGTCAGCGCTGGATGATGCTGGCTTGTCTGCAACAGCAGCGCAGATCGAAGCCATTCTGGGTCAGCTTTGAACGCGAAGCCCCGGCGCATCGGTCATGTGCCCAATGATTACGGCAGGATATCCCGCTTCGCGCAAAGTTTCGCTGATCATCTGTTCTTGATCTGCTGGTACCGCGGCCAGTAAGCCTCCGGCCGTCTGAGGATCATACAGCAGGTCAGCTTTGCCGCCCGTCGGTAGTTCGGGCGTAATCGCACGATTGTCTTTGAACAAGGTTGACCGGATGCCCTGCGCGGCCAGTTCTTGCGCGCCGTCCATAACCGGAACTGCCTCTAGATCCAGGGTGGCACCGCAACCCGCGGCCTCGGTCATGCCCAGCAGGTGCCCGGCCAGACCAAATCCCGTTACATCGGTCATCGCATGTGCATCTACCAGTACTTCCGAAGCCCTGCCTTGTGGTTGCACCATATGTGCAAGAGCGGCCGCAACCCATTCACCCTTTGCCGCGCCCGCCATCTCTGCGGCCATCAGAACGCCGCTGCCCAATGGTTTGGTCAGGATCAAAGAATCACCAGGTGCCGCGCCGGACAGTGTGATCGGGTCGGCGTCGCACAGGCCAGTCAGGGTGAACCCGATCGTCATCTCGTCACCCATCGAGCTGTGCCCGCCGACAATCTCGGCCCCAGCGTTACGGATGACGTCGCTGGCCGTTGCCATGATCTCGGCCATGGTGCGATGCTGAAGGGTTGGCGACATGCGGGGCAGGATGATCGTTGCCGTGGCGGCTTGTGGGCGGGCTCCCATAGCCCAGATATCCCCGAGCGCGTGAACCGCTGCAATGCGCGTCATCAATGCGGGATCGTCCACGAAGCTGCGCAAATGGTCCGAGGTCATGACCTGCCGAGCACCCCCGGTCTGCAACAGGGCGGCATCATCGCCGGGCAGCGGAGTCACATCCGCACGAACAGGGGAGGGCAGATCGGCAAGCGCAGTATGCAGCGCACCGCGTCCGACCTTGGCACCACAGCCCCCGCACATGGGTTTGTCGCCCAAGGCTTCGGTTAAACCAGCCGCGTGATGGCGGGGTAAGGCCGGAGGCTTCATCTGCGGCAGATTGCGAAACTTGTCCATAAAACTTTGATCGATGTGGTTTTTCCATTTCCACATCAACGACCCGCTGAACGAGGTCCCCAGCCGTTCTCCCAATGCAGACTTGCCGCCTAGTGATATGAGCTTGAGGTAATCCTTTTGCGGCTCATACCGCCGCATGGCACCTGACCCCAAGGCGGCCCTTAGGTTTTGGAACAAAACGGGGGCCTCGCGGACTGCATAGACACCTGCTTTGGGGCGGGGATTTTCGCTCAGATGTGCGCAGTCGCCCGCAGCAAAAATCGCAGTATCGCTGGACTGCAGGTGCCCGTCGACGCGGATGAAGCCGTCCTGAAGATCCAGCCCTGTATTCGTGATCCAGTCATAGGGTTTTGCACCGGCCGCACCAGTTACAAAGCTGGCCGCGATTTGACGGCCATCCTGCAGTGCGACGTGATCCTTGGCGATGTGCGAAACAGATGCCTGTTCGACCACTTCGATACCCAGATCAGCCATTGCCTTGCGAATGGTCTGCGCGGATTTGGGATGAGTCGCCGTCAGGGCATGTGCGCTGTCAATCAGGGTCAGGTGCGCGGTGCGCCCCTTGGTGCGCAAGGCAAAGGCCATAGCCATGATAAGCTCGGCACCGGCCACCCCGCCGCCGATCACAGCGACCGAGGCTTCACCTGATCTTTCCAGATATTCTACCCATCTGGCAGCAAACGGGCCCAACGGTTTGGCCGGAACCGCATGCTGGGCAAAACCCGGCACGGCGGGCATGTCCGATGTAATTCCGACATTGACTGAAGCCACGTCAAACGCCACCGGAGAACGGTCTGGCACATGAACCTCGCGCCGTTCTGGGTCGATGCCGGAAACCGCGCCCACAATGATCCGCGCGCCGGCAAAGCGGGCTAGTCTGACCAGATCTATGTTCAGGTCTTGACGTGCGTAGTGCCCGGCGACAAAGCCCGGCAGCATCCCCGAATATGGCGCCGTGGGACCGGGGTTGATCACCGTCACCCGTGCGCCAGCCAGGGGGTTCATGCCCCACTTGCGCAGCAACAATGCATGAGTGTGACCGCCGCCGATTAAAACCAGATCGCGGGTTAGGGGCAGCGGTGGGTGGTGCATCAAACTCAGGACTTGCTGTGATCAGGGACGTCTTCGACCTGCTCAACAGCGTGCGTAGCCCAAAGTTCATCCTCGCCCGCATCTGGCAGATCGCTGGGCTTTTCATGGCGGTGAATGTGCCATTTGGCAATGAACAGGGCTGTGATCGGCGCGGTCAGGAACAGGAACAATGTGATCAGAAGTTCGTGTAGCGACAGGTGCTGTTCGATCAGAACCGAGTGGCAGATCGATGCCAGCAACACGCCACCCACACCCAGGGTCGTCGCCTTGGTGGGTGCGTGCAGGCGGGACATCGGGTCTTTCAGCTTGATCATCCCGTATGAGCCGACAAAGCCGAATATGCCCGAGACGACCAGGAAGAAGGCGATCAGAAGTTCTATGATGAAACTCATACCACCCTCACTCAATGATATTGCCACGCAGCATGAAGCGCGCGTAGGCAACCGTTGAGACAAAGCCCAGCATGGCAATGATCATGGCAGATTCGAAGAACACTTCTGTTCCCAGAGTCAGACCATATAGGATCAACAGAGCGATCGTGTTGATGACCATCGTATCCAGCGCAAGAACGCGGGTGCCGACGCCGTCTGCGGTGATGATCCGCCAAAGGCACATCATAATGGCCGCGCCGAAGCAGGCGAATGCAAAGGCGATTGCAATGTCGATCATTCGAAAATCTCCTTCAGGCGACGCTCATAGCGGCTTTTGATCTGATCTCGCACGGCGTCAGGGTCGGGTGCATCCAGACAATGCACGAGCAGGTTATGCCCCTGCGCAGACAGATCGCTGCTGACGGTGCCGGGTGTCATGGTGATTGTACCTGCCAGCACCGTGATCGCCTCGGGGGTGCGCAATTCCAGCGGGACACAGATCCAGGCCGGCTGACGATCTGCGTCGCGTTTGAACAGGATAATCCGGGCGACAGTGACGTTGGCGACCACGATGTCCCACAGTACGACCAGGATGTATTCAACAACCATAGGCCAGTTGCGCAGCTTTGGGCGATCAGGCCAGTATGGTTGGGTGATAAAGGGGATGATAATCCCCAGGATCAGGCCAAAGACCAGCGAATTCAGGGTCATGTTGTTGGCCAGCAGGACCCAAACGATGGTCAGCAGGAATGTCAGGTGCGGGTGCGGAAAAATCCGGTGCAGAAGTCTGATCATGCGTCGCCTCCCAATACGGCTGCGATGTAGTTTTCGGGTGTGAACAATTGTTCCGCCGTCTTGTTGGTATACTCCAGCGCAGGCCCGGCAAACACCGTCAGTAGAACAAGGCCTATTGCCATTGCGAACACGGCCGTGAAGGTCAGGGCGGGGTTCGGCTCGGGCGCAGGTACGGGCTGGGCTTCTTCTTCGTTCTCCGGATTCATTTCGGTGTTGTGCTGGGCATCATGGCTTTTCCAGAAGATCAATGAGCCTGCCCGGGCAAAACCCACGATTGTGACGAAGGAACCGATTAGGATTACGGCCCAGATAGCGTTTGCATCCGGGGCGTCGCGCGCGGCATCCAGAACCAGCAGTTTGCCGATAAAGCCCGACAGCGGTGGCATACCCGCCAGCGCAATGGCCCCCACGAAGAACAGAGCCGAGATCAGACCCGTTTGCGGCATCGGAGCCGTTGGGGCAATCGCGCCGCCCCGACGCTCCATCACCAGATCGGCGACCAGGAACATAAGCGCGGTCGCCAGGGTTGAGTGATAGACATAGTACAACGCTGCTGCCGTCGCCGTCTCAGTGAACAGCGAGATCGCGATCAGCAAAGTTCCCATCGATGTGATGGCACAGAACGCCACCATACGCGCGATATGCTGTGTGCCCAGAATGCCGATGGCACCAACGGCCAGCGTCACCAAAGCGGCGGGTTGTAACCAAGCACCAACAAGCCCCTGCGTAGCCTCGACCTCTGGGCCGAAGCCCAGTGTGTACATCCGCAGAATCGAGTAGGCGCCAACCTTGGTCATGATCGCAAACAGGGCGGCTACTGGCATGGGCGCGCTGGCATAGCTCGCGGGTAGCCAGAAATGCAGCGGCAAGACAGCGGCCTTGATACAGAACACCAACAGCAGCAAAACTGCACCAACCCGCAGCAGGGCGGTGTCATCCGCTGGCAATTCGGCCACCCGCACGGCCAAGTCGGCCATGTTCAACGTTCCGGTGACAGCATAAAGCGTGCCTAAAGCAAACAGGAACAGGGTCGAACCAAGCAGGTTATAGGCCACATATTGCACCCCAGCCTTCAGCCGTACTGCACCGCCCCCATGCGTCATCAGGCCATAGGACGCGATCAGCAGAACTTCGAAGAAAACGAATAGGTTAAAGGCATCGCCGGTCAGAAATGCGCCGCAGACGCCCATCAACTGAAAGTGGAATAGGGCATGGAAGTGTTTGCCCCTGTCGTCCCAACCGGACGCGATCGCATAAAGAACGATCGGCAAAGCCAGCAGCGCCGTCAGCAGCACCATCATGGCCGATAGCCGGTCCAGCACCAGAACGATGCCAAAGGGCGCGGGCCAGTTGCCCAGTTCATAAACCTGAATATCGCCGCCTGCCGCCTGTGCGGTGACGGTCAGGGCAATCCCCAACAGGGCCACCACACCAGCGACCGAAAAGATGCGTTGCAGGTCCAAGTGAAAGCGCAGGACCATGATAATGAACGGGGCCAGAATCGCGGGCAGGACGATTGGCGCAACGATCCAATGGTTCATGCGTCTTCTCCCGGCGCGTCAACGCTGTCATGGGCGTTCATGTCGATATGGTCATCCTTCGAGGACAAATAGGCGCTGAGCGCGATCATTACGATTACGGCGGTCATCCCGAACGAGATCACGATGGCCGTCAGCACCAAAGCCTGCGGCAGAGGATCGGTATAGGGTACCTCTTTGTATTTGTTCAAAACGGCAGGCGCGTCCAAAGCCAACCGGCCCGTTGCGAACAAGAACACGTTCACCGCGTAAGTCAGCAGAGACAGGCCCAGAATGACAGGGAAGGTCCGGCGGCGCAGGATCAGGAATATCCCGGCAGCAGTCATGACGCCAACGGCAGAGGCTACGAGCGCTTCCATCAGGCCTGCTCCTTGTTTTCTTCTTCTTGCGGCGGATTGTCCCGCAATGGGTTGATATCCATCGGGAATTCTTGCGCCATACCCGGTTGCCACGCAAATCGGGACAGGCTGTCTAGCGCCAGCATTACGGCCCCAAGTACAGCCAGGAAGACGCCGGTGTCGAACAGGATGGCGGTGGCCCATTCGAACTCTTCCAGCGGTGGCCAGTGAATATAGCCAAAATCGCTGGTCAGGAACGGACGATCGTTAAACCACGCACCCAGACCCGTAGCGGCGGCAATCAGCACGCCCCAGCCGATGGAGCCATGGTAGTAGAACCTTTGGCGTTCAATGGCCCAGGTATAGCCGCTGGCCATGTATTGCATCAGGAAGGCGATTGCGACGACAAGGCCCGCGATGAAGCCTCCGCCCGGCTGATTGTGGCCGCGGAAAAAGATATAGGCCCCGACCATCAGCGCGATGGGCATCATCATCCGGGTCACGACCACCATCATCAACGGATGCGAGTCCCCCGACTGTGGCCAATGCGGTTTCCGGTTCAGCAGATAGCTGCGGACATTGGTGCCCAAAACAGCCTCGGTCAGCGCAAAGATGATAAGCGCGGCAATACCCAGAACGATGATTTCGCCAAAGGTATCAAAGCCCCTGAAGTCCACGAGGATGACGTTGACCACATTGGTGCCGCCACCACCTTTGTACGAATTCGCCAGATGGAATTCGGAAATCGTCGGAAAGGAAAAATCCCGCAGCAGCAGCGCATAGATCAGCGCGCCCGAACCAATGCCAGCCACGACTGAGATTGCAGCGTCGCGCCAGCGGCGCGCGGCGCTGCTGTCCCAGGGTGTATCCGTGGGCAGGAAGTTCAGCGACAGCAGCAGCAGGATCATTGTGACCACTTCGACCGAGATCTGCGTCAGCGCCAGATCCGGGGCGGACAGATAGTTGAAGGCCATCGAAACGATCAGGCCGACAACACCAATCAGCACCAGCGACAACAGGCGATTGCGGTGGAACCACATAATTGCCAGCGTTGCACCCACAAGGCAGATCCATCCGATAAGCGGAATAATCTGAATGGGCAGCGCCTCCCGCGTTTCGGGGCCAATCGTGCCGGTTGTATAGGCATAATAACCCAGCGCGAGGGTGAAGCCGATCATAATGATCGCGTAACGGCTGAGGACGCCGTTGTGCAAAGTATCGGTGATCAACCGACTGAGTCTTGTCAGCACGCCGATCGCGGTGTCAAAGATCACCTTGGCCTCGGGGCGTGGCAGGGCATTCCAGATTTTCTCTTCATGCCGATGCAAGCTAAGCAGGAACAGACCGCCCAGTGTCGCGACCACGGACATATAGAGGGCAGGCGTAAAGCCGTGCCACAATTTCAGCGAATAATACGGCAGCTTCTCACCGCCAATGACCGCGCTGGACACAACGGCGACCAGGGGCCCCACGATGGCAGCAGAGTTCAATCCGATCAGAACCACCAGCACGACAAGGAACGCAGGCGCCAGCCATAGACCAACTGGCGGATCATGTGGATGGGCCGGGTAATCATGCCGCTCCGGACCTAGGAACACGTGGCTGACAAACCGGAAGGAATAGGCCGCTGAAAACAGCGCCGCCAACAATGCCAGACCCGGTACAAGATAATAAGAGTGCAGCCATGTGGTGTGAACGGTCTCTTCCAGCATCATTTCCTTGGACAGAAACCCGTTCAGGGGCGGTATGCCCGCCATCGACAGTGCAGCGATTGTGCCAATTGTAAAGGTGATCGGCATCAGGTGGCGTAACCCACCCAGCCGCTTGATATCCCGCGTACCGGTTTCGTGATCCACGATCCCTGCGGTCATGAACAGCGCAGCCTTGAACGTGGCGTGGTTGATGATGTGAAATATCGCGGCTACGGCGGCGATCTTTGTGCCAAAGCCCAGCAACATGGTGACCAACCCCAGATGCGACACGGTCGAAAACGCCAGAAGGGCCTTGAGGTCATCCTTGAACAGAGCGATCACCGCGCCCATCAGCATGGTGATAAGTCCAGTTGTGGCAACAATGTAGAACCAAGCGTCGGTGCCGGCCAAAACGGGCCACATCCGGGCCATCAGGAACAACCCGGCCTTCACCATGGTGGCCGAGTGCAGGTAGGCAGAAACCGGTGTCGGGGCCGCCATGGCGTGGGGCAGCCAGAAATGGAATGGGAATTGCGCCGACTTGGTAAAGCAACCTAGCAGGATCAGGATCAACGCGGGCAGGTAATAGGGTGACGCCTGGATCAGCTCTTTGTTCTGCAAAATTACGCTTAGGTCATAAGACCCGACGATATTGCCCAGGATCAGCATCCCGGCGATCATCGCCAACCCGCCAGAGCCGGTCACTGCAAGCGCCATCCGCGCACCTTGACGTCCTTCGGGCAGGTGTTTCCAATATCCGATCAACAGGAAGGAGCTAAGCGACGTGAGTTCCCAAAAGATAAGCAAAAGCAGTATGTTGTCGGACAGAACAATCCCGACCATCGCGCCCTGAAACAGCAGAAGATAGGTGTAGAACTGCCCCATCGGGTCCTCGCGCGACAGGTAAAATCGTGCGTAGAGGATGATAAGCAACCCGATACCTAGTATCAGCAAGGCAAACAAAAATCCCAAGCCATCCAGCATGAAATTTGCGTTCAATCCAAGGGCTGGTATCCACTCGAACCGGGCGGTCACAACATCGCCTCGCATCACAGACGGGATGTGGATCAATAGACCCATCAGCGCCAGAAATGTGGTCAACCCAGCAGCAGAAGCAGCTGCATTTCGTCCTGCCCTGATCAGAAGAGCTGGAAAAACAGCGCCGAGAAAAGGAAGGGCCGCAATGAGGAATAGGGACAAGTGCGATACTCCGTTCTGGGCGGTCAAGTAGTACTGATTTTGTAAGGATAATTTTCTTACTGTCCAGCTAATACAACTCATTTGCCGCGCGCCAACACAGCGAGGCTGCGGCTTTTGCCTGCAAAAATGACGTGAACTTGAACTGCCAGGATAAATTCGGCGCGGATTCCAATTCTGCGCTGTGATAGAAACCTGGTGTCAGGTCAGGAGGGTGCGACGTGGCCCGAAACATAAACCGATCCCGCAGGTGGATATTGATCGGAGGCGGTGCCGCAGCGGCGGGGGGATTTGCGATACGCGAATACCGGCTTATTCCGCCTGACTATGCGGGACGGCAACTTAGCGTGCAGGATGCACATACGCAGGCCGAGGCCGGAGACGTATTGTTGCTGGACATTCGAACCCCGAAAGAGTGGCAGTCCACCGGGATCGGAGAGGGCGCCCAATCTTTGGACATGCGCCGTGATGATTTCATTCCCGCTCTGACGCAGCTCGTCAAAGGTGACAAGGGCGCGGCAATTGCATTGATCTGTGCGCGGGGTGTGCGCTCGGCGCGGTTGGGCAACCGGCTGACCGAGGCAGGATTTACGAATATTATTGATGTGCCCGAAGGCATGTTGGGGTCGGCCGCCGGGCCGGGATGGGTGCGCGCCGGATTGCCGGTTCGCGACTACGACAGGAGTGCAGTATGATCCGGGAATTAACACTGGCAACGGGTTTGGCGCTGGTCGGGCAGTCGGGGCTGGCCGCCTGTGCCGATCAGGAGGGTATGTGCGAGACCACCTCGGGTGGATATCACATCGAACTGCCCGAAGATGAGAACCCTCCGCTGGTGGTGTTTCTACACGGCTATGGTGGCACCGCCACCGGTACGTTGAAAAACCGAGGCATGGTGGAACCTCTGCTGGAGCGCGGCTACGCTGTAATGGCGCCAGAAGGGTCGGAGCGCAACGGGCGACAAAGCTGGAACTTCTTTCCGGGTTGGGAAGGACGCGATGAAACCGCCTTTTTGACCGAGGCGGTTGAGGATGCCGCGGATCGGTTTGGCGTGGATACGGACCGGGTCGTTCTGGGCGGGTTCTCGGCGGGCGCGTTCATGGTCTACTACCTTGCCTGCGCCGCGCCCGATACGTTCTCGGCCTATGTGCCCGTTTCAGGTGGGTTCTGGCGCCCTGATCCTGAATCTTGCGATGGCCCGGTTCGGATGTTCCACACTCATGGCTGGACGGACAACGTGGTGCCGCTGGAAGGGCGCTTGTTGGGCGGTGGCCGATTTCATCAGGGCGATATCTTTGCCGGACTTGAGATTTGGCGCGTTGCAAATGGATGTGTCGATACCAAGCCCAGCGGGTTCTCGACCACCGGCTCTTTCATGCGCCGATATTGGAGCGGGTGTGACGACGGCAGCGCGCTGGAATTTGCGCTGTTTCCCGGCGGTCACATGGTGCCCAACGGCTGGGCCAACATGATGGTTGATTGGTACGAAGGTCTGCCGGGTGGGTGATCACTCGGCCGGAGTCATCACGCCCTTACCCTCGATCACCTTCTTCAGCTCATCCCTGTAGCGACGGGCCGAGCGTGTGATGGCGGGCTCGTTATAGTCCTCTTTCATGCCAACCATACGGCGGGCTGCTCCGGCCGATACGCCACTGAGCGCGGACAAAGGAATCGCAAAGGCAAGGCTGATCGCAATCGGGGCCAACCAGACTGATACAAGACCGGACAGGATGCCCACGCTAAGGGCCACGCCGCTGATCGTTTCGACCGTGTGGCAGAGGATCAGCGTGCGCAGACCATAGCTGCCGCCATCCCGCGCCTGCGGGGACCAGCCCTTTTGGATACCAAAGGTGGTGCGAATGACGGCGATCATCTGTTGCACCATCAGAATAGGGGCGTAGAGGATCGACAGAACAACCTCGGCCAGGAATGAGGTCAGGAATTTGCGCCCGCCACCGAATTCGGCATAGCGCACTCCGCTGAGTGGCAGGGCCAGAACACCCAAGACCTTTGGCGCAAGCAGCATCGCATACATGACCAGAATGATCAGCACATGGCGGGTTTCCGTCATCTCGGGCCATTGCGGGAACAGTGGATTGTCTGGGCTGAAATAATGCAGGACAGAGGCATCCTCACCCTGACCGATCAAAGCCCACATCACCAGCAGCGCAAACCAAAGCGGCGACATCAGATATCCGACTGCGCCGTGGAACATGTGGAACCGTGAAACCGATTGAAATCCGGCTGAGCCCAACAGCTTCAGGTGCTGCAAATTGCCCTGACACCAGCGCCGATCGCGCAGGGCGTGATCAATCAGTGTCGGCGGTGTTTCTTCATAAGACCCGCGAATGCGGGGCAGGAACCGCACGCCCCAACCGGCCCGACGCAACAGACCGGCCTCGACGAAGTCATGGCTCATGATCAGTTTTTCCTGACCATTCAGGGCTCGAAGCTTTGGCAGCCCCGCGCAATTTGCGAAGGCCTTGGTACGGATAATGGCGTTATGGCCCCAATAGTTGCCTTCCTGACCGCACCAGCGCGCGAGCCCCTCGGCGAAGGCGATGCCATAAACGCCATTGGCGAATTGCTGCATTCGCGCAAAGACCGATTGCGCGCCGATCAGCTGAGGGTAGCTTTGGATCAATCCTGCGCCCGGATCGCGCGCCAACGCATCGGTCAATCGGGCGATGGCGCGACCGGTCATCAGACTGTCGGCATCCAAAACCAGCATCGCATCCCACTCGGCACCCCAGCGGCTGACCCAGTCGGCGATGTTGCCAACCTTGCGGTCGGTGTTTTGTTCGCGACGGCGGTAATACAGTTCCAGCCCGGGGGCGAGGGTGGTACGCAAGGCCTCGACACTGGCTTGCTCCTGTGCGGCGATCTCGGGGTCGCGCGTGTCCGAGAGGATGAACATGGCATAGTGATGCTGCCCACCGCGCGCCTGCAAATCTTCAAGCATGGTCCGGGCATTGCCCAGCACGTTCCAGGGAACCTCGTTATAGACCGGCATCAAAAGGGCGACACGCAAAGGCTGGGCGCGACCCTGACGTACGGGACGCTCCTGCCGGGACAGGGAGACCATGCCCAGCAACACAGTGCAGACCGTGAAGGAGATCCAGAAGAAGTTGAATGAAATCAGTGTCAGAAGGATGGCCTCGATCAGGTTGATGCCTTCGGCGTCGAACCAGTCCGTCATCACCCATAACAGTCCCAGCGTCGCCGCCATTGCGGGCGAAAACGCCAGCGCACGCCAGAACCCGGCCGAGGGACGTTTGGCATCAGGAACCTGTGCATCCCGAAACCCTGCGCTGAAATCCTGCGCGGGCATGGCCAGAGGCGTCTCGGGCGGCATGATATGAAGATCTCTGGTCATGAGGTCCAACGGTATAGCCAGACCTCAGAGGCTGGCTGTTTGTCTTTCAGCAACTGCGCGCGCAATTCGACATGGTCGCGGTCGCCGGGCTCGAACGAAAACGCCAGCCGCAAACCGCCTGTGTCGGGGTTGCGTTGCAGCACACCTTCGGATGTTTCGGCATGCGGCGAGTCTACGAAAATGGTCATCGCCTCTGGGTCGTTGAACAGCTCGCTTTCTTCAAAATCGATGACGGCCAGACGCCCTTCACCAAACGTGTTGTCGCCCATCGCGGTGTTGATCACGCGCGCCATCGGTGTGCGCTGGGGCTCATCCCCCCAGATCAGGCGATAGGACAGGTCGACCTGGCTGCCAGCCGTATAGGGTTCGGCAGGGCGCCAGTAGGCAACGATGTTATCGTAGATTTCCTGATCCGCCGGAATTTCAACCAGCGTGACCGCACCTTTGCCCCAATCCGCACCGGGTTCGACCCACAGGCTGGGGCGTTTGTGATAATTTGCCTCAAGATCCGCGTAATCCGAGAACTCACGCTTGCGCTGCAACAGGCCAAAGCCGCGCGGGTTGGTGTCGACGAACGACGAAATCTGCAGGCGGGTCGGGTTCGCCAATGGCCGCCACAGAACCTCTCCAGCACCGTTGCGCACCAACAGACCATCGCTGTCGTGTACGGCAGGGCGAAAGTCGTCAAACCGGCTGTGGTTGGTCTGATCGAACAGGAACATCGACGTGCCGGGGGCGATACCCACATGCGTCAGCTCTTCGCGTGGGAATAGTTTGGCTTCGATATCCATGACGCAATCCGCACCGGCGGTGACATTGAACCGATACGCACCAGTCACGCTGGGGCTGTCCATCAGCGCGTGGACGACCATATCGCGCTGGCCGGGTTTTGGGCGTTCCAGCCAAAACCGGATGAATTCGGGGAATTCCTCTCCATCCGGGTCGCCGGTTTTCAGGGCCAGACCACGGGCGGAGAGGCCATAGACCTCATGCAGGCCAATAGCGCGGAAATAGCTGGCTCCTTGCCAGACGCAGAACTCATCGGTCTGGCCGGGGCGGTGCATTTCGGTGCGCAGACGCAGGCCGGAGAAGCCCAGAGTGTCGTCGATTGGCAGTTTCGGGACGTCCTCGGATTTGTCGAACATCTCAAGATCAAACGCGACCGGAGTAGCCATTCCATTTTCAACGGTTTCAACTTTAACAGTGCGCGGGAAGTACAGGCCCGGTGTGAAGAAATCGACGTTGAAGGGCGTTTCCGTTTCATACCAAAGCGCGCGGTCCAGCCGGAACCGGATCGATCGGTATTGCTGGTATGTCAGATCCTGCCATTCCTGCGGCACCATTTCGCGTTCCGCATAAGGTCGGCTGGCCAGATCGCGGGCCATCTCAATGACGACATTGCGGTCAAATGGGACCTCGCCGCCGGTGGCGAAGGTCGCGGGCGCAAATGCAAGCGCCGACGTTGAGACCAGAAATGCGCGACGTGTAAAATTCATTTCTTAGACTTCCAAGGTTGTGACTTAAACCAAGCGGCCATGTATGCCACGCCGATGATCATCGCAAAGCCAATCATGTTGGCGACGAAAACACTGGCAACATCCCGCCCACTCAGGTCCAGACCGACGCCGATAAGTCGTGCTGCAGCCATCGAAAATACGAACACTGCCAATGATTGCTGACCAACTTTGGTGATGACGGTCAGCAGGAACTGCCAGACCTTGGCCGCGGTACCCTGACCGGTTGCAATCAGGCGATGTCCATGTTCCCCGGCGACAACCCAGCCCAGATAGGCGAGTGACAGGAAATGTAGATAGCGGAACAGGCCAAAATCGGTTTTGTCGCGGAACTCTTTTGTGACCGGCCAGACCTTGCGGATTTCGTCAGCCAGATCTGGGGCCACTGCGTTGATCCATGTGAACACCTTCCACGAACCAAAAGGCATCGAGAAGATCAGGAACAGTGCTGCCGCCCAGATCAAGGTTTTCGATACCGGGGGGGCCGGTATCCAGCCGCGCATGAATGCAAAGCCGGTGAAAAACAGCAGCTGCCAACCAAAAGGATTGAAGAACCACTGCCGCTCAGACCACGGCTCGGCCGGTAGGTCCAGAACGTCGGTCTGCGCGACCAGCCAAATCGCGACAGATGCTGCGGCGACCGCCCAAAACCCGATCCGGTAGAGGCCCATAAACATGGGCATCATCGCCAGAACCACCAAGTACATCGGCAGGATGTCGAAATAGTTCGGAACATAGGTCAGCGTAAACAAACCCACGATCTGAGGCGCAGGATCGTTGAAGAAGTGCTGCAAATTCAAAGACGACACGTAGGTCTTTTCAAACAGCCCCGATTGATCCAGCGCCGCCATTGACATGGCGACAAAGAAGAACAGACAGATATGCGCCCAGTAGACCTGCCAGATACGGAACGAGACGCGGGCGGTGCCCATCCACCAACCCTTGCGCAGGAACGCTCCGCCAAAGGCAATCGCCGACGCCATGCCCGAGCAGAACACGAAAATCTCGGTCGCGTCCGAGAATCCAAACCGCGCGGGAATCCACTTTGCCCATGGATCGTTTGGGATATGGGCGATCAGGATGATGAACATCGCGATACCGCGATAGAAATCCAGGCGCGGGTCGCGCGTGCGGGCAGGCGCCGCCGCAGAGGCAGCCACTGGCGCAAAATCAGAAGCGGGCGAAACTGTCGCCATACGTATTCTGTCCTTCTTGGTCTTAGTTTTTGTTATTCAGCCGGGACGCTTTGTGCGTCTCCGTTGTCGCGTGCCGCATCGATCAATGTGCGGCGCGCAAGAGCGTAATTGTCTTCGCCCCCGGCTCTTTTGGCGCGACGGTCATCCAGAATGCGCTCGACAGCATCCAGGCGGCCGGCGCGCAGGCCGGAATCAATTGTGATGCGCTCGAATACATCACGTTGGGCGTGGCTTCCACCTGCCAGTTGCATACCTGCTCGAGCGTTTGATAAAAAGTCGAAGGCGTCGCCGTAAAGGCCTTCGCCAAAGGCCTCAAGTCCTTTTGCGGCCGCAATGCCCGGATCGGACATGCGGATCGGGGTGTCCCCCTGATTGCGCTGCGCATCTTTCTGAATACGCTGCAACATCTTGCTGGTCGCCTCTGGGCGATTGTCGCCGGTCAGGGCCAGAAGATAGTGAAGATCGGCAAAAATCAGGCAACCATCTTCGGTCCGTGCCGCACTGAGATCCGCCAGTTCTTCCCAGCGGTTGCCCACATTGACGCCCTCAAGCTCAAGTCGTGATAGCAGGGACGTGGCGTTCGAGATATCGCGGTAGTCGTCGGTTTTGTCCTGACGGATGTAGTTGTCATACAGCTCCATCACCTGATCGACCTGACCCAGATCCAGATGCATCAGCGCCTTGTGCCACCAGACGTGATAGCGAAAGTTGTTGCAGTGGGTCCAAGCCTCTTCGCGACCCGCGAGCCAATCAAGGCCCAGCTGCGCGTTGCCTGTCATCTCATGCACGTGTGCAACGGCGTGCAGACCCCAGGCATCGTCCGAGACCATCCACAGCGCCTGCCGTCCGGCGATTTCGGCCTTTTCGTAGGCACCGGTCTCTTCCAATGCAAAGGAATGACAACCCAGCAGGTAACCGCGGCCGGCATGATCGGGTTCATAAGCGGGAAGAACGCGCTCGATCGACCGGCGCATCCCTTCCGAGTCGCCAAGTACGAATCTTGTCGCGTGGCTGAGTTTCATGGCCAGCGAGTCTTGTGGGTGATCCCGCAGAATCTCTTCGAACTTTTGGATGGCTTGCGTGGGCAGGTCGGCCAGATACAGACCCAGCGCTTCGACATAGAGCCGTTCACGGGCCGAGACCGGCTGACGTTCCATGGCGCTGTTGGCGGCTGCCATTGCTTCGACGGCGACCGGCATCATCTCGCGGCGGCCCAGCAGGACCATGAACAAGCCTTTGATCGCGTGACCCAGGGCAAAATCGGGCTCAAGCTCAAGAACCTTGCCAAGATGCTGTGGCGTAACGGCGGCATGGGCCATGAACCCAAGCAGAACACCATCCCACGCCTCGGCACTTGCCGGGTGGCTGAGGGTGTTCATCTGTCCGAAAACGTCTTGCTTCATGTTCATGTTCCGATCCAATCGAGAATATCTACAGCACTTGATGTATCAGAGACTGTGGGCGGGTCGTATCAGTATCGGCCCTGCTCTCGAATTGGTGAAATGCCGTGTGGACAAAAATTGAAAAAAACTGCCGATTCAAGGGCATGTTTCAGCAACATGCCGCCGAAACGGGCACAGTGTTTCAATCGTCAAAGGGGTTTTTAGCGCGTAAAACGGCCTGCGTATCGGCCCCAAAGACGGGCGGGGCAGCCCGATATGTTACAGGTGTGCGCGACAGTTTCAGCGGATTCCCGATCAGTTGAACGTCGCCCGGTTCGGCCTGCATCGCGATCTGCATCTGGCGGGCTTCGACCTGATCGGTTGCAAAAACCTGATCCAAAGTCTGTGCCGGGCCAACCGGAACTTTGCGGGCCTCGAGATGCGCAATCATGGTCTCAGACGCGTGGGTCTTCACCACCGGACGCAGCACGGCGTTTAATGCGTCACGATTTTCCAGCCGGGCGGGGTTGGTGGCGAAACGGGGGTCATCAGCCAGATCGGGGTGCTCGATGCATTCACAGAAGCGTCGGAACTGACTGTCATTGCCAACGGCCAGAATGACGTGGCCATCGGCGGTTTCATAGACGTCATAGGGCACGATATTTGGGTGTCCGTTGCCGCGCCTTTGGGGCACGTTTCCCGAGGTCAGGTAGTTCACCCCTTCGTTGATCAACCAGGCAATCTGCGCATCCACCAGCGCCAGATCAATCTGCTGGCCTTCGCCGGTCTGATCGCGGTGGCGCAGGGCGGCCAGAATGCCGACACTTGCGTACATTCCGCACATAACATCGGCGATGCCCACGCCCACCTTCATCGGCGCGCCATCGGGTTCGCCTGTCAGCGACATGATCCCACCGTACCCCTGCGCCATCAGGTCATAACCCGGCTTAGACGCATTTGGCCCGGTCTGGCCGTAACCCGATATCGAGCAATAGACTAGGCTGGGAAAGTCTTGCGACAACGTGGCGTAGTCCAGACCGTATTTCGCCAATCCGCCGGGTTTGAAGTTCTCGATCAGAATGTCCGCATGCGAGGCCAACCGTTTGATTTCAGATTGCCCCTCGGTCGTGGTGATGTCGATAGCCACGGATTTCTTGTTGCGGTTGGCCGACATGAAATAAGCGCTTAGATCGGACCGGTTGCCTTGCGCGTCTTCGACGTAAGGAGGGCCCCATTGGCGGGTGTCATCCCCGCCGGTCGTGGGGTTTTCGATCTTGATCACGCTGGCCCCCAGATCGCCCAGCAACTGCGTGCAGGTCGGTCCGGCCAAAATGCGACTGAGGTCCAGGACTTTGACGCCCTTCAGCGGTCCTTCAGATCCGGCCATCATAGCCTCCACGATCAATTTCGGCGGCAATCACGGTGAAAGAGTTGGCCTTCAACGCCTCATTCAGGGCATTGCGCAGTTCCTCGCGGTTTCGAACGGTGTGACCGTTGCCGCCAAACGCCCGGCCCATGGCGGCAAAGTCATGGCGGTCGAAATCGACACCTCTGTTGCCCATCTGGCGCTGACGTTGTTTCAGCTCGATCAACGCGAGGCTTGCATCGACAAAGACCAGAAAGATCGGGTTTCCGCCCATTTCGGCGGCGGTCGACAGCTCTCCGGCGACCATCAGGAACCCGGCGTCGCCCGAAAAACTGATAACCGGGCGGTTTGGTTCGGCCAGTTTCAGACCAATCGCCATTGGCACGGCGCAGCCCATGGTACACAGCGCCGAGGACTGGATCAGTCCGCGTTCCTCGGAACAATCCCACATCTGACTCAGCAAGATACGATGCGCGCCGCTGTCGGCCGTAGCCAGCGTTTCGGCAGGCAGGGTTGCACGGGTTTCGGCGATGACGGCGGCGGGACCCCATTCCTCGTCGGTCGGGAACGCCTGAGCCAGCGCGGCTTTGACCTGTGCGGGTTCACCGCCCGGCCACGTATCGCGGGCAGGGTTGCCCTTTGCCATGGCCTCCAACGTAGCACCCGTATCGGCGACCATATTCAGGCTGGCCTGATGCATATAGTGGTCATTGATCACAGCCGAGATGTCGATAACGCGCTTTTCTTCGGGGTCCCAGACCTCGCGCCAGCCTGGGCGCATCTCAATAGGGTCGTAGCCAAGGCACAAGACTAGATCGGCTTGTTCGACCAGCGGCAAAAGGTGTTTGTCGGCCAGCGGTGACAATCCGGCCCCGCCAAGGCACAGGGGGTGATCTTCAGCCACAACTCCCTTGGCTTTGTAAGTCGTGACAAAGGGGATGCCAAAATGTTCCAGAAACGCCTGCACGATATTGCGCGACCCGTCATACAGCACGTCCAGCCCCACAATCGCAATGGGACGTTCCGCGTCAGCCACCCAACGGCGCGCTTTTTCAAGGCAATTGCCCTCTGGCGCGACGGCTGCAGCCCTGACAAGTCGCCGCTTCTTGACGCCGGACACACGCATATCCGCAACCGAGATCGGAACGTCGATATGCACCGGCCCGGGGCGCGACTGGTTGGCCAGCGATACGGCCTTGTCTGCCACGATATCCGCGCCCTGTGCCGTCAGTTTAAAGGTTCCTTTGGTGATCGAGCGATAGACCTGTGCGTGATCCATAACCTGATGGGTATAAGTCAGCGCTTCATTCGCATCGACGCAACCGGTCAGCACGATCATCGGCACCCGGTCTTGCAAGGCGTTGGCGACCACGTTGATCCCGTTCATCGCGCCGGGGCCAAGCGTCGCCACCAGAATGGCAGGTGCACCGTCGCGGTGATGCACGGCTTCGGCCATGAAACCGGCGGCGTTTTCGTGCTTGGTCAGGTGAAAGGTGATCCCCGCCTGTTCCAGCGCATCCACCAACGTCAGAATCTCGCCACCGGGCATACCAAAGGCATGGCGGCATCCGGCCTCGTAAAGTCTTTGGGCAAAAAGGTCCGCGGCGCGGGGCGAAAGGTCCTGCATTAGTTATGCTCCGAAATACTACGTCATTGCAGATTGCGGAGGACGCGCCCGGACGCAAGCAGGTTCACGGCAGTGTGACTAATTGACTGCGGATTCCGCCACGGCCTGAAACTTTTTATCCAGTTCCGTCGCAATTTCTTGCAGTGGCTCACCGCCTTGCTGGGCATAGGGCGCAAAGACATGGCTTGGGGTTTTGTAGGACAAAGTCGCCGTGCCGTCCGCATTTTCGGTCACGTAGAACCGGATGGGCGCTTCGATCATTGCGTTGACCGAGGTTTCCAGAACCCGAACTGCATAGTCGTTGTTAAAGGCACCGATCACTAAGTTTCCGGGAATGATGATGCCACGGGCCGCTGCCGCCTTGGTGGGCCCGGCCTGCGTTACAACAATCAGACCGTTATCTTTGACCGCGGCCTTCGTATCCGCGACCAACGCTTGATAGCTTTTGGCGGTCGAATGAATGGCCCAGCCTGGTAGAGCTTCTTGCGCCAGCGCGGGAAAGGCCAGCAAACACAGTACGGTCGAAATAGCCTTCATTGCGCTGTCCTCTTGGGTACGGGTGCGAAGTTGATGCCAGAAACTCGTATTTCGCGCAGTCACAATCCCGTGGGTAGCAGCCGCAGTGGATGCTTTCGGATCAGTCCAGGCGCCTTTTCAGCAGATAAATGTCCATGATCCAGCCATGATCTGCCCGCGCTTTTGCCCGTGTTTCGATAATCTGCGACGCCAAATCAGCCAAAGGACCGTGGATCAGGATTTCTTCCTTCATCCCCACATAAGCGCCCCACCAGATTTCGTAGTCGGCCATCTCAAGGCTTTGAAACGAACACTCGCCGTCCAGCATAACGGCCACTTTTGAAGCGTTTAGCGGCCAGCCTTCATCCCGAATGCGCCGACCGGTGGTCACGACATACGGCGCGCCCAGATCGTTGATCGGTATCGCATGCGCCGCCGTCAATGCCTGCAGCGCAGTGATGCCGGGGATCACACGTGTTTCCGGTTGGGGCTTCAGTCGTGAGGCGATGCGCAGCGAACTGTCATAAAGCGACGGATCGCCCCAGATCAAAAGAGCTACCCGCTTTGCATCAGGGTGCGCCGCGATCGCCTCTTGCCACCGCAGAGCGATGGCGTCGTGCCATTCATCAACACCGCGCAGATAGCCATCATCGGCGCGTCGTTTGGGAATATCAAAATATGCGATCTGTGGCGCGGTGTCGGTCACCTGCGCGATAATCTCTTCCCGCAAACCGGCCAGATCGGCCTTGCTTTTGCCTTTTCGTGGGATCAGGATCAGGTCTGCGTCCCGAATGGCACTAGCGCCTTGAAACGTCAGGTGGTCCGGATTGCCGGTGCCAATACCGATCAGGGTCAGGTCAAACATCGTCAGTCTCTGCAAGCGGGCCGTAAAGGATCAAGGCGGGGGCCGTGCCGATCTCAGCACCCAGCTTGTCCGCCAACTCACCGACCGTGGATCGGTGCAACACCTGATCCGGGGTCGAGACGGCTTCGGCCATCAGCGCCGGTGTATCCAGCGGCAATCCGTGTTCGTTCAATGTCTTTACCAGCAAAGGGAATGTCCGCTTGCCCATGAACACAACCGTGGTGGCATCTGGATCGGCAAGCGCGGCAAGGTTCAGGTCTTCGGGCAGTTTGCCGCTGACGTCATGGCCGGTGACAAATTGTACGCGACGCGCTGTGAGGCGCCGCGTCAGCGGAATGCCAGCTGCTGCCGCAGCCGCGACCGCAGACGGGATACCCGGAATGATCTCATATTCGATCCCGGCCTCGCGCAGCGCCACCAGTTCTTCTTCCAGACGTCCAAACAGACCGCCATCGCCGGATTTCAGTCGCACCACGCGCGCGCCAGTTTTTGCGTAATCCACCAACAGGCGGCTGACGTGGTCTTGTTTCGGTGACGGGCGACCGGCGCGTTTGCCGACCCCAACAAGGTCTGCGTCCTGATGCGCATGGTTCAGGATTGGGCCACTGCTGAGGTCATCGAACAGCACCGCGTCTGCCTTTTGCATCCGGTCCACGGCCTTAAGCGTCAGCAGTTCCGGATCCCCGGGACCAGAGCCAATGAACGAAACGAAACCGCTCATGCCTGCGCCTCTGCGATCAGATGAAAGAATGTTCCGGTCACGTTGCCACGAATTGATCCGGTTTGTGGTCCTTCAACCCCTTCAGCATCGAACACCCGTGCCAAAGGTGCGTCGGGTTGCTCGAGGATCGAAGAATAGTGAAACTCATGGCCACGCAATGTCGCATCAGCGGCATACCCTGCCATTGGGGCCAATAATTGCGCCTTGCGATACCCAAGATTGAACTTTCGCTTCTCATAGGAGGTCACGAGCCCAAGCAGACCTGCCATCTGATGTCGGACCCCTTCCTTGTCGACCAGAGCTTTGCCCAAGGCCATATAACCACCGCACTCACCGTGAACGGGCTTTGTCTCCGCGTGTTTGCGCAGACCGCTCAGGAATGTGTCGGCAGCGGCCAAAGTGCCCGCGTGCAGTTCAGGATAGCCACCGGGCAACCAGACCAGATCGGCATCCGCAGCCGGGGCTTCGTTGACCAGCGGTGAAAACGGCATGATTTCCGCCCCTGCTGCGCGCCAGCCTTCCAGCAAATGCGGGTAGGTGAACGAAAACGCCGCATCTCGTGCCAGCGCGATCCGCTGTGCCGGGGGGCGCGGCAGCGCGGCTGACGATGGCCCATTGGGGCCTGAGGAAGCCGCCGCCTTGATCGCCTCAAGATCCACATGCTCGCGCAAGAATGTGGCGTAACCGGCAATCGCGCTTTCCAGATCCGGGTGCTCGACCGCCTGAATCAACCCAAGATGCCGCTCGGGCAGGGTCAGGTCTCCGCGCCGGGGCAACACGCCCAGAACCGGCAATCCTGCTCGCTCCATACCCAATCGGGTCAGGCGTTCGTGGCGTGGGCTGGCGCAGCGGTTCAGGATCACACCGGCGAAGGGCAGGTCGGGATTGTACATCCGAAATCCCAGCGCAGTGGCCGCCGCAGATTGCGCCTGACCGCCCACATCCAGCACCAAAACCACGGGCCAGCCCATTCGCTGCGCGGTTTCGGCGCTGGACCCATGTCCGATTTCGCCGGGCTTGGCGACGCCGTCGAACAGGCCCATCGAACCTTCGGCCACGACGATATCCACGCCCTCGGCTTGGGCAGAAATCGCGTTCAGCAGCGGATCGGTCATCGCCCAGCTGTCCAGATTGAACGAGGCGCGCCCGGCAGCAGCGCGGTGAAAGGCAGGGTCGATATAGTCCGGGCCACTCTTGAATGGCTGTACCGTCAGGCCATCCTCGGCCAGTGCGCGCAGAAGGCCCAGCATGACAGTGGTTTTTCCCGTCCCCGACGAAGGCGCGGAAACAAGCAATCCCGGCGGGTTAGTCATCGCCGTGACTCCAGCTTGACCACGGGCTGTCCGCGCTTTGCGGGCGATACCGGCGGTCATAATCTTTTGAATACAAACAGCTTTCGTCAAACCCTTCGCCCGCAAGGGCAGGACCGACCATGATCAGAGCGGTCCGGGAAATACTTTCGTCCAGCGCGTCTTTCAGGGTCGCCAATGTGGCGCGAATGATCCGTTCATCAGGCCAGCTGGCGCGATACACCACTGCAACGGGGCAGTCTGCTCCATAGGCCGGGGTCAGATCCGCGATCACCTTGTCCAGATTTCCGATCGACAGATGAATGGCCAAAGTTGCACCAGTGCGGGCAAAGTTCTCAAGCGTTTCGCCTTCAGGCATCGAGGATGCACGGCCGGGTGTCCGGGTCAAAACGACAGACTGTGCAAGTCCGGGCAGGGTTAGTTCCGTTCCCAACGAGGCCGCGGCGGCCGCAAAGGACGGCACGCCCGGTGTGACACTGACGGGAATGCCCATTTCTTTCAGCCTCCGGATCTGTTCGCCCATAGCCGACCAGACGGACAGGTCTCCGGAATGCAGCCGAGCGACGTCCTGACCTGCCTTATGTGCGGTCTCGATTTCGACCATGATCTGGTCCAGATCCATCGGCGCGGTGTTGATGATCTTTGCGCCCTCGGGGCAGTGGGCCAGAATTTCCTCGGGCACCAGCGATCCTGCATACAGGCACACCGGGCACGACGCGATGATATCACGCCCCCGCAGGGTCAGAAGGTCGGCAGCGCCGGGCCCGGCACCGATGAAATGAACGGTCATGTTTGTCCTCCGATGGCGACGGCGCAGGTTGCAAGCCGGTCGTCCGAAATCTGTCTGGGTGAGGTCAGCCGCGCGCCTGTTCCGGCAGCGGCAAGGGCGGATGCTTCGGCTACGCTGCCGGTGCCATATGTGGCACGGCTGCGGTTCGAGCAGGTGAGAGTGCGCTGTCCCGCCAGATCGGCAGCAGCGATGAAATGCAGGGGCAGGGCGGTCTCTGCGGCAAACTCCGACAGCGCGGCGTGACCTTCCTTGTCGGCAACAGTGGCAAGCGCGTCAACCTTTCGTCCAACGCTGGCCCGCTTAAATACGGCGCGCAGGCTGTCCACGGTCGCCGTTGATGAAAACCCTAACCCTGCGATGATCATAGGATTACGCTCCACTGCACCACCGGATATGCGGATTTCCAGCCGCGCCGAGGTCCCAGTGCCGAAGCCTGCGCCAGTTCGATACGCAAAAGTTCTCCGCCCAGTTTTTCGTGCCATTGCGCCAGTAAGGCTTCGCTTTCCAGCGTCACAGCATTGGCGACCAGCCTGGTGCCGGCGGGCAGGGCGGTGTGTAACCAGGTCAGCAATTCGGTACTCAGGCCGCCGCCGATGAATACCACATCCGGAAACCCAAGGCCGTCCAACGCGGTTGGCGCGGTGCCATGCACAACTTGCAGCCGGTCTTGCCCCAGCGTGTCGGCATTTCGGCGAATGCGGTCCGCGCGATCCTCGCGGGGTTCGATCGTGGTTGCGGTCAGGGTCGGGTCGCACATCAGCCACTCGATGCTGATCGAGCCGGTGCCGCCGCCGATATCCCACAGATGCTCGCCGCGCTTGGGGGCCAGCGCCGACAGAGTCAGCGCCCGCACGGGGCGTTTGGTGATCTGGCCATCATTTTCGAAGATATCATCCGGCTTACCCGAGGCCTTGGGCAGCGCCTGTCCTTCACCCGCAACTTCAAGCCCAACGCAGACTGGATGGTCGAACCCGCCCAGCAGGGCTTCGGTCAGCGACACGCTGCGCGACCGTTCGCGGGGGCCGCCAAGGGCCTCCATCACGTGCAACTGCGTATCGGCAAACCCTGTTTCGTTCAGATATGTCGCAAGCTCGGCCACCGCAGCGCCGTTGCGCAGCAACAGAATGGCGCGCAATCCAGGCGAAAGATGCGGGCGCAGACGGGTCAGCGGGGCGGCGTGCAGACCAAATGTCTGCGTACTTTCTAACGGCCAGCCCAGACGTGCCGCAGCGAGCGAGAACGTGGACTGACCCGGATGGGCTGTCCATTCTCCGGCGTCGAAGTTGCGCGCGATTACCGAGCCCGCGCCGAACCAGAACGGATCGCCCGAGGCCAGAACAACTGTTGGGCGTCCGCGAAACCCGGTCAGGATCGGCAGGCCGTCGGAAAAAGGCACGGGCCAATCTACGCGCTTGGCGCCTGTGTCGGGGATCAGTGACAAATGGCGCGGCGGGCCCATAATGATTTCGGCACGCTCCAGTACTTGACGACTTGCGGGTGACAGGCCATCCAGTCCATCTTCGCCCAAGCCCAAAACGCTTAGCCACGGAGCTTCATGCATGACCAACCTCCTGATCCTTGGTGGCACGACCGAGGCCAATGCACTGGCCAAAACCTTGGCCGATCAGGGCATCCCGGCAACCTATTCCTATGCCGGTCGGGTAGACAATCCAAGGCCGCAGCCCCTGCCAGTGCGTGTTGGAGGGTTCGGCGGCGTCGACGGCCTGGCCCGTTACCTGACGGACCACGCGATCACTCATGTAGTCGATGCCACCCATCCCTTTGCCGCGCAAATGAGTACCAACGCCATTTCCGCGTGTCGCGAGGCCGGGGTGCCCATGGCCGCTTTGACCCGTCCGGCATGGCGCGCGCAAGACGGAGATCGTTGGCAGCACGTTTCTGACATTGACGCGGCAGTTGCCGCTTTGAGAGGTCCTAAGCGGCGTGTTTTTCTGGCCGTTGGCCGCCTGCATCTTGAAGATTTCGCGGCTCAGTCCCAACATCACTTCTTGCTGAGGCTGGTGGATGAACCGGATGCACTGCCGCTGCCCGATTGCGAGGCGATCGTGTCGCGCGGACCTTTCACCGAAGCAGGGGACCGGGCGTTGATGCTGCAGCATGGCATTGAACTGGTTGTGTCCAAGAACTCTGGCGGTACCGGTGCACGCGCCAAGCTGGATGCCGCGCGCGCTCTGGGCGTACCGGTGTTGATGATCGACAGGCCGCCCCTTCCGCAAAGGACCGAATTGTCGAACGTGACGCAGGTTCTGGACTGGTTGGCTCATTCCGGGGTGAACCTCGGGGTATAGACGATCGGCGCGCTGTCACGGTTGATGACGCGCGTCAGGGATGACCCGACAATGACGACGGTTTGCATGTCGGCCATGTCAGGTGTCGCCTCGGCCAGTGTCGAAATCCGGATCGCCTCATCAACGCGGGATACGGCGCGCGCGAACAGGATCAAGCGTTCGGGCTCACATTCTTCGCGTAGGATTTCCAGTGTTTTCACAAAGCCTTCCGGGCGGGATTTCGAGCGTGGGTTATAAAACGCCATCGCGAAATCCGCCTGCGCCGCAAGTCGAAGACGTTTTTCAACCAGCGACCAGGGTTTCAGATTGTCGCTGAGGTTGATGGCGCAAAAATCATGTCCCAGTGGTGCCCCGGCTCGCGCGGATGCCGCTAGCATCGCGGTGATCCCCGGCAGCACTTCGATGGGAATTTTGCGCCACTTAGCGGGGCCATTTTCCAGCGCCTCAAATACTGCGGCGGCCATCGCGAAGACCCCGGGATCACCCGAGGACACAACGACCACGCGCTTGCCCTCAGCCGCCATCTGCAACGCGTGTTGGGATCGGTCGATCTCGACCCGGTTGTCGCTAGCATGCAGCGTCAACCCGGGGCGTTCCGCCACGCGTGCGACATAGGGGATATAGCCGACCACGTCCGTGGCATCCATCAACGCAGCTGAAACCTCGGGGGTTACAAGATCTTCGTTACCAGGCCCCAGACCCGCAATCTTGACCCAACCGCTCATGGCCGCCGTCCTTGACCATGCACGATGATGATCGAGAAATAGGGCGTCACCTTTTCGCATGCCTCGGACAGTTTCGTCACCACCTGGTTCGGCATCTGCGCAAACTCGACAATCCATGCGCGGTCATACAAACCGGCTGTTTTCAGCGCGCGCTTTACCTTGTCTATATTGCGTCCGATTTTCATGACAACCAAAGCATCAGTCTGCGCCATGCGAATTGCCAGATCTTCTTCAGGCAGGGTACCGACCAGTACCGTCAGCACATCATCGCCCCAAGTGATCGGATTACCCGTTGCGGTCCACGCGCCGGACATTCCGGTGATGGCTGGCACGACCTCAACATCAGCCTGATCGCGCAAGCGGCTGTAAAGATGCATGAAAGATCCATAGAAAAACGGGTCGCCCTCGCACAAAACCACCACGTCCTCGCCCTGATCCGACAGAGCTTTGAGATGCGCGGCACAGTCCTTGTAAAAGGCCGAGAGCAATTCGTTATAGCGCGGATCATCCAGTGGAATTTCAGTCGTGACAGGGTATTCCATGGGAAACTCAACAGCGCTGTCCGGGATCATCCCATTGACGATCTTGCGCGCCTGACCGCTGCGACCGGGCTTGCGAAAGAACGCCACGTGGCGCGCATTGCGCAGCAGGCGGTAGGCCCGCACGCTCATCAGGTCCGGGTCACCGGGACCAAGGCCCACGCCGTATATCTTGCCGCCGCTCATTCGGCGCGGCTCGCAATGGCGTTGATTGCGGCTACGGTGATGGCGCTGCCGCCCAGACGGCCCTTGATGATGCAAGAGGGCACGGGCTGCGCCTCCCACAATGCGTCCTTGGATTCGACGGCACCGACAAAGCCCACCGGGCACCCGATGATGGCGGCCGGGCGTGGGCAATCGGGGTCTTCCAGCATATTCAGTAGGTGGAACAGAGCGGTCGGCGCATTACCGATCGCGACCAGAGCGCCTTCCAGATGCGGACGCCACAGCTCCAGAGCAGCAGCGGATCGGGTGTTGCTCATCTCAGCCGCCAGTGGGCGCACGCGTTCGTCATGCAGAGTGCAGATCACCTCATTATCGGCCGGCAGGCGGAAGCGGGTCACACCCTCGCTGACCATTCGCGCATCGCACAGTATAGGTGCGCCATTCTCTAACGCGGTCCTTGCGGCTGGCACGAAACCGGGCGAAAAATGTACGAATTCTTCCAGACCGACCATTCCGGCGGCGTGGATCATGCGAACCGCAACCTGCTCTTCATCAGCGTCAAAACGCGCCAGATTGGCCTCGGACCGGATTGTGGCAAAGCTTTGCTTATAGATCGCTGCGCCGTCGGTTTCGTATTCATAGGGCATCAGGTGAGGTCCATAGTCATAAGTGTTTCGGGTGTCAGCCCGCGTTGGGACGGCTCATCCCCCGCGCGACCGTTTTTGACAAGATCAAATCGTCCGTCGTTGCCGACCAGTGTAACATTTGCCGGACCCATACGGGCACAGCCTTTGGCGCAACCGGATACATGCAAACTTCCTGGGATTTGGGCGGCCAAGACGCGGGCAACTTCGCGGGTTTCCACCTGAGCTTGCGGGCAGAACGGTGCGCCGGGGCAGGCATCGGTTGTCATCAGCGGGTCGGTGCCATCTATGACAAAGTCCGGTGCTTGTATCGCCGCCCCGCCTTCCAGCAGAATCAGCCGCCATGGGGTGACCCGCAAGGCAGACGCCCCGCTGTCTGCAATGAGGTCAGAGAGCTGTCGCGCCGGCAATTGTCCGAACACCGCGCCATACAACACACCCAGATCGCAGACGCCGGGCTGCGGCGGTGTGCCGATGTCACCGGGCGCGCTGCCTTGCCACTCCGCTGGCAAATCCTGCGTCGCGGCCACCCGCGCCATGCGGCGGGTTTCTGGCGTGAAACGTTCGGAAAACCATCCGGCCAAGGCGATAAGCCGGTCAATTGCGTTGGTTTCTGTGACCCGGCAGCCAGTCTTGGCCCCGTCGGCGCGCAGGATGAGGCCATCAGTGCCTGCCTCGACCCGGATATCGGCCGAATCCGCCGCCAACAGGCGCTTGGGGCCAGTGTCGATGGCAAAGCCGAATTTGGCGGGCAGAGTCGGCAATTCCTCCAACCGGTCGATCAGTTCCTGTGTCAGATGTGCGGTTCGATCACTTGATCGGTATAGGGGCGACACCAGGATATTGCGGCGCATTTCAATACCGGGCTCAGCATCCAAAAGGTTCAGCGCGGCCAGCTCGGCCAGCAATGCTTGATGATCGTCTTCTTTTACCCCGCGCAGCTGTAAATTGGCGCGGTTGGTCAGGTCGATCGTGCCATTGCCAAATTGCTCGGCCAACTCACAAAGACCACGTGTTTGTTCCGCGCTCAAACGGGCCAGACGCGGGCGCGCCCGAACCACCAGACCATCGCCCGACATCATCGGCCGATGCGCACCGGGGCACCAACCCTGAACGACCGGGGCGCTCATCCCAGCCCCTCCAGATCGGCCCGGATTGAGTTGCGGCGGGTGTTCCAAAGGCCCGCGTCCAACAACGCGCGGAACCTGTCCTGCATGGCCTGATACGCGCGCGGGTTGGCCTCTTGCAAAAACGCGTCGACCTCGGCGTCGCCCAAAGTGGCGTCGTGATAGAGGTCGAACAGATGCGGCGCGACCGTGCCTGACAGATGGGCGAAAGAGGCCATGTGATCCAGTGTCGCCGCAATTTCGGCAGCGCCTCGGAAGCCATGCCTTTGCATGCCTGCAATCCAGTTCGGGTTGGCGGCACGCGCATGAACCACACGGCTGATTTCTTCAGGCAACGTTCGGGCGCGCGGGCTATCCGGGTTGGTGTTGTCCAGATGGTATAGCTGCGCCGTACCACCAGTGACTTTCTTGGCGGCGGCGAAACCAGCCTCGTGCGTGGCATAGTCGTTGGCCAACAGCAGATCGGTTTCGGTCAGATCCTGCAGGTGCACGAAACTGTCGGCATTCGTGACCCGTTGGGTAATGCCGTCCATATCCTGTGTGATGTGTTCGCCTTCCAAAGCGAAAGAACTGGCCTCAAGCCATGCCTTACCCGCCTGCGCGCGGGCCTCATCCGTATAGATTTCGGACAGCTGGGTCATGTTCACGCCATAGCTGCCCGGTGCCGGGCCAAAGACGCGCGCTGCCGGGGCCTGCCCGGCATATGGGTTCCAGTCTGGCGCTTCATCGCGTTCCGACAACGCGCGAACAGCTTGACCATAAAGCGCCGAAAGGGTCGGGAACACATCGCGGAACAAGCCTGAGACACGCAACGTCACGTCCAGACGCGGGCGGCTGAGGTCAGTGATGGGCAGCACTTCGATGCCCGACACCCGCTCGGACCCTTTGTCCCAAACGGGTTTGACGCCCAGCAAGTGCAGCGCCATGGCAAACTCTTCGCCCGCCGTGCGCATCGTGGCTGAACCCCAGAGATCAACGATCAGCCCCTTGGGATAATCGCCCTCTTCCTGCAGGTGTCGCCGCACCAATTCTTCTGCCAGCTTGACGCCTTGGGTATAGGCTGCACGGGTGGGGACTGAGCGCGGATCGGTGGTATACAGATTGCGCCCGGTGGGCAGCACGTCTGACCGTCCGCGGTAGGGGGACCCGGACGGGCCTGCCTCGATCCGTTTGCCAGCCAGCGCGTCGATCAATGCCCGGCGTTCGGCATGGGCAGAAGGAGCCGTGTCAAAATTGGCGGTGGCTTCGGGCACACGTCCAAAGATATGCAACCCGTCGCCGAACTGGCTTTCTTTGATGTCACAGACGAAACGGTCGATGCGAGTGATCGCCTCGGCGATGCAGGTGGCCTGATCGAGGCCAAGGTCGCTCTCCAGCCCGATGGCTTGCGCTTCGTCCCGGATATCTTCTTGCAGGCGGTCGCGACGTTTGGGGTCCAAGCCATCAGCGTTCGAGAATTCGTCCAGCAGCGATTCCAGCCGAACCATCCGATCCGGGGTACCGCTTTCTCTCATCGGCGGTGGGATATGACCCAGCGTGACCGCCCCGATCCGGCGCTTGGCCTGCGCGGCCTCGCCAGGGTCGTTGACGATGAAGGGGTAAATGACAGGCAGGTCGCCGATCAGCGCTTCGGGCCAGCATTCGTTGGACAGCGCGACCGACTTGCCGGGCAGCCATTCCAGCGTGCCGTGCGCGCCGATATGGATCAGCGCATCCGCACTAAGACCTTTGCGCAGCCAAAGGTAGAAGGCCACGTAGCTGTGGCGCGGGGTACGCGACAGGTCATGATAATCGTCATCACGCAACTCGGGCGTGCCGCGTTCAGGTTGCAACGCGACCAGCGCCTTGCCGCGGCGCAGGGCGGTGAAGTGGAACGCGCCATCTGCAAAGGCCGGATCATCCTCGGGCTTGCCCCAGACGATTTCGAGGTCTGCGCGCAGTTGTTCCGGCAATTCTGCTAGCGCAGTCAGATATTCGCCAAGCGACCACGTAATCCGCGCGTCCAACAACGTATCAGAAATCGGCTGGGCAGGAGCGGTGTCATACCCTTCGCCCAGCAGGTCAGACAGCATCGCCTCGGCCGAGGCCAAAGCATCAAGGCCTACCGCATGGGCCATCTGCCAATCCTTGCCGGGATAGGTGGACAGCACCAAGGCGGGCACCTGATCCCCTTTGGGCTTGTCGTTCAGGTTCAGCCAGCCGACGACACGGTCGATGATGGCCTCGATCCGTTCCGGTTCAGCCCGGTGGGCAAAACGTGAATACTCCAGATGCGGGTCACGCTTGCCCGGTTCCTTGAACGAAGCAATGCCTGCAGAAATTCGCCCGTCCACTTCAGGCAGGACAACGTGCATAGCCAAATCAGCGGGCGAAAGACCGCGTTCCGCCTCGGCCCAGGCTTTGCGGCGGGACGTAGCGAGAGCAACCTGAAACACCGGCACATTGGCGGCGTCCAGTGGAGAGGTGCCGGATGCGCCTTTGCCCGAAAACGCGGTGGCGTTGATGATGGCCGACGGTTCAAGGGAGGCGATGTTCTCGCGCAGCCAATCGGCGGCTGCAGGTGCTTTCAGCGAGGGAGCGAACATGCCTACAGCTTCGATGCCGCGTTCCCGCAATCGGCGGATCAGGGCTGCGACCGGGGCGGTGTCTGCAGATGTCAGATAAGCACGATAGAAAGTCACCAGAATACGCTTCGCGCCGCTCGAGAATGCTGTTTCGACCGGGACTACGCCACGATCCGGGCACCACGCGCCGCACTCTGGCAAGGTCTTAGCGCCCATCACCGGCCCGGCATAAAGCCCCGCCGCAAGCGCCATTTGAGCCAAGGCCGCTTGCGCCGCGACTTCGCCACCGGTGTCACACAGATGCGCAAGCCGCCGCAGGGTTGAGACGGGCAGGGTGGAGTAATCATCCAGCCGCGTATCCTCACGCCCATCGGCAGGTAGGACGGCCAGTGCGATCCCCTTGGATTGCGCCAGCGCCAGAACTTGCTGCAAGCCATAGGACCAGTAAGGCACGCCGCCGATCAAACGGATCAGAATGCCCTTGGCGCCCTCGAGCGTTTGCTCGACATAAGTGTCGACGGACAACGGGTGTTTCAGTGCTGTCAGGTTGGCCAGCCGCATTGTCGGCATTCGCCCTTCGGCCCCGCCACCGCGATGCCAGCCCGCCGCGAAAGCACCAAGGTCACTGTCCGAAAAGGACAGCACCACCAGATCCGCCGGACTTTGGCCCAGATCGGTCGGGGTCTCGGTTTCCTCGAGCCCGTGGCTTTCGCGGAAGACGACGTGCATGGCTTACTCGGCGGCCTCGGTCACGCCCACGAGGATATCGCGGATCGTGGCCTCTTTGATGTCGTCGTGTTCGGCGATGACCACCAGACGCGAACGGCGCTCTTCACCGGGTTCCCACGGGCGGTCATACTGGTGACGTACGCGGGCACCAACGGCCTGCACCAGCAGACGCATGGGTTTGCCCTGAACGGCGGCATAGCCTTTGACGCGCAGGATGTTCAGCTCATTGGCCAGACGTTCGATATTGGCGACCAGTTGGGCCGGGTCGGTCTGTTCAGGTAACTCGACGATGATGCTTTCGAAATCGTCGTGTTCGTGGTCGTGATGGCCATCGTGATGCGACGGACGGGCATCCATGTCATCCTCGGCGGCCGCTTCCAGCCCCAGCACGACGCGCACGTCTACGGCACCTTCGGCGACTTCGACCACTGGCAGCGGACGCGGAGCTTCGGCGGCGATGACTTCTTTGGCTTTCGCCACACCTTCGGCGCCCGCCAGATCGGGTTTTGTCAGCAGGATGATGTCGGCGCACGAGATCTGATCCTCGAACACCTCTGACAGGGGCGTTTCGTGGTCGATCGAGTCATCAGCCAGGCGCTGGGCGTCCACGGCTTCGACACTCGGAGCGAAGCGCCCGGCGGCGACGGCCTCGGCATCGGCCAGAGCGATCACACCGTCAACGGTGATCTTAGAACGGATATCCGGCCAGTCGAACGCCTTCAGCAGCGGCTTCGGCAGCGCCAGACCAGAGGTTTCAATCAGAATGTGATCGGGGCGCGGCTCCAGCGCCATCAGTGCCTCGATGGTCGGAATGAAGTCATCGGCTACGGTGCAGCAGATGCAGCCATTGGCCAGTTCCATGATGTTTTCCGCCGGGCAATCCGGAATGGCGCAGGATTTCAGGATATCGCCATCGACGCCAACATCGCCAAATTCATTGACGACCACAGCCAGACGCTTGCCCTGCGGGTTCTGCATCAGGTGCTTGACCAGCGTGGTCTTGCCCGAGCCCAGAAAGCCGGTGATCACGGTGACGGGAAGTTTTTCAAGATTGCTCATTTCAGGGCTCCAATCGGGGGAATGCGGGCCGCACAGTTTTTGCGGAAATGTTCGGGGCGCTCACGCCATTTCACCAGACCGTCTTCAGCGGCCAGATATTTGGTGACGCCTTCGACGATGGTCTCGACATGGTCGGCCTCGTCGAGGTTTTCATAGACGAAGGTCCATCGGGACGGGCCACCACGCAAAACGATCGAACATCCCTGATCACAGTTCGACAGGCATTCCACCGGCTTCAGGTCCACGCCGTCAGGCAAACCCGCCTGTTCAAGCGCTGTGTGCAGCAAAGTGCCGGGTCGCTGAGCGTCATCTTCGATGGGCAACCCACGGCGGCATGTCGTGCAGACCAGTAATTCGACTGGTGCGGTCTCGGTCACGTCTCTCATCCCCCTAATCCTTTGTACGGGGGACGGGGTTTCATGCGGGCCACGTGTGCGACATGGACCCGACACCGGAACACCCCGCCCGGTTTCAACTTCGGGTGCTGGCAGGTCTCCCGGCTTGCGGATGTCAGAGCGTTTGCCCTGTCGGATGTCCCGCCTTCCCGGCCTATTGGGCCAGTGGCTTTGGGCACCCTCTCCGGTCACGGTCGCGGGGGCGGCTGTGCTTGGCGATGACATCGCTGGCACATTCCCTTTTCATCCATCCGAGGATGGACACCAACGCATGCGACATGCGGCACGGGCAGGGGGCTTGTCAAGCACGACTGAGGATTGAAAACCGGTTAAGTCAGAAAAGCGACCAGCCGAAGTCAGTCAGCGGCATCCGATGCGATCCGATCACGAAGCCAGGAGCAAAACAGCCCCGCAGCCGCGGATGATTGAGCGCTTCCGGGCTTGGCAATCAGGTAGTGCGGTTGTGCAAACGGAATCGCTGGACCGGCAATCGCAACAGGCGCGCCTTGGGCAATCGCGTTCTGTGCGAACCTTTGGGCAATATTAAGGAAGCGGGCAAAGGCGCGACAAAGACAAAGCACATCCCTCTACCACTGTCGCATTGTGCGTCGCGCCGTTTGTTCGCGGGAAAAGATTTGGCACGTGTGGCATTACTTTCAAACCGCTTCGACATTTAACCCCGGACATCAACGGCGACGGTTATGCTGTTCCAGAAGCCAGTAGGAACATGATACCCAAGTGTATACGCCCGAATTTGCGAAAGCAGCGCAGAAAGCTAAGTGTTTGAAAAAGAAGTGGAGGCGAGTACCAATTTCGAACTTGCGTAAAGGAATTAAATTTCTTAATAAATAACAATTGTTTAGTGAGATTTTATCGGTACGTGGGCTTGCGAATGTTGCGGGATTGTTGGTTGAAATTGTTCATTGGCTTAACGCCATCAAGGATGATGCTCGATTTTTGGTTCAAGTGGATTTTGGTGCAATGATCACAGCAACGCTGATTGCTTTCAGGCGCGTCGCAGCCTGAATGCGCCGTCACTCGACCTTCCGCCCGTCAAGATATGAGCCGGTGTTCGGATACCTTGAACGCTGCTTCAATAGCTGCACGATTTCGTCGGCAACAACTGCCATTTTGTCATTTGAAAGATTCTGATGCCGGTTTGCCAGAGTAGTCAGTAGTATACGTAATTCTTCATCCGGAATGGAGCTGTCTAGAGCCACCGACATAATGCTGGGGCTTACAACGCGTGCTAAAACAGTTGAGCGCCGTTAGACAATTGCTCCCGGATCGAACGTCGCGTTCTGGAGGTGTCTAAACCTGGTTCGTTCGTGAAGGTAAGTGTCGTGAGCGAACTTTTCCTCCGGTAGTCGTTTCTCTGCGATCTTCCGATGGAACCTTACAAGTCTAGCAACGTCTTTGACTACAGTGGTGGTCGTTTTCAGTACATCCAGCTTTTTGTCCGAACGGATGTATTCTCGAGCGTCCGCTTTGCACTTGAAACCTGCGAAAAGCAAAGCGTTTGAATCGAGTAGCAGTCGCACCGTGCGACTTTCCCCCATCGAAATGGTTATGCCAGGCTCCACCAAATGATGATGTAGAATAAAGTTCCTTAGACCCATGGCAAAACTATGCGCGCCGGAGTTCTTCCCGATTACCCTTCCAATTCCCCGGGTGTAAGATTCACTGTTTTCCAGCTTGGAGTATTTTCGGATACGTCTGCAAACATCTACGTATGAAGCATAAAGCGCAGAGAATGTTAAAAGATTGGATGTTGCCTTAGATTGTTCTCGAGCATACGCAGAGTTATCTGAGCGCTTGAACTCAAGAACGGTGTCCATCCCTGCCGTAGCCGCATTCAAACCAAGGCTTGCTTCCAGCATTGCGGCATGCACCCTTTCTAAGTTCTCCGGTGCGGTATGAACTTTATGGTAAGGGGAAAAGCGCAATGCGTAATTCCACGATTCCTCTTGCAGCTTTGAAGTGTATGCGGCGAAACCCTCTGGATGATCCGTGCTGCTTTCTGAAGTATATGATGCGACCGTCAGCGCTCGGTTTAACTCGGCGAACTGACCGTCTCCAAAGTCCCATCTCAGTAGGTCGACTTGAGAGAAACACTTCGCTAATTGAAACTCCTGTGTGGTAACACCCTTTGAGACGGATGCAAAAAGATCGTGTGGTTTAAAGCGATGCTTGGCAATGAAACTCGCAAAATCTTCTTTGGGCATTCGAAACCTAGCTAGTTTTGTTGATATCGCATCGAAGACTTTCCGACATGAACTATAAAATTGACTACTAGGGTGCCGCTCTCGGGCGTCTTCTGGTTCCAGCTTCAACCTATGCGGTTACTATCTAGGTATGATGAAGCTTGCAAATCTGTTCCGAAGACAACAACCCCAACCCAAAAACCCACTTTTGAGTTTTTTCGCACCGGCCAATAGAACACGGCGCGAATAAACCCACGTAACAATGCCATGGAAGGACCCGCGATTTTCTTCGGTGGACCAATGTATGAGTTCTTGGCTCGGTTTTGATGACTACGTGGGAGGGAAGGCGAACAAACACCGTCGGATTCTTCGCAATGAACGCAGCGGTGTTGTGCACTGTTTTCAAAGTGCGGGGAGCGGGGGAGGGGGATTCCTTAGAGCATTCTAGAAAAGTGTATTTCTGCGTTTTTTCACATTCTGCGCTATAGGGTATCCCCAAGTCTCCCCATAAATTTATAACTATATTTAAGTTATTGATACTAATAATAAATGCCCTGTTGTCACCTCCTCAAAACGGTCCCCGAATGGCTCCCCATGCTTCCCCGGCGCTCCCCGAGATTTTCTTAGATTCGCCGTCAGGCACCCTGCGACCTGGCCGAATAACCAGTCTCGACTCCCCGGTAGGGAATGGCGGGGAACTGATATAGGGGCGCGGGGAAAACTGTGGCGGAGTTGAGGCATAGGTTAAACGCAGTTGGGCAATCGTACACCTGATCTGGCGTTGACACTCGATATAAGGATAACGCCAGCGCCCTCATCCGAGTCAGTGAAAGGCCGGCCGAACTCTGTCATTGGTTCGATGCTCTCCGAGGTGACGGCAGACCTAATCGTCCAGGAATGCTGTTACTGTTGTTTTCAACGCATCCCAATCAGTGAATTCTCTCAAGCCATCTCGTGGATCAATCTTCTGGCCTAGCATGACAACGTGTTGGACGATCTCTCTTTCAAAATACCCGTAATTATCAGGCCGTACGGCACCAGCGACCAAGGCGGTCGCGTCTGGTTCGAATTTTGTCCGCATCAGCATTTCGGTAAGATAGTCCCGCGCGTCCTCCTGACCTTTCTGAAAAGCAGCTTTTAGACTGACGGAAAGCAAAAGTGATTTTCGCGAGGATAATGCGTCATGGTGCCTTTCTAAAAACTCCTCGAACGGCTTGGGGTGCCGGCGTTCATGGACGGGAGCCGCAAGGATAACGTGGTCTACATCTTCCAAAGACACTGGACCTGCCAGTTGGTCGATATCGATCAGCCTAGTTTCGTATCCTGCCCCTAACGTGACTTTGTTGATGAAGCGCGAAATCTTGGCGGTCTGACCTTCAATAGTTCCGTAGGCAATAAGTACTGTCATAATGACGCTCCCGCAAACCGGTCTAAACAGCGAACTTACTATGCCGAAACTCTTCGCCACGGCCTTTGATTTCAATCAAAAATGCCGGTCTCTCTAAGCAATCTGGGTAAAGGCGCGACGTCGAAATGACTGGCTCATACTGTTCTGGAAAGCACAAAAGCTATGGCAAGCCAAAATCCAGTGCGTATGGTCATTGCACCGACGGTTCGCCATTCAAATGGCGTGCCACTAAGAGCCACTAATATTAGAACAGCAAACACCAATAGTGTAGATAAGCCAATCAACCAGGCAATGCGTTGTACCCAGAATGTGGATTTGTAGATTGCGAATGCGCCAATCAAATAGACAAATCCAGCCAGAAAATTGAACCAAAGCACGAATGGAACTGCATCTCCGACTGCAGCTTTGGCAGCAGCACCCCCAAATAGAGCCGTTCCCCCTGAGAAAATGGTAAGGAGACCAAAGAGTGCAGCGGCTACTGCAACTGGGCGAACCCAAGACGGAGACGAGGGCATCGTTGTTTTCCTCTGGAATAAGATTGAATTTCGTGTCGTAAGCAATCCGCCGTCCTCACCAAACGAACTGTAACGCACGTCCATAATTGCAATTCTTCTCGCCATTACCCTTGATCTTTATCATTGGGCTTAAATTGATACCCATTGGAAAAAGCAGCGTCTGCGGAAGGTTTTTCGCAATAAATATGTGCTGTTGCCTCTTTGGGTTGACCCGTTTGCAATTCCCACGATTCTTAAAGTTGGTTCGGTTACCGTGAATCTTCTGGAAATGGACGGACGACTACGCTCGAATTTGCAGCGAAGAGTGTTGATTTGAGTCAATGCCAGTTGCCGCAAGTTCGCCCATAGTGACCCTTCACAAAGGAGGGAGTGCGACATGTTCAATAAAATCGTGGTTGGCTTGGATGGATCGGAGGCGTCAGAATCAGCACTACGCGTTGCCTGTGATATCTCAAGCAAATATGGCTCTCAAATTCACCTTGTCCATACACCTCAGCCGCAAACCGTGGCTTTCGCAATGGGCGCGGTTGCTGGCTATCACGCCGTCACGACAATGCCTTCAGACGAAGAGGTTCAGCAGGCTGCAGACAAGATCATTTCCGCGGGTAAAGAGATTGCCAAAGAATACAATCAGACGGTTTCGCAAACACATACCCAACGCGGTGATCCGGTCGACGAGATCATCGCATGCGCCAAGCAATGCACAGCAGACCTGATTGTGACGGGCCGCCGCGGATTGGGAAGCATTGGTAGCCTGATTCAAGGGAGCACCTCTCAAGGCATCAGTCGGAATGCCACTTGTGCGGTTTTGACCGTTGCCTAAATATCAAACTTGGTCCCAATCGGCACAAAAACGATGACGATCAATAAGCTTTGCATTGAAGCCTCGTGACAGAACTAAGGTTCGATGGCTACTCCGTGACGCTGAACTCCCGACCGTGAAAATGGAGTCAGATATCCACTGCTTCATGACGGTGGCAGAAAACGGAGGCTGAAACAGAGGTCATGGGTGCCTGTGGCGATGACCGGAGACCAAACTGTGTTAGGCGAAACTACCCGAACTGTGGTGGAACAGATGAACTTCCCCTTTTATTTGTGCATTGGTTCGAGGTCAGAAGATAGGCTGTAAATTTCCTGCTACGTAGATCCGTGTAAACTTTGGAGCCCGACATGAACACCCCGTCCCAGTTCGACGCTCATAAACCCTCTGAAATTGCGACGTTAGTTGAGACTGCCGGGGTCACAAAGGCAAAGTTGCCAATGGCACCCATGTTCGTTCTTGCGATGCTGGCCGGGGCATTCATAGGGTTTGGCGCAGCGGCTTATACGATGGCGGTTACTGGGGCAGACAGCGCTGCGGGGCCGATCCGCGTTCTGGGTGGCGCGGTGTTTTCCCTGGGCCTTATCCTGGTGATCGCAGGTGGTGCAGAATTGTTCACCGGAAATGTTTTGATGGTGATCGCAGCGGTCGACCGCAAGATACCGCTGCGATTGCTGTTTCGAAGCTGGGGCATCGTCTATGCCGGAAACTTCGCGGGCGCCCTCGGGCTTGCATCGGCCTTCTCTCTGACCGGCCTGCTCGAGGGGCCGATGGGCAATACCGCCGTGGTGATAGCCGATGCCAAAGCGGGGTTGGAACCGATGGAGGCCTTCGCCCGTGGCGCACTGTGCAACGGGTTGGTATGCCTTGCTGTTTGGCTGTCCTTTGCCGCCCGCAGCGTCGCCGGCAAGGTTCTGGCCGTTTTGTGGCCCGTCACTGCTTTTGTGTTGCTGGGGCTCGAGCATTCGATTGCGAACATGTTTTTCTTTCCGCAGGGTTGGGCGGCGGGGGCAACTGTGCCGGTTTTCTCAGTGGCGACCAATCTATTGTGGGTTACTCTGGGCAACATTGTCGGCGGGGCGGGAGGAGTCGCCTTGGCCTACTGGTTTGCTTACCTTGGCGCTACTAAAGGGTAAGACCCACTTCTTCGATCACTGCGCCCGCCAGAACAAAACGATCGGTTTCAGTTGGTTTTCAAGGCGTTGTCTAATTGTGCAGCCCAGAACAAGCTTTTCCTGCACTCAATAGTCTAGATGCCAGGAGCATGGTTGTCTTCGTGGTCGATATCGGTTGTCGCATGATAATGCAACACAAGGGGAAGCGGCACAGGCTTGCCTAAGTCCGCTGACCGGGATGCGAGTCGGTTGATCAGTCAGATATGAGAGTTGGATGCGGAGGTGACTCACCGACCACGAGGCAAGGAGATGGCGCATTGGCTGATGACGGTGCCGGGAATTGGGCCGTTCTTTACCACTGCACTAATTGCCCTCTCGTTCCCGAACTGGATTCTTCGCCAACATCTAAATTCATTGATCCTCGTCAAGATTGGAAAAGGCAAGATGTGATACAGTTGATGCCTAAAATGAGGGCTGTCATGGAAGAATTAGTCGATATTGGAAGAACATTTGTTCAGGCGATGCGTGATCGCAGGGGCCTTACAAATGTTGATGAAATGTATGCCGAGAACGCTCAATCCATAGAAGCGGTTGTGCCTCCGGTTCGACAGTTTCGCATCACCAAAGGCCGTGATGCTATCAAAGGGAAAAGAGAGGATTGGCTGGCAACTCATGAAATCATCGAATTCGACGTCGATGGCCCCTATGTTCATCCCCCAAACCGCTTCAGTGTGCGATATAAGGCTGACGTAAAGCAGAAGGAAACTGGACAACGTATCGCCTTGAGCGAGATTGCAGTTTATTCGGTAGCAGAAAGAAAGATTGTACTGGAAGAGTTCTTCATGTTGCCGAAGTAGGAGCGGCAACCCGCAATACTGACGCAGTGTTGGTTTCATCCGCACGCTGGAAGCGTGACTTGTAAGTGCTTTGACTCCATGGATGGACAATTGGGCATTTGTCTCGACCGCGTGATGCTTGCCCATGCGCAACAATTCCGTCAGTTCGGCGCAACCGAAATCGAAAGTCACGCCGTGAAATCCGCATTGAGCCATAGATTCGGGTTAACAATCAGACTGCTGCGCCGGTTTTCTACCCAAGTTTAGCTTGAACAACCCTCTAAAGGGCTCTGTTTGATCCAAAACAAAGCATTTTGCGGGGTTTGAGATAGCGTCACCTAGTAGCTCTAACCGCGGTACGCCAGATCATGAAAAAGAATGTGCGCGCAATACTGATCATCGTAATGCTCCTCCTGGCAGGTGCGGCGTTGTACATATTCGTTTCAGAAGACAGCAGCGAATTGCCAGTTGGATTTGTACAGGGCAATGGACGGATAGAGGCCGAACAAGTGGAAATTGCCCCCACCTTCGCAGGGCGGGTTGCAAAGGTTTTGGCGGCAGAAGGCAACTTGGTTGTTGTGGGTGAACTGTTGGTCGAGATGGACACTGATGAACTGTCTGCAGCGCTTGATCGCGCCAAAGCCGAAGTAGCATTGGCGCGTCAAGCCAAGGCCGAAGCCGAGGCTGTTGTTGTCCAACGAGAAAGCCAACGGCGTCGCGCGGCGCAGGAACTGGAACGGGCAAGGGCACTGTTGGCCGGTCAAAACATTTCGATGACAGTCTTTGAAGATCGCGAAACCGCATTTCAGGTTGCCGACGCCGTTCTGGGTGCCGCCAAGGCCCGGGTTGCAACCTCGGACAGCCAGATCGCGGCTGCCGAAGCCGAAGTGCGCCGGATCACTGCTCAGATCGAGGATGCTTCGCTTGTTGCCCCTATGCCAGGGCGCATTCTTTACAGACTGGCTGAGCCCGGTGAAGTTGTTGGCGCAGGTGAGCCGATTCTTACGCTTCTCAGTTTAGAAAACGTCTATATGGACGTGTACCTGCCCGCACGCGAAGCGGGGTTGATGCCCATCGGGGCTGAGGCGCGCATCGTACTTGATGCCTTGCCGGATTTTGCCGTTCCTGCAACCGTCACTTTTGTATCCCCCGAAGCCCAGTTCACTCCGAAGCAGGTAGAGACATTGAGCGAGCGTGAACAGTTGGTCTTTCGCGTTCGGGTTCGCATTCCTGAGGATCTGATCACAGAACGGATCGAACATGTGAAAACCGGCCTTCGCGGTATCACTGTGATCAGGCTTTCTTCTGACAGTGTATGGCCGGAATATCTGGAAAGGCGGATTCCACCCGAACTGTTCGAATGAATTCCCAGGCGGGCCCATCTGGTTTCTGCATCAGCGGTGTCACGCATAAGTATCGCCAGCGCATTGCACTGGATAACCTGTCGCTTGATCTGCCGATTGGTCAGCTTATTGGACTGATCGGGCCTGACGGGGTTGGCAAATCAACGCTTTTGGGTTTGATCACCGGCGCGAAGAAGCTTCAATCCGGCACAATCAATGTTCTCGGAGGCCCAATCGACGACCGCGCCCATCGTCACCATATCTGCCCTGCGATCGCATTTATGCCGCAGGGATTGGGCCGTAATCTCTATGCAGAATTGTCGGTGCGCGAAAACCTTGAGTTCTTTTCGCGTCTCTTCGGACAAGGGCAGCAGGAGCGTGACATCCGGATCGCAGCATTGCTTTCGGCAACCGGGCTTGCGCCTTTCTCTGATCGGCTGATGGGAAAACTCTCGGGCGGCATGAAGCAAAAGCTCGGGCTGTGTTGTGCACTGATCCATGATCCTAAGCTTTTGGTTCTGGATGAGCCGACCACCGGCATCGACCCACTGTCGCGGCGTCAGTTCTGGGCGCTGATCGACGCGGTCCGAGAGGCTTCACCCGACCTCTCCATACTGGTTTCGACAGCTTATATGGAAGAAGCCGAACAATTCGACTTTATCGTCGCGATGGATGCCGGGCGCGTACTCTTCCATGGTTCTCCGGCAGAATTGAAGGGGGAAGCCAGCGATCTTGAAACGTCCTACCGGCGGTTGCAGGCGCACGGAGATCCCCTGATCGCACCAAGGAAAGCGCCCACACATCACCGTGAGGCAGACCCAGTGATCACGGCACGCGGATTGACGCGGCGCTTTGGCGATTTCACGGCAGTCAATAACGTCGAATTCTCGATCAACCGTGGTGAGATTTTCGGCTTCCTCGGGTCGAACGGCTGCGGCAAGTCGACCACCATGAAAATGCTGACAGGTCTTCTGCCCGCAAGTGACGGTGAGGCGCTACTGTTCGGAAGACCGGTTGATGCACGCGACCTGAGGATGCGTCGCGAGATTGGCTATATGAGTCAGGCATTCTCGCTTTATGGCGAGTTGACCGTTCGGCAGAACCTTCAGCTTCACGCCCGCATCTTTGCGATCACGGACCGCGATAGGCGTATCGACGAACTGGCGGAACGCTTCGGCCTGATTGCACATATGGACACGCTGGCCACGGCGCTGCCACTTGGCATCAAGCAACGTCTTTCCCTGGCGGTCGCTGTGATCCACCGACCTCGCGTACTGATCCTGGATGAACCAACTTCGGGGGTGGACCCTGAGGCGCGCGACTCGTTTTGGGCGTTGCTGATTGAGCTTTCGAGACATGAAGAAGTGACGATTTTCGTCTCGACCCATTTCATGGCCGAAGCAGAGCGCTGTGATCGGGTGTCGTTCATGCACGCGGGCCGTGTTCTGGCTGAGGGAACACCGGATGAGTTGATCGCCGGGGCACAGGTAGACAGTCTGGAAGAAGCATTTGTCACGGTATTGAAGGCAGCTGACCCTCCGGCACCGGTGAAAGCTCCTGAGGCATCGGTTCATGCCCTTGATGACAGCGCTGGCGGGGGTATCAGGCGCGCACTGGCATATACGAGGCGTGAAACCATCGAGATTTTGCGCGACCGCGTGCGTTTGGCGTTTGCGTTCCTGGGCTCGGTGATCCTGATGCTGGTCTTTTGCTATGGGATTACGCTGGACATCGAAGAACTGGATTTCGCGGTACTGGATTTGTCACAGGGCCCAGAAAGCCGCGCCTACATTGCAGAGATTTCAGGATCGCGCTACTTCAACCCAACGCAGCCACTGACGAGTATCGGTGAGGGCCATGAACGGCTGGCCCGAGGAGATGCCTCGCTGGTTGTCGAACTCCCACCTGATTTCGGGCGCAAGATCCGCTCTGGCGAAGCAACGGACGTGCTTGCAATTGTGGACGGCGCAATTCCATTCAAGGGCGAGACCGTGGAAGGTTATGTGGCGGGGCTCCACAATACCTTTTTGGCGGCAATGGCCCGCCAAAAAGGTGTGCATCCGGTCGAGATCGCCCGTATCGAACCACGCTTCAGGTACAATCAGAGTTTCGAGAGTATTGCCGCAATGGCCCCGGCCATGCCAGCGATCCTTTTGATAATGTTACCGGCAGTTCTGATGGCGGTCAGCGTCGCGCGTGAGAAAGAGTTGGGAACCATCACCAATTTCTATGCGACGCCAACGACGCGTCTTGAGTTTCTGATTGGCAAACAAATCCCCTATATCGCAATCGCGTTCGCCAATTTCCTGCTCTTGGCCGGAATGACGGTCCTTGTTTTTGATGTACCGCTCAAAGGCAACCCGGTTCCCCTGGCGATTGGCGCGTTGCTGTATGTCTGGGCGACCACATCTTATGGGCTGCTCATTGCGACCATGACCTCGAGCCAGGTGGCCGCTACCTTCGCTACCGCCATCGCCTCGGTCGTACCGACCATTCAGTTCTCGGGCCTGCTGCAGCCGGTTTCAACGCTTGAAGGCGGTGCGCAGACAATCGGATCGCTCTGGCCGTCATCCTATTTCCTGCACCTGAATGTCGGTGCCTTCACCAAAGGGCTGGGCTGGAGTGCGCTTGCCCCCGATCTTCTCGCCCTGGCCTGTTTCGGGCCGGTGCTGACGTTGATCGCGGCCCTTTTGCTTCGAGCGCAGGAGAAGTGAATGCAACGGTTGTCCTGCATCTTCTGGCTTGGCTTGAAAGAAATGATGAGCCTTCGACGTGACTGGGTGATGATGGCGCTGCTGGTCTGGTCATTCACCCTGGCACTCGTGATGGAGGCGACGGGGGTTTCGAACTCGGTCAACAATGCCTCCATTGCATTTGCCGATGAGGATGGCTCGCCCCTTTCACGGTCTCTTGCCACGGCGTTCTTCCCTCCGGAGTTTCAACCCGTTGTCCAGATTGCACCGGGTACCGGAGCCGAAAAGATGGATGCCGGGTATTTCCTGTTTGTGGTTGCGGTGCCACCAGGGTTCGAGAAAGATGTTCGCGCCGGGCGCACGCCGGAAATTCAGGTTCTGATTGATGCGACGGCGATGGAACAGGCCGGGATTGGCGCAAACTATATCATCAATATCCTCAGCGCCGAGATCCGTCGCTTTGCCATTGGTGCGGACCTGGCTGAGTCATTGCCCGTCGATATCATCATGCGCAGTGCGTTCAATCCCAACCGTGATACTGTTCGTTTTGCCGGCATCGTGGCTCTCATCGGCCAGATCATGTGGCTGACCACGATCCTTACCGGTGCCGCAATGATCCGCGAGCGTGAACATGGAACAATCGAACACCTGCTTGCGATGCCGCTTACACCGTTTGACATTGCGATGGCCAAGATTTGGGCAAACGCTGCTGTGGTTCTGGTTGCCGCAGCCTTGTCCTTGACCTTTGTAATGCAGGGTGCCCTGGGGATCAGCATCGCCGGTTCAAAAGGGTTGTTTCTTTTTGGCACCGCCCTGTTTCTTTTCACGGCGACCGCACTTGGGGTATTTCTTGCAACGATTGCACGCTCAATGGCGCAATTTGCACTTTTGGCAATGCTGACAGTCCTTCCGATGCTGATGCTGTCAGGGGGAGAGACACCGATCGAGGGTCAGCCCGACTGGCTTCAGATCGGAACATCGGTCCTCCCGTCCCGCCATTACATGTCCGCCAGCCAATCCATTATCTTCAAGGGTGTGGGGATTGAGACGGTCTGGCCAGAGCTCTTATGGATGGCGTTACTCGGCGCAATCCTTCTGGCGTCAAGCCTGATGCTTTTCAGACGCTCGGTGGCGCAATAGAGTTAGATCATTTTGCCCCTTGGCCTGGACGTATGACTGGTAATACGCCTTGTTTCATTTCAGAATGCCGATACGGTCGGGATGTCTCTTGACGCGATACCGAGGACACTTGGTTGCGCAAGATCAAGGCAACTAGATGCATCTTTTGCCATAATGCAGCCTCCCCCCAATCGCACCAAAGGAGGAGGATCAGAAAATGCTTGAAGACAAAAAACCACAACTGTTTGCTGGAACACATCCGCTCTCTGATAATTTTCGACGCGAAATGGAATCCATGATGTCGCGCTTTTTCGGGGGCGCAGCGCCATTCCTGCCGCTGGAAACAGCCGCGCAACGCACGGGATTCCCGTCGTTGGACATGACGGGTGCGATTTCGCCGGCGATTGACATCCACGAAACGGATACAGCGATCGTTCTCACGGCTGAATTGCCGGGTCTCGAAGAAGACGACGTCGAAGTCGAAATCAAAGGCCGCAGATTGACCCTGCGAGGCCAGAAGAAGGTCACACATGATGACACGGGCGATCTGCGCGTTAGCGAGAGAAGCTTTGGCAGTTTCACCCGGACAATGACGCTGCCTGATGCAGTCGATCTCGAGGAGATTTCCGCTGCGTTCGACAAAGGTGTCCTGCACGTCACGATGCCGAAAACCGAACCTCAGGATCCCAGCCGGAAGATTAAGGTCTCATCGAAATAGGCGCAATGGAGGCGCACGCGCAACCATCATGGTCCGGGCAGCATGCGCGGACCCTTGGTGTTCTTAAAACGAGCACATTATTGCCCACCATAGCGGTTTCACTGCTGGGCATGATAATGTGCCAATAGCGCTAGAGAACTGAGATGGACGATGCGGACGCCTGACAAAAGCGATGTGGAAAGTGAAACTGGCGATGTCCGTGCATTTCTGGAGAGCTTGACGGGGCCGTCCCGCGGAACCGTTACCTGGCTTGTCGGCAACGCTTTGGCTGCTTCGGTGGGTCCTGATCGTATCCTGAAGTTCAGGCGAAAAGAGGATTTGGCCCCGCATGACGAAGACGTGGCGACCATTCAGTGGTCGCAAGGCGGTTACGCGCTAAACGCGTTGCCTGGCCGGGATATTTGGGTCAATGGTCAAAAAACTGCTTCGGCAGTTCTTAGGCATGGCGACATGATTGAGTTCGGTGAAGAGGGGCCCATGTCGCGCTACAGGGTGTGTGACCACTCATTCCCTGCACATCACACGGTCGAAGACATAATAAGTGACGCTTATGTGTATGCGCGCTCCAGCCGACGACCCTTGGCCAGAAAAATGTCCGGTGCGCTGCGCGAAGGCGGGCGTCGGCTGACATCACAAACCACGGTTTTGTTCAGGGTTACCGTTATCGGTGTGCTTCTTCTGATCTTTGCCTTTGGCTATTTGCTTTTTCAGAACGACCGGAAGCTGGCGGACAGCCTTAAACAGGAATCTCTCAAGATCGAGGCGGTTGCTGTCATGCTTACGCAGACGCGAGAAGATGCACTGACGGCGGATGATCTGGTGGCGCTCAGAGAAGCGTTTGACAACCAGGTGATTTCCACCGAGCAGCGCCTTGGCACTTTGGAAGAACGCGCTGGTGCGTCAAGGCGAGTTATCACAGCCTCGACGCGATCTATTGCCTTTATCCAGGGTGCTTACGGATTGCGACAGACCGAAAGCGGCAAATTGCTGCGGCATGTGCTTGGCCCGGACGGGGAGAAACTAAAAACTCCATTCGGAAAACCATGGATTGAGCCAGATGCGGCAGGCGCGCCAGCAGAATTTCAGTTCACTGGAACCGGGTTTCTATTGCAGGACACCTCTCTTTTGGTGACCAACCGTCATGTCGCCTTGCCCTGGACGACCGGGGATCGGGCGCAGGCCCTGAAGGCAGCAGGGCTTGAAGCCGAGATACTTAGCCTGCTGGCTTATCTTCCAGAACAATCCAAGCCAATGGAAGCGGTATTGCTTAGGGCAAGCAAAACGGCCGATCTGGCGCTTCTGTCCGTTGATGCGAACCGTGTTCAAGGGCTTGGACTTTCACTGGCACCTCACCCGACGCGAGCAGGTGAAGAAGTTTTCTTGCTTGGATTTCCGACTGGCCTTAAGGCCTTGATTGTGCAGGCTGGGCCGGATTTTCTGAAAACGCTTGAGAGAGACGGCGCCGTCGATTTCTGGACTATTGCAAAACACCTTTCAGAGCAGAACAAGATCAGGCCTCTGGCCAGCCGGGGGATCGTCGCCCAGACCAGTGCCGGTGCAGTCGTCTATGATGCTGAAACCACAACCGGCGGAAGCGGCGGACCTGCCCTGAACCGAAATGGCGAGGTGGTTGCTATCAATGCCGCGATCTTACCCGAATTTGGCGGCTCGAATATTGGCGTTCCGGTGTCACACCTCAAGATACTTCTCAATGAAAGCGATTGATCCGCATATTCAATCGCGCGTCTGATAAGGCGAGTTTTGCACAAGAAAAACCACAGCCAGTGGGATGATGACAGAGATCAAGCCCACGGTAATCAGCAAGTTCCCTAAGTGGCTATAGTCAGCGACGGAGGCAACGGTACCCGTTCTGGGATCGGTAACCGCGCGGGTAACGGTAAAGATCTGATTCAGGTATTTTGTACCGAGACTGCTTGCTGACAATGCCATGTTGGTGAACGACGCCATGACCGCAAAAAAGGTAGCCTTCAGATGTGTTGGGGCGTTGCGCGCGATCCAAGCCAACATTGGGACCATCGCGATCTGACCCAGCGGTGACTCAACGGCTGTGTCAAGAATGGCGATAAACCTTGCATCCACGACCCCACCTGTGCGCGCGGCCGTCCATTCATGCACCCCGTAGTACAAGGCAAGGTTTGGCAGGGACAGCACTCCGGCGGCAATCGTGAGTAACACTACAACCTGCGCAATCGAACGACTTGCCATAAACGGCCTGAGGATAATCAGGCCAAGCAGAGCAAGTAGTGAGGTCAGAAGCGCTAGAATGGCCAGGAACTGTTCGTCAAACCCAAGCTCGTCGATCTCGAACCAGGTCAGGCCCGGTCCTGGCAAGGGAACTGCTCGAAAAACGAAAATGATAGTTGCTGTCCCGATCAGAACTTTGGCCTGTTTCCACTCCAGCTCTCTCAGCAAACGCGACATGAGGTAGAGAATGACCGTGAGCGACACCGCAAAAACGGTCTCTTGCGCGAAGGCAAAATTTGCGGTTCCCAACACTATGCTGAGAACAACAAACGCAAGTCCGCCCAGCAGTATCGGCCACCTTACTTCGGTGGTTTGATCTGGTCTGTGCAGAAGGTGTCCTCGACGAACGAGGCGACGCTGTATCAGAGCGTGAAGAACCACTCCACTGACAGACAACAGTGGGATAGCCAGGGCAATGAGATAGACCCGACCGTAGAGAACCAAACGATCGGCTTGCTCCAGATTTTCCGCCCCCGAAAAAATCCAGATGTTAACCGCGGCGACCCCTGCAAACCCGGATATGATCGCAATCCTGCCGAGGGTCTGCATGGTGGTGTGCCCGGCACGAACTTCGTCCTGAATAAACGCGCGTCCGTCTCGGTCCGATTGCGGCACTGCTTCGACTGTCATGGCGTCAGCAACGACATCCTGAATGGCATAACCTGAAGGAGCCAACATCAAGGCAACGACGTACCAATTCTCAAGTGGCATAATGCCGGCCATTTGGTCAGGCGCAGCCACAAGCCTGTACATGATGAGCAATGACGTCGTGATAAGGGATGCGCCAACGACAATCAGCAGGGATTTCCAGCGCCAGAACAGATCAACAAGATGACCCAGCGGCATTTTTAGAATCCACGGCAACCCGGCCCAGAATGCCAATCCCGCAACAGAGGCGGCGGATAGATTCAGATAGTCTTTAAGAAAAAACGCACCGACGACGGATGTTAGTCCCGAAACCCCGGCCGCAAAGTAAACCATCAATGGTGGCAAGTAAGACCATTGCAATTGTGCGACCAGATCAACGAAAGTCCGGTGCCACCAGCCTGAAATCCGCCTTCCAATTGTTGATCGGTCAGTGTTCATGCGTCAGTCGGACCCCGTTCTGATGACCCTGTGCTGTCGGTTTTCCTCTCAGAGAAATCCGGCACCAAAAAGCAGAGCGCTGGTCAGCACCCCAAGGATTGGCACAACAAGAGGTACGCGGAAATGTTCCCGAGTTGACCCTGGCCGGGACTTCAGCAATATCAGCGAGATGTTGACCAAAACAAACACTCCCAAAACGATCTGGGATGTGCGTTCCGCTAGTATGCCGATTGGCAGAGTTTGCGTCAGCAGAAGGATTATCGCAACTACCAACAGGGTTGCGACGACCGGTGTTTGGGTAACCTGCGGGACAGTCGCCAGTATTTTCGGAAGATGATCCCGGTCGGCAAGACCATAGATCACCCGCGACGCCATAATCATCTGGATCAAGACGCCATTGACTGTTGCAACAACCGCGACTGCGGCGAACCCTTGTTTGATTACTTCGGGTGCGTCGAAGAAAACCAGCGTGAGTGGGGCGGCCGAGGTCGACAAGGTATCGATAGGAACAACGAGCAGGACCGTGATCGAGGTCGCTAGATACAAACCCGTCGCCAGAACGAGCGTCAAAAGGATAGCCTTTGGAATTGTGTGGGTTGGGTCTTTTACCTCTTCCGCGACGTTTGCCATGTCCTCAAAGCCGACAAAGGCAAAAAAAGCCAGCAGAGATGCCGCCATAATACCGCGCCAGGTACTGAGCTCGAGCCCCGGAATCATCTCACTAATTTCATGGCCTTGCGGTTCCTGCACAGACATGCCCCAGCCAACCACAAAAAGAAGCCCCGCGATCTCGATGACCGTGATCACGGCTGCCACAAATACCGATTGTGTAATGCCCCAGAGTGCAATCAGCCCCATTACCGACACAACGCAGATCGTAAGCAATGCGGTGCCAAGCCCCGTCAGGGTGTGAAGGTATGAGGCCGCCCCAATCGCAACAGCGGAGGCTGAAATAATCCCAGACGCAGCAACGGCAAGACCGATTAGAACCGCCATCCAGCCCCTTTGAAATCCCGCTTCAACGTATGCCGCTTCACCCGCGCTTACGGGATAGCGTGTCGCGAGTTCGGCGTACGACAAAGCCGTCAGCGAAACGACGAGCGCTGCAACAAGAAACGAAACTGCAGCATAAGGGCCCGCGGCCTCGGCGGTTGCGCCGACGAGCACATAAATTCCCGCACCGACGGTAACACCGAGCCCATATAATGTAAGCAACGGGGTGGTGAGAGAACGTCGGAGTTTAGGGGACGGTGGATCAACTGTATGCATTCACCTCACTCCTTGATGGGCAATTGCCGGGTTACCGAAGCTGTGCCGCAAACAAGCACCCCGATGATAAACCAAGGGCTCATCACCGCTCATGCCGAGCTCCTTCTGAAACATTCATACTTTGATATGTAATTCTTTATTTGGCATTGATCTATATCATTAGGCGCTAAGACTGATCAGAGAGGCGGATCCGAATGCTGCGACCGTCGTTTCGTGATGGTTTTTCCCAGCTGGTACTCAAAGGTTGAATATGAGCGAGATCAATGAAGCATTCATTCGATATCGCGTATTTTCAACTCGAAATGCTGATCTCGGAGGAGGAACAGATGCTAGTTTGTCGCGGACTTCTTTTGTCAATATTTGCTGCAAGTGCTGCACTGGCGCAGGATATTGACCTTCAAAATGGGCACGATCTCTACAGAACTTATTGTTGGCAATGCCATGGTTTCGAGGCCACAGGAGATGGTCCAATGGCGGAGATGCTGGCGATAAGGACACCCGATCTGACGAGGCTCGCGGCCCAAAACGACGGTGTTTTTCCGATTGAGGCGGTGGCGCGTCAAATTGATGGTCGCGCACCATTGCTCGCGCATGGCGGAGAAATGCCCATTTTTGGAACAGCTTTGGACTCGGACCAAAAAGTTGCGCTGACCATGCCTGATGGCCAGCCGATGTTCGCAGGTGTGCCGTTGGCAAATGTGATTTACTATCTGGAGTCTATTCAAATCGAGTAGTTTGGTACAAATGCCGCCATTAGATTGTAGAGCACCACTGCCCACGTTTGTTGACGCCGGTTGATCTACATTAAGGTTATTTTCTACGGGAATTGGTAACATTCAGCATTGGGAAGATGAGGAGGAATCTCCGATGCCTGAAGAGAAGCCAAAATCAAGTTACTCCAACCCACTTGTCGATATTTTCAAGCAGATGCAGCCGTCTACTTCAGCCAATCCGTTTTTAGACGCTCAGCTTGAGCAATTCTGGGACACGCAGGAGAAGTCACTGAAAGAGGCAGAGGCCTTTGCTCAACATTGGTTTGAGAGGCGTCACGAGGCTGTTCGAACCGCGCTTGAAGCTGCGCGCTCGGCGTCTGCTGTAGACCCGACTGATCCGGCGAAAGCGCTGCAATCCATAGCAGAGTGGCAGAAGCACTCAGCCGAACGCCTTGTGGCTGACGCTCAGGAATGGTTCGAAACAGTTGCCCGATGTGCAGTATATGCAGCGGAAACCGAAGCCGAAGCTGTAGAAAAGACAATAGATGATGTCGCAAGTACAGCAAAGAAAGCGGGTAAGTCTTCGAAATCAGAACCGGTTTAGTGTGCCGCATCACTGCGGAGGCCGGAAAGATCGTAGCTGGAGCAATGGAAGGTAGCTAATATGTATAAAAACATTCTGGTACCAGTCGCGCTGGACAAAGATCATGATACACAGGCCTCATTTGAAGCTGCTCGTTTGCTGGCGAATGCAAATGCGGAATTCACAGTGCTCCATGTGCAGGAACCGATCCCTGCATATGTGGCATCCCAGATACCCGAGGAAGTTATGGCAAACACGCGAAAAGAGCTTCAGGAAGGCTTACATCGGAACGCTGCAGAGCTACCGGGCGCGAAACCGCGGCTTATCTCGGGGAGCGCTGGCCGAGCGATCGTTGATTTCGCAAATGAAAACAAAATCGATTGCATAGTGCTGGCCTCACACAAGCCGGGAATCGAGAACATATTTATTGGGTCGACTGCGAACCGGGTCGTTCACCACGCTAATTGTTCTGTCCATGTGGTCCGCTGAACCGGTTTCTGGTAAGCGCCGCACGTCGATTTAGCGTCGTGGATGAGTCGACTTTCCAGATCCCAGTTATTTTACGATCATCACACGCTGCATGAACATGTGGAAATGGAAGGCGTTGATAAGCTCAATGAGTGGGTCCGACTGAATGGATTGCGAAAGTTGAATTCAGGGGAATGGCAAAGCCATGAGCAAATACTTACTATTTCGGTATGTAGGTCCAAACGCCGATCTTTCCGCGTCTTCCTCTCAAATCTTGCACTCCGGCGGGAACCAATCTTTTGATTAAAGATTGCCCGATCTTGTCCGTCGGATCTATTGCCTCGATCAATAAATCGCTAACCACCAAAGAGGCTTTTAGTTTCCGGGACAGCTGCTCAAGCCTGCTTGCGACGTTCACGGTATCGCCGATGACACTGTATTCAAGACGGCGTTGGTTTCCGATGTCACCTGAGATAACGGGACCGAAGTGGATGCCAATCCCAATGCGTACCGGAGGAAGCCTTTCGGCACTCCTGTCACGGTTCCAGATGCTCAATGCCTCAAACATGTCAAAGGCGCATTGAAGTGCCTTTCTGGCGTCGTTCTCACTGGCCTCTGGTGTCCCGAAGGTCGCCATCAGCCCGTCGCCCAGATATTTGTCCAGTGTGCCTCCGTTCTCGAAAACTGCCTTGCCCAACCTGTCATGATACCCGCGTAAGAAATCAACGACATCGCTAGGGGCGTCGTTCTCGCACATGGAGGTAAACCCGATGATGTCAACAAACATGACAGCGACGTCTTGTTCACGCGCATCGCCAAAGCTGTCCTCGGCACTACTGAGACGGTCCACAACGTTTGGCGAAAAGTAGCGTGCAAGATTGGAGCGTGACCGCTCCGTACGAATTCGACTTTCTACAAGCCGCCGAGAGCGACGTACCAAGGCGGCGAGGCCAGCAGTAACAAGCAAGCAAACGATGATCTCTTGAGCCCAAAATCCCAGAAAGATGAAATTCGGATCAGAGCGCGCCATCAAAAAGTCCTCCACAGTGCGCTCACTAAGATCGAGGTTGGTATAGGCGCCAGGTTGGCTCACAAACCAAACCAGCATTCCTGTGCGCGCTGTAACGATGCAAAAACCGCACCAGAGAACCAGGCTTGGGCGAAAGCTGAATGCTGCCTGCATCAGGAAGAGATAGAAATAGGTGAACTGGCTTCCATTCATCAGGATCGCAGGTGGTAAATTGTATTCAGCGAAAGGGTTTGGAGTGCTGGAGATGAAAGCCAGCAAAGCACAGTCGATGGCAACGAAGACATAGTTCATTACACTGGCATTCGCGCTATGCTTGGCTGAAAAGTACTGCAAGATTCCAAGCACCGCGAATACTGCAACCTGAGAAATATCGTAGAGAAAGCTGGCACCGCGGCTTTGTGTGTCTATCGCAACCCAGATCAAAACAATACAAAGTGCTGTGGTTCGAACCTTCGCGGCCAGCAAAAGACCCTGCTGCTCTGCCTCGGCAAATCTGTCTTCGTTGCGACGCGTCAGCCGTCCTTGCGCGCGCTCTACAGCTGTACGATCAGCCGTTACGGGTTTCTGAAGATGCGTCACACCGCTTCCCTCCGATATCGAACAGCATAGCGGTCGTCGTCACGGACTAGAAGCGGAGTACATCTGGCTGCGGTTTGAGAACAGGACATTCGCCGCAGTGCGATATCTGGGTAGTTTGGGCTGAGGCTGTGTGAAAACTCCGGCCCACCAACTCTCTTGTCGAGCTCGTTTTCAGCGCCTGTGTAAATTGCTCTCTCAGAAGCGCGGAAGAACGCACATAAAGGGTATTTTCGACATATTTCGCCAACCGGTCAGAGTTTTCACACAGCCTCGGCTCATCGCAGACCTCGGAGCAAGTGCGGCAAGCACCCCGCCTCACATAATACTACCACCGAGGACGGCCCAAAGCCGCCATTTGCGCCAGCGGCATCGAAGGTCTAGTTCGAGCCCTGAGCGGACATTGATACATTGAAGCAACTAGCTGTCGCCGATAGAGTTTCATAGAGAGGTTTGCTGTTATGTACACCCTGATTGACACTGTGGTTGTGGGCGGAGGTCAAGCTGGTCTTTCCGTTAGCTGGCACTTAAAGCAGGCTGGCCTTGATCACGTTGTTTTGGACCGCGGGCAGATTGGCGATACATGGCGTAACCGTTGGGACTCGTTCTGCCTTGTCTCTCCTAACAAACTCTGCCGACTTCCAGGTTTCCATAACGATGGGGATGATCCCGATGGTTTCATGCTCCGCGATGAGATCGTCAAGTACATCGAAGACTATGCGAGCAGTTTTGGTCCGCCCTATCGAGGGGGCGTCGAGGTGGCTAGAATCGAGGCAAGTGCAGGACCGGGTCGGTTCAAACTAACCATATCAGATGGCGAAATCAGAGCGCAGAACTTGATCGTCACCGTCGGCACGCATCAACACCCGAATATACCAAGTTGGCATTACGATCTGCCCGAAAGGGTTACTGGCATACATACGTGTATCTATCGCAACTCAGCGAGCCTACCGGATGGTGCGGTATTCATTATTGGAAGTGGTCAGTCAGGGTGTCAGGTCGCTGAGGACCTGCACTTATCCGGGCGCGACGTACATCTCGCAGTGGGCAGTGCTGGCCGCATCCCACGTCGCTATAGGGGTCGCGACATTTTTGAATGGGACTTGGCGACTGGGTACATGAACATGGCGGTAAAGGACCATCCCAAAGGGACAGCTATCCGGTTCAAAGCCCATCCACATCTCTCAGGGCGAGAGGGTGGTCGTATTAATGATCTGCGCCAGATGGCGCTCGACGGGGTCAAACTACACAGCAAGGTTGAGGGTGTTCAAGACGGGTGTCTGATTTTGGCGGGCGGACTTGAAGAGACGCTCAAGGCAGTGGACGATGTGTGTCGCGCGGAAATGGAGAGCATCGACACGTTTGTTGCAGAGAATGGACTCGATGATCCCAAGGAAATTGTTGTCCCGATCAACTGGCAGCCCAAACCTGAACCACCGTTCTTCGACTTGGCTGCAGCAAATGTTTCAACCGTCATATACGCAACTGGGTTTCACCGCGATTTTGGATGGATCGACTTGCCAGTCTTCGATGAGACTGGCTATCCGCTATATGAGCGAGGTGCTACGGATATAGCAGGCCTGTACTTCTGCGGACTGCATTGGATGCATACACAAGGGTCTGGCCTGTTTTATGGCGTGGGCGAGGACGCGGAGTACGTAGTTGATCACTTGATTTCTACTTCGAACAAATAAGCTACGCGACAGCCTCGAGCCTAGCTTGGATCGAAGGTTTCCAACTGTAACAAGATCAGCTTTTGGACGTGTGTGCCGATACGACTTGCGACTGAGATTTAAGCCAGTTGACGAACACCTTAGCCTCTGGGCGCTGAAATTCTGCTTGAGTCTGGATGTAGTAGACGCCGAAGAGAGGCTCAGAGAACAATTCAATCATCCGGCCAGATGACAGATCGTCCTCGAAAAAAGCTCTGGCAGAATACGTGATACCGTCACCCCGGCGAACCGCAGTCATGATCAGGTTCCCCGGCATGTGATTGATCGTCAATGGCTCGAGAGGTACGACCCCATGATAGGTGAACCAGTCGGCCGCCTCGTTGGTGCCTAGTTCCTGCAACCAAGGCAGCTTTGTCAGAGTGGCCGGGTCACGCAGATCTTGGCCTTCCACCAGTGAAGGTGCTCC
>NZ_JBXWMJ010000010.1:0-148656 GCF_059609805.1 Ruegeria sp. YTSC004
GGCGCGGTGGCGGCTTGCAGCTTGATCCGCAATCCATGCAGACAACAGCCAAGCTATCGGTGCCAGAGGTCTTTGCAAGGTGTTGTCACGTTAACCTCCTGCCCACCAAAGAATGCTGATAATCAGATTTCAAGCTGCTCGAGTAAAGGACAATTCCGACAAATGTTACATTGGATGGCAGGAGAAGAATGATGGCTTCGGTGGGTCCGCGGCGCAGATTGCGCTGATACACCGAATCGTGGCGGAAATACGCAATTGGCTGAGGGCGTTTTAGTCAAACCGGAGCAACCGTAGTCGCTCAGTTTTCACGGCCCAAAGAATACGCGGGCGCTGCCAAAACCACCGCTCATCGATTGCGCAGCATCCTGTGTGATTGGATCGCGTCAATGTCGGGTTGTCGTTGTAGGTGGACATGGCGGATCGGAGGTTCAGTCATGGAGACACCAAACTTACCTGCCATTCGGGCACTTCGCCCAGTCTGTAGCAAAGGACGTGTCCTTGGTAAAAAAGCGCCCACTGAAACCAAAACATCCGAGTTCGCCTTGAGCTTGCTGGCACCCATCGCGATCTTGCACTCTGCAACATGGCAATCGACAGCAAGCTTCGCGGCTGTGATCTGGTGAAGATGAAGGGGTCGTTGTCATGTCATCGGGGCAGACCAAGGAACGCGCTTCAGTACTGCAAAGTAAGACACAGAAACCTGTGCGCTTCGAGATATCCGAGGGCACCCGTGCCTCTGTTCAGAAATGGATGAAAGATGAACTCATGATCCGTTCGGAATACCTTTGGCCTGGCAGAATCCACATCTGAACGCGTCAATATGCGCGGATTGTTCGAGACTGGGTCTCATCGACCGGCCTTATAGCAAGCGCATACGGAAGCCACTTAATGAGGCGCTCAAAAATCACCCAAACCTACAAGAAGACCGGCAACCTCAGAGCGCTTCAGCACTTGCTGGGCCATACCAAGATGGACGGTACAATCCAGTACCTCGGCGTCGAACTCGAGGGTGTCTTGGCTATCGCTGAAGCCATTGAGACTAGTGCCAATAGGTTGCATTCGTAGGCGGCCCAGACTGGACGAGCGAAGGTGCGCATATTGATTCCACGTGTTTGATCCGGCTTTAAGAGTGGATTCCACTTACTCGAGTTCTCAGGTAATACGAAACTATGGATATCGTAGTCGTTACGACCATCATCACTTCTCTTTTTGTTGTCATCGGCGTGGCGGAACCGCTGGCCGCGCGAATGCGCCTGCCTTACAGCGTTATCCTCGCCGTCCTGGGGATAGTGATCGGGCTTGGCGCGACGTTCTTTCTCGACACAGACCTGACGGATGCATTGAACCCGGGGGCGCAGGCGATCATAGATCTGCCGATCCGGTCAGACGTCTTCCTCTATGTTTTCCTGCCCACGCTGCTCTTTCAGGCGACACTCGGCATGAACCTGCGCAGGATGCTGGATGACTGGATGCCCATCCTGATGATGGCCGTTGTGGCAGTGATTGTCGCGACCCTCTCTATTGGCTATGCGCTGAGTTGGGCAAGTGCGCTGCCGCTGGCCGCCTGCCTGTTGATCGGCGCCATTGTGTCAACAACGGATCCCTCGGCAGTTGTCAGTATATTCCGGTCGATTTCGGCACCGCGCAGGCTGTCACGAATAATCGAGGGCGAAAGCCTTCTTAACGATGCTGCTGCTGTGGCTCTGTTCGGGTTATTCATGAGCTTTGTCATGCTCGGAAGACCCAATCCATTGCTAAGTGAAGCCGTGGGGCAGTTTCCGCTGTTGATCGCAGGCGGAGCACTCACTGGTTGGCTCATGGCGCGCATGGCGGTTTGGACGATGGCTTTTGTCGACCGCTGGGAAATGGCGCAGATTTCCATTTCCATCGCGCTGCCATACCTTGCCTATATCGTTGCAGAACAAAGCGTTGGGGCTTCGGGTGTCATTGCGGTGGTGGCTGCGGGGCTTACGCTCAACCTCACAGGCCCTGGTCGTTTGTCACCGGTCGCCTGGACAAATCTGCAAGAGGTTTGGGACCTTCTGGCACACTGGGCCGGCGCGCTGATTTTTATTCTTGCCGCATTGCTGATACCGCGATTGCTGGAAGAGGTGCGACCGTCTGATTTTGGCTTGCTAGTTGTGGTGGTTTTGGCCGCCATGTTCGCGCGGGCGGCAATTCTGTTCGGGTTGTTACCATTGCTGACAGCAATTGGACTATCGCCCGCTGTTGAACGCCCCTATCGCACCGCAATACTGTGGGGTGGGCTGCGTGGTGCCGTGACGCTGGCCCTGGCTCTGGCAGTCACCGAAAGCACACACATCCCGCTTGAGACGAAGCGCCTGGTCGGCATTCTGGCCACTGGCTTTACCCTGTTTACACTGATTGTTCAGGGTACAACCTTGCGCATGGTGATCACAAAACTGGGGCTCGACAGGCTTTCTCCGCTTGATACCGCCCTGTCGCGTCAGGTGGTCGCCGTCGCCTTGCAATCGGTTCGCGAGGACGTGTCCCGCACAGCAGAAAACTATAACCTGACGCACGATATCGTCAGGAACGAAGCCAAACAGTTTAGTGAACGCCTGGACGAGGCGGTAAAGGCCGCCGAGGACAGCGCGCAGATCCTTGATCGTGACCGGGTCACGCTTGGTCTTATTGCGCTGGCCGGTGCAGAGCGGGACTCTGTATTGGCCAGGATGCGGGAACGCACCATGTCATCGGTTCTGAGTGAGAAGATTTTGTCCGATGCGGATCGGCTCATTGAAGGCGCACGGACTGGCGGACGGATCGGCTATCAGCGCGCATCAAATCGGTCGGTCGTTTACGGCAGATCTTTTCGGATCGCCGTGTTTCTGCACAACCGGCTTCGAATTTCGTTCCCACTCACGCGTATCACAACGGACAGGTTCGAAAGATTGCTCATGCAACGTCTGATCCTGCAGGACCTAGATGGGTTCGTCCGCGGCCGCATCCGCCGGATCCATGGCCGCCGGGTTGCGGAATTGCTGGATGAAGTGTTGGCGCGTCGATCCGAGGCGGTTAAGACGGCGCTTGAAGGCCTGCGACTGCAATTTCCCGGTTATGCCGAAAAGCTAGAGCGACGATTCATCCAGCGAACCGCGTTGCGCCTTGAAGAACGTGAATACGCGGTCATGCGCGAAGACGGCCTTGTGGGCGAAGAACTTTATTCTGTTTTGATGCAGGAAGTGGCGACAAGACGTACGTTAACTGAAGGGCGTCCGAAGTTGGACATCACTCTTAAAGGACGGGATCTGGTCAGGCAGTTCCCACTGTTTTCCGATCTCGACAAGTCTTCGCTTAGGAAACTCAGCCGGGCGCTGCGGACCCGATATGCCAACGCGGGTGATACCATCATTTCCAAAGACGAATTCGCCCAGAGTGTATTCTTCATTGCTTCCGGGGCGGTGGAAGTGGAACTCGGCCGGCACACCTCGCGGCTGGGTCGTGGTGAAATGTTCGGGCAATTGGCCATGTTATTGAAACGGCCGCGTCGCGTAAACGTGCGGGCATTGGCACCGTCGACGCTGCTTATGCTCGACGAGGCAAGTTTCCGACGCTTGCTGCGGCGAAGCAAGGCCATGCGAAACTCTGTCAAGATGAGCGCTGACAAGCGCATGATCGACCCCGCGGTGTTGGATCTGGATGAGGCCGAGGTATCCCCTGAAAAAGGGACCAAATCTTGAGAGGCTCTCAATTGGAAGGGAGCCGCGAAATCAAAAGTGCTGGTTCATGGACACCAATCGGGTTCTGTTTTGTTGAGTGTCTACACTTGTCAGAGACTTGTTCACTCGAAAAAACCGACACTACCCTCAACAATTCGTACATTCAGCGGCAGCTCGCAGCCCGGAGCGGAAGTTGGCAACGACCAATCACCGAAGACATAGAAAATGGGCGTCGCCTACTCTGCCAATCCAGCTTGGCGCAGACCAGAGGCAATGTGTTCCCAATCTGACAAATTGCGCCACATTGGTTGAAAGCCACCGGCCAGAGCAATCAACGTGTTTTCCGGAACTGCCATCCCGCGGCTTGAAAACTCCTGACGGCGGTGTCGAACAAAGGCTTGCAACGAGGACTCCGCCTCTTTTTGTCGGCCCGAGTGCGCGTAGGCTGCCACTAGAAACGCAACAGCCAATGAGTTCAGCCGTGCTTCGCCAATCAGCTTGCTGACAGCGTCATCATATCGACCCAAAAAGAAATATACCTGTCCGATAATCCAATCGAGAGAAGGCGGGTGCAGGGGGTCAAGTCGCATGGCCTCGACAACTATTCCATGGGCCTTTTCATGCTGCCCCAACAACAGAAACCCATATCCGCACCAGGCCATCGATTCCGCTTCATTTTCGATCAATGACAGTGTCTTTTGAAACTGCGTATCGGCCTGATCCCAGAGGCCCGCGCATAGGTACGCATATCCAAGTTGGTCTTGAATATAGACGTCCTTGTTGTCCAAAGCCGCGCCCTGACGCGCGATTTCCAATGCCTGGGAGGGGGCATCGGCGTCGGCAAGACCGAGCCAAAGGTCGACGACATAGGTGTCGGCCAGATACATATAGATCCGCGCGTAATTGGGATCGATGGCCAGCGCTTTTTCAAAATATCCCTTGGCGGTGGCGTTGTCGGCGGCGTTCAACCCATCTCGGAGTGCTTTCCCTCGCAGCAAGAGTTCATATGCCTTCATCTTGTCTGTGGGCTTGTTCAAGACATTGTTGGCCACGTCGCTTTGAACGCGACCGGGAAGAACCGCGACGACGCTTTGGGTCACCTCATCCTGAACCGCAAAGATGTCTTCCAGTTCGCGGTCATAACGCTCAGCCCAGATATGTTTTCCAGAGTCAGCCGCGATCAGCTGAGCCGAAATGCGCACTCTGTTACCGACTTTTCGAACACTGCCTTCGACAAGGTATTGTACCCCCAACTTTGCCGCGATTTCACCAATCTCCAGATCTGAGTCCCGAAACCGAAACGACGAATTGCGCGCGACCACAAACAAGGTCCGAAAGCGGGACAGTCCGGTAATGATGTCTTCGGAAATACCGTCACTGAAAAACTGCTGCTCAGCATTGCCGCTTACGTTTGAAAACGGCAAAACCGCGACTGAGGGCTTATCCCGTCCAGTTTGATTTGACTCGTATTTTTTAGAACCTTCATGTGACAAATGGTATATTTTGACGGGCTTTGTTATGTTTTTGAGGTGCTGGGAACCGCCATCTTCAAAGGTTTCTTCAATCAGGTTTCCCAGGCTTTCATAAACTATAGAAGAGATGCAAACACCGCCCACTTTTGCTGCGGCTTCCAGGCGCGACGCCAGATTGACACCGTGCCCATAGACATCGCCCTCATCAACAATCACGTCGCCCAGATGCACTCCGATGCGCAGTTTTATCGCTGAGTTTTGAACCGTCAGTTCTTTCTGGATCTCGATGGCACACCGAACAGCATCCACGACTGAGGGAAACTCAACCAATGTGCCATCCCCAATCAACTTGATCACCCGGCCTTTGTATTGGCTGACTTTGGGATCAAAAACACATTCGCGATGGGTCTTGAGGTGCATCAAAGTGGCATCTTCGTCTTCGATCATCATCGAAGAGTATGCAACAACGTCAGCGGCGAGTATGGCGGCGAGTCTGCGTTCCAAAAATGACACCTTTGGTTGGGAGGTCATATTCAACTTTGGAAAAGATCATAACAACACCTTTCTGGGAACATCGCGCAAATACAGATTGCCGAGGTTTTTAGCGGATGGAGTGGGTGGCTCTTGCTCCACCGGCGTCGCGATGCGCCATACTACAGTTGTCTTGGACTGCTCGGAAAGGAGCAACCCAATGACGGTTAAAACAGCTGGACTGGATCTGGCCAAGGACGTGTTCCAGGTTCATGGAATTTCGGCCGCTGGCCGCAAGATATTTAACAAGCAGATCAGGCGCCCGAAGCTGCTTGCGTTTTTCGAGACACTTCCGCGCTGTGTTGTCGGCATGGAAGCCTGCGGCTCCGCCCACTATTGGGGCCGTGAACTCAGCAGGCTGGGCCATGACGTCCGCCTGATGCCAGCAGCCTATGTAAAACCCTATGTAAAGCGCGGCAAGACCGACGCCGCTGATGCCGATGCCCGGCGCCTGATGCGCATGCCGGGCGTCGGCCCTATTATCGCCTCCACCATCGTGGCGATCATCGGAAGTGCTAAGCAATTCAGGACCGGCCGCGACCTTGCAGCCTGGCTGGGGCTGACCCCGCTCAACAAATCCAGCGGCGGAAAGGAAAAGTTAGGCAAGATCACTAAGAAAGGCGACCGATACATCCGAAAACTCCTGATCACCGGCATGACGTCACGGGCGCTGATGGGCAGGAAGCATCCAGAGCGCCTGGATAATCTGGGTGATGCTGACAAAACAACAGGAATACCGGCAGCCGTCCGCCTGACCAGGCCGACCAGCCCAGAGATGCAAGGCATTTGATGTGATGATGCGGACCTAAGTCAACCAAAGGCCAGGACACTTCGACCAACGTCGCGACCCAAACTGAGGTCATTTAGTGGCACTTTTTCCCTTGTATTGCCCAATGGCTTGCAGGCGCGGCGAATGTCGGCAAAGTCCGCGTGTCGGGAATTGAAGAGCCTCGTTGTGAGCGGCCTATTGGGTCGTTTCTCGCCGCTGCATGTTGCAATACTACCGTTTCATTGTGTTAGCTGGTTAATGGCAACGCTGTTGGAACTTGGCAGTCGGTTCAATTCTGCGAAACATGCTTTACAAACATGCGCATATTTGACGCGCATATTTCATAGCGATAAAGTGCGTGCATAGGGAGAGCAATACAATGAACGCTCAAACGCGAAAGCCCACGAATCTGTCGCTCGATAGCGCGTTACTGTCTGAGGCCAAAGCGCTGAAGGTAAATCTGTCCCGCGCGGCCGAGGAGGGCGTGCGCGCCGCAGTCATCGCAGCAAAGTCTGAGCGTTGGAAAGCCGAAAATGCTGCAGCACTCAGAAGTTCTAATTCATATGTTGAGCGGCATGGTCTTCCGCTGGAACGTTACAGGCAGTTCTGATGCCAAAATACGACGTCTACCCTAATCCATCCGGCGATGGCTACCTTCTGGATGTCCAGACCGACCTCCTAAGCGATCTGAATACGCGTGTTGTTGTGCCGCTGCTACCGAAGTCAAACGCACCAAAACCAGCGGCACGTCTCAATCCGGTTTTTGACATTGATGGTGGGTCAGTCGTTATGGTCACACAATTCATGGCCGCAGTACCGGTTGGAATCCTCAAGTCCCAAGTATGCGACTTGAGTGACGAGTTCGATCAGATCACTGTCGCGACCGATATGCTGATGCAGGGATTCTAGCACGGTGTGACCTCAATGTTGGTCAAGTTCTCTGATCGCCACCGTTCAATTTCGAAGATGGCTGCAGCGAGCTGCACCAGATTCAAATGCCTCATACTCGGTAAAGGACGGGGCCGCATTTGCGGTTTTTAGGAATTTAGCCTCCTTGAGTTAAGATTGTGGCAGCAGGTGTCGGTACTTGGCAACTCGTTTATCAGAGACCGCCAAAGCCGGTCGGAGAAGGAATTATCAAGGATGTTCAGTCAGTTTTGATCTGTAGCCCGGGGAATGCCGGACGTCCTTTCAAAGCCTTGTTTCATAGGAGTCAACGGTGAGTTTCCAAGAAAAAAATAGACTCAATAGTCTCCTGATGTCATTTTGAGATTGTGGGCGGCATGTCTATTTTAGCATGTACTGGTTTTCCCAACCGGATTTTAGAGGGGGTATTGAGTGTGATGTGCCGCCCCACGAAACCCCAAAAACAGCGGTCAGCGTGCTCGGGTTTCTGCAGAGATTTATGATCTTCCAAAAAATTGAATCAGGAACAGGATACATGGCATGAGGCGAGTTTATTGCCGACTTCTTGGACATAGATGGCTGGTTCGTTTCGCCGGAGGTGCGTCTGTTCATCAGTGTGCGCGGTGTGGTGTCGCCGGTGATGCGTATGGCAATGAAGTTCGCTGACATTACCGCGCGATTCACATTGTCTTACCATAAACTCCATTGCATGAGTTGAAGTTGTAGCCGGGGTGGATTCACAAACGAAGCGCAATTATGCCTTGGTGTTGGTCAAAGAGAGCTATTCCGATTTCGGGCCGACATTGGCCGCAGAGAAGTTAGCTGAGCATCACGGCTTCACGTGAGACATTGCGCAATTGGATGGTGGAAGATTGAAGCTGGCTATCTCGCAAGCAGCGCCGAACATTCCATCAGCCGCGCCTGCAGCGGGAATGCCGTGGTTAGTTGACCCAGATCGACGGCTCCGATCAACATTAGTTCGAGGATCGTGGCGACCCCTGCACCCTTCTCGTCTTCATGGATGGCGCGACCAGCACCTTGATGGAACTTCGCTTCGTGAAGTCAGAAAGCACCTTCAGCTATTTCGATATGCTTGAAAGCTATCAGTATAAACATGGCCGCCCGGTGGCGTTTTACAGCGACAAACACGGTGTTCCGTGTGGCCAGAAAAGATGCCAACGGCGGCGCTGGCATGACCCAGTTCGGCCGTGCGCTAAAGGCGCTGAATATCTAGATCCTGTGTGCGAACAACTCTCAGGCCAAAGGCCGGGTTGAACGCGCCAACCGCACGCTCCAGGATCGACTCGTCAAAGAGCTGAGGCTAGCCGGTTTGAAGTGCGCTGGGAAGGTCGGGCCCTGCCCTAACGGATCTTCGAAATGGACCAACGCGTCACCCACGCCGCAGTCACTGAGAACAAGCGGTTCGGGGCTGTGCTGGCGCATATCAAGGAGATGCAGGAACAAGCTCCCCAAAACCCAAAGTGAGGACAAATTCCGAAAAGATGGGTTACAGCCCAACGGCAGTAAGCCCGGTCAGCCACCGAGAACACGGGCCAGTAGAAGGACGGCACCAGAACCTGAGTTTGTGCAAAAATAGCAGCTGCGCAGAAGACAGCGCGCCCTACAGGTAAGCTTGAAGCCAACGCCAATAACCTGATTGGCTCTGGCTTCTTCAAATTGACTGCATCTAAAATAATAATAGAGCCACCACATCAGTCACTTCGTTTTTCCCTCTCACTTCAATAGAGTAAGGTGGAATTACGTCATTGATGTCACCGGCAATGCTGTCCCACAGCGCATCCAGATTGTGCCCATGCCAGTTTGGAGCAACAAGCGCAGCCAGCAGTATCGTAAATACGTCATCAAAACTTCCTCCGCACCCCAATCCTCCAAAGATCTGGTTTTCCGAGGCAAACTGGATAGCAAGCAGACGCGATAGCTTAAAATAGCTGCAATATTCCCTGATCGTGTCGCGTTGTCGCTTGACAGGATGGCTGCATGCGGCCTGATCAATTCAGTTCGCCGAATCTATGATGAAAACGTCAACGATTTCCGGACAAAACCTTATCGCGGTGGCCTAGCTCTGCCGCACGATCGTGAACCGCTTTCTGACTAAGCACAGGACAAACCTATGATCCAAGACAACCCTGCCCTCATCGAGGCCGTACGCGGCCGGTTCGCCCATGTCGGCACCTGTCCCTTTCAAGGCGAACGCATCTTTTTTGAGAATGCGGGCGGAGCACTGACATTGAAATCCGTCGCTGAAACCTCGGCTTTTTATGCAGCAATCCCGGACAATCCGGGGCGCATAAATCCTGCAGGTCAGGGAACCCAAGGCGTCATCAACAAGGCCAAAGACGACTTGGCCGTGTTCATGAACGCATCTTCTGGGCAGTTCTTCGCAGGTGAAAGCGGAACCGAGCTGCTGTTTCGCATGATCCGCACCGCGTGTCTGGTCGCCCCCAAAGGTGCAAAAGTGATAGGTTCATCAATCGAGCACCCGGCCACCCGAAGCGCAGCACGTCGCTGGGCTGAAATCGCCGCGCTGGAGTACGTTAATGTGCCCCACGACAACGACGCCGGATTGGTTACGGTCGAGGATTATTCTGCGCTGATAACGCCAGATGTCGCAGTGGCAACGATCCTGCATGCATCGCCCGTGACAGGCATGGGCATGGACGTAGCCGCGATTTCCGCGGCGATCCGTGCTGTGGCACCGGATTGTTTGATAATCGTCGACGGCATTCAGCATGCGGCCCACGGGCAACTGGACCTGGACGCCTACAATGTCGATGGCTACGCGATTTCACCTTACAAAGTGTTTTCCCGCCACGGATACGGCATCGCCTGGATCTCCGACAAACTCAGCGCTTTGCCACATGACATGTTGATCGACGCACCCGCAACCGGGTGGGAGTTCGGGACCCGCGATACGGGATCGTATGCAACCGTATCAGACGTAGTAGCGTATTTTGACTGGCTCGGTGGCGAAGTTTCGGATGAGACCGAGCCGCGCAAACGGATCGAGGCTGCGGGCCGAGCCATTCACGCCTATGAAACCCACTTGACCGATACTGCTATCAACGGCACCGGCAATCTGCCAGGGCTGCGTGATATGGATCACGTGACCATTCTGGCAGGCGCCGATAACCCGGCACGCGAAGGGCTGGTGTCAATCGTGGTCGAGGGTCATGCATCCGAGGACGTGGTCGAGACACTGAATCAACAGGGCATTCGCACCCATACTCGAAAGGCTGACCACTATTCCGGCAACGTTCTTACACCGCTGGGCCTGTCGGATTGTATCCGCATTTCTTTTTGTCACTACAACACGGAACAAGAAATCGCGCGGTTGTTGGGGGCCATCAAAGTTATGGGCGAAAGCAGTTGACCAGATCCGATTTGGTCGTAGCAAACGGTTACATAGATGGCGGTTCTCAACCCAAACCTGCAACGGGCTTTTGCAGAGTTACGAAAAAAGCGTCGCGTTGTTCCGACACCGCGGCCGGAGTATTTCCGCATGCCGCGGCTTTTACGTTGTCCACCAGTTGCCGGTTCACGCCGTGACCCGTTGTCCCCAGATTGATTGCTTCGCGCCAAATCGCAGCATGCAAGAGATTGACCACGTATCCAGACACTTCTTTGTTGTCGTGCCTAGGTTTTCATAGAACGATTGAGCTGCCTCAATGACCTCGTAGGCGGTTTTGTCATTCCCCAGAACCCCGACCAGCGGCATCAGGTGCGGGGGTTCGAACGGGCACCCCAAAACAAAGCGGCGGGGTTTTTTTCAGCCCTGTTGCATCTATCCCAGCGTCAAACCCAAGGCTGGGCTGGCAACCAACGCATCCAGCGGGATCCAGATGATGTTGTCCTACAACCCTTCGGATTCTGACCCGCGCCCGATCCCTTGCCGGCCACCGGTAGCCAGCGCTCGTTTTCTTACCAATCGCATCAGCGTACACCCAACACAAGACGCGCTGACGTGGGGGCGTCCAAAACAGGGACCGATATGTTGCAAAGCGCGCCTGTGCCTTTCATTGCGGCCCATTGCCTTTCCGCCGCGGGCCACTCATGCTTCTTACATCAGGTCTTTCCGCAGCGCAGTTGAGACGTCATTTTCATCGCCATCGAAACATCCTTGGTCAAAACTGTCGAAGCCAGACCATAGCGCCTGGCGTTGGCGATCCGACGAGCGTTTTTCGCCCTGCCAATGTGCGACAGGGTGACAGTTGGTCCGAACACCTCATTATACGCAATCTCCGCATTGTTGTTGGCATTCACTGCGACCGTCGGCGGGTAGAAGAATCCGGCCTGTTCGCCCAGTTCGCCGCCTATCGCGATTTCGGATCGTTTCAGCCACGGCATCAATATCGGCATCGACCCGTTGGCCCGCTCATAGTGCAGACAATCCGACAAACTGCGTGCCCGATCCAAACGGATATCCCAGCAATACAACGTGGGCGTTTTTTGATGTATGTTTCGAACGCCCAGTTCAACCGGCTATGCGATATACCAGCCCTCATGCAAATCTCGGGCGATGGTATCGGATCTTCCAGATTAGTTTCCCTTGCCGGATTGGCCGCCCTGAGCTTGGCGGGAACCGATGTACCCAAATATTCGCCGAGGCGCTGCCGCCACAACATGAAACCCGGTTTTCATCAATCACCAACAGGTTTTCGACCACTTCAATAACCGAGTAAAACTCCTGAAAGCCATCAATATGTTCCTAGTGACCGGTCGCCCGCCGCGCATTCAGAAGTCCGGACCGCGCCGGCATGAATGCCCTCATGTCCAGCTTGTCAATACCACTACGATGTCGGCCACATCAACGTCACCGAAGACAACCCTTCTTTTCCCTGCACCATTGCTTGCGACACAATTGCCGCCTCTCTCGGCCAAGAAGCCTCTTGAAAACTAGGGCTTGCCATCCAATTTGTTGGTCGCGCGAAACAGATCGGCAAACACTATTGTAGCGGCCAGGTTAAGGCCGGACGAGACCGCAAAAATCACACGGGCAGTAAGGTCTGAGATGTTTGCCACCTGGTCTTCGCCTCAATTGCACTACGTAGAGATAAAGAGAGTTTCACTTCAGTCAACGCGCAAGTCAGATGTCGATAAGCCATTGCCAAAACACCGATTGGGATCTTGGTCGGCGGTATATGGACAATCTGCAACGAGATGTATTTCCACTATTGGGACATCAGTCTAGGATGCGCGCAAATACTAGCCCATTCCAAACCTGCGCAACAAAAACGAGAAGCTTCGTTCGTGAATATTAAGAACCACATGGCAGCACAGCCAAGACGTGAAATGCAATCTGCGCGCAACCAGGGGATCACATTCCTGGCGCTTGCGTTTTTGTTCAGCATCTTTGTCAACTTGTTGATGTTGACCGGACCTTTGTTCATGTTGCAGGTCTATGATCGCGTTCTTGGGTCCCGAGCGGTCGAGACCTTGGCGGCGCTGTTCTTGCTGGTCGCGTTATTGTACGGCCTTATGGCTATGCTCGATTTTGCGCGGGGTCGAATCGTGGCGCGTTTCGGCGCTCGGTTTCAGTCCCAATTGGACGAACGGGTGTTTGACGCAACCCTGCGCCGATCGCTGCACCCGCGCGCGCGCGCCGCGCCGGCAACGGCGTTGCGGGATCTGGAGTCGATCCAAAACCTGTGCTCTTCTCCAGTTCTGCTGGCCGTCATGGACATCCCTTGGACGCCTATCTTTATCGCGGCAATTTTTCTGTTCCATCCTCTGCTGGGTTGGCTGGCCGTTGGTGGTGGCTCGCTTTTAGTTGTGATCGCGTTGCTGAACCAAATACTGACTCGTCGCAAGGTCGCCTTGGCTCAATCAGCGTCGGCAAAAGCCAACATCTTTTCCGAACATGCCCGACAGGCAGCCGAGGTAGTACACTCGCAAGGCATGCAAGAGGACATCACGCGTAGATGGCAGCGTCAACGAACAGACGCCTTGCAACAAACAATCGCCGCCAGTGACTGGACCGGCAGCTTTACGTCAGTGACGAAATCGCTGCGGCTGTTTTTGCAATCTGCAATGCTGGCGCTTGGGGCTTTGCTTGTTCTGCGCAATGAATTGACCCCCGGCGCGATGATCGCAGGTTCGATCCTGCTGGGTCGTGCTTTGGCACCCGTCGAGCAGGTTGTTGGGCAATGGGCTGTCGTTGAACGCGCCCGAACGGCGTGGAACTCGTTGAGCCAGTTTCTGGATGCCACGCCGCCAGAAAAACAGCGCACCAAGTTGCCTGTGCCCCAAGCCCGGCTGACGGCCAAGGGTCTGACGGTCATCCCGCCTGGAGCGGATACTCCAACCCTCCGCAACGTCTCATTGAACCTCGAGCCCGGGCGGGCACTTGGTGTAATCGGAAAAAGCGGGTCAGGAAAGTCCACTTTGGCCAAGGCGCTTCTGGGTATTTGGCGTCCTGCAGCAGGCGAGATCCGTCTGGGAGGCGCAACGCTGGATCAGTACGATCCAACTGATCTGGGCCAACATATCGGATACCTTCCGCAAGAAGTTACGTTGTTCAACGGAACTGTCGCCGAAAACATCGCGCGTATGTCGGAAGACCCAAACCCGGAAGCCGTTGTAGCGGCCGCCAAAAAAGCCAATGCGCATGAGCTGATTCTGACGCTGGAAAAAGGCTACGATACCATTCTGGAAGGCAATGACAGTCAGCTGTCAGGCGGTCAGAAGCAGCGGATCGCGCTCTCGCGCGCGTTGTACGGAGACCCCGTTTTGTTGATTCTGGACGAACCGAACTCGGCGTTGGATGCCGATGGAACCGAGGCGCTGAACGCCGCTGTCCGCGATCTTAAGGCCGCAGGAAAGTCTACGATCATTATGACTCACCGTCCCCAAGCGATCTCGGAATGTGATGATCTTGCGGTGGTCGAACGGGGACAGGTTGTCAGATCCGGCCCAAGGGATGAGGTTTTGGGTGCAGTCGTTCAAAACGCCGGATCGATCAAGCGCAACCTCAGCAAGGCTGGCAACTGATGCAGGACAAAACAAATAGTCAGCGCCCCGTATGGCGCATAACCATCCCTGCCCTAGTCGGATTTACGGCCCTTGGCATCCTTGTTGGCGGTTTGGGTGTTTGGGCAGTCAACACGCGTTTGGCCGGGGCCATTATCTCTCAGGGCATTATCGAGGTCGAAAGCAACCGTCAGGTGATTGAACACCCCGACGGCGGCGTTGTTGGTGAGATTTATGTGCGCGATGGCGATGCCGTCACCAGCGGCGAGTTACTATTGCGATTGGATGATACGTTTCTGTCGTCCGAGAAAACCATTGTCGAAGCCCAGCTGTTCGAACTGCTGGCCCGCCGGGCACGTTTGGAAGTCGAGCGCGATGGCGCAAATGCCGAAGCTTTGGCCACCCGGTTGGCTGAGATTCAGCAACAGGAAAACATCGACCCTGATCTGATCGCCGGTCAGCAACGCCTGTTCGAGGCGCGATTGAATACATTGGACCAGCAAACTGAGCAACTGGGCAAACAGACCGTTCAAATCGAAAGCGAAATCGACGGTACCGAAGCGCAGCTTGTCTCGCTGCGGCGTCAGGTTGAATTGATCCAAACCGAACTGGACGATCAGCAAAGCTTGCTTCAGCGCGGCCTTACCCAGGCCAGCCGTGTTTCGGCCCTACAGCGTGAAGAGGCCAGCCTCACAGGGGATATCGGTCGTTTGGAAGCCGCCGCTGCGCGCCTAGGAGGCCAGATATCAGCGACCGAAATCTCGATCCTTGAGCTTGAAGCAACACGGCGAGAAGAAGCCATCACGACCCTGCGTGATATTCAGTCCCAGATTGCTGAATTGGCCGAGCGCCGTCTGTCGCTGGACACCCGCCTTTCGCGACTGGATATCCGCGCCCCAGTTTCGGGAACGGTTTACGGCAGTCAGGTCTTTGCCCTGCAGTCCGTGATCCAACCCGCGGAACCTATGATGTATCTGGTACCGCAGGATACGCCCCTGGTCGTCGCCGCGCGCGTCGATGCAATTCACGTGGACCAGTTGCATGTTGGCCAGCCCGTTTTGCTACGGTTTCCCGCATTCAATCAGCGTGAAACGCCTGAAATTGACGGACAGGTTATGAATGTCTCGGCTGATACGTTTACCGACGAAAACACCGGCCAGACGTTCTATCGCGCCGAAGTCGTTCCACAAGACGGGCAAGTTGATCGTCTGAAAGGGCAGGAACTGCTGCCCGGTATGCCAGTGGAAACGTTGATCAAGACGGACGAACGTACGCCAATGTCTTATTTGGTCAAACCACTGGCAGATTACTTCAACCGGGCGTTCCGAGAGTGACCGCCCGGTCGCACTAAGGCGCTTCGAGGTTGCCCAGCAGGATCGAGGTCATGTCGGAGGCAATCACGCCATCCACAGCCACCACATTTGCCCCGGTATCATAAGAAACGTCGGTGCGCGTGATCCCTGAAAGGTCCGCGTCACTGTCGATGAAAACCCATTCCGGGCGAACGGCAGTGGGCTGTCCGACCGCCACTTGCAGAATCGACAATGCATCGAGCGCATTCACCGAACCATCCCGGTTGAAATCTGCCGCGATCAAATTTTCCGGCGAGGCTGGACCCCATGTCGGGTCCAGACCGACCGAGATCCGCAAAACCTGCAGCGCGTCCAATGCGTTGATGTCCTTGCTCGCGGTAGAATAGGTCTTGATGACGTCGAATTCACCCTCGAAAGTGCCAGACGGTAAATTCAAATCGAACCGCCCATTGCTGTCTGAACGAACACTGATTGTGGCTCCGCCATTTGGGGTAAAGCTGATTTCTGCGTCACTGAGGCTGGGATTGGCGGTTTCTGAATTGATTGATACGTCCCCCAAAGCCCCATCGGAACTGCCCGGATCGAGCCCCCCGAAATCGCCGAAATCGACAGGAATGTGATCGGGGCCGCCAAAACCCTCGCCAAACACCTGAGCACTGGTCAGCGGACCACCAGTGGCGGAAATCACGTTTATCGTCTCGTTGAGGTACTCAATTCGGGCGCCCTGCGCCGTCGCGGTAAAGGTCAACTGTCCAGGCGTTCTGAGCAGCGGATAATCGAACATATCCAACCGGTCGATACCAGCCTGAAAGTCCGTGATCGTGGTGGTTTCCGCTCCGTATTGCATGACAAAGATGTCCGCACCCGACCCACCCGACATTGTGGTCGCGGCAGAACCGGCAATCAAAATGTCATCCCCGGCCCCAGCAATAAGGGTCGTTGGAAGAATATTGCCGCTGAGCATATCGTTACCAGCTGTACCGTTAACTGTTCCCAAGCCACTACGCACGACACCCAGTTCTGCGACATCCACCGTTAGTTGGGTCAGCCCCGCATCCTGTTGCGAAGCGACCAGAATCTGTAGCTCATCACCGACCTGCGCGACGCTGAACGAACTCACATTCTGCAAACCGCTTTGAAGCGTATCGGCAAAACTGTCCAAATGCACCAACTGTCCACCGAGCGTCATGGCGAACAAGGTTATTCCATCATCGCCACCACCCGCGACAACGAACACATGCCCGTTGACCTCGACCACAGAAAGGTCCTGAACTGACTCGAACCGTGTGTGCAGCGAATCCAGAGCATGGTCGGTTGGAATTAGACGGCCATCGGCGGCTAGTTCCATGACACTGAGAGAGCTACTTTCAGCCCCCGCGACCACCACCCAGGACTTGCCATATGCCTGTATCACTTCAACCGCTGTGGGCGTCGCGATTCCCAAAGTCGTCAGGGCCTCGCTGTTGTCTACCACTGCTATGGCTGCGGTTCCCCCGTCAACCCTGTAAGTCGAGACAGTGTTGCTGGCGCCGTCGGTCGCAATAACAAAGTTGTCTGCGCCAATGCTCAATGACTGCATCGAATCAGATCGTGCCACGATCACGCCCGAGGACGTCAATGTGCCGTCCCCATTCACGGTATAGGTGACAATCCGCCCGGTATCTTCATGCGCCATCATCAGCAGATCGCCGGACCCGGTCGACAGTTTCACCAAGGCCGAAATGTCACCGCCGCCGGTCAATATCCCGGTTTCCCGCAAGGATCCAACGGTCCCATCCGGGTTCAAATCATACCCCACCAGCCCATTTGCCGTGTCGATATCCAATACGAGCTGATCACTGCCACCAAACGAAACCGGAGTCCCCGTGCGGCCCACCTGAAACGTGATCGAACCGCTGAGATACTCGGTATCGACCAGTTGCGGAACCGCGCCATCGACAAGCTTCCAAACTGCAACACCGCCGCCGGGGCCGGTCAAACTGTACAGATACGTGGTCCCGTTAAACGTTTTTAAAGCCGTATCACGGATACCTGAATCGAGCGCTGCGCTTCCTGTTGCAACCACGCTTTCGAACTGAAGCATCATACCAAATCACCCCACGCCAAACTTGGCAATGACTGCAGGATGATCCGATGCCCGGCCCGATACCAAAGCGGAATTGTGGTGAAAACGAGGAGTTCGGTTTCAGTTTAACACAATTTTTCCTGGTCCGACCGCATGAGTCACAAACGCGAAAGACTGATGAACAAAACCTGGCCCACCCAGGCGGACACAGACATCACATGTGAGGGTAAGATGACCAAAGAACATGATCCCAAAGCCAAAACTGCAGAACCCGGATCAGACAATGGTCGCAGGGACCACATTCGCCGGTGGATTGATGGCAAAATGCGACGCTGGGTTGGGCGCGGTATTGCCGGGGGGCTTGGTTCGACGCTCATGGCGCTACCCGCCTTGGCGCAGGCAACGATAGAAGAGCTGTACGCCTATCAGTTTGCAGAAACGATTCCCGGCGTACAGTCAGTGAAGCTGCTGAAAAACGGGGATGTTCTGCTGAAGATGATTGATGGCAGTACGATGATTGTCGCCGCGGAAAACGTTCAGGTTCTGGACAGTGGCGCGATCATGATCGCCGAAAATGCCGTGAGCGAAATTGCGCAATTCAGTCTGGCCGCCGAAGCAGGTGGTGCCGCTGCGGCGGGCGGCGGCATTAGTGGCGTCGGCGCTGCATTGGGCGGATTGGGCCTGGCTGGCGCCGCCGCGGCGGGGGCCGGCGGCGGGGGTGGTGGAGACGATGGTGATTTTCACCCCTCGCCGCAGGCACCACCTCAGGTTTTGAACCTCGCGCAAGCACAATCCACTGCGCTCAGCAGCACAGAGGCGAATATCAGGGTCCCGGGTGGAACCGAAACAGTGGAACTTACGATCGGGTCTTTGGTCAAATCCGTGCCACTCAAGCCCAATGGAAGTTGGAGCATTTCGCTGACAGCTGTCGAAGCGGCCAGTCTGCCACAAGGTGTTCAGAACGTCACGGTTCGCCACTTGGACAGCGGCGGGCAAGAGCTTTCGGTCGAGACTGTATCTTACAACATCGACACAATCCCCCCTACTCTGACAATTTCCGGTTTGTCGGACGGTGTGGTTATAAATGCGGCGGAAAGCGCAACGGATCTGACCGTCTCGGGGACGACAAACGCGGAAAACGGTCAAACCGTGACGGTCACTCTGAACGGCGGCACATACTCAGGCACCGTAGCCGACGGGCAATGGGTCGTCACCGTGCCTGCCAGTGATCTTGCCGCGTTGCCGGATGGGGAAACCATTGTGTTGACCGCAGATGTTTCAGATATGGCGGGGAACCCGGCAGCACAGATCAGTGACAGCATTGAGACAGACTTTACGGCACCGACCATAACTTTGGATCCTCTCCCCGTCGACAAAATCGAATTGGTCGACGTTCAGAACGATATGGAGCTGAGCGGATCGACAACAGCAGCTGATGGCCGGACAGTTATGGTCGAATTTGGGGGGCAATCCTATTCGACGACCGCCTCTGACGGTAGTTGGAGCGTCACTATTCCATCCGCTGATCTTGCAAATCTGCCCTCAGGTACTCCTGTGTCGGTAAGGGTCGTTGTCAGCGATGAAGCAGGAAACAGTTCGGTTCCGGCAACGGCCTCGGTTCCGGTGGATCTGACTGGCCCCGCAATTTCTATATCGCCCCTGTCGGTTGGGTCCGCCTTAAACACCGTAGACGTTGGTTCGGATTTAACGGTTTCGGGAATTACCGGGAACGTAGAAGACGGCCAGCAGGTAACAGTCATGTTGGACGGTCAGAGTTACACCGGCGCAGTATCCGACAACAGCTGGTCGGTGACCATCCCAGCGGCCGACCTTGGAGCATTGGCAGACGGGGGCACATTCACCATCACCGCAAATGTATCCAATACGGACGGGCTCGCAGCCAACCAGGCGAATGCACCCGTATCCAAGGATGTCACTGCCCCAACCTTGACCATCGACGGATACTCTGATGGTGCCGTCCTAAATGCCGCTGAGCGTGATACGGACCTGACAATCACGGGATCAACTGATGCAGAGGACGGACAGACCGTAACCGTATCGTTAAACGGCCAGGATTATACTGGTACCGTCTCTGGTGGCGTCTGGAGCGCGACTGTACCCGCGGCAGATTCGACGGCACTGTCCGATGGCGCAACAATCCCGGTGATTGCAGACGTGACAGATGCCGCCGGAAACCCAGCGCTGCAGGCAAGCGGCAGTTTTGACACTGATTTCTCACCTCATTCCATCACCATCACCAATTTGTCCGACGGCCCGGTCATGAACTTGGCGGAACGCGGCACGGATCTGACGGTCTCAGGCGCATCGGATGCCCCGGACGGCACCACCATCACCGTGGAAATCGTCAGGGCAGATGGCACTGTAGACCTGAGCAATACCACTACGGTCAGTGGCGGCACCTGGACGTTGGTTTCGCCGGCGGCCGGTCTAAATGGCCTGCAAGACGATGAAATTTACAGTGTGCATGCGTCGGTCTCAGACACGGCTGGAAACAGCGCCAGCGCGAGTGCTGGGTTTAGAACAGACTTCACAGCACCGACTGTGACGATCAACCCATTGGCTGTCGGATCGGTTCTGGATGTCTCCGAAAGGGGAGGCGATCTGTCCATCTCAGGGGCGACATCGGCGGAAGAGGGGCAAACAGTCACTGTCACGTTGGATGGCCAATCGTATACGGGTGTCGCTACTGGTGGCACTTGGTCGGTCACCGTACCCGCGGCAGATCTTTCCGGATTGGCGGACAGTACAAATTTCCCCATTTCGGCAACGGTCAGTGACCTGGCCGGCAATAGCGCCAGTCCAGCTACCACAACGCTCGCTACGGATTTCCGACCGCTGTTAGACCTGAATTCTATAGGGACGAACAACTCAGTTTCACTCGGCGACGCGCAGAGTTCTGGCATTGTTGTATCTGGAACATCCGTTGGCCTCGCCGCTGGCCAAGCGGTGAATGTAACACTCAACAATAACTCTGTCGGCACCGCTACTGTCGCAGCCGATGGCACCTGGTCGCTTGCAGTTCCGGCGTCAGATTTCACAGGTATTTCAGCAGGTGATGACCTGAACTTTCAGGCTCAGGCCACGGTTTCGGGCGGCCCTGATCCTTTACCGGCAACCGGTGAGGCGACTGCGCATGTACCGGGCGCATATGTCATTGCAGAAGCGGATCAGAGTGGTTCGACTATCACGTACCAAATCTTCGCAGACGCTGACCGCGACGTTTCCAGCGGGCTAGCGATGACGATCGAGTTGGGATTTGATCCGTCAGTTGTGACCTTCGACGCCGGATCCGATGTTGGGAACGGGGCTTTCGGTCTGTATCTGTCCAACCCGGTTGGGGGCTCCGTGGTCAACTTTGCAGGTGTCGCGACCAGCTTTACGGATCTGAACCAACCGTTGGTGACATTCACCATGACCGTTCAGGACCCCAGCAAACCGGTTGAACTGTCGCTTACCACCCCGGATGGGGGGCCGACGACCGTCGTATTCGGCACTGATGGAAATGACACTTTGGTCGCCAGCGATGTGGACAGCTTTGTTCGTGGTCAGGACGGCGACGACGCCATCAATGTCTCGGACGCGGGTCGCGACGTCGTTGTGTTCGAAGCCGCCCCTGCGGCCAACGGGGTAGACACGATCACCGGCTTTTCACTCGGAGCGGCAGCGGATGTGGCAGATGCGTTGATGTTCAATGGCCTCGATCACTCTACCTTGCGCGGCGATGGCACGGGCATTGAGACATTAAATGTAGGCGGCGCGGTTGGTGCCAACACGGGCGTCATCGGCTTAACCACAGTTCTGGCCGACCTGTCGACCAATACAATTGAAACTGCAGTCGAAAGTTTGACGGGACTTCAGGCGGGTGACGAGATCTACGTACTCGCGACAGATGGAGACGATAGCGTTCTGGTCAGGGTCGACTATTCCTCCCCGACTGCAGCCACCGTTGAAACCATGGCGCAATTTTCGGGGTTAGACGATCTGAGCGGATTGAGCGCGGACAATATCCTGATCGCCGACCCGACCGGAGCAACGGCTTGATCAAAACATGGACTGCCGTTTTTCGACCGGCAGCCACTCCATACTCAAAGGATCAAACATGGCAGAGAACGGCCTGTTTCCAGTCACATATGAGCGGCACGGTGACAAATACTGGAAGCGTTTTTCATCTTACCACTTTGCGGAAACCCAGCAGGCTTGCTCAATTGTCGAGAAAGAAATTCTGCTCGTCGCGGCCACGTATCCGGTAATGTTTCGCGAAACCGGGGGGGAAATTGAACCTATAGCACTATTGTCATTGAACCCCAACGCGCCAACCCCTTTTGTGTCCGACGATGGCCGATGGCTGGCCGCCTACATCCCGTCTGGGTTGCGGTGCCCGCCATTTCAAGCGGGTTTACCGAGTAAAACGGGTTGTGATCCGCAACTTCTGGTCGATGAATCTTCTGGTCTAGTCACCGATGCTCCGAAGGACGAACCGTTCTTTACCGATGCTGGTGAGTTGACCGCTGAACTTTCAAACGTCCTAAGATTTTTCCAAGCACGAGAGGCCTCGGCCAAGGACATAAGGTCCGTGTGTAACGTCATTCAAGGGATGGGTCTTTTCGAACAAATGGCAAGCTACGATAACGTCGCGCTGCCGGCAGGGTTTCTGGTCCTGGATGCCCGACGCTTGAAGGCTCTTTCGCAGGCAGAGAAACTCGCATTGTTCGATGTCGGTGCAATTCAATTGCTGCACGCCCATCAAGTATCACTTTCGCACATTTCTTGGTTGTCGCAGGCGCAAGAGCAGCTGACGAAGCCCAAACTTCAAAGCCAATATACCGAAAATTCAGACATTTCGCGTTTCCTCACCGCCATGGCACACGCGCAAAATGACGAATTTTTCATGGCTGGTGAGGTGTGAAAATGCCTCTGATCTCCTGCAACTCTGGCCTAAAGTATCTTGCCTGTTTGTGTATTCCTTTGATGGCGGCCTGCGCACCTCCACCCGACCTTACGGTCGTAGAGGTTTCTCTGTCAGCAGGTTCTGTCGGGGCTGGCGCGCAGCCCCCCCTTCCACGTCTGACGCAAAGCGAGTTTGGTCAACGGGTGCGGGCGGCTGTCGAAACCAACCCAAACCTCGCACAAAGCGCGACACGACTGGAAATCGCAGACGCTGACGAAAATGCGGCCAAGGGTGCTTTTCTTCCTCGCGTATCAATGGGAATCAATGCGCGATCACAGCGTGTGAATTCCGATATTGCAGACTTCACCCCGTATCTGCGCGTTTCGCAACTCGTCTATGACGGAGGCGCTGCGTCGGGCGAACTGGCTGCGGCTCAGGCTCGCGTCCTCGAAAGCCGGGGCGGTCAACTGCAAACCGCTGCGGCGCTGGCCCTTGCCGCAATCGAAGCGTATGTTGTGGTCCTTGATCGACGCAAGATCCTGGAAATCTCAGCCCAGAATGTTGAGGTGCACGCCGAGATCGTGCGCCAGATCACCGAACGCAGCACGCAGGGCGTGGGCTCAAATGCAGACGTTTTGACCGCACGCTCGCGCATGGCAGACGCGCGAACGCAGCTTGCCGATGCAGAGGCTCGGACAGACAGGGCGGAGGCACAGTACCAGGAAGTCTTCGGACGCCCACCGGGGGCACTTACCGCTCCGGTCGCTGCGCCCAAATTGGCCAGAACGGATTCGCAAATCGTTTTGGACAGCCCACAAGTACGGCGTGCGAATGCCGCTTTGATCGCTGCAAAGGCCGAGCAAACTGCAGCCATTGCGCGGCGACAGCCAGGTGTAGAAATCGCGGCATTTGCAGATCGCGATGACAGCAATGATGCTAATTTCGGTGTCGACCTGTCCGTAAACTATGAACTGGACAGCACCGGTCAACGTAAGGCTGCCATAGCTGCAGCCCAAGCTCAGGTGAAAGAGGCCGAATTCGCCCGTGAGACGTTAATTCGAGAAATCCGCCGCGAGTTAGAGTTCATCCGGTCAGATCAGGACGCGGGAGCGGTTCGCCTGCAAGCGGCTCGTTTAGCTGCCCAGGCCAACGCCGAAAGCGTGGAAGCTGCGCGGGCCCAATTCACTATCGGCCGACGCAGCTTGGTCGAGATACTGGATGCACAGCGAGACTATGTGAACGCGCAGCAAAGGCTGATTTTGGCGGAACAAAGCTTCTTCCTCACAAACTACGCCGCCCTCAGCCTGACCGGGGACATTCTGGATTATCTCGGTATTTCAATTGCAAACACAGGTGAAGATTCATGGCCGCGTTGAACCCTTTGGCACCTAAACAAGAGCTTTCTCCGTTGGAAATTTGCCTGCGGCACGTCGCCTCGCATCTTGGTCGCTCAATCACGGTCGGGGCACTTCACGCTGCGCAATCCGGCACAACAGGTCATTTGAGCCAGCGAGATGCAATTGAGGTTGCCCGCCATGCCGGGTTGCAGGCGGGATTTGGGTCGCGAAGACTTGCGGATTTCGATGACACACTGGTCCCAGCAATTTTTCTGTTGGACGACAATAAAGCAGTTGTATTTCACGGGCGTACCAAGAGCGGCCGTTTTCTGATTTTCGACCCTGAGATGGGTGAAGGCATCGGTGAGGTTGAAGAAACAGTTTTAGGGAAAAGCTACACCGGCTACGCACTTTTGTTTCGGCGCAGCCACAATGAGGAAACACCAGGTCGAAACAGGACCGCATCCGGGCATTGGTTTTGGTCGGCCATGTTGGCAAACCGCTGGTCCTATGCGCAAGTGGTGCTTGCCGCAGCGGTAGCGAATTTTTTGGGTCTTTCCACATCCGTTTTCATCATGGTCGTCTATGACAGGGTTCTTCCGAATGAGGCGACGGAATCCCTTATCGCACTGACCGCAGGGGTTGGTCTTGCCCTTTCTTTCGATTTCGCCCTCAAACTCTTGCGCGCTGGCTTTATTGATCGGGCCGGGCAAAAGGCAGACATGTTTATGGGGCGGCGCGTTTTTGACCAGGTTTTGAACATCAAAATGAAATCGCGGACCGGATCGACCGGTGCTATGGCCAGCACGATCCGCGAATTTGAAACTCTGCGCGAGTTTTTTACATCGGCAACTCTGGTCGCACTCGTGGACCTGCCCTTCATCGCCCTCTTTTTACTGGTCATTCACCTCGTTGGTGGACCTCTGGCGCTGATACCTGCCCTTGCCGTTCCGATTGTTTTGATTGCGGGCCTGGCAGTGCAACCAATGTTATCGCGTTTGGCCGAAAAAAGTTTTGCGGACGGTCAGTCAAAACAATCCGTACTGGTCGAGACCGTTTCCGGTCTTGAAACCATCAAAACAACCGCAGCGGCAAAACAAATGCGGGCGCGATGGGAAGATGCTATCGAGCGGCTGTCCTCCCACGGAATCCGCAGCCGGACAGTTACCCAATTCGCATTGAACCTGACAGGATTCACGCAACAGGCGGCGCAGGTCCTGATTGTTTTCTTCGGCGTGTTCCTGATCACTGAAGGGCAGGCAAGTATGGGTGCGTTAATTGCGTCTGTAATGCTGACTGGACGCGCGCTGGCGCCACTGGGGCAGCTTGCCCAGACACTCACACGTGTGAACCAGGCGCGCAGCGCGTATCGCAATCTGAACGCTTTGATGCAGGCGGAAAATGAGCGGCCCGAAGGACGCAACTGGATCAGTCGACCACATGCAAAAGGCCGCATTTCTTTCAAAGATGTGCATTTTGCCTATCCTGAACAAGCCGATGATGCCCTTTCAGGTGTCTCATTCGACATAGAACCGGGTGAAAAAGTTGCCATTCTGGGCGCGATCGGATCCGGGAAAAGCACCATCGCGCGTTTGATGCTCGGTTTATTCGAGCCGAGGACCGGTTCGGTAATGCTGGATGGGGTCGATATCCGTCAGATTGACCCCGGCGACTTACGTCGCAATGTCGGTTCGGTTTTGCAGGACGTTTGGCTTTTTTCCGGCTCAATTCGCGAAAACATTGCCAGCGGTGCGATCCGGCCCATGGATCAAGATTTGATCAGAGCGGGCCACGTGGCCGGGGTTGAAGATTTTATCGCGCATTGCCCCAACGGCTATGACCAACAACTGGCAGAACGTGGCGAAGGAATATCGGGCGGCCAGCGTCAAGCCATCGCGCTGGCCCGCGCGCTGATTGGACGCCCACCAGTGTTGTTGTTGGATGAACCGACCAGTGCAATGGATGTGAAGACCGAAGCCGAGGTTATCAAGCGTCTGAAACAAGAAACCAAAGACACCACAATGGTTATCGTCACACATCGGACCAGCCTGCTTGATCTGGTCGACAGGGTCATTGTGGTCGAACGCGGCCGGGTCGGCGCAGACGGTCCAAAAAGCATGCTGACCCAGCGCGCGCGCGCAACAGGGAGGCATCTGAATGTCGCGGCATCCTGACCTTGCCATGATGGCAAGAGAAATGCGGGGGAAATCTCCGTTGGGGGGATCTCTCCTGTTGCTTGTTATCCTTGCCTGCCTCGTCTCCGCCGGGCTTTGGGCCTACATGACGGAACTCGACGACGTGACCCGCGTGGATGGCCGGATTGTGCCGTCGGCGGACGTGCAGCTGATTGAGGCAACAGAACCCGGAGTATTACAATACTTGCACGTCGCGGAAGGGCTGGTTGTCGACAAGGGAACGCTGTTAATGGAGTTCGACACAACGCAGATCGACAGTCAGTTGAGCCAGGAACAACAGCGCGCATTTGGATTGACGGCTCGTGCCCAACGATTGCAGGCAGAGATTGACGGCACCCAGCTTACTTTCTCAAAAAAGCTCATTGAAGGCGCGCCAGAAGTGGTCAAATCCGAAACTGCTTTGTATCAGGGCCGTCAGGCGGAACTGGCCGCTGAAATTGCCATTCTGGAGCGACAGCGTGAGCTGCGCCAGCGCGAATATGAGGAAGGGCTGGTAGACCAGGTGACAGCCGAAGAGACGCTTGGGATTCTGGCCGAAGAACGCGCCATCATTACCCCCTTGGTGGAAAAACGGATGGAGCCTGCGACAACGCTTTTGTCGCTGCGCCGCAGTTCCGCTGAATGGGAGGGTCGCAAGGTCCGTGCAGTTGCAGTGACCAACAGGTTGAAAACCGGATTGAAAGAAATCGACGATCGTATTCAAGCCGCACATAGCAGGTTCCGGAGCGCAGCGCTCACCGACCTTGCGGTCTCGACAGCCGAACTCGCGGCACTTCGGCCGTCCTTACCGGCCTTGCAAGACCGCGCGGATCGCGCACAGATCAGATCACCCGTGCGTGGAATCATAAATCGCGTTCACCGGACAACGATTGGCAGTTTGGCACGCAGCGGTGAAGAACTGATCGAGATTGTTCCATTGGACGACAGGCTTCTGGTCGAGGCCTATGTTCGCCCCGAAGATATCGCGTTTCTACACGCAGGCCAGCCCGTTAAGGTGAAAATTACGGCCTATGATTTTGCGCGTTACGGCGCGCTGGACGGTGAGATCACCCGCATAGGCGCCAACACGGTGACAAGGCCCGAACGCAATGATGAAGAGGTCTTTGTCATCGAAATCCAGACACGTCACGCTATTTTGGACGCAAGCGGCGTAGCCGTCGAGATCATCCCGGGGATGATTGCGGAAGTGGATATCTTATCAGGCAAGAAAACGGTTCTAGACTACCTTTTGCAACCCGTAATCAAGATCAAAGATCGCGCCCTGCGTGAATAATCAAGCGCTGTGTGAAACGCAGGATCAGCGATTGTACCGCGAGTTTTTTGAGTGAACAAAGTCGGCTTCTTAGAGGGCACACCTATCCCGCAATCTCGGCCAACACCCGAAATCCGGTTGTTGAATTGCTAGGGTAACTGGCGTTTTAGAACTATGTTGGCAACTTCAATTGTAGCGGTTCCTATGTGATCTGACCGTTGGCTGTTTTTCCGGCAGTGTCTGTCCGGTCAAGTTTGGTACAGGAACTTTTCCTTCCAGATCTCTTGCCCTTGATCATGATTTGGAATGGCGTTTGTGGGGTATGGCTGCTCCCGGTACGATTATGGCGGCCTTCGTTCGATCAATGTTCCATGCCCGGCACGATCAAGGGTCCGATTTCGATGACCAGCACCAGACAGATGCCTGTATGCAAAAAACAGTCGTTACGGCAGAATATCTGATACCTTGCTGAATCCCGTCAGATCGAAACCAAAGGAGATTGGATCTCTTGCTGTGTTTTTACTTTCGATCGTAAATTGCTTACCCGCCCGCATCGCAGACATCCACTCTGTTGAGACAGCGGAACGAGCAAAGCAGCCTTGAGCCTCGCAGGTCAGAAACTCCAGACGGGCGACTTCGACGTCATCGACCTTTGCGATCACCCCTTCGGAAAACAGAAGACCAAACGGCAAGGTCAGCACGGCTTCGGTCTCATCTTTCCTCGCAGGCTTCACGAACGCAACGGAGGTAAGCCTCTGGTTGTTTTCGGTCAAAACAATACTCTGGGACATTTCACAGACCAGCTCGGTTCCGTTGCCCGGATTTCCACAATTTACCGACCACGGGAGTGTGCCTTTCTCTTGCGCGGCAAGAGGGTGTGTCAAACCCAGTGAGATTCCTAGCGCGCCAAGCCAAATTTTCATACTGCCGTCCCTCATTGCTCAAAATTGTACCCCAAGGCCCAGACCAACCTGGAGAGCCTTGGTTGAGTCCCCGAACATATGGTCCAGGCTCAGATTGATAAAGCTGCTGTCATCCAACGCATACAGCCCCAATCGCGCCGAAACCAGCCCATGGGCGTCTCCGATAAAGCTGGTATTCGTAAACCCACCATCAGCTGCGCTTGCACCTGCAAAACCGGCGCTTACTGATACTGTGTCGTTCGACGAGATGATGGCGCCGGCGCGGAAGCTTACGCGTAGCTTTTGAGAGGCGCTGAGAATCTGTTCTGTCCCGATCTCAAGCGATGGGGTCAGGGAGTAGATCATCTCGCTATCATCCTGCAGGACGATCCCCGAAAGAGTTGCATCACCGTTGCTTTCTGTCGCCAGACGGGTGGCGTCAACAGCGATCTCGGGTCGCAGATAAGAACTGCCACCGGCAAATCTGTGATCATAGGCAAAACTCAACCGCAGGTTCTGCTGGTTCATCTTGTGCTTGATCGAACTGACGCCAACGGTGTTAACCACGTTTCCGTTGGGCAGCACACCACTGATCCCACCGGACCGGTCGGAGTCATAGTCTGACCAGCCGGCTGACAGCATGGCCGCGAACTCCCACGGGCCGGTGTATTTGGTCAGCGAAGCACCCAGATTGAACCGGTCACCGGTCGCATTGTACTGCGAACCATTCCGCAGGCTTATTTGGTCGTAACCCAACGCGAAACCGGCATAGAGCTCATCCCCAACCGGCAAACGGACACCGGCAGACAGGTTGGTATTGTTGATGTCCAACTCATCGTAGATACCAGTCTGCTCGCGGTCGTAGAAAGACCTTCCTCCGGAGAACCAGACACAATTGCGTGGATCGTCTCCGGCTTGGTAATCGGTAAACCGCTCGCAGTTATGCAGTGCGTTTGCGAATACCCGGGTGCCGTAGTAGGCATCAACTGCATCCGCAGCGTAGTCGGCCACAGTGAATGCACCGATTGCCGCGATGACATCAGCTTCGGAGGTCATGTTCCCGATCAGGGCGAACAACTCACCTTGCGCAGCGGAGCCCTGCCCATTCAGCACCTGGTTGATGTAGTCACCAACGGCCGCCTCGTTCGCGTTCATGTTCGCGGTCGAATAGTCCGGAGTTATCACCAGATCAATCGAACTGCCGTCCGATGTCGAGCCGTTCAAGCCAATCGAGTAATCCAACACTACTGTGTCCTGAATCGTCGTGCCCGCATCCGCAGCTGTCCCATTCGGGTCGACGATGACTAGAGGTAACGCCCGTTGAAGCGTATTGAGCCGTGGTGTCAGTGTGCCGCCCATTGTGGCGTCACCGCTGACATTAACCAGATCGCTATTGCCACCCGATGCACCCGTGGTGAGGTAATATACGTCGAAGGTCGAGGATGCCGTCGCACCAAAGGCTAGGCTTCCCGTCAGGTTCGTGGTCTGGCTGACGTTACCGGTAAAGACAAAGTCACCCGACTTAACAGTCGGCGTCATGTCCGTATTCAGACCCCAGTTCGCCCCTAAAACAAAGTCGCCATTCACTTGCATCAACCCAGAAGCGCCCAGATTAATCGTGTCCAGCGCATAAAAGGCGCCCTGTTCCTCGACGGTCAGACCGTTGGTACCCGCGCCAAGGTCCAGATTGCCCAGTGCCTTACCCGCCAACGAAATCTGTTCATTGCCGTTTCCGCCGTTCACCAACTGGTTATTCCCGGCGAGAAGCACTGTGTCCTTGGACAAAGTCAGCGCGTTGTTCGCGCCGCCGTCCACAACGATTGATGCAATTGCGTCTGCTTGCCCGGTCCCGCCCATGACGACGCCATCGAAGCCAAGCGTGATTGCACCCGCTCCGTCGCGCCCTTCGGATTGGGCCAGAACGCCGATGCCGCCTTCGCCCACGGACAGGATATTGCCATTCAGCGCCATGTCGATGGTGCCACCGGCCCCAGCACCACCCGCAGATCCACGGAAAGCCGAATCCACCATGCCACCACCACCGCCCAGTGACTGCGCCACAACACCAATCGCGTTTTCACCGGTGGTGACGATATTACCGTTTTGGGTGAACGTAATGTCGCCACCGTTACCACCATTAGCAGGCGAGAGATTCACTGTGATTTGGCTTGCATCCAAATCTGTAGAGACAAGACCGCCGCCGCCGCCTATGCTTTGGATTACGAAACCATGAGACCCAGAGCCGCTGGTGGTGATGCCCCCGATATTAGTAAGACCAACAGTTCCGCCGTCACCGGTTGAATCGTCTTGTGCACCCAAAGTTACATCCAAACGTCCTAGTCCAGCAACAACGACCTCACCGCCACCCGCACCAATGCTTTGAACACTCTGACCAAATGACCGATCACCCGTAGTGGTAATGTCTCCGTCCAGAGAGAGGTCGATATCACCGCCGTCATTGCGGAAACTTGGGTCGGAACCCAGGATCACCGAAGCAGCTTTGTTTGTATTCGCGGTGCCAGCGCTGTTCAGCACAAGCTTACCACCGCCGCCTCCGATAGACTGCGCTGCACCCGCCGAGGAAAATGCGCCGTCTGTGCCCACATCTCCGGTCCGGCTGCCGGTCACGTCGCCGCCACTGGCGTCATCCGTGTTAATCGCACCCAGACGTGCGGTGATGTCGATACCGTCACCGTCCTGAACATTGACGTTGTTCGCTGATATACCACCACCACCGCCAACGCTCTGCAGCATCAAGCCGGTCGAGCGGTCGCTTGTCGTCGCGATATTGCCTGTATGTGATTGCGCGACCTGACTGCCAGCCATGTCTGAAACTTCATCGCCACCCAAAGAGATGTCGCTGATATAGGAAGTGCCGGTTCCTCCAGCGCTGGCAGTTTCGGTTGTGAAATCGACTGATGTTTCGGAATTACCACCACCGCCATTCACGGACTGAGCGAAAATAGCCTCGCTACCTGTCCCATTCACAAGAATGTCCCCGGTCGAATTGACGGTAACGGTTCCAACGGACCCATTGGCACCCTCACGCGCACCAAGCAATTGCGAAACCGTGTAGTCCAGCGCCGAGACAAGAGGGGATGACACCGAATATCCGGCATTTCCGCCGCCGCCTCCAACAGATTGCGCAAAGATGCCAAACCCGTTTTCTGCATTCACGACAATCGCGCCTGTATGGTTGACTGTGACGTCTCCGCCATCTGAGCCGTCCCCGCCCGATCCGCCGATGGCGATCTTCGAATAAGATTTGCCCGTCATGGTGTTCTTGAGGTCATTTACATCCATCGCAACAGCCAACCCGCCATTGCCGCCACCGCCGCCAACGGATTGCGCCATGATGCCGTATGCACCCGCGCCATCAACGCGGATGTCACCGCTGTTTGTTACGACCACGTTACCGGCGATGTTGCCGCTGCCTCCGGAACCGCCAATATTCAACTGCGCGGTCGGAGAACTGCTGTCGCCCGTCTTCAGTCGCAGCGTCCCAGTGATCGAACTTCCACCATTGCCACCACCACCACCGATGGATTGGGCGAAGATACCATGCGCGGCTTCACCAGTTGTCACGATCGTCCCTGCGTTGGTCACCAAGACGTTGCCGCCCGTGCCCCCAGTACCACCCGATCCGCCAAGACCGAATTGTAGTGCCCGCCGCGTGCTGGCCTCAGCCCCGCCATAGCGCCCGTCGACCGAGATCGTAGAGCCACCATTGCCGCCGCCGCCACCGACGGACTGCGCAAGGATGCCATGGCTCTCCTTACCGGTGGTGCGGATAGTGGCATCAGCTTCATTGACGACAGTTACGGTGCTGCCAGACCCGCCAGTGCCACCCGTGCCACCAATCAGAATGGCATTTGTCGTTGCTCCGTCCGAGGACCGGCCCAGAATGATGTTGCGCACCTGTTGCGCATCGCCACCCCCACCGCCGACGGACTGCGCGTAGATGCCAATGGACTTGTCGCCCGTCGTCTGGATTAGGTCCCGATTTGTGACGGAAACCGCTGCAGACACTGCTCCGGTTCCGCCAGTGCCACCAATGGACAGCGTCGCTGTGTTCCCGATGTCTTTGCGCAAGCTGATGATGCGGTTTTCAACCAAACCACCCATACCGCCACCGCCGCCAACGGATTGAGCGAAGATGCCATGAGCCATCGTGCCCTCGGTCGTGATGATCCCATCGCTGACTACGGTCACGGTGTCCGAAGTCATGCCGTCGCCGCCTGTGCCGCCGATGTTAACCGAAATTGTCGTGCCGACCGTCGACGGATTGACCACGGCTTTGATGGTGTCGAGGTTCGATTGACCCGCCTGAACCATGCCGCCGGTGCCACCCGCGCCACCGATAGATTGCGCCATCAAACCGACGGAACGATCACCGAAAGTCGCAATTCGCGCGGTGTTGGACACGTCGACTTTGCCGCCTACACCACCTGTGCCTCCTGTGCCGCCAATGGAAAGCGCAACAGACGTACCCTTACCGGCTGAATTGCTGGCCTTGCCACCATTGCCACCGCCACCACCAACGGACTGGGCAAACACGGCGTGAGCATCCGTCCCCTCAGTAACGACTGTTCCGGCGACAACTGTCGTCACATCGCCCGCTTCGCCACCAGTGCCTCCTTCAAGCCCGACTGACAAGCTGGCTTTGTTGCCCTTGCTGTCGCCGGTCTTGGGCGTACCTATGCTGACTGATGTCGAGGACGAATTGCCGCCGCCGTTACCGATGGACTGGGCGAAGAAGCCGTATGAACGGTTACCAGCAGTGCGGACGATGCCATTCGAGCTTGCATAGACATCGCCACCGCTTCCGCCGGTACCACCGGTCCGACCGATTTGAATATTCACGTTGCCGCCATCTACAGATGTCGAGGCAGAGTTGTAGCCCGCATTGCCGCCGCCGCCGCCAACGGATTGGGCAAAAAGGCCATGAGAGTCCGCGCCGCTGGTCGTGATGTCCCCGGTATTGCGAACATCGACCGAACCGCCGATACCGCCCTCACCCGTACCGCCTCCGACAGCCAGGCCAAAGCCCTTGTTGGTCGCGTCTGAGGCCAGTTCGTACGTCATACCAAGGTTCAAAGCCGCGTTGCCGCCGCCTCCACCAATGGATTGACCAAAGACCCCGTGGCTGCCGTCCTGCAGCGTAACGATGTCACCATAGTGATCGATATCCACGGTGCCGCCGTCCCCGGCCGTTCCAGCATCACCGCCTATGGCGATAACAGCCGACACGCCGGTTTTATTGCCGGAGGAGTCGGCAGGGTTCACCTTGCCCTCCAACTCATCGAGAACGGCGTTGTAGTTGGCAATTACCGAGTCATCGACGCCCGTGTTGGTGGGCGTTTTCCGGTCAGTTGAATCGCCGGTTCCGCCATTGCTCTTGCTTCCGGTGGTTTTACTGATGCCCACAACCGCGTTGATACCGGCATCACCGCCGCCGCCGCCAATGCTTGAGGCTTCGATCCCGTGCGAACCGGCACCGTCAGTCGTGATGGTACCCGCAGCCGCAGCCGCGGATCCACGCGCAACCGTGACATCGCCTGCATCGCCGCCGCCACCGCCAAAGCCGCCGATACCCATAGCAATTGGCGAGCTGTCTTTCGTGCCGACGAAGGTCGCATTAATCCCACCGGTGCCGCCGCCGCCGCCTATGCTTTGGGCAAAGACACCGCGCGCGTGATAGCCATTTGTCGAAATGTTTCCAGATTGCGTAACTGAAACATCACCAGCATCCGCGCCGGTACCGCCGTGGCCACCCAGACCGCCCACAATGCTCAGATCGGTTTTACCGTCGGAGTTGTTAGAGTCGCCATAGTTCAGCTGTCCGGTCACGTTCAATGCGCCGTTACCACCACCGCCAGCGATGGACTGTGCCAAAACACCGTGCTTCCAGTTACCTGCCACCGAAACGGTGCCGGTATGGCCGACGGTCACATCACCCGAAACATTGCCGTCGCCGCCAAAGCCGCCGACGCCAAAGGTAACCGAAGGGATCTTGCCATCTTTGCTCAGCGCAATACCGCCCGAAACGTTCAGACCGCCGTTACCACCCCCGCCGCCAATGGATTGTGCCATCAGTCCAGCTGAACCATCGGTATCTGGTTTTTCCTCGTTAAAAACTCCCATATCGATGAACAAACGTTCGAGCCCGAAGGACGAGGCCAGCTCTTCGGTGTCGTCGACAATCGTGTCGCCGAGGAAATCGCGCAGCTTGTCTTCAAATGTTGTCGTATCGGGAATAGAGATATCGTCCGGGTTGGTTGTGACTGTGATGTCAGCCTGCGACGTGACCGTGACGTCTCCTGCCTTGCCGCCGTCACCGGCGAAACCCCCAACACCAACAATCAACGAGCTGTCGGATACGATACCACCCGACACATTCAGGCCGCCATTGCCGCCACCGCCGCCAAGGGATTGGGCCAACAGACCGGATTGGCCGGTTCCGTGCGCCCTGATCGTGCTGCCTGCGCCGATATTCACATCGACATTCCCGGCATCACCGCCGCCGCCGCCGAACCCACCGACGCCCACGACCACCGCATAGGACTTGCTGCTGTCCGTTTGGCCCGCACCTGGCTTGCCGCTGATCGCGATACCGCCGGAGACATTGGTGCCGCCATTGCCACCGCCACCGCCCAGCGATTGCGCGATAATACCGCTGGCGCCTTTGCTTTGGTCGACGGCAAATGTGCCGTCGGGTTGCCTGACCATCGGAACGGCCTGAACATTGCCGGTGTAGTCCAGATCAACATTGCTGGCATCGCCACCCGATCCGCCAAAGCCGCCAACACCAGCCGCGACCGAAAAGATTGTGTCCGACCCCGAGGGCTTTGTCAGCGCCAGAGAGCCCGAAATATTCACGCCGCCTGTGCCGCCACCACCACCGAGGCTCTGCGCAAATACGCCATGTGACCCGTCGCCAGCCGTGACTACATCACTTTCCACATCCAGTGTTACCGCCCCGGCACCGCCGCCGCCGCCGCCAAAACCGCCAAGGCCCAAAGTCACCGCCGCACCGGATTTACCTGTCAGATTAACGGCACCCGAGACGTTGAGGCCGCCATTGCCGCCGCCGCCGCCAACGGATTGCGCCATGACACCGATACTGTCCGCCCCTATTGTGACCACCGAGGTTGTGCCACTGCTATCCGTGCTGGACCGCAGGGTGCTGATCACGTCACCGGCGTTACCGGCCCCGCCCCCGAAGCCACCCACGCCCAGACTGACCGAGCCGCCATTTTCCTGACTAATGCCCAACGAGGCCGAGATATTCGTGCCGCCATTGCCGCCACCGCCACCGAGGCTCTGTGTCAGAATACCTGTGCTGCGATCGCCGACGGTGCCAACACCGCCCGTAACAGTCGACTGAACCAGGGCACCGGCATTTGCGCCGCCGCCACCAAAGCCGCCTACGCCGATACCCACGGCCGCATTGGCCGACCGAGACAGGGACAACGCGGCCGAGATGTTAGTGCCACCATTGCCGCCGCCGCCGCCAAGGCTTTGTGTCAGAATCCCGACCGAGTCGTCTCCTGTTGTTACAACACTGCCGGTAACTTGTTGCGTTACATTGTTTGCATCACCACCGTCGCCACCAAAGCCACCAACACCAATCCCGAGACCGCCTGAATAGTTGCTGGCCACCGAAATCGCGCCGGAAATATTCGTGGCACCGTTGCCGCCGCCGCCGCCGAGGCTTTGGGCAATAATACCAGCCGAGCGTGTGCCCGAAGTGCTGACATTGCCCGAGAACGTATTGTCGACGGCCCCACTGGTACCGCCGCTACCGCCAAAGCCGCCCACTCCGATTCCTGCAGCACCGGACCCTGTGCGCGCAATGCTGAGCGCACCCGAGATGTTGACGCCGCCATTGCCACCGCCTCCGCCAACAGACTGAACCAGAACGCCGGTTGCGTTTTCACCGCTGGTGGTAACGTCGCCGGTAACCGAACCAGTGGCCGCACTTGCATTACCGCCGTCACCGCCGGATCCACCGATACCAACGCCAATAGCGCCGCCGCCGGTGCCCGAAATATTCACGGCCGCAGAGACATTCAGCCCTCCGTTACCACCGCCGCCCGCGGCGGACTGGACCAAAACACCGCCCGAATTGTCGCCGGCCGTTGTGACATCACCCACAACCGTGCCGTCGGCCGTATTGGCATCACCGCCACTACCCCCGCTGCCGCCAAGCCCGACAGACGCACCACCGCTGCCGGTTCCGGCAACCGTGACTGTGGCAGAGACGTTCATGCCGCCGTTGCCGCCACCGCCGCCAAGGCTTTGAACTATGAAACCGCCGGACTCGTCCCCTTGCGTCGAAACGTTGCCGTTCAAAGAGGCCTCAGCCGTTCCTCCGTCGCCGCCCGTTCCAGATGCGCCGCCCAGACCAACGGATGCGCCACCCGATCCCGTACCTGCCGCGGCAACCGCGACTGAGATGTTCATTCCGCCATTACCACCTCCGCCGCCGACGGACTGCGCCAGCAAACCGGTCGAGGTTTCGCCCAACGTCACAAGGTTCCCGGTCACGTTTGCGGTTACCGCTGAGGCATCGCCGCCGCCGGTTCCCCGACCACCTAGCCCAACGGCTGCTGCGCCAGAACCTGTGCCCGCGCCGCCAACTGAAGCCGAGACATTGAAGCCGCCGTTACCGCCGCCGCCGCCGATGGATTGGGCAACAACCGCGCTCGATTGCGCGCCTTCGGTTTGCACACTGTTCGCAACGGTCAGACCAACGACACCGCCGGTGCCGCCGCTACCGCCAGACCCGCCCAGTCCGACACTGATCGCGCCTGACCCGGTGCCCGCACCTGCCAAGGCAGGTGAAATGTTAAAGCCACCATTGCCGCCGCCGCCACCAACGGACTGTGCCAGAATACCAACTGAAGCATCTCCCTTGGTCACTACGTTGGCCGTTGTGCTCGCGGTTACCAGGCTGCCGTCGCCGCCGCCGCCGCCTGAACCTCCTAGCCCAACCGAAACTGAACCCGCTCCGACGCCTGCACCTGACAGGGTTGGCGAGACGTTAAAGCCGCCGTTACCGCCGCCACCGCCAAGGGACTGCGCCACAAAACCGCCAGAGGCAAAGCCGTCGGTCAGAATGGTACCGTTCGACGTCAGTGTCACGTTGCCGCCATTGCCGCCAGTGTCGCCTGACCCGCCGAGCCCGACGCTGACGGCTCCGCTACCAGTTCCTGCACCTGACAGAACCGGAGAAACATTGAACCCGCCATTGCCGCCGCCGCCGCCGATGGATTGCGCCACTACGCCCGAGGACTGATCACCACGGGTTTCGACCGAATTGTTCGAAGTTGCGATGACGGTGTTGCCATCTCCCCCGCCAGCACCATCGCCGCCAAGGCCAACCGAAACTCCGCCCCCGCCAACGCCAGATCCCTGGACCGAAGCACTGACGTTGAACCCGCCATTGCCGCCGCCGCCGCCGATGGATTGGGCCAGAAACGCCGTCGCCGAGTCGCCCTGAGTCAGGATTGTCCCGCCGGAGGTCAGAGTGACCGCGCCGCCATCGCCGCCTCCAGCTCCGTCGCCGCCAAGCCCCACGCTAACTGCACCGGACCCGACACCGGCGCCTGCGCCTGTGCCCGAGACGTTGAAGCCGCCATTGCCGCCGCCGCCGCCAATGGACTGAGCGACTACGCCGGACGACCTGTCCCCAGCCGTTACGATTGCATCCGTGGTTGTCAGATTTACCGTGCCACCAGTTGCACCTGTGCCGCCGCTGCCGCCCAGCCCAACTGAAACGGCACCGCTGCCCACACCCGCGCCCGCGAGTGAGGCGCTGACATTAAAGCCTCCATTACCGCCGCCGCCGCCGACGGATTGCGCCAGAACCGCTGTCGAATCCGCACCAGTCGTGCTGACAGTTCCGGTAACCCGACCAGTCACTGAACGACCGATCCCACCGCCGGACGCGTCGCCGCCCAAGCCAACCGTAACCGCGCCGCCACCAGCGCCTGCACCGGCTACCCCGGCGGTTACGTTGAAACCGCCATTGCCGCCACCGCCGCCGATAGATTGGAATACGACACCGCTGGAATTGTCGGAAAGCGTGGTCACGTTGCCCACGACCTGTCCTTCAACAATGCCGCCATTGCCACCTGTTGCACCGCCTCCGCCAAGTCCGACACCAATCGAACCAGCGCCTGCACCGCCAGCGGCCACACCGGCCGTCACGTTGAAACCGCCGTTACCACCGCCACCGCCGATGGACTGGATCACAACACCTGTCGAGCGCAGACCTTCGGTGCGGACATCACCGTTGACAAGAACACCGGTCACGCTGCCGCCGATACCGCCGCTGCCGCCTTCGCCGCCAAGCCCGACACCAACGGTTCCTGCACCGGCTCCGCCTGCGGCCAGACCCGCGGCGACACTGAAGCCGCCATTGCCGCCACCGCCGCCGATGGACTGAACTACAACAGCACCAGAGTCATCGCCCCGCGTTGTGACGTTTGCGTCAACCTGTGCGGTTACTGCGCCGCCGTCACCGCCACCGCCGGCTTTGCCGCCAAGGCCCACACTGACAGACCCAGCAGCCGCCCCGCCAATATCGGCGCTCGCGCCGACGCTGTAGCCGCCATTGCCGCCGCCGCCACCCACGGACTGTGCGACAACACCGCTGGAAAATGCTCCCCTGGTTTCGATGTTTGTCCCGCCTGCAATCAGGGTGACGTCGCCGCCGATCCCGGCACCGCCGCCATCTCCGCCAACACCCACGTTGATCCCAATTGCCGCCACGCCGCTTGCGCTGACACCGGCTGCAATACTGCCACCGCCATTGCCGCCGCCGCCGCCAACGGACTGTGCGATCAAAGCACTCGAACTGGTTCCCGTCGTTGTGATGTCAGCCTTGGTATAGACCTGCACATCGCCGCCGTCGCCGCCACTGCCAGCCTCACCGCCGATACCAACAGAGACATTGCCGGAAAACAGCGCCGAGGCACCACCGGTTGCCGCCACAGCCAAGCCGCCATTACCACCACCGCCGCCAACGGATTGAAACAGCATACCGGTCGAGCGGTTGCCGGTTGTGACAACGGTGCCTTCAAACCCCGCAGCCGTCGGAGAGCCACTGCCGTCAAACTGGCCGACCGTGACCGTGCCGCCTTTGCCACCCGTGCTACCATCGCCGCCGACACCAACTGCCAAAGAGCCCGAAACCGGGCCGCCAGACACTGCAACAGAAACCGCATATCCACCATTGCCGCCTCCGCCGCCAACGGATTGCAGCATGACGCCAATTGCATCGTCGCCACCGGTCTGCACAGATGCAGACCCGCTGCCGCTGATTGACACATCGCCGCCGTCGCCGCCACTGCCGGCCGAGCCACCAACCGAGACCGAAGCCGCTCCAAAGGCACCGACCGCTACTGAAACAGCGCCGCCGCCATTGCCGCCACCGCCGCCGACGGATTGTGCGAACACACCAGTGGAGCGATCGCCTGAGGTTTGAATTGCAGATGGCTGACTGCTGTCGGTGTTCGACAATGTGACGTTCACGTCGCCGCCCTTGCCTCCGGACCCGCCATCGCCGCCGATGGCAACGCCCACGAATGCGCCGACCGCTCCGGAAGAACCGCCATTGCCGCCACCACCGCCGATGGACTGGGCCAGAATGCCCATCGCATCGTCTCCGGTCGTGGTAATGATCCCGTCATTGACGATGGTCACAGTTGATCCAGCGCCACCGCCGCTGCCGTTTCCGCCAACGGATACCATTCCTGCGGACGAGCCACCGTCGCCGCCACCGCCGCCAATCGACTGAGCGATGATTCCGCGCGCGCCGTCGCCCCCGGTCTGGATTTGTCCGTAGTTACTGACGCTTACTGCAGCTCCTGTGCCTCCTCTTGACCCGGTGCCACCGATTGCGACCAACCCGTATGAGTTCGCACCCGTGCCACCACTGCCGCCAATAGATTGCGCCATGACCCCATCGGCACCTTTGCCTGAGGTCAGAATGCTGCCGCTGCCCTGAACCGTCACGCTAACGGCGCTGCCGCTGCCACCATTCGATCCGACCCCGCCCAGAGACAGCGAAACCAGGCCACCACCTGTTCCGCCAGACCCACCGCCGCCGCCAATGGACTGCGCCACAATCCCGCGCGAAAAGTCTCCCTGTGTCTCAATGGCGCCAGCATGGGAAACCGTGACCGTCCCGCCGTTACCGCCGTTGTCGGCACCGCCGATCAAGGACACCAATAGGTTGCCGCTGGTCCCTGCGGACCCACCCGAACCCCCAATCGACTGTGCATAAATCCCGTTCGCATAGTCGCCGCTTGTCAGAATGCTGCCGGTTGATGTGGTATTGACTGTCACAGCTCCGCCGCTTCCGCCATAGCCGCCGTCACCTGAAGATCCTACCAGGCCCCACTGCGCGCCGCCGTTGCCACCATTGTTCGAAACGCTCAGGGCATAGATACCATCGGCGGAATCTCCGGACGTCGAAATCTCACCTCTCTGCGTGACGGTCACATTGCCGCCATCCGCTGAATGCCCGCCAGTACCACCGCCGGGGGCGGCGAACCCGCTGCCGCCATTCCCAGCCTCGCCACTTCGACTGAATGCGAAAATGCCGTAATTGCCACTGCCCGAGGTTTGGATTGTGCTGCTGCTGGACTGTGTTGCGTTGACGGTGCCGCCCTTGCCGCCATCGCCGCCATCGCGTCCGTCCCAGAAGCTCAGGTAGGAGTCACCACCATTGCCACCATCGCCGCCGACGCTGCCGACCTGCCACCCTATGTTGCTGGTGGCGTTGACATCACTGCTAAGGGTCTTTGTTTGCGTCGGACCAGTTGCGCCATTGCCGCCTGAGCTAGGCGGTACAACCAACGCGCCGTCACGGCCATTGCTCCCATCCTGACCATAGACAACTTGGTTCACGCCGTTCGGTCCCGACACATCTTCAGGTGGTGTCACCGCACCTGGAGTCCCAGAGCTGTTGAAATTGCTATTGTACTGCGACAGCGTCAATTGAGTGGACAAACCGGCCGTACCGGATGCTCCGGAATTGCTAATTTGAGCCGTTGTTCCTGAAATGGATACAATTTCGAATGCTAGCGGAGGATTGTCGGAATTGTAGATTGTGTCCCCGGCATCTTTGACTAGGAAAACGTATCCATCTGCTGTCTCTACAAATGCTGTTGTTCCGGCTGTGGGCGTCGAGGCCGGGTCGACAATCAGTGCGCTGACAGTGGTATCCATACCTGTCACCGGGTTGGCCACCGTGTCGCCTACTTTCGAGTCTGCCGTGGGCGCTGCGAATAAAGGTGTTGAAATTAAAGTATAAAAAGAAACAGCCAGCAGCAAACTTGACTTCTTGGACACCCTTGCACCCCGCATACGACTTAGTCACAACACATGGGGGGGAAACCGAGTTCGCGCAGAACGGCAACCTACAATTCGAATTTCCCCATCACATATCGGAATAAAATAAACACAAGATTAAGGCGATAATTCGAATTAAATTCGCTCTGTTGGAGTTACTCCGCGCTCATTGCCAAAATGCAACATTGAGTCTCAAATCATTACTAAAAATTTATCGGAAGTGTTTTGCACGCAAAAACCCCTTTCTGACACAATTCACGACGGAGATTCACTCTAAGAAATCAGCAGGGCAACTCGGTCGGTGCCGTCACGCTGACCGTCGTTTAGTTGCACATGTTGGCAATTGTGCATTGATGACTTCGATGAATTTTTCGTTAGTCTGCTACTTGCGCTATCGATTGCCTCGTTAGGACAACACTCACACGGTGTGGCTCTCTTTTTTGCTTCAATTCGAGCCTGCGTGAAGTAGAAGAGATGATACTACGCGTAACCAGCGCACCCTTGCGATGTCTTGAATAATAAAGTTGTTATGAATTCCTCCGAACGCAATTACCGGCTTTGGCGCGTGATCGATCAGGCTGGAGCGTTGCGCTGGCCTAAGGTGATATACAGCTTGAAACCCACACTCCGGCCCTGACTCTCGACCGGATGGGTAATGCCGATGCTACGGCACTGGAAAACTACGAGATTCTGGATGTTGGTCTGGAAGACGGACCATTAACCGAACTTCTGCGGTCCAGGGGATTGATCGTAGCGGGACGTGAGGAATAGGCAGGCGTTTTGCCCGCCTAGTCAGACGAGGACGCGACATGGCTATTGCCGATGGATGGCGCGCAAACCCAGATCAACAACTGGAGGCACGACTATTATGAAAACAGGTCATATTCTTCGCTCGGAAACTTGACGCTAAACGTAATCGTGGCCAACTAACCGAAACCCGAAAGGCCGCATGAATACCTGACCGGAAACCGGGAGAGGTCAAGGCCAACCGTGCACTAACTTTCAATTTGAACCGCTCAAGTGGCGCTGCTCCTTGCCAATTGAGCAAGCCGCAGAAACAGAGGGAGTCCGGGTGTGAACTGACTTTTTCATGCTATGTTGACGCCTCAATAAATTTGCACCCACCTACCGCGAACTCGCAGATAGGTTTCATCCAATCCCGTGGGTAAGTGGCAGCCTTTCAAGGAAATCACTCAGAAACCTGCTCGCGATTGATTAACATCAACAAGCACCAAGGCATGCGTTTACCTCTACCTCAGTCAAAAAACCGCGACACGACCGGAACAGCGCCCTGTCTTTTTGTGCGGCAAGTCGTCGTTTTGACCAGTGCTTACCATTCAACATCGCCCAAAAAAATATATCCGGCACCATAGATAGTTTTGATCAGGCGAGGGTTTTTGGGGTCTTCGCCCAGTTTGGTCCGCAATCTGGAAATTCTGACATCCATTGCACGATCGAAACTGTCGCCGGCAGCACCACCCAGGGCATCTTGCATCTGAGTGCGGCTGATCAATCGCTTGGGACTTTCCAGAAACAGCTTCAGAACTTCGCCCTCTGCATGGCTGAACGGAGTTTCGGCACCGGATCCGTCTTCTAGGATGTAGCGATCAAAGTAGGCCGTCCAGCCGTTGAAACGTGCCACGTCAGACTGTGCGGTCTGCGCCTTGGGGGATCGCAACCGCGCCCGAATGCGTGCCACAACTTCGGCCGGGTCGAACGGCTTGGTAATATAGTCATCCGCCCCCAGTTCCAGACCGGTGACGCGATCCTGTACCTGCGCACGACCAGAAATGATGATGACCGAAGCCCCCTGCTCCAATGCCAGCCGATGGACCAGTGCCAACCCATCCGTATCCGGCAGGGACAAATCAACCAGACATACGTCCGGCGTAACCCGTTTGAGCGACGCTTCGAATTCCCGCGCGCGCGCAAAGCTCTGGGTGCGAAACCCTGCTTCTTCAAGCGCGTCGGTCAGAATGCGCCGTATCTCGGGCTCATCATCGACAATGGTTACCAGCGGTTGGGTCATCAGGCAGCCTCGTCACGGATCAGGGCAGACAGTTGCGCCCGGGTGAAGGGTTTCCGCAGCACCGGCGCGCGTTTCAGCGCCTCGCGATACAACGGATCGGAATAAGGCAAGGATGTCATAAGGATACGGGGCAACGCGGGCTCCAGTTTTGCCAAAAGATCCAAACCCGTCTCCTGCCCTTCAAGGCGAATATCGGACAGCACCAAAGCAATGTCTTTGACATCTTTTGCCAGGGTGATGGCTTCGTCACAAGACGTCGCCTCAATCACTGCAAACCCGATGTCGACCAACATATCGCGGAACTGACTGCGCAGATCGTCGCTGTCTTCGACCAACAGAACCAACCCTTCCTGTACTGGCAGGGCTGCTCGGTACGGCAGTCGCAAAATGACCGATGCACCTGACGGAGTATTGCGCAAACTCAGGTCGCCGCCGGCCAGCTTGACGGTGTCGTAGACCATCGGCAGACCAAGACCCGACCCTTTGTCGCCTTTGGTTGTGAAAAACGGGTTCAACGCCTTTTCCAATGCATCTTTCGAAAACCCGGGGCCAGTGTCTGACACTGCGATTTCGGTCCATATCTCACCAATGGTATGGGCGCTGATTGTGATCTGGCCGGATTCTCCACAAGCATCCCGCGCGTTCAAAACCAGGTTCAGCAAGGCGTCCTGAACCATCCCGGGATCCAGCATCAGAGCTTTGTCCGGCAACGTATTAACCACCGACAAGCCGACCCCGCGCGGCAGGGATGGAGAGGCCAGAATGCGCAAATCCTCAAGCAATCCGCGCATGTCCGTCGCTTTGGGTTGAGGTGTCCGGTTACCCGTCATATCGGCGATGCGATTCAACAGTTGCCCACCCCTGCGCGCTGTCTGCTTGGTAGCGTCAATCAGCTCACGAGCATCTTCCGGCAAATCCATCTTTTCCAGCCTGGACTGCATGCCCAGAATAATGGTCAAAAGGTTCGAGAAATCATGCGCCAACCCGCTGGTCATTTGTGCGGCCATCGCGCGGCGACGGGTTTGTTGCAGCGCGACGCGCGCTTGCGTTTCCTCAGTGATGTCGACGGACATGATGTAAACACCACCTTCGCCATCAGGTGTGAAGGATACGCGAATGCGCCTGGAATCCTGATCCTCGGTAAATTCGAAAACAGAGGTTTCTCCGGCATAGGCCTTTTGCAGATGCGCCTGGACCCGTGTAAAAGCGGCAGAGCCCAAAGCCTTAGAAATATGCATACCCAAAATCTCGGACGGGCGACCTGGCATGACCGAGTTTAGCCGCCGGTTGGAGTAATCGTAGCAGCCTTTGGCGTCCAGATGTGCAATATGGGCCGGCATCATCTCGGTCGTCATACGGGTGCGCGCTTCGATCTCGGTCAATTGGCGTTTGGCTTCTTCCAAAGCCGAGTTTGTGGCCGCCAGTTTTCTGTTCGCTGCTGACAGCTCTTCAGCCCGGTCGAACAACTGACCAGAAAGCTCCTCGGAACGGGCGCGCAACAGCGCCTCAGCCTGTTTCGTATTGGTGATGTCTGTATAGACCGCCACCCATCCGCCTTTGGGCAAGGGGGCACCTTCAACCGAAATAACCTGACCATTGGCCCGAACGCGTTCGATGTAATGAGGTTCGAATGTCAGCGCCTGATTGACGCGCAGATCGACAGCCGCTTCGACATCATCGACATCGCCGTATTCGCCACTGGATGCGAGGTGCCGGATTGTGTCGCTGAACAAGGCGCCGGGCTGTACAAGATGGTCCGGCAGATCAAACATCGTCTGAAACGGTCGATTGCTGACCACCAGCCGAAGCTGGCTGTCATAAATTGACAGGGCCTGGCCGATCAGATTCAGACCAGCCGTCGTCATGGACTTTATCTGTTGCTCGGTTATTTCCAAATCCATCCTCCCCGCGACACATGCGTAACACTGGATCTGTTACAGGTGTAGAGGGCAAGAGCGCGACAGGTTGGAAAAACGGGTCGCACATATTTTGCGATCAATACCTGGATTTGGTCTTGGGACCATCCGCCGTAATGGAATCCAGAGACAGTGTATGATCCATATTTTTCATCCGATGGCGCAACATTTGTCTGGATAGGCGCATCAAGACCGACAAATATTCGGGATCATTCGCCTTGTTCCGCAATTCTCCACCATCCTGGTGATCAAACAGCATGGGCGGAAGGTCTGCGGCGAACTCGACCAGAGTGAAACGCTCATCCCTCAGGATGCCCAGACATGAATCGCTATTACCCGTACCCAAAACCTGCTGCCAGATCGTAGGTTGCTCTGGTTCGGCAAAATCCAACTCGCTGAAGGAATAGCTGCGCCAATCGTCAGGGATTTGCCCTTGCATCAGCGGCAGCAACGATCGACCGTCCATGGAATTTGGGATCGGCTGGCCGATCCAATCCAAAATAGTCGGCGTAATGTCGATGGATTCCGTCGGTACCGAGATCACCGACCCGGCATGCGATTGATTGTTGGGGTCCCTAATCATCAATGGCGTTTTATAGGCGGCGTCAAAGACCGCCATCTTGCCCCAGCTGTGTCGGTCGCCCAGCATCTCTCCGTGGTCCGCAGTAATGACAACCATCGTGTTGTCGTATTGGCCACTATCCTTCAGGAATTGGACGACACGCCCGATGTGATGGTCAACCTCGGTTGCGAGACCCAGATAAACCGCGCGCAGCGTTTGGATGTTTTCAAGCGTCGGCTCTACCCCTTCAAAGCCCAAAACAAAGTCACCGGCGGACGTATTGTCAATTGTCGGGCCAATAAACGGATGCATCGCCCGTTCATCCATCGGATCAGAGAACCCTGCGGGCCGAGGCAGGGTCGCTAGGTCATACATATCGTTGTAGGGTGCCGGGGCGACCAATGGCGGGTGTGGTCGAATATAGGTCAGATGGGCAAACCAGTCTTGGCCAACATAAGGCGCCATGCTGTTCAAGAACACGTCCGTCAGAAAGGCTGTATCGCTGTCTTCAGCCCGGTACATAGCCGGGTCATTCAACCGGGGTTCACCCCCATCCGGCGCGACCGGCTTGTGAACATCCCAGTAATCCTCGAACGCGTAGCCCTTTTGCATCAGATGTCCGCGCCAAGGATAGGATTCCTCCAACCGCATTTCGAGGACCTCATGAAACCCAGCCATTGGGTGTTCATAGGATTTCAGGATCGGATCGTTGTGGTCATGTACCCTAGGGTCGGCGGATGTATCCGTGTATCCAAACAGCATGGGCAGATAGCCGGCTTTGCGCATTTCGGTCGCGATGTTCGGGGTGTCATGCCGCAACGGGGTTCCATTGCGAACCGATCGGTGGTTCATCGCATATTGCCCGGTCAGGATTGACACACGCGATGGACCACAGGGGTTGGTCACCGAAAAATGCCGGTCAAACGTCACCGCCTCGTCCATGAATGCACGCAGGTTTGGCAGATCGACATGGGCCGCTAAAGCGCCGTTCAGACAGTCGGCGCGCAACTGATCTATGATGATGAACAAAACATTCTTAGCGTGCCGCATTTCGCTCTCCTTGATTCCACGTCAGTGGCGCCAGAGCGAACTCTGTCTTGGTTCGCAGAACCCCGCAACACCTGAGTCACGACCCATCGGATTTTCGCCCGGCGCGCCCATGCAACAGAAGCAACAGATTTATTTGAAATGATCTTGCGCCGGTCGGCCCAGTTGAGCGCAAAACCAACCACAACCACGACCTTCGTGTCTGGAGATGTCACTTAGACGCTATTGAGCGCCAATAAATACAACACAGTTCGCAAAAATCCGTTGCAGGTCAATGTCCTTTGCCATCACATACGCTCATGACGCAGCCAGTGATACAGTCGGACCGTGACGCCAACGGCGTTTACCTGCGGGTTTCGGGTGATTTGGTGACTCAATCCCTGGACACGGTCGAAAAGGCGTTTGAAGAGTTTAGCGCTGACAGAGACGAACTAACAGTCGATCTTTCGAAGGTCGGAGCACTGGATACCGGTGGCGCATGGCTGATTGCCGATGTTGCACGGCGCGCAAAGGCAAGTGGCGCGACCGTACATTATGAAGGGTTAAAGCCCGCCCATTCCGCTCTTTTAGACACCGTGGCGGAAAACATTCCCGACGACCCCGGTGTGGCAACTGAAAAGCGCAGTTTTACCGACTGGGTCGCAAGTGTCGGGGAACGCACCGCCCAGGCCGGAAAAGACATGCTATCCCTGCTGGGCTTCCTGGGTCTGACGCTGCATCGCCTTGTCCGTACAATTCTAATGCCGCGCCGTCTGCGCAAAGCGGCCTTGGTCTCGCAAATGGAAGAGACCGGACTCAAGGCCATCCCGATCGTTGCCCTTATGGGGTTCCTGATCGGCGTCGTACTGGCCTTTCAGGGCGCAACCCAGCTAAAGCAGTTCGGCGCCGAGATTTTCGTGGTCGAATTGATTTCGATCTCAGTTTTGCGTGAGCTCGGCATTTTGCTGACCGCAATCATCGTTGCGGGGCGTTCAGGATCGGCTTTTACCGCCTCGATTGGCTCGATGAAGGTTCAGGAAGAGATCGACGCAATGCGCACGTTGGGTTTGGACCCAATCGAGGTGTTGGTGATCCCGCGTGTTGTTGCCCTGTTGATCATGCTGCCGATCCTTGGTTTCATCGCCGACCTTGCCGCCCTTATCGGCGGCGGATTGATGAGTTGGATTGACCTGGGTGTTAGCCCGGGCATGTTCGTCACACGCCTGAAAGAGAACACCGGTATTTGGCAATTCGCCATTGGCATGATCAAGGCCCCCTTCTTTGCTTTGGTCATCGGCGTAATTGCTTGTTGGCAGGCCATGCAGGTCAAGGGGTCTGCCCAATCCGTCGGGCAACGAACCACGGCTTCGGTTGTGCAATCCATCTTTCTGGTGATCGCTTTGGATGCTTTGTTCTCGATCTTCTTTTCGGTGATGGAGGTCTGAGTTGGACGGTACGACGCTGGAACAAACTTCTAAATCCGACGCTCAACGCGAAGCGGTTATCCGCGTTCGCAATCTTACAAACCAGTTTGGGCCTCAAGTTGTACATCAGAATCTGAATCTGGATGTGTGGCGTGGTGAAGTTCTGGGGATCGTCGGCGGATCGGGAACTGGCAAATCGGTTCTGCTGCGCACGATTGTGGGCTTGAACAGACCCGCGGCGGGCAGCATCGAGGTGCTGGGTGTCGACGTATTGAATGGCCCAGAGCAGGAACGCCGCCGGATTGAGCGTCGCTGGGGCGTTGCCTTTCAGGATGGGGCATTGTTTTCCTCGCTAACGGTCTTGCAGAACGTGATGGCGCCACTGCGCGAACATACAGGGCTGAGCGAAAACCTGATGTGCGCGCTTGGTAACCTGAAGATCAGCCTTGTCGGTTTGCCGCAACTGAGTTGCGGGAAATTGCCTTCCGAATTGTCCGGCGGAATGCGCAAACGCGCCGCCCTTGCCCGCGCCTTGGCGTTGGACCCGGAAATTGTGTTTCTGGACGAGCCAACCGCGGGTCTCGACCCAATCGGCGCGGCTGCGTATGACGAGTTGATCGGCGAATTGCAGCATGCATTAGGCTTGACGGTCTTTATGGTCACGCATGACCTCGATAGTCTTTATGCCATTTGCGATAGGGTCGCAGTGCTCGCAGAAAAACGGGTTCTGGTTGAAGGTCCGATTGAAGAAATGACCAAAGTCGACCATCCTTGGGTTCAAGAGTATTTCACCGGCCCCCGGGCCCGCGCGGCGCAAGAGAAGGGTCAGGACAGGTAAAGGCTATGGAAACCCGGGCAAACTATATCCTGATCGGCGCGTTCACAATCGCGGGCATCCTTGGTGCCTTCGGGTTTTTCCTATGGCTCGCGAAATTCGAGGTGTCGCGCCAATACGCATATTACGACGTTCTGTTCGAAAACGTATCGGGCCTCTCCTCTGCGGGCGGCGTAAGCTTCAACGGCTTGCCCGTTGGTCAGGTGATTTCGTTGAACCTGGACGAGGACGATCCGTCAAAGGTGCGCGTTAAGCTTGAAGTAGATGCCGACATACCCGTCACCGAAGATACCATCGCGCAGCTACAATCTCTGGGCGTAACTGGCGTCAGTTATGTTGAGCTGACGGGTGGCAAAAGCAGCGACAAACCCTTGCCGGAAAACAGCGTAATCAAAAGCAAGCGCAGCGCGATTCAATCCTTGTTCGAAGGTGCCCCGAAAGTTCTGGATGAGGCGGTTACCCTGCTTGAGAGTCTGAATTCGGTCGTTGACGACAAGAACCGCCAATCCGTCAGCAAAATTTTGGACAACCTGGCTTCTGCATCCGGCAGGCTGGACAAAACGCTGACAGATTTCGAAAGCTTGTCCACCGACCTTGGCGGCGCTGCCAAGCAACTGGGCAACTTTACAACGCGGCTTGATAAATTGGCCGACACAGCCGAAACCACCCTGACGACAGGGACAGACACACTCAAAAGCGTAAAAACTGCATCCGAGTCCGCAACGGAAACACTGAACAGCGCCAAGACCACAATTGAATCGGCCGATCGCATAATACAGGACGACGTGAAACCCTTCATCGATCGCGCCTCGACATTGGCAGAACGCCTGACCGGCCTGTCCGACGAAGGCAGCGTTGCTTTGGCGACCGCGACCGAGACCTTTGTGAATGCAAACAAAACACTGGGGTCGATCACGGCAGCGATGGATACGGCAAACACCACATTGGCTTCTGCGGAACGCGCTTTTGACTCGGCCAATGAGGTCATCAACAAAGACGTCGGCGCAGTCATGGACGATATCCGCAATGCGGCCAATCAGGTCGCCTCGACGGTGTCTAATGTCACAAGCAAGCTGGACGAGATTTCGGCAGATATCCTCAATGCATCGCGATCGGCATCCGAGTTACTGGGGACCATCGACGGCATCGTCCAGGACAATCGGCGGCAATTGTCCGACTTCCTCCGCGTCGGCCTGCCCCAATTCACACGTTTCATAGAAGAGTCGCAACGACTGGTGATCAGCCTGGATCGGCTGGTGGACAAAGTCGAACGTGACCCAGCAAGGTTCTTACTGGGAACCCAAGCTTCGGAGTTTCGCCAATGATCAGGCTGTTTCTTTTGGTTCTGGCGTTGGTGTCGCTGGGCGCATGCACCGGGTTGGGTACGCTGAGGCAGGCCTCCAAGCCAAACGACCTGTATCTCTTGACGCCCAAAAGCACCTTTTCGTCTTCGTTACCGCGTGTGCAAAAACAAATCGTTGTACAGGAACCGACGGCTACGGCCGCGGTCAATACCGATCAGATCGCTGTTCAGCCAACCCCATTGCAGGTGCAATATCTACCGCGCGCCAGATGGGTCGACCGTGCACCGCTTATCGTACAGGCGCTGTTGGTCGAAAGCTATGAAAACAGCGGCAAGGTGGCCGCTGTTGGTCGCTCAACCGTGGGTCTGCGCGCAGATTATGTCATCGTTCCGGACCTGCGCGAATTTCAGGGGTTCGTCGTCAGCGATGTTGAGGGGACAAAAACCATTCGCGTCGAAGTGCGCATGAACATTAAGATCATTGATGAATTCGAAGACAAGATCATCGCGTCCAGTTCATTTCGGGAAGTTGTTGCCTCTGCTAGCGATGCGACGCCTGACCTTGTGAAAGCCTTTGACGATGCTTTGGGCAGGACCATGCGCGACGCCGTAGAGTGGAGCGTGCGCCGGATCAATACACATGCGGCCAACAACCAAAGATCGTATTGACGGGACACGGGCGCTGCCCAACGCAGCGCCCCATTGCCCGCTGTTACCTTGACAGTGTTTGTGCAAGCCGCATGAGCGTGGCAGCTTCGGCCCTGTACCCAAAGGGATCTTCGCCACGCGCCGCGTTCGCCAATCCGATCGCATCGTCGTAGGACCAGTTCCCCAGATACTCTGCACCGCGCAATAACTGCCCGAATCCGGCGACAGCATAGGAAAAGCGGACATCGTCTGTAGCCTCGCCCTGCAGCGCCGCAATGGGCTGTTCGATCAACTGACTTTGGTCAGATCCCGACATTTTGTAACGCAGCTTGAAAAACCCGATCTCATCCGAACCATCGCGCACCGCTTGGGCACCATAGCGCAACGGGTCGTTCAGGATGGCGTCTGAACCAACAGGCGTGACCTCGTAAATCGCCGTGACCGAATGGCCTGCTCCAATATCACCGGCGTCAACTTTGTCATTGGTGAAATCTTCTCGACGCAACGCGCGCGTCTCGTATCCGATCAGGCGATATTCGGCTATTTGTGACGGGTTGAACTCAACCTGGATTTTGACGTCGTTGGCAATTGGGAACAATGCGCCGGTCAACTGGTCTACCAGGACTTTTTGCGCCTCGCTCAGCGTGTCGATATACGCGGCCTGTCCGTTTCCGTTCTGGGCTAGTGCCTGCATCGTGGCATCATCCAGATTACCCCGGCCAAAACCCAAAACACTCAGAAACGTACCGCTGTCACGTTTATTTGCTATGAAGTCTTTCAGCGCATTAGGATCAGACAAGCCAACATTAAAGTCGCCATCCGTTGCCAGGATGACGCGCGTGACCTCGTCGTCGGCGCTCATGCTTTCGGCTACCTGATATGCCTGTTGCAACCCGGCCTGACCTGCGGTCGAACCGCCTGCCTCCAACTGGTCGAGCGCGCCGAGGATTTTGTCACGTTCCACGACCGCAGTGGGTTCCAGAACCTGCCCCGCGCTTCCGGCATAGGTCACGATCGAGACCTCGTCCTCATCTCGCAACTCTGACAGCATCAAACGGAACGATTGTTTTAACAGTGGTAGTTTGTTGGCATCATGCATCGATCCCGACGTATCGATCAGAAAGACCAGATTAAGCGGTGGTCGGTCCTCAATCTGCGGCAATGCTCCTTGGATACCGACATGCACAAGCTGAGTACCCTCATTCCAAGGCGTCGGTGTTACTGTGATCGTCGGCCGGAACGGCGCGTCCCCTTCTGGCGCGGGGTAGGAGTAAGGAAAATAATTTACCATCTCTTCGACACGGACGGCATCCTTGGGTGGAAGCTGACCGCGCATAAGAGAGGACCGGACGATCGAATACGAGGCCGTATCGACGTCAATTGAAAAGGTGGAAACAGGCTCTTCACTGGTGACTTTCAGAGGATTGGCTTCAGCGTTTGAAAACGCCTCGGTATCCGAGAGGGGCAGAATTCCCACCTCGCGTTCAACCATCATATGAGTAGCATCGCCCGAAGTGACGCCAAGTCGCGCAGTGTTTCCAGCAACCAAGCCCGAAACGCCTTGCTGAGGGGCGGCCGCTTTGGATCGCACGGGCGCGGCATACTCTTCAACAACGACCGGGGCCTCAACGACGGGTTCTTCCAATACGGCAGAATCTGCTTCGGGTGCGGGCGCAGGGCTTTCGCTGCGCGATAGGGGCTGCACAACGATGTCGCGGGATTGCGGCACGAACATAATCAGCGCAACAGCGGCAATTGCGGTTGTCGCGGTTAGGGCGCCGCGATGGGACAAAGCATTCAACATGGATTTCGCTCCTTCTGTCATGCGGGCCATTGGGCCTCGCTTAACAGTCGGACGCATCGCAGCATGCGATCCTTGGCTGTGTGCATAATTTTTCTGAGCCCGTTTTAAGTTTTGCGCCCGCCGTTCGGCATCTGGTGCCGGCGTCGCAGCATCCATCAAGGCTTTGAAGTCATCAAGATCATCGGTCATGGTGCCAATTCCTCTTGTCGCAGGGCGCGCAGACGTTTGCGAATGTCCGACATGCGCCAGGACACGGTGCCTTCGGACACGCCCAGAACTGCTGCAGCTTCGGCGTGTGTCATTTCATCCTCTAATGTCAGGGCCAGAGTATCTTGCAAATCGAGTGGCAGAGACCGCATGGCGCGCTGCAACCAATCCATTGCTTGGGCCGTCTCGGTCGCTTCTGCCCGTCGCAATTGCTCCACATCACCCCACCCTGCGGCAGCGCGACTGTGACTTGCTTGGCGACGCCGGGCGTCCTCGGCCGCGTTGACGACAACGCGATAAAGCCAGGTTGTGAACTTGGCCTGCGCCCGAAAACCCGCGATTTTGGTGGGCAACGCCGCACAGATATCCTGTGCCAGATCCTCGGCCTGATCAGCCCGTCCGGTCAGGCGAAAAGCCAGACGAAAGATCCGGTCATAGTGGCGCTGCAACAGGGTCGCAAACGCATCAGCGTCCCCGTCCGCAGCGGCCCTGGCCAAGTCCTCATCCGATGTTTTCATACGCATCACACTGAGTATGACGGATCGAAAACGTCAATCCTTGGCGATGTCGCCAAAAAAATTAAAAGTGGTCCGCCGAAGCGAGTTTCCAATCGGCCGCGTAGTCGGGCGGAATTGTGTCGGTCAACAAAACGCCTTCGTCAATAAGGGTATAGAGTTCGGCATAAGACCGTTCCCGCTCGTCTGCCGTACGACGGCGGATATCTACCGGGTGAAGGTCCGACACCTTGTCTTTGCCCATAGCGCCCAAAAGTTCGCGGAAGCTTTCCAATGTCGCATCGTGAAAGCGGTGTACGCGTTCGCGTTTTTGGGGAACATTGACCGCCCTGCCCCGTATCGGGTCCTGGGTGGCTACGCCTGATGGGCAGCGGTTCGTATTGCAATGCAGCGCCTGAATGCACCCCACGGCAAACATCATTGCGCGCGCTGCATTACACATGTCCGCCCCCAGCGCGAATTTTTCGACCATGTCGTAGCCGGTGGCTACCTTACCCGAACAGATGATCCGGATTTTGTCGCGCAAACCGACGCCACGCAGGCAGTTGTTGACGAAAATCAGCGCTTCGTTCAGCGGCATGCCCAAACGGTTGGTGAATTCGACCGGGGCAGCACCGGTACCGCCTTCGGCACCGTCAATCGTGATGAAGTCCGGCAGGATTCCTGTTTCCAGCATCGCCTTGCAAATCGCCATGAATTCGGACGGTCTGCCAATACACAGCTTGAACCCGATTGGTTTACCGCCAGACATTTCCCGCAGATGCTGTACAAAATGGATCAGACCGGTCGGGCCTTCGAAGGCAGAGTGGGTGGGCGGGGATATCACGTCCTGATGTTCGGGCACGCCACGGATTTCAGCGATCTCCTGATCCACCTTTGCGGCAGGTAACACCCCGCCATGCGATGGCTTGGCCCCCTGCGACAGCTTGATTTCAATCGCTTTGACAACGTCCTTTTTTGCCTTTTCGGCAAACAGGTCCTTGTCAAAACCACCCTCGGGCGTGCGGCAGCCGAAATAGCCTGTTCCGATCTGCCAAATGATGTCGCCACCCTCGGCCAGATGGTGCGGGGACAGGCCGCCCTCACCCGTGTTATGCGCAAATCCGCCGTCCTTGGCGCCGCCGTTCAGTGCCCGGATCGCATTGGCGCTGAGCGCCCCAAAGCTCATGGCGGAGACGTTCAGCCGCGACGCACTGTATGGCTGCGTGCATTGCGGGCCACCCAGCATGATCCGTTCTTCGCTTTCATCCACATGCTTGGGCGCAAGCGAGTGGTTAGCACGATGATATCCGACTGACAGGACGTCGTATTGCGTACCAAAGGCCTGCGTATCCACCTGTCCTTTGGCCCGCGAGTAGACAAGTGATCGTACGATCCTATTGAAAGGGCGGCCGCTTTCGTTGGTTTCCACAAAATACTGCCGGATTTCCGGGCTGACGAACTCCAGCATATACCGGAAATGCCCCAGGACCGGATAGTTGTTCAGCACGTTGTGTTTGGTCGTCAGCATGTCGTAAAGGCCGATCACGGCATATGGAATGAGCACCACCAGCAACCAATGGGCGGGCGGCCAGAAAAAACCCCACAACAGGGTCAGCGGCAGACACACATATGCAATGAAGTAATAGAGTCTGCGTACAATCATTCGTGCTCTCCCAGGGTCGCGTGCTTTCCGGCCTGCGGTAGCAGCCGAGGTGTTCGCCAAACGTGGGGCAAATCGCTGTTAGATTGCAAGCGATTGTGCCCGCCTTCACGCAAACGGGCGAAGATGTGAAATGTAGTCCGGAAATTGGTCACGGTTGATCCGGGCAACGCCAGCTATTATGCCCGAGGAAACGGGATAGGGGCAGGACGGCAGGCTGTGACACAGAAACGAACGCATGTTCGGACCACGGCATTGATGTTCGGAGCCGTGTTCATTGGCGGCGCAGTTGGGTCGCTACTGCGCGAGTTGTTCTCGGTGAATATACCGGGTGCCGGTTTTCTGACGCAGACCTTTGGCATCAATATCGTGGCCTGTTTCATACTGGGGTGGCTTTATTCGGTGCGAAACCGCGTCCATGCCCATGTTCTGCATCTTGGTGCTGTCGGCTTTTGTGGTGGCCTGTCGACCTTTTCCTCATTTGTTGCGGAATTGGAGCGGTTAGCCTTGTCCAACATCTGGATCGCAGCCTCAGCCGCCGCGTTGGAAATCGTCGCGGGACTGGCAGCAGCCATTCTGGGTGAGGCTATCGGAAGACGCTTTTCTCCACCAAGGGCGACCGAATGAGCGAATTGTTTCTGCACGCGATGTTCGGATTGGGCGGCGGTTTAGGGGCCGTTTTGCGCCACTGGATCGCACTGCGGATTGTTCATGACCTGCCGTTTTCGACCCTGATCGTAAACGTTCTGGGTAGCCTGCTGCTGGGTTTGTGGATCGGATACCTCGGAGGATCAAATGAGATGGGCGAAGAACAAAGACGCCTGGTCTTTGGCTTTTGTGGCGGCTTCACGACTTTTTCCAGTTTTGCCTATCAGTCGCTGGAACTCAGACGCGAACGGACCGTTGCGCTGGCGGCGGGCAATATATTGCTCAGCCTGGGTCTTTGCTGGGCGGCATTGGCATTTGGCTTGTTCGTAATGCGTTAATGTGCAGGCACCGACGTCTGCGTTCCAGGTTTAGGTGCTTTGCAAAAGAACAGCAGCGGAATGGTCGCCAAGGCCAAAAGCCCCAGATTGTTGAAGACGGTTAGATATGAAATCAGTTCAGCCTGCTGCGCGATCTCCTGCCCCAGAATGGCCGCCCCCTGCGCACTGTCTGGCGTCAGGTTCAGTGGCGCAAGATAAGCTTGCGCGGCCGGGTTATAGGGCGTCACATTTTGGCTGAGAACAGCCGTGTTTGTTTGAAGGCCCCGAACGACCCAAGTTCCGACCAAGGAAATTCCAACCGATGAGCCCAGCTGGCGGGTCACATTGAACAGCCCGGATGCCTCATCCTGCCGCGACTTGGAGATGCTTTCAAACGCCAATATCGACATCGGCACAAACACCAGCCCCATTCCCAGACCGCTAACCGCCCCAGGCCAGGCAAGCTCCCAAAATCCAGCATCCATGTTGAGCGCCCCCATCATGAAATTGCTGACAGCCGTCAAAAGCATACCCAGCCCGGCCAGAACACGCGGATCGAAACGCGTGACCAAAACGGCTCCGGTCAGGACCATCGACAGCCCGGCGGCGACCCCTCGCGGGATAAAAAGATGGCCCGATGTGATGACTGGATAGTCCAGCAAGTTCTGAACGAAAGTCGGCAGGATCGCGATACCTCCGAACAGGGAAATGGCAAATCCTGCGATAACCAGATTGCACAGCGCGAAATTGCGATCCGCGAAAAACCGCAAGTCGACAACCGGCTTTTCCGTGGTCAGCACATGGATGATAAACCCAACCGCGCCCAAAACCGACGCGATGAGGGCAACCTGAATGACCCGTGATGACAGCCAGTCCTTGGTCTCTCCCTGATCCAGAACAAATTGCAGGCAGCCTATGCCAATGGCCAGAAGGGCAAGGCCTTTCCAATCGATGCGAACCTCTTCGGTTTCGTCGTCTGGCAACTCTCCGGCCAACAAAAGCAACGCCATCGCGGCTACCGGCAGGTTCACGAAGAACACCATTCGCCACGAGAAGTATTCGGTCAGGATTGCTCCTACCGTGGGACCCAACACCGGGGCCACGACGACTCCCAAACCGAAGACCGCCATCGCCTGCCCACGTTTTTCACGGGGGTAGGCGTCGAACAGAATGGATTGAGACAACGGGATCAGAAAGGCGCCGAACATGCCTTGGGCCAGGCGAAAGGCGACGATGGTCTCAAGGCTCCAGGACAGGCCACACATGACCGACATCGTCGCGAACCCGGTCACAGCGGTCAGGATCAGACGTCGACGGCCGACGCGGCGGGCGACAAAACCAGTCAGTGGCATGACCACAACGGCCGACACAATATAACTGGTCAGTATCCATGTGGCCTGATCGGTTGTTGCGCCGAACGCCGCCTGAATATGGGGCAGCGCGACATTGACGATTGTGCTGTCGAGCACCTCAAGAATAGCGCTGAGGACAACAGCAACCACAATCACCGGATTGATGTGGCCTGCTGCCGGGGATGTCATTTTTGGGCCTGCGGTGTGGTATCCACGGTCACCTTGCTACTGCCGCCCACGCGCAATGGGGCATCCGTGGGATCAAGTTCAACCCGCACCGGAAAGCGCCTCGTCACCTTGACCCAATTGCCGCTGGCATTTTCGGACGGCAGAAGCGAAAACGTATCCCCCGACCCCCGTCCGATTGACGCAACTTTGCCCGTCAGGGTGACGCCCGGCATCATGTCGATCTTTACCGTGACCTGCTGACCCGGACGAATGCGCGGCAGTGATGTCTCTTTGAAATTGGCATCCACCCACCAATCAGACGACTCGACGATCGAAAACTGCGGCGCGTTAGCTGAAACCGACGATCCGGGCCTGAGAGTCAAGTTGGCGATCCACCCATCTGCCGATGCAAAGATCTTGGTCCAATTTTGATTGGCCTGAGCAATTTCCACTTGGGCTTGCGATGACAGTATATCGTCCTGTTTGGCCGCCAAACCACTTTGTAAGGCCAACAGGGCGGATTGGCTTGTGGTAAGTTGCGCCGCGGCGCGCGCAAATTCCGAACTGGTCTGATCCAGTGACGCCTGCGCCAGATCACCATCTGAAAACAGCGCCTTAGCACGTTCCAGATTGCTCTGAGCCGTATTGTAGGCCGACTGCGTGCTGTCGACCACTGCTTGTGCAGCCGCGATCTGCGTACCGTAAGACTGCGCCTGCTGCACCGCGCTGTCGAGGTTGGCCTTGGCCTGATCGACCGAGGCTTTGAATTGCGTATCGTCGATTGTGAACAGCAAGTCCCCGGTTTTGACCGGCTGGTTCTCAATCACAAGCACTTCGGCAACCTGACCGGTGATTTGTGGTGCCACGTATATGATGTTCGCCCCCACATAGGCGTCATCGGTCGAAGGGTATCGTTCCTGATGGCGCCAGTACAACAGCAGCCCGACGGCAATTGCGCCCAAGATGACCACCGCGCCAACGACCTTAAGAGATTTCATGAACCAGCCCCCTTCATTTGGCTTGGCCGAACGTCACATTGGAAACGTGTGCATCCGAACCGCCAGATTACCCATGATCCAAACAGTTCCAAGAATGATGATCAGCAGCACCATCGTGGAAAACAGGATAAGGTCCAGATCTTCGCGGCTGCTGCGACGTCGGTCGATGTGCAGGAAATAAACCAGCTGTACGATCAGCTGAGCCAACCCAAGCAGACTGATTGCAAGGTAAACGCCCTTTGTCTCAATGCCGTAACGATAAGCGATTCCGAAAACTGCAAAGGTCAACAAAAGCGACCCACCATAGCCGATCACATAACGGCGGCGCTCGCGGCGATGCATTTCGCTACGTTTATCCATAAGTCAGCCCTCCGAAATAAACGATCGTGATGATGCCGATCCAGATGAGGTCCAGAAAGTGCCAGAACAACGCCAGCCGCACCACGCGTGACATCAGGAGATCAGTCAGGCCAAAGACCCTTAGCTGAATGCCCAGCACGATCAGCCAAATGCACCCTGCTGTAACGTGCAGGCCGTGAAGGGGTACCAAGCCATAAAACGCGGACAGAAAACCGCTACGCTGAGGGATACCGCCCTTTTCCGCCATCGCCATGAAATCGCGGATCTCCAGAACCAGAAAACTGAGACCAAGAACCAGAGTCACGAAGAACCAGAATATGATCCGCCACCGCGGAAGATTGTATTTGAGCGCAAGCATCGCCAGACCCACGGTAAGGCTGCTGGTCAAAAGGATCAGCGTCTGCGCAAAGATGCTTTTAAGGTCGAACAGCTCGTGCGGCCCGGGTCCGCCTGCCTGTGCGTCGATCATCGTGATGTAGATCGCGAACATCAGCCCGAAATAGACCAGATCGCTCATCAGAAAGACCCAGAACCCAAAGGTGACGACTTCGCTTGCCTTGTCGGCACTTGCGTGCCGCCGTCCAAGGTTCAGGCCGGGATAGCTGTGGGTGGGCGCGCGTTTCATGTCACGGCCTCCAGATCAGAGCGGGCCAATCCGCGATTTTCCGGGGCAGTTTCGTGATCACGGTCAACGGGCGTAGAATTGTGAACCAGATCCAACCAGGCTTCGTGCTGCTTACGCACGTCGTCTGCCGGGATGACCCGCTCTGTTTCGGCCTTAAACGTCCACGCGATAAAGGATGCAAGCATCAAGATTGTCATCAACGCTGCCAACCACCAAATCCACCAGACCAGCGCAAACATCCAAACCCCGCTGAGCACGCAGAGACTGAACCCAATGCCAGTGTTTAACGGAACCGAGATATCCTCATAGGCATCAGGCGACGGATACGCGTTGCCGCGCTCTTTCGCGGCGGCGAAATCGTCTCGATCGGTCACATGGGGGATGATGGCAAAATTGTAGGAGGGAGGCGGGGCCGGGATCGCCCATTCCAACGTGTGCGCATCCCACGGATCACCGACCGGAACGCGTGCGTTTTCCCGATTACGGATACTGACCCACAGTTGCACGACCACCGACAGCAAAGCCGCCAATATGATCAGCGCGCCGACGACGGCGACGATCATGTACGGGTGGAAACTCGGGTCCTCCCAACTGAATGACCTGCGTGGCATTCCCATCAGGCCGACGAAATACAGCGGCAGGAATGTAAGCATGAACCCGACGGTCCACAACGCAACCGAGATACGGCCCCAGAACTCGTTCAGGCGGAACCCGAATGCTTTGGGGAACCAATAGTTGTATCCGGCAAGCAGTCCGAACAGCACGCCTGGCAACAGGACGTTATGGAAGTGGGCGACCAGGAACAGTGTGTTGTGAACCTGATAGTCCACCGTCGGGTTGGCGAGGATCACGCCGGATAGCCCACCTATAACGAACAGCATCAGGAAAGACAGGCCATAGAGCATGGGAACGGAAAACCGGATGCGCCCCCGGAACAGCGTTGCCATCCAGTCATAGACTTTCACGCCGGTCGGGATCGCGATTAGCATTGTGGCGATGCCAAACACGGCATTGATCAGCGCGCTTTGACCCATAGTGAAGAAGTGGTGCAGCCAGACGGTGAACGACAACACCGCAATCGACATGGTGGCGATAACCAGTGAGTTGTAGCCATACAGGCGCTTGGCCGAGAATGTTGCGAAGATCTCAGAGTAGATACCGTAGGCTGGCAGAACCAGCAAATAGACTTCGGGATGACCAAACAGCCAGAACATATTGGCATAGTTCATCATGTTGCCACCAAGGTCGTTGGTGAAAAAATGAAAGTCCAGATACCGGTCTGCTGCAAGCATCAGTGCGGCAACGCCCAGAGGCGGCATGGCAAAGACGATCAGGATTGAGCTGCAGATGATTGTCCAGCAATACATCGGCAGCCGCATGAATTTCATGCCAGGCGCGCGCAGCTTATAGATCGTGACCGCAAAATTGATGCCCGTAAGTGTTGTTCCGATGCCTGAAACGACAATGGCCCAGATCCAGTAGTCCGGACCGACACCAGGGTTGAACGCCGCACCAGTGTACGGCGGGTATGCTGTCCAGCCGCCAGTCGAAAATTCGCCCACCACAAGCGAGACCATCAGCATCATCCCGGCTGAGACGGTCAGCCCAAGGCTGATTTGGTTCATCACGGGGAAAGCCACATCGCGAGCGCCGATCATCAGCGGTATCAGGAAATTCGCAAGACCGAACACAAATGGTACGGCGACGAAGAAGATCATAATGGTCCCGTGAGTACTGAAGAGCTCGGCAAAATGCTCGGCCTCTAGAAACCCGTCGCCCTGCCCTGCCGCCTGCTGCGCACGCATTACCACGCCTTCCAACACACCGCGCGCCAGCATGACGATTGCAAAGACGATGTACATGATGCCGATCTTCTTGTGATCCGAACTGGTCAGCCAATCGCGCCACAATGGTCCCCAAAGACGAAACCACGTTAATGATCCGACGACGACGATGACACCGACGATCACTATCGCAGCGGCCGTGTTGGCGACAATCTCATTTGTGTTGGGATCCTGAATAAGCCCTGTGATCGGAAACGCGTCCCAATCCAGGCGGCCGAAGAAGCCAGAACCATTGGTGGTCATTGCTGCGCCTCCCGTCCGAATTCTACCGTCCCTGGCTGCTGGTCGGCGGTCAGAGCATTGTTGCCGTGATACCGATGCACAATTGAATGAAACAGGTTGCTGTCCTCCAGCGTGAAATACAACGCGTTATCTGGCATTTGCGCGGTTCCCAACGCGGCCTGCACCTCGTCCCGGTCCGTCCGCATGGCTAAAATGCGATAGGTCTCGTCATTCAGCGCAATGCCGTTGCTGCGGACCTTGTCGGCCCATTCGTTGAATTCCTCAGCGGACATGGCGACGGTTTGGAACTTCTGTTTGGTGAACCCGCGCCCGTTATATTGGGTGTTCTCGCCCTGCATTGTTGCAGCCACATCCGACACGACATGCAGTTCTGTCGTCATACCGGGCATTGCATAAATCTGGCCAGCCAAAGCAGGGATCATGAAGGACTGCATCACAGTGTCGGTCGTCAGTGTCATTGCGACCTGCTGTTTGACGGGAATGCCAAGCTCTCCGACGCTGGCGATGCCTAGGTCAGGGTAGATGAACAGCCATTTCCAATCCAATCCGACGACCTGAACGTTCAGCGCAGGCATTTCGCCAAAGCGATCCGAATATGGGTCCAATCGGTGGGTCGACGCGTACAGATAGAAAGACAGCAGCGCGACAATCAGGACCGGCACGCCCCACATAACGAACTCCAACGGACCGGAGAAATCCCACTTGGGCCGGTATGTGGCTCCGCCTTCTTTGCGGCGGCGATACCGAAAAGCAATCAGCGGCACCAGAACAAGAACCGGAATAACCGCCAATAGGATCAGGACAGTTGCCCGGAAAAGGTGCACTTTTTGGACAGCGGCAATCGGACCTTGTGGGTCCATGAAACTGTCACTTGCACCGGCAGCTTGCGCCGTAGCAGAGAGAGCCGCAGCGACAATCACAACTTGCATCGCCTTTGGTGACATTCGGAATAGGGCCACGCCTGATTGTCCTCCTAAAGCAAGCTCTCGCGCCAACTATCGGCAGACAAATGAAATTTCTCAAGGCTTTTTCCCAAATAGGTCGGTGCTCTGCTACCGACCCGGATCAACGGTGGGGATGGGCGCAGACAAAACCTCAGGAAAACCGCTGTTGACTTGCGGCTTTGACCAAGCCAGACCTTAAGCGATGCGATGGATCATGTTCGTCCTGGGTCTTTGGTGCCTGTCCACAAGCGCAACCGCACAAGATCGTGCTGCGGTTGAAAGACAATTCCAGTCTTGGCTGCAAGACACCATCTGGCCGAAGGCCAGGGCCAAGGGTGTTTCCAGGCGCACGATGCAGCAGGCCTTTGACGGTGTGACGCTGAACTGGAAATTGCCCGATCTGGTGCCGCCGGGGCAACCGATCAAAACCCCGAAACGGCAAAAACAGGCTGAATTTGGCTCTCCGAGTCGCTACTTCAAGGCGGGTTCCGTACAGGGTGCGACATCAGTCGGGCGGCAAATGGCCCGGCGACACGCCGCAACCTTGTCGCGCGTCGAGGCCGAAACAGGCGTGCCCGCCCGCATCATTCTGGCCATATGGGGTCGTGAGAGCGGCTATGGGCAAGTTCCCATTCGGCACAACACGTTCCAGGTGTTGGGCACCAAAGGGTTCATGAGTACCCGCGCTGACTATTTTACCAAAGAGCTGATCGCGGCACTGCAAATCGCCGAGGCGGGCGATGCACCACCGGGCACAATGAAAAGCAGTTGGGCGGGCGCTTTGGGTCAACCGCAATTCATGCCCTCCAATTTCCTGACCTATGCGGCCGACGGGAACGCGGACGGGAAGGCCGACATTTGGACCTCAGCCGAAGATACAATTGCTTCTATCGGGAATTATCTGGCGCAGCATAGTTGGAGGACCGGGCGAGATTGGGGGTTCGAGGTCATAGTTCCTGACACCATATCCTGCGCACTGGAAGGCCCTGACCAAGGCAGACCCATTCGGGACTGGGCCGAAATGGGAATTACCCGTGTGTCAGGCAAGCCGTTTCCAAGACATGAATTGGCCGGAGAGGGGTATTTGATGATGCCCGCGGGGCGGAACGGCCCTGCCTTTGTCGTCACACCAAACTTCTATGTCCTCAAGGAATACAACAAAAGCGATCTTTATGCCTTGTTCGTTGGACACGTCGGAGACCGCATTCAATATGGCGTTGGCGATTTCACAGGACGCTGGGGCAAGGTGGGAAATTTGTACCGGTCTGACATAGCGTCCATGCAACGCACACTGGAACAACAAGGACACGACGTGGGCGGGGCAGATGGCCTACCGGGTTTTAAAACCCGCCGCTCGATCGGGCGTTGGCAAGAATCGATCGGCCAGACTCCGACCTGCTTTCCTGATGCGGGAATGAAGGCCAGCCTGAAACAGTAGCGATTCGCCCTGTTCCAGAGCCCCCTCAGCTGTTTGACCCGACGGAAACAACCAAACGAAAATCGGCACCCTTCACGAAAATGTCACGAAGCCTCCGAGTTTCAACATAAAATTTCCACTGCACCCCCGTTTCCATTCACATTCCACCTCTGGTTGCCCAATTTTAAGGCAAAGGCTTTAACCTTTTTTGAAATAATGCCACGTTCGACATCAGTGAAAGGCGACTTTTGCAAACACGTTCCCGACTGCAAACCGAAAGACTGCGACGCGGTGTTCATTGCGATCTGAAAAAGCAAAATTCGAACCAGTCCCGGTCTCTTTCTGGGTCGGACAAACATGGTGGCCCTCAGCCATCCTGAAGGGATGCGCGTGGGTTGCTGAAAAAAAAACGGGAGTTGAAAAACATGAACAAGTATATTCGTACATCTCTTGCGGGGCTATTGACCTCGACCATGATAACCGGTGCTGCATTTGCCGCCGGAACCCATCCGACTACCGGCGAAGCGTTGGCGGATGACCAGACCTTTACCTATCGTATTCTGGACGAACACAGCTCGGTCGATCCTCAAGTTGTTGAGGATGTTTCCGGCGCCGAGATCGTGCGTGACCTGTTCGAAGGCCTGATGAACCAGGACGAAGACGGCAATCTGGTCCCCGGTGTTGCCACCGGTTACACCACCAACGACTCCAAAGACGTTTACACCTTTTCCCTGCGCGACGATGCGAAGTGGTCGAATGGTGATCCGGTAACCGCCAGCGATTTTGTTTTCGCCTGGAAACGTGCCGTCGATCCCGCCCTGTCCTCGCCCTATGCATGGTTCATGGAACTGATGTCGATCGAGAACGCATCTGAAATCATCGCAGGTGACAAGTCGGTTGACGACTTGGGCGTTAAAGCCATCGACGACCACACGCTTGAAGTGACGCTCAGCGCACCGCTGCCGTACTTCCCGCAAATGACCACGCATTCGACCACTTTCCCTGCCCCGCAGAAAGTTATCGAAGAGTTTGGCGACGCCTGGACCAAGCCTGAAAACATCGTATCGAACGGTGCATACGTCCTGACCGAGCATCTGCCGCAGGAACGTTCGGTTCGTGAGCGGAACGAAAACTACTGGGATAACGACAACACGATCATCGAAAAAGTCGTGGCACTGGTCATCAACGACGAAAACGTCGCGCTGACCCGTTACCTGGCAGGTGAGCTGGACCGCACAGAAGTTCCCGCAGGTCAGTTCCCACGCTTGCAAAAAGAGCACCCGGAAGAAGCAATCAGCTTCCCGCGCCTGTGTAACTATTATTACACGTTCAACCTGTCCGATGGTGGCCCCGAAGCCTTCAAGGACCCGAACGTCCGTCAGGCGCTGTCCCTGGCAGTTGATCGTAAGATCATCACTGAGAACATAATGGCAGGTGGGCAGCCGCAGGCTTATACCTTTGCCCCGGCAGCAACCGCTGGCTTTGACGTTCCAGACGTAGAAATGGCGTCCATGTCGCAGGCCGAGCGCGACGAACTGGCCAAGGAACTGCTAGCCGCAGCTGGTTATGGTCCCGACAACCCACTGAGCTTTGAGATGGTTTACAACACCTCGGAAGCGCACAAAAAAGTTGCCGTGGCCCTGAGCCAGATGTGGAAGCAAAAGCTGGGCGTCAATGCCGAGCTGGCCAACATGGAATGGAAGATCTTCCTGGAAGAGCGTGGCAACCAGAACTTCGATATGGCACGCGGAGCATGGTGTGGCGACTATAACGAAGCCTCGACCTTCCTCGATCTGCTACAGTCGGATTCCGGTTATAACGACGGCAAGTACAACAACGCCCGGGTTGATGAACTGCTGTCCGAAGCCAAAACCTCTGACGATGCCGCACCTCTGTACACCGAGGTCGAGCGTATCATCGCGCAAGAGACGCCCGTTATCCCGATCTATCACTATGCTGGCGTCTACATGATGGACAGCGATGTCGGTAACTGGCCGGTCAAAAACGTAGAGCAGAACTGGTATTCCAAGAACCTCTACAAAACCGCCGAATAATCTTCCTTAGACCAAGCTTTGCCCCGGAGTTCTTTCCGGGGCAAAGCCAATAATGGGGGCATGAAATGCTTGCCTATATCGTCCGGCGATTGCTGATCGCCGTCCCAACGATCCTTTTGCTGATCGTTGCAAGTTTCTTTCTGATGCACTTCGCGCCAGGTGGGCCCTTCACCTCGGAACGGCCTCTGCCGCCCGCGGTCCTGGCCAATATCGAGGCGCGGTACGGATTGGACCAGCCGCTGTGGAAACAGCTTTGGGATTATCTGTACAACATCGTCGTGCATTTTGATTTCGGCCCGTCCTTCAAATTCAAGGACAGGGACGTGAACGACATCATCGCGCAGGGTTTCCCGATCTCGCTGACCTACGGTTCGCTGTCCTTTCTGGTGGCAACAACCGTCGGAGTCGCGCTTGGGATTGCCGCTGCGATCAAGCACAACAGCTGGATCGACTACTTCGCTGTTGGTCTGGGCATCGCGGCACAGGCGCTGCCGAACTTCATCATGGGCCCGATCCTGATCCTGACCTTCACTCTGTGGCTCGGATGGCTGCCGGGCGGCGGCTGGAATGGCGGCCAGTGGCCGTATCTGATCATGCCGGTTATCGCGCTTGCCACCTCGTATATGGGATCCATTGCGCGGATCACGCGATCATCGATGCTGGAAGTTCTGAACTCGAACTTCATCCGCACGGCCCGCGCCAAGGGTTTGCCAACCAGAACCGTGATCTGGCGCCATGCGCTGAAACCAACCTTGCTGCCCGTCGTGTCTTATCTGGGTCCGGTTTTCGTCTACGTACTGACGGGTTCGGTCTTTGTGGACATCTATTTTTCGACCGGTGGACTGGGGCAGGCCTATGTGGGGTCCGCGCTATCGCGTGATTACGCGGTGCTGTTGGGTGTCACGATCCTATATGGCGTCCTGACCGTACTCGTAAACCTGCTGACCGACCTGGCCTATGCCTGGTTCGATCCGAAAATCCGTTACTGAGGGGCTGGCAATGCTTGGTAAATCACAAAAAGCCGCCCACCTGGCCGATGACATCACCGATTACACGGTCATTCAGGGGCGTTCACTCTGGCAGGACGCACGGATGCGTTTTGTTCGCAACAAAGCCGCCATGGCGAGCCTGTTCATTCTGGCGATGATCGTGTTGTTCACGATCATTGGCCCCTACTTTGCCGTTTGGAGCAACGAGGAAATCGACTGGAACGTCATGGGCGATGTTCGCGGCATGGGAATGCCGTCCGCAGAGACTGGACATTTCTTCGGCGTCGACGATCTGGGTCGCGATCTATACAGCCGCATCATTCAGGCGACGACGACATCGCTGCTGGTGGGTCTGATCGGTGCCGCAACCGCTCTGATCGTCGGTACATGTTACGGTATTGCCGCAGGGTATATCGGTGGCCGCACCGATGGTGTGATGATGCGCTTCGTCGATATCCTGCTGGCCATTCCGGCAACTCTGGTCATCATCCTGTTGCTGGTTGTCGCGGGTCGATCATTCGTCATGCTGTTCATCGCACTTGGTGCGGTTGGTTGGCTGACGATGGCACGAATTGTCCGGGGGCAAACCCTGACTCTGAAGAACCGAGAGTTTATCGAGGCCGCACGTGCGGCTGGGGTCAGCGAATTCACCATCATGTATCGCCATATCCTGCCCAACCTTCTTGGCGTGGTGATTGTGTATGCTTCGCTTCTGGTGCCTGAAATGATCCTGACCGAAAGTTTCATCTCGTTCCTCGGCCTTGGGATTTCCGAACCCTACACGTCGCTGGGTCGATTGATCGCCGAAGGGGCCGGGACGATGGGCTATGGCACCTTGTGGCAACTGTTGTTCCCGCTGACATTCTACGTCGCAATCATCATCACCATGTTCTTCATTGGTGATGGCCTGCGTGACGCTCTGGACCCGAAGGATCGCTGATATGAGCCTGTTTTCCGTAAAAGACCTGGGCGTCCAGTTCAACACCGCCGATGGCGTGGTCGAGGCCGTCAAAGGCATCAGTTTTGACATCAATCCAGGCGAATGCCTGGGCATCGTGGGCGAAAGTGGGTCCGGCAAAAGCCAGACATTCATGGCCGCGATGGGCCTGTTGCCACCTGCCGGGCAGGCAACCGGTTCCGCCATGCTGAACGGTCAGGAAATTCTGAACCTGCCGGTCAACAAGCTGAACCAGATCCGTGGCGACGATGTCGGCATGATCTTCCAGGACCCGCTGACCGCCCTGACCCCGCACCTGCGGATTGGCCAACAAATGCGCGAAGTTCTGCAGGTTCACGAAGGGCTGCAAGGTTCGGCTGCTCGGGCGCGATGCCTGGAATGGCTGGACCGTGTACGCATCCCCGAGGCCAAACGGCGCCTGGACCAGTATCCCCACGAACTGTCAGGCGGTATGCGCCAGCGCGTGATGATCGCAATGTCCATGCTGTGTAACCCGAAGCTGTTGATTGCGGATGAACCCACAACCGCGCTGGATGTCACCGTTCAGGCAGACATTCTGGACCTGATGGTACGCCTGCAAAGGGACGAAGGAACGGCGATTGCCCTGATCACACATGACATGGGCGTCGTCGCGCGTATGTGCGACCGCGTTCAGGTCATGCGTCTGGGTCAATTCGTCGAAGCCGGTGAGACGCGCGAAATCTTCCGTGCGCCCAAGCATGAGTACACACGAACATTGCTGGAAGCGATGCCGCGTATTGATGCCGGCGATGCGCCTAAAGCTCTTGATAAGGTCGATGACCCTCTGCTGAAAGTTGACGACGTCAAAGTGCACTTTCCAATCCATGTCTCGGGCGGATTGTTCGGGCACAAAGTCCCGCTGAAAGCCGTTGATGGAGTTAGTTTTGACATCCGCAAAGGTGAAACGCTGGGCGTTGTAGGCGAGTCCGGTTGTGGCAAGTCCACGCTGGCGCGCGCTGTTCTGCAGTTGATTGAACCCAGCGCAGGTAATGTCAGCTGGCTGGGCCATCCTATTGTCGGGTTGAGACGGCGCGAACTGAACAAGTACCGCAAGGACTTGCAGATCGTGTTTCAAGACCCTCTGGCCAGCCTCGATCCGCGGATGACCATCTCGGCCTCAATTGCGGAACCGCTGAAGACCTATCGCCCTGACCTGACCGAGCGGGAACGCAAGAAGCTGGTCGCCGAAATGATGGAAAGGGTCGGCCTGAAAGCCAACATGATCAACCGCTATCCGCACGAGCTTTCGGGCGGTCAGAACCAGCGCGTCGGCATTGCGCGGGCGATGATCAACAAACCCAAGCTGATCATCTGTGACGAAGCCGTGTCGGCATTGGACGTGTCAATTCAGGCGCAGATCGTGGAACTATTGCGCGAGTTGCAGCAGGAATTTGGTCTGTCGATGATCTTCATCAGTCATGACCTTTCCGTGGTACGCGCTGTGTCGAACCGGATCATGGTCTTGTATCTGGGCCGGATCGTGGAGTTGGGCGACGGAGAAGTGATCTGCTCCGATCCGATCCACCCATACACGAAATCGCTGATCTCGGCCGTGCCAATTCCGGACCCGGACGTAGAGCGCAGTCGCACACGCCTGAAATTGCCCGGCGAACTGCCCTCACCGATGGATCCGAAAGCCGCGTTGCGTTTCCTGCCCAGTCGTTTGGCGGCTGGTGAGAATGACTATGTTCCGCAACTTAGCGAAGTAAAGCCCAATCATTTTGTGGCCGAGCACGACTCGCTCGAAGCGATCATGGCTAAGGCATAACTTTCCTGCCCCGAAGCAAGTCCTTGCATTCGGGGCAGGTTCTTCCTGGCAATATCAAGGACGCAAAATTGTTTCCTTTTTGAAGCCAATACATGCCGATAAGCGCGCTTTATACTAATTTAGCGCCGCAACCGAGGCTATGATTTGGCCGCCTTGAACAAGGCATTTTGACTTCCCAATTCAACGGTGGCACGATTTCTCCAACTTGGCTGGCTTTGCCTATTTGCGTTGATTGTTCCAACCGCGCGCACTATTAGGTGGCGTCGACAAAGCGCATTCATTCGGACAAGACATTTAGTTGAGAGGTAGTATGGGACGTAAGGTCACAAAGGCAGTTTTTCCGGTAGCGGGTCTTGGCACACGCTTTCTGCCCGCGACAAAGTCGGTACCTAAGGAAATCATGACCCTGGTCGATCGCCCGCTGGTTCAATATGCCATCGACGAAGCCCGGGCCGCCGGGATCACCGAATTTATCTTTGTGACATCCCGCGGAAAATCGGCGCTTGAGGACTATTTTGACCACAATCAAATCCTTGAACAAACGCTTAAGGAAAAGGGCAAAGACGACCTGTTGGAAACGCTGAATGCCACCAACATGGAAAGCGGGGCGATCGCCTATATCCGGCAGCACAAGGCCTTGGGGTTAGGTCACGCTGTTTGGTGCGCGCGCCGCTTGATCGGAGATGAACCATTTGCGGTCATGCTGCCTGACGACGTTATTGCCGCGGAAAAACCGTGTCTGCAGCAGATGATGGAAGCTTATGAAGAAACCGGTGGCAACATGGTTGCCACAATGGAGGTTCCTTCCGAAAAGACAAGCTCTTACGGCGTTCTGGATGTAGGCGATAACATCGGGACAGTTGTCCGCGCGCGCGGCATGGTCGAGAAACCGAAACCCGAGGAAGCACCGTCCAATCTGGCGGTTATCGGCCGTTACATTCTGCGTTCATCGGTGCTGTACAACCTCAACCAGAATAAGCAGGGCAGTGGCGGCGAGATTCAACTGACGGACGCAATCGCCGAAGACATCAGAAACGGTGTCCCGGTCTTCGGGTACAAATTCGATGGGCAGCGGTTTGACTGCGGGTCCAAAGCGGGTTTCCTGCAGGCGACCGTCGCCTTTGCGCTGGCGCGCGATGACCTTCGAGAGGATTTGCAGAAATACCTGCACGACGTTGTCGCCACGGGTCAGGCAGCTCAGTAACCAGGGATGACGGCCTCGAAGACGAGGTAAACGGTATCGTTTAAAGGGCAAACTGCGGGCATTGCAGTTTGCCTTTTTCTTTCGGTGTGGATGAAAGGCCCAGGGGGCGATTGGACAGCCCTTCACTCAGCCAGAATATTGGCACGACATTAACCGAGCGTTCTTACCGGTCAGGTGGGATTCATGTGAGGCACGGCAGTCTGGCGCGCAACGCAATTGTCGATCCGACAACCAACGGAGAATGCCCTTTGTCCCAAAATTCGCCCAAATTGAACCTGCCATTCCTGCAACCTTCGCAAGCGCAAAAGCACATCACACATAACGAAGCCCTGAGACGCCTTGATCTGATCGTCCAGCTGAGTGTTGCGTCTACTAATGCCTCAACCCCGCCCGCAGTTCCGGCACAGGGTGAGCTTTATGCCCTTGGATCGACACCCATCGGCGATTGGTCGGATCATGCCGGAGACCTTGCAGCCTGGTTGGACAATGGCTGGCATTTTATAACCCCCAAATCCGGCTGGCGCGCGTGGGACCAAGAGAATAACCGTCTGACAATTTGGGACGGGTCAGCATGGATCGAACCCCCGACTACAACGCAGAACCTGCCAGGCATCGGAATCGCCACCGGGTACGACACGACCAACCGTCTGTCGGTGCGCGCTCCGGCAACCTTGCTAAGCCACGAGGGTGCCGGGCATCAACTGAAGATCAACAAGGCAAATGCCGATGAGACCGCATCCCTGTTGTTTCAATCCAATTGGACCGGGCATGCCGAAATGGGTCTGTCCGGCAGCACGGGCTTTTCCATCAAGGTCTCGCCGGATGGGAACAATTGGTTTGAGGCGTTGAGCTTTGATCCAGCGTCCGGGGTGGCCTCTGGCACGGCCGTGCAAAACAGCGCAGAGGACACAACAGCGGGCCGCCTGATGCGGGCTGACTATGGGTATGGGCCCGGAAATCTCTTGGGGGCGGTCATGCAAAGTGGCGGAACCCCGACCGGCGCTGTGATTGAGCGAGGAGCCACACCAAGTGGTGATTTCGTCCGGTTTGCTGATGGCACCCAGATTTGCACCGCTACACTGGATGCAACGACCTGCTCAAACACCGCAGGTGCACTGTTCGCAAGCTCGTCGGAAGCATGGGATTTTCCAGTTGCCTTCGCGGCCGGCACGAACCCGGCACTCAGCGGCAGCGGGGGCGCGATCAGCAGGTTCATGGGTTTTGATGAACCGTCCGAAACTCAGGTCGTGTACAAAGTTCTTTCGTCTGCTTCTGACGCGACGGTTTTACCACCAACGGCGATAGCTATTGGCCGCTGGTTCTGATCCGCCAGACTGCCCGGGTCTTTGTCCGGGCGGTCACTTCGCGCGAAGTTCTGCCTCGGCTTGCTTCAGAAACCAGGTATAGGTTTCGCGAATCCCGTCTTCGATCCCGATAGTCGCGCGCCATCCCATGTCGGCCAGCCGGGAAACATCCATCAGCTTCCGCATAGTACCGTCCGGCTTGCTGACGTCTTGCGTAATCCGCCCGGTGAACCCGGTGATCTTTGCCACCATCGCCGCCAGTTCCGCGATCGAGATATCTTCGCCACATCCCACGTTGATATGGCTCAGCATGGGTTGGGTATTTGCCTCATACGCAGCACGGGGCAGGTCCACTACGAACAAAGACGCCTCAGCCATGTCGTCAACATGCAGAAACTCGCGCCGGGGCTTACCTGTGCCCCAGATGACAACTTCGTCCAGCCCATCCCGCTGTGCCTCGTGAAATCGGCGGATCAGGGCGGGCAGAACGTGGCTGTTTTCAGGGTGAAAATTGTCACCAGGTCCGTACAGGTTTGTCGGCATCACGGAACGATAGTCCACGTCGTGCTGCCGATTGTAGCTTTCACACAGCTTGATACCGGCAATCTTTGCCACGGCGTAAGGTTCGTTTGTCGGCTCTAGCACACCGGTCAGCAGGGCATCTTCGCGCATTGGCTGCGGCACTGCTCGCGGATAGATGCAGGAACTGCCCAATTGCAGCAGGTTTTTGACTCCCGCAGCAAACGCCTGATGTATCACGTTACACTCAATCATCAGGTTTTTGTAAATGAAATCCGCTGGGTAGGTGTTGTTGGCGTGGATACCGCCGACTTTGGCCGCTGCAAGAATGACAACGTCCGGCCGCTCGGCCTGCATGAAATCGGCGACAGCGGCCTGATTGGTTAGATCAAGTTCCGCATGAGTCCGTGTCACAAGCTCCAGTGACTCACCTGATTCTTGGCGGTCTTGCAAGCGACGCAGGATTGCGCCTCCGACCATGCCGCGATGCCCGGCGACGTAAATCTTGCGCATGCCCCCGGCCTCAGCCATTTTCCAGTGTGACCGGCAATTCGTAACCATGCTGTTTCAGCAAGGCATGACGTTTGGCTGTCTTCAGGTCCTCGGTGATCATTTCAGCGCACATCTGCTGAACCGTCAGTTCCGGCTCCCAGCCCAGTTTGTTTTTGGCGTTCGATGGATCGCCAAGCAATGTTTCGACTTCTGCCGGGCGGAAATATTGCGGGTCGATGCGCATGATCACGTCACCAGGTTTCAATTCAGGTGCACTATCGCCTTCGACGGACTTGACAGTGGCAACTTCATCGACACCTGTGCCTGAGAATTCAAGCGTCACACCCAGTTCAGCGGCGGACCATTCGATGAACTGACGCACCGAATACTGTACACCCGTTGCAATAACGAAATCCTCGGGGGCGTCCTGTTGCAGCATCAACCATTGCATCCGGACATAATCCTTGGCGTGCCCCCAGTCGCGCAGGCTGTCGATGTTGCCCATATACAGGCAGCTTTCCAGACCCTGGGCAATGTTGGACAAACCACGGGTGATCTTGCGCGTCACAAAGGTTTCGCCCCGGCGCGGGCTTTCATGATTGAACAGGATGCCGTTGCAGGCATACATGCCATAGGCTTCGCGATAATTCACTGTGATCCAATAGGAATACAGCTTGGCCACCGCGTAAGGTGAGCGTGGATAAAACGGCGTTGTTTCACGCTGGGGTGTTTCCTGGACCAACCCGTACAGCTCGGACGTAGACGCCTGGTAAAAGCGCGTGTTTTTCTCAAGACCCAAGAACCGGATCGCTTCAAGCAGGCGCAGAGTACCTATCGCATCGACATCGGCTGTATATTCCGGCGATTCAAAACTGACCGCCACGTGGGACTGCGCGCCAAGGTTATACACTTCGTCCGGCTGCACCTCTTGAATGATGCGCGTCAGGTTCGATGTGTCGCTTAGGTCACCGTAATGGAGGTGCAGGCGCGGATTGGGCACATGCGGGTCCTGATATATGTGGTCAATACGCTGTGTGTTGAACGAAGACGCACGGCGCTTGATCCCGTGAACTTCGTACCCTTTTTCGAGCAGAAATTCGGCAAGATATGATCCGTCCTGCCCGGTAATACCAGTAACCAATGCTGTTTTTGTCATAGCCGAATTCCGAGAATATCTGATTTGCTTTTTTGCAGCCTCTGAAACAGCAATAAACTCCTGAATGCAACCCTGCGCCGCGGTCGGGCTTTGATTTCACATGAGTTGACCGACGCCTGCGCAAATAGTTTCAGGTCGACGCGTACAGAGGCACCGATCCCTTTGCGCCTTCCGAAAGCGCTTTGCTCTGATCGCTGCGAACCTTTTCATACAGCGCTAGCGCATCGGCAGAAAACAACTCGGTTGGTGGCTCAACGTGAACAAAGTTGCTTTGGCCGTCCTGCCCGCGCGCGAGCATGGCATAGTCTCGCTCTGCAACCAGCTGCTTGGCATTCGGGTTGAGATAACGGATAGCAAGACCAATTCGCCGGTCACCCGATTGATTGGGACCCGAACCGTGGATCGTCAGCCCGTGATGCAGGGACATCTGCCCTGGTGCCAATTCGATGTGGGTCTTGTCTTCCTCGGCGACATCCACTGCAACCTCTTGTCCGCGCGACAGAAGATTGGTGTCTGAATACGTATCGTTATGCGGAAGGATCGGGTTCTTGTGGCTGGCGCGCACAAAATCCATGCATCCACTTTCGACCGTTGCCGGCGAAAGCGCAATCCAGGCGGTGACCTGATCCGGGGTTTCGCCCATCCCCCAATAGGTCAAGTCCTGGTGCATCCCAACGGTGTGGGCGGTGTGGGGTTCTTTGATGAAGAACTCGGCGGACCAGACCATGATGTCCGGCCCTAGAACACCTTCGACCACATCCAGAACACGAGGATTCATCGCGACCTGTGCCGCCAGCGGCATCACCAGATGCGCATTGACCCGTTTATAAGTGTTCAGCGGCAAGGGCAGGTCTGCGCCAAGCCAGTCCTGTTCTATCCGCTCAAGCTCAGCTCGGGTTGCGGCGGCCTCGTTTTCGGAAAAGATGGTTAGCGGGAAAAGAAACCCATCCTCCCAATATTTGTCGGATTGCGCCTGGCTAAGTGCGACGTCGCGCGTTGGGGTGCTTTCAGACATCTGGCATACCTTTTTGATAACTTGCTTTCCCAGAGTTTTTACCCTGCGATGCCCGCAGGGCGCTTATCCTACCTGCGACGATAAGTTCAGCTTTGCCTTTGGGGCAAGTCACCTCGCGTTTCATTTCTGACACGCTTTCGTGCTTTCAATGCTCCGACCTGATCCATGCTGATCCGACCCCGTGATTGGATCGAGGGCACCCCCTGCCCCCCCGGACCAAAGGAGTCGCACGTACGCCAAATACCGTAGTTCCCATTTCAGCATCCCAGCTGTGCAAAGACACCTGTGCTGCCCGCATTCACCAACCCGCCACCATCGCCGCAGCGGATAACACGGGTGTTCGGGTCTATCATCTCGGGCTGATCGCTATAGGCGATCAAGCCGCTTCCCAGCACCGTATACAGCCCGCTGGGCTGGGGTTCCGAGAAATAGCCTTGGACCTGAACAATGCCGACCGCACCGGCGAACAGTCCGACTTCCAGACGCTCGGCCTCGATCCCTTCGCGTGTTGGCTGCCCGACGACCCGGACAAGATCACCCGCCGACAGATGTTGCGGCTCAAGCCCACTGACAACGCTTGCCCCGATCACAGTCCGGTCCTGGGTGTCAGACCCAAGATATGTGCCGGACAACCGCGCCTGATGCCCATTGCTTGTCAGTTTTTCAATGTGTGAAGCGCGCACTGACTGACCTTGCCACAATCCGCTGATAGCGACCCAATCGCCGACCTGAATGTCTGCCCGCCGTTCGAACGCAACGTCGGTCCCAAGTACCGATATCGTGCCGTCCTGCACGCTAGACACTGGTCCGACCAGCGGCAGGACCTGACGGATGTGTTTTGCGTGCCACCCACCATTTTCCTGAGTTACAACAACCGCAACGGTATGACCCGGCTTCAACTCGCCCGCAGTGATCAGAGGAACCGAGTCGGCAACCGGCATGTGGCCATCGAACAAAATATGCTGCCCATTTACTTGGATGCTGCCCAGATGGGTGATCGTGCCCACGATACCGGTGCCGATAATGCCACCTTCACGATCAGTTTCACCTTTGTCTTCGGCCTGAGTCGGAGCAGGCAGCCAAGACACCATAAAAAACGCCGCGAGCACACGAAGAAACACACCCATGCCTACTCATCCTCTTTCGTGTTTTTACTTGGCACCCTTTGCGGAGAGGGCAGGACAAAAGCGCCCATTGCAAACCGACCGCTGTGATCGCCGTCACTGTCCTTTTCCTGTAACGCGCGAGCGAGGGCATTGATTTCTAGCAACAATGATTGCGCCCGATCTGACGAAAATTGGCGCAACTCTTCAATTGATTCAGGCGACATATGAGAATACCGAACCGCGCGGTCGAAATTTCGCGGTACATCCGGCTCGGCCAGCAGGTTCTGTGTTGCCGCCGCAAGGTGCGCAGACAGTGTCGCCTCGTAGGCCGCCACTTGTTCAGCGCTGCCAGCAGAAGGAAGAAAGGCTTGGGACAACAGGCGAAGATTGCCTTTGCCGACCTGTTCCACGTTCTTTTGGTCGATCAAGGTTTCCAGAACGGTACCTGGGGCCATGTCCACACGCGCGCGCCGCACCAAATCATCAAATCCTGGGCCAGTTTCGTCGCCTTTGCGGCTCAGCAGCCGTGGCGCGCCCAAGTCGTCCAGAAATTCGGGCGTCGTCGACCAAAAGCTGATGACCAGTGCCGCCGCATTACAACTGCGTTTCAAAGGGGCATCATCGTCGGTGTTGCGCAGCCTTTTGACATCCTTGCGATGCAGGCCCGTCAACAGGCTGGCGCGGCTGTCGCTTAGCTTTCCGTCTGTGCTTTGCTCAGCTGCCGTCAGCAGGGCTTGTTTGAGCGCTTCGGTCGCGGTGCCAAGCGTGACCCCATGCGCAACCATTGCCTGCGCCAGTGGGACCAGCAACGCAGACAGGGCGGTTTCAAGAGGAGGTTTGGGATCATTCGACATTTGGGAACTCGTCACGGATTGGTAGTTGATAACATTTTCCTAGAATTAACGAATTCAACGCTTTCGTGTTCAAAATGTGATCGAATGTGATCTTTAATGGGAATTTTTCCCATTATCACTAAGGTGTGACCCCTTCTTGAACTGGAGAATGCCATGCACCTTATCGCAACCGATCCCCAGACAAACTACCCCCCCCTATCTCAAACCGATTTAACCCGCACAAAAAAACCGGGTGCGTTGGACGCGCTCAGCCCCGAAGATCAAGAGCTGTTTCTATCCTTTGGTTGGGGCCCGCAGGTTCCGCCACGCTATGCCACCATCGCCGACGCGCTGCGCCAGTCGTTGCGAGATCAACCCGATGCCACCGCGGTGGAATGCGCGGACCATAACCTTAGCTACCGGGCGCTGGACGAGGCCTCGAACCGATTGGCAAATGTCATGCGCGCCCATGGCGTGAAACGCGGCGACGCGGTGTGCCTGTTCCTGCATCGTTCGGTCGAAATGGTCGTAGGTATCGTCGCCGCCATAAAGCTTGGGGCCGCTTATATTCCGCAGCATGTCGGTGTCGCGCCGACGGAAACCTTACGCCATGTTGCGAATGTAACTGGTGCAAAAATCATACTCAGCCTGAGCAAACTGGCAGATCAAATCCTCGTTGGACTAGACCAGACCCTGATCACAATTGATACGACGATGTTCGACCCGATACTGGACGCCCCGGCCCCCGGCCCTGCTTATCGGGCCAGCCCCGACGATTTGGCGATGATAATGTTCACGTCCGGCACTACCGGCGTTCCAAACGGCGTACAGGTCAGCCATCAGAACCTGGCCAACATCCTGCTGACCGCCCCCGGGGATCTGGGGATGCGACCGGGCTTGCGGGTCGGACAGATCCTGTCGATCTCATTCGACATGGCAGCGTGGGAGATCCTTGGCGCTTTGTCCAATGGCGCAACTTTGGTGATCCGTGGCAAATCGATTCAGGAAACGGCCGAGAAGGTGGATGTGCTGATCGCCACGCCTTCGATCCTGAATGCACTGGACCAGACCCGCTGTACGCAGGTCAAAGCTGTCGCCGTAGCAGGCGAACCCTGCCCCCGACCGCTGGCCGATCGCTGGTCAACTTTTTGCACTTTCTACAATTCCTGTGGTCCGACCGAGACCACCATCATCAATACGGCCGAACCGCATCACCCCGACAAACCAGTTCTGTCGATCGGGCGCCCGACACCAAACAACACGGTCTATGTTCTGGACGACGACCTGCGCCCTTTGCCCATCGGCGAAAAGGGCGAGATGTGGGCTGGCGGCGATTGCGTCACAGCCGGTTACCTCGCCAACCCCAAACTGACGGCCGAGCGTTACCGACCCGACCCATTCCGGCCGGGACATATGATGTTCCGCACCCGTGATCTGGGACGCTGGACTAAGACCGGTGAGTTAGAGCATTTCGGGCGCGTTGACGACCTAGTCAAAGTACGGGGTTTTCGGGTTGAGCTGGACGGCGTTACATCCGCGCTTGAGGCCTCGCCCTGCTGTCAGCAGGCGGTGACGTTGCAATATGACAGCCGCAATCTGGTCAGCTTTATCTCACCGTCGTCGGCCTGCCCCAAGCAGGCGGCACAATCCGTCTCGGATCGCTTGCCATATTACTGCAGCCCCGCCGTTGTAGTCCCGATGGACACGCTGCCCCGCACTCCGCGCGGCAAACTGGACAAGCGTCTACTGCTGGATCTCGCGCGCACCCATATCGCGACAACTGGTGCGGAGTTGAGCTGATGACGACACAGACGACAAATCTTGACACAGGTGGCCTGAACTGGCGGCGGGTGACCCGCCACCCGGCCCTGATGGAATACCGCCGCCTGGTGATGCTTGTTGCATTGGTGAATCTGGCCGCCTTTGGGTTTGGATTGCGCGATGGGACTTGGTTCGCTGAGAATGCATTCACGCTCGGCCCTATTGCGGATATGGCGCTGATCAACCTCAGCCTCGGTATCCTGATCCGACAACAGCGGGTGGTCAACGCCCTGTTCTGGCTGGCCACACGCATTCCCACATCATGGCCACTTTGGATCCGTTGGGGGGCCGGCAAGGTGTTCCACTTTGGCGGGTTGCATTCCGGCGGCACCGTCACTGGGACCATCTGGTTCGGTTTTCTTCTGTTTGCGATGATTTGGAACCGCTCCAACGGCGCCGCCGTGCCCTCAGACCTGACACTGGGCCTGAGCGCCACAATGGTTGTCTTGATGACATTGATGGTGATTTCGGCCCTCGGCCCGATCCGCGCCCGGTTTCACAATGCATTCGAGAAAACGCACCGCTTTGTCGGCTGGACGGTTTTAGGATTGTTTTGGGCGCAGACGATCTCGATCACTAAGGACATGGGGGGCATGTTGTTGCACAGCCCGGCCTTTTGGATGCTCTGCCTGGTCACCTTGTCGATCCTGTCCCCTTGGCTGACCCTGAAACGCGTGAATGTCCGGATCGAAAAGCCGTCAAACCATGCGGTGATTGCGCAGTTTGACTATGGAGATACTCCGTTCCCCGGCAGTTCGAACGCGATCAGCCACACCCCGTTTGGCGAGTATCACTCATTCGCCAATATCCCATCCCCGGACCAGCCGGGTTACCGATTGGCCATCAGCCGTGCGGGCGACTGGACCGCGCGTTTTATCGACAATCCGCCCAAGAAGGTTTGGGTCAAGGGTATCACCACATCAGGTGTCGCACGGATCGAAGTGTTGTTCAAAAAGGTGGTGTATGTAGGCACCGGTTCAGGCATCGGACCGATCCTGCCGCATCTGCTGGCTAAAGAGGTGCCAAACCGCCTGATCTGGTCCACCCGCAGCCCACGCAAAACCTATGGTGACGCGCTGGTGGATGAGATCGAGGCCAACACCGAGCAGCCTTTGATCTGGGACACCGACGAAGACGGCAAACCGAACCTTTCGGCCCTTGCCTTGCAAGCCGTTCGCGACAGTGCGGCTGAGGCGGTCATCGTGATCTCAAACCAAAAGCTGACCCGCAAGGTAGTGCATGACATGGAAAGCCTTGGCATTCCCGCCTATGGCGCAATTTGGGATAGCTGATCATGTTTGAGACAATTGAAACCGAAACACGGGGGCGGGTCGCAACGATCCGCTTCAACCGTCCCGATCAGCTGAACGCGTTGAACACTCAACTAATGAACGAAGTCCTGGCCGCCGCGACCGCGTTCGACAAGGATCCCGGCATCGGCTGCTTGATCCTTATGGGCAGTGATCGTGCTTTTGCCGCCGGGGCAGATATCGGCGAGCTTGCGGTGCAAACCTACGCAACTATGCAAGCAAGTGACTACTTTGCCGAATGGGATAAGTTTGCAGCGCTTCGCCTGCCCAAGGTGGCGGCGGTCAGTGGCTATGCCTTGGGCGGTGGATGTGAAGTTGCGCTGATGTGTGACGTCATTCTGGCCTCGGGCACTGCCAAATTCGGCCAGCCCGAAATCAAAATCGGCTGCATTCCCGGCATTGGTGGCACGCAGCGGCTTACACGGCTGATCGGTCGTGCCAGAGCTATGGACATGATCCTGACCGGGCGCATGATCGACGCGTCAGAGGCCCTGCAGATGGGCTTGGTCAGTCGAGTTGTCACGCAGAATACCCTTTTGGACACAGCACAAGAGGTGGCCGAAACCATTGCAGATTACGCTGATGATATCGTCAATATGGCGCGCACCTGCGTAAACATGGCCGACCAGAGCACACTTGAATCGGGTTTGCGGTTCGAGCGGCAGATGTATCACGCGCTTTATGGATTGCCGGCCCAACAAGAAGGCATGAATGCCTTTCTGGAAAAGCGAAAACCGCAGTTCAGGCGCAGGACCCTGTGATCTTATCCCACGTCGTTAATCACCGCTCGAAAAAAGAGCGGTGATATGACCAATCTTATCGCTTCAGTGCGTTTTCCCAGCCGTGCTATACTCAAAGTCGGAAACCTTGCGGGCCATGGATTCAGAGTCCACAACCAGGTTCGCAAAGATCGTTTCGACCCATGACAAAGCGCCCGAAGTCAGCAAGAACGTCTCTGGGATGACGATCCATTCGCCGATCCACATACCACCCGAACGTTCGTGTTGATGGGTGGTGAATTCGCCGATCTGTTCAGCCCGCTGTCGTCCAAGCCGGGCGACGGCCTCTCCGAATTCTGACGCGCGCTGGTTCTGTTTGTGCGCCATAGCCGAAGACGCGCCTTTACCGGCTTCATGCACCTCGGAACATTCGGAAATATCCGATGAAGACAACAGATTGACGTTATGCGAGATCTTGCACAGCGTCGCACACAGCCCTCCCAGCGCAGTTACAACATCGGCAAGCCCGTCACGGGCGTTTTGCCAATGGGGTTCAACTACATTCAGACCCAAAGTGGCCGCAACGCCTTCCTTGATGCGATGTCCGGTCCCGTTTTCGTAACCGCGCAGATCGCCAACGGGGCCACCAATCTGGGCATTCAAACCGCGAACGCCCGCTTCTTCCAACGCTTGTGAACGCCGCTGCAGTTCAACTTTCCAGACGGTCAGTTTGGTTTCAGCCCGAATAGGCAAGGCATGCTGTCCATTTGTGCGACCGATCATGATAGTATCACCAAGCTGATCGATGTGTTGCTCAATAGCGGTGGTCAGTCTTTGCAGTCCGGTCTGGATGTGCTCCAGACCGATCTTCATTTGCAGGGCCAGAGCGGTGTCCATAATGTCCTGCGTTGTCGCCCTATAGTGGACCTTTTCCGCATGGTCGCCGACCTGCCTTCGCAATTGTTCGACAAGACCAACGATCGGGCGCCCGACAAGCATCATGTCTTCGTGCAACCGCTCGGTATCCAGATTGCAGACTGACACCGCATCCAACGCATCTGCAGCCTCTTGCGGGATTAGGTTTTCCAACGCCTGGTGATGGGCCAGTGTCTGTTCAACCTTCAACCAGGCCGAGATCGTGGCGTGTTCCGACCAGACGGACCGCATATCGGCGCTGGAAAAGCAGTCGCGATAGAGGGAGTGCTCAAGCATCTTCTAATGCTCCCTTCGCGATCTTGCGCTCTTTCATGATCCCGCGGATACGGTAGGCAATTGCCCCTGCGCCGATGACCAGGAAGGCCAAAGCGATCGGACGTTCAACGAAGATCAGGGCGCCACCCTCCGACATCAGCAACGACTGACGGAATGTCTCTTCAGCACCTTTGGCCAGCACGAACGAAATGACAAATGCCGCAACGTTGAAGTCGTATTTCCGCATCAGCCATCCGGCAAAGCCCGCGCAAGTCATGACTGTGACGTCAAACATTGATCCACGTGCAGAATAAGCTGCGACAAACGCGGTCAGGAAGATCAGCGGGTACAGGACATTGGTCGGGATCTTCAGGATAATTCGCGCAACCTGAGTGGCACCGAAGTAACCGATCAGACCATAGGCCACGATACCCAACATCCCGCAGGCGAACAGTTTGTAGACCAGCTCTTTGTCGGTCAGGAACAGGGTTGGTCCGACCTGGATGCCGTGGATCAGGAAAACACCCAAAAGGATCGCACCAATTGTCGAACCCGGGATGCCCAGCGTCAGCAGCGGGGCCATCGACGGACCGGACACCGCGTTGTTTGCAGCTTCGGGTGCTGCGACACCTTCCAGCGCGCCCTTGCCCCACTTCTCGGGGTTTTTGGCGCGGCGTTTGCCTTCACCGTACGAAATGAACGCCGCAATAGCCGAACCCAGACCTGGCAGCACACCGATACCTGCACCGATGAAGCCTCCACGGAACGCATGAGGCAAGCAAGGTTTGTACTCTTCCCATGTCAGGCTGTTGCCGTCTTCCGTGCTTTCATTTTCTTTGGTTTCACCGGTTGCCTTGCGGCGCGTTTCCAACTGGGCAAAGACCTCTCCCAAAACGAATACACCGATCATCAGGGGCACAAGGCCAATCCCGTTGGACAGGTCGAACGAGCCAAAGGTATAGCGCTCTTCGCTTGAGATTGGGTCCAATCCGACCATGGCGATCAAAATACCCATCAGGGCAGATGCCAATCCTTTGACGATTGAGCTGCCGATGACCGAACCGATGACCACGAAGGCTGCAAAGTAGATCGCAAAGGTTTCTGGCGGGCCAAGCTTAAGGGCAATAGCCGCAATGAAACCGACACCGACGACCAGCAGGATATCCCCCATGAGGTCACCGATGACTGATGATATGGTCGCGACCTTCATCGCCTTTCCAGCCTGCCCAGCGCGCGCAAGGGGATAACCGTCAATCTGTGTCGCGGCACTGGCTGCAGTGCCCGGCGTGTTGAACAGAATTGCCGCGATCGATCCGCCATAGCGACCGGATTTACCGATCACATACAGGAAGGCGAGCGCGAATAGTGGCGACATGTAAAAGGTGATGGGCAGCAGCATGGCAATCGCTGCCGATGCGGTCAGACCGGGCGTGGCCCCAACGACCATGCCCACAGCTGCGGCCAGCACGATGGCAAACAGCAAACTGGGGTCGGTTATGACCGAAAGAAGTGCGGGGAAAATTTCCATGACGATTTACCCCTGTATCCAGCTGAGCAGGTCAAAGACCTCGCCATAAGGCGGGTACACACCAAGCAGCACAAAAAAGATGAGGTGGAAGATCAACGGGCACAGAACGACGGAAACCGCCAGACCGATCCAGCTGCGAACTCCGAAGAAGTACAAAACGACCGGCGCAGCGATCGCTGTTGGCAAAAGATAACCAAACCAGCGGAATGACTGCTGATAGATTAGGGCGATGATGAACAGACCGATAATCTGCAGGGTTGCGCCGTTATCCTGTTCCTGACCGGTATCGCCAGCCGGTTGACGGACGGCACCTAACAGTAACAGGCCGGAAAGAAACAGCAGTGCGATGGATGCTGAAAATGGTACGATGCCAGCCCAGGTATCCCCTGGCGAAGCTGCTGGCACTTGCCAGGCGCCCCAAATGGCAACGATGGAAATAAGGGCAAGCACAAGGCCTTCTGCATAGGCGCGCATATCGTTCCTCCCTGATTGCGTTAGATACAAAAAGGCCGGGGGAAGAATATCCACCCGGCCCCGAGGACTTTAGTTGGTCAGACTTTCGACCAGGGGAGCGGCGTCCTCTTTCATGGCGGACAGCGTTGCTTTGGCGTCCGCACCATTCTGATAGACCGGGCCTGTTCCGCGCGAGGCCAGCAGTTCGGCAAATTCGGGTTTCGCGGCGATCTGCTCCAGCGCAGTTTCCATCGCGGCAACGACCTCGGCCGGTGTGCCCTTCGGGGCGAACACGATCACCGGCGAAGAAACAGCGGCAAACGGAATGCCCAGTTCGCCAAACGCAGGCACGTCTTTCATGATGCCATCACGTTCTTGGCTGTTGACCGCCAGGGCGCGAAGCTGCTCTTCAAACCCGGCCAGTTGCTGAACACCTAGGAAACCAAAGTCAGCCTGTTCACCGATCAGTGCCGCACGGGTCGGTCCGCCACCTTTGAACGGTACGTCCTGAGCTTCGATGTCGTTACTGGCCAGAAAGCCCATGCCGCCAACGTGGTGGAAGCCTCCGCGACCCGAATGGGCCCAACGCAGTTGACCGGGGTTGGCTTTGGCCGCGTCGATCACGTCCTGAACGGACTCGAACGGGCTGTTCAGCGGCACCATCAGCGACGTTTGCAGCTGACCGACCTGAGCAACAAACTCAAAGCTGTCCAGTGCATCTATATCGGTGTCACGTGTCATGGTCGACAACAGGAACGAACCGCCCGAAGTCATCATCAATGTATAGCCGTCAGGGCGTGCACCCACGACCGAGTTCGCACCATTCAGACCGCCCGAACCGGGCTTGTTCACGACGACAACTGGAACGTCCAGAATGCCTTCGGCTGCTGCCGAAATAGCGCGGGCATAAGCGTCTGTACCGCCGCCGGCTTTGTAAGGAACAACCAGGTTGATCGGACGTTTCGGCCAGTCGGCTGCGAAACTTGCTGTTGCTGTTGCAGTCACGGTTACTGCCGCCAGAACAGCAGTGAGAATTGTTCTACGCTTCATAGCATCCTCCCTAAGATGCGATCAAAATTAGCTTAAATTCAGTGTTAAAAAAAATGCAAAGATGTTATCTTATCTTGCAAAATCGTAAAGAGTCCGCCTAATGAATATCAAAGCCCTTCGCGCCTTTCGTGCAACCCTTTCCGAAGGAACGCTCGTGGCCGCATCCGAAATCCTGCACCTGAGTCAGCCTGCAATCAGCCGACTGATTTCCGGGCTTGAGGCAGAATTGGGCCTGACCCTGTTTGACCGCAGTGGCCGCAACTTGACGCCGACACGTGAAGGTTTGGCGTTCTACCGTGAAGCGGGGCGTATCTTGGACAACCTTGATGAAGTGCCCCGCATCGCTGCAGAGATCAAAGCCGGACGTACAGAAACACTGCGCGTGGTCACGATGCCGCGTATCGCCCGGGCAATTTCGGCCCCCGCACTTGCGATGTTTTTGCAAGCCCACCCTGATACAAACGTAACCTTGGATATCCGGGCGCGGCGCGAAGCCAGCAAATGGCTTGCCGGACGTGAATATGACATCGGCATCGGGGCATTGCCGGTCGAGCATCCGGGCGTCAGGACAAAACCCCTGCTGCGGGTCCGGGCGCAGGCTGTTTTGCCTGTTGCGCATGCATTGTCTGATCGCAAGTCGGTAACCGCCACTGATCTCGCCCGCGAGCCGGTCATTCGACTGATGAACGGGCTTCTATTACGCGAACAGCTTGATGACATCTTCCGGTCTGCGGGCGTCAATCCCAGACATACCTGCGAAGTCGCGGCGTCCCAGCTTGCCTGTTCGCTTGTCGCGGAAGGCGCCGGTATAACCATTGCTGACGAGTTGGTCGCAGCACAGGAAACAAAAGAACGTCTGGCCCTGGTTCCAATCGCACCAGAGCGCTGGATGACCTTTGGTTTGTTGTACCCCGCAACGCAGGAGAAATCTCAGGCGCTTCAGGATTTTGAGGACGTCCTGTTTTGGCAGGCGTCCGAGCTATGCAAGAACAGCCCAACTTTGTCTCTTGCCTGACAGTCGTTGTCAGGCAGATTCAGGCCCATGTTCCATGCCATGCATAGGCCAAAGCAACGATTGCAACAGAGCCGATGCTCAAGCATCTTGAAACCCCCGATCCACGATCATTCATGGGCTGCGCGAATTGCGTGGCGCAGCTGACGGACACCAAAATGAAAAAGTTGAGCGCAATCGTCGCAGACTGCCGGGTCATCAATTTACCCGATAACAATAGCAGACGGCTTCATATGACCAACTTGATGAACAGGCACGACATCAGTTTTTCATTTTCAGAAGGCAGCGCCGGACAAAGCCATGCCTTAAACTGCGCCCGCGCCCACCTTGCAGCGCTTGAGACAATCAAAACGCTCCCGGCATTGGTTCTGGAGGATGATGTCTCCGCGTCGACCGAAGACCTGACCATTCCTGAAATTCCAAAAGATGCGGACGTTGTTTATTTGGGGGTTTCGCCCTTCGGCTGCTTTCCCTGGACACGTCGCTATGTTCAACGTTTCAGCCACCGCGCGTATTACAACCTTGCACTCGCTTCGACTGAGAACAGTAATTGGCTGAGGCTGCATTCTATGGCCGGCGCAGTAGCTATTCTCTATGTGTCACCAGCAGGTTTGGATGCGTGGCGGTATTCCATGCGGGCGGCCATAAAACAGAGTAAGCCGTTTGATGTGTTCACCGCCTACAAGATGACTTCCCTGAACGTTTATGCACCTCATCGCCCCGTTTTTTACGAAGAACCCAGCCTGCAGCGCCCTCTTAAGCATGTTACCCCGGAACAAAGACTGCAATGGACGACAACACCCTTGTCGCCCGTCAAAGAAGGCACAATCGTCACTATGCCCACCAAAGGCGGGGCAATGCGCGCTCGGGCTGAAGTGTGCGGAGATAACCGTCTTGAATGGTCATTGCTTCAATGAGGTCGGAAAAGGGGTATTCTCAAGTTGCTGGCCACGTAATGTCAGTGTTGTTAAGTAAGGTGCGCCTGCTGATACCACCTTCGACACAACGCCTGGACCCACAGATTGCAACCAAGTCGGAGTGCCAAAGCCTTGACATGCCCCTTTGCAAGGAAACCAACGTCTTTTCAGTACAGCGTTGCAACCGATTGCAAACCCGACGCAATAAGGCGTAGTATTTTCCCATGAATTTGACTGAAAGCCACCCCCGAACCCATCGGTGCCAGCCATGAGTGTGACCCTCAAAGAAGTGGCCGCACTGGCCGGTGTATCTCGCTCTGCCGTATCGCGGACTTTTACCGAAGGCGCGTCCGTATCACCAAAGACACGTAGTAAGGTGGAGAAGGCTGCAGCCGAACTGGGGTACAGCCCAAACGCGTTGGCTTCTTCGCTGACAACCGGACGCACCAAGTTGATCGGTTTGATTTCTAACAACTTCCACAACCCCATTTTTCTTGAGGTCTTTGACCAGTTCACCCGCGCTTTGCAGGAACGCGGCCTGCGTCCGCTGATCGTGAACCTGACCGACGAAACCGAGCCGACAAATTCGGTCCGAATGCTGCGGCAGTATTCTGTGGATGCTGCCATCGTCGCCTCATCTACCTTGCCCCCCAGCTTTGCCAAGGCGTTCCACGATGCAGGTGTTCCGGTAGTGCACACTTTCGGTCGATCTGCGACGTCACCTGAGGTGCATGTTGTAGGCATAGACAACGTTGAATGCGGACGCATGGCCGCGCGCGAGCTGTCGTCGCGGGGGTATCGCCGTATCGGCTATCTGGGCGGCCCAAAAGATGCGACATCGGCGATGGATCGGTATCGCGGCTTCATGGAAGAAGTTGAAAAGCACCCGAAACTCGAAGTGACGCATTGCTTCGCAGGCGCCTATTCATTTGAAGCCGGGCGAGAAGAAATGCTTCAGCAACTGGCGGAAGGCCCTGCAGAAGGGTACTTTTGCGGCGACGATATTCTGTCCATAGGTGCCCTGTCCGCATTGTCCGATCACGGGCTGAAACCGGGCAAAGACATCGGCATCATCGGCCTGAACGACATGGAAATGTCGCGCTGGGAAAGCGTGGACCTGACGACGATTCATCAGCCGATCAAACAAATCATTACCGCATCCGTCGATCTGGTCGAAGAGATGCTGAAAGACCCCGAGCGTTACCCCGAGGCCCGTATTTTCCCCTGCCGTGTGATCGAGCGGGGCACATTGCGGCCCCGACCCTGATCAGCGAAACATCGGTGGGCGCGCGTCCGTCCATGCCCCGTCATTTTTCGCAGACGCCACTGCGGCATGCACGGCTGCGATCGACCGCACTCCGTCGGCAGGTGTAGGCAGACCATCACGCGCCTCTCCGCGAATAGCGTCGGCAAGATCGCAATAGATGTTGGCCACGGCCAGCGGGAACCCTTCGGGATGGGCAATCGCCACACGGGACAATCGTTGCGCATCGTCGTGAAGACCGCCCTCTCCTTTTTCGATGATCTGTGTACGGCCACCGACAGGCGTATAGATCAACTGATTGGGCTGCTCGGACGTCCAGCGAAGACCTCCGGTTTCGCCAAAGACCTGAATGTCAAACCCGTGCTGACGCCCAATTGCCACCGAAGAGGTCCACAACCGCCCGACAGCACCGCCTTCGGTCCGGAAGTTGACCATGGCGTCGTCCTCAAGTTCGCGGCTTGAAATGGTCGATGCCATATCGGCAGACAGGGACTTTACTTCATCGTCACTGATGAAGCTGGCCATGTGCAGCGCATGGATACCGCAATCTGCGAACTGGCCAGACACACCCGCCATCGCCGGATCATAGCGCCACCGCACCCGCGGGTTATCGGCGTCTGTCGCGTCACCATGGTGGCCATGGCTGAAATTCGTCACAACCAGACGAACCTTGCCAATATCCCCGGCGCGAACCATCGCACGCGCCTGGCGCACCATCGGATAAGCAGAGTAGCAATAATTCACCGCACAAATCTTGCCCGAGGTCTCTGCCACGCGGACGATCTCTTCACCTTCTTCCACGGTCATCGTCATCGGCTTTTCGCACAAAACATTGAACCCGGCTTCAAGGAACGTTTTGGCAATCTCAAAGTGGGTGGAGTTCGGAGTGGCGATGGTCACCAGATCAACCCGGTCGGGACGGTCCTTTTCCCCGGCCAGCATTTCCTGCCAGTCGCCATAGGCGCGATCCGACGCCACCCCAAGTCGTTGCGCATATTCTCGCCCAACATCGGGTCGGTGATCCAAAGCACCCGCAGCGAATTCAAACATCCCATCCGCCAACGCTCCTAACCGGTGTGCGGGTCCGATCTGACTGCCTTCACCACCACCAATCATGCCCCATTTCAGCTTTGCCATGGTTCTCGTCTCTCTTAGATGATCTCTTAGTTTTTGTGTTCAGACAGTGCTGACGTCCTGCCACTGCCGTTGCTCTGACGATTTCAGCGCGGCGGCAAGGACGCAGTTGACTTCATGCCCATCACGGAATGTGGGCCAAATCGTTTTGCCCGTGTGAATGGCCTCAAGAAAATCTTTGGCCTCGATGATGATCTGGTCCTGATAACCTGTTCCATGACCGGGGCCCTGACAGAAAGGCTCATAATCGGGGTGCGCCGGACCCGTCAGGATCTTGGTGAAGCCCCTTTCTTCCTCTGGTCCTTCGCGCCGATAGAGCCACAGGGCGTTCTGATCTTCCTGATCGAACCGGATTGCGCCTTTGGTGCCTGTAATTTCATAGGCATAGCCCATCTTTCGGCCTGTCGCGATTCGGCTGACATATATATTACCCATCGCACCACCGGCAAACCGGCACATGATCTGCGCGTGGTCATCATTGGTGACAGTGCCGCCTGGGCGTTCACTATGAACCGTTTCGACTTCGGCCATAACCTCGACAATCGGACCGATCAGGGCCAAAGCACCGTTGACCATATGTGGGGCAAGATCCCCAATTGTACCGTTGGCCATTCCGGACGTTCGCCATGTAGCCGGAGCGTCGGGGTCGGCATAGAAGTCCTCAGTATGCTCACCACGGAACCAGGTTATGTCCCCCAATTCACCGTTGGCTATCAACTGACGGGCAAACTGTGTTGCGGGCGTTCTGACGTAGTTGAACCCGACCATATTGGTGACGCCTGCGGCCTCGGCCGCGGCAACCATCGCGCGCCCATCATCGAGCGACGACCCCAGTGGTTTTTCGCACAACACAGGCTTGCCCAAGGCTAACGCGGCCTCTGCAATCTGTCTGTGCGTTGTTTGAGGCGAGGCAATCACGACAGCCTCCACTGCCGGGTCATTGACCAGCATAGACCAAACCGAGGTCGCGCGATGAAAGCCGTAAGCCGCACGGTATCGCTCGGCGCTTTCGGGCGTGGACGCACAAATCATCTCAAGTCGTGGCCGCAAGGCTGTGTTGAACACTGCGCCTACGGCTGACATCGCGACTGAATGAGCTTTGCCCATATAGCCACCGCCGATTATTCCAATTCCGATTTCAGGCATCTGCAACGGCTCCGAACAATGTATTTGCAACCGGTTGCAAAATCAGTATCGTGTGAATCGATTCAACGCAAGGACCAACGATCCTCGCCAGCCCATTTTTGCCGGAGGACATGACGTGAGCGCTTTGATAGACGGTATCAAAGGAAACCGGTTCGCGGTCTTTGGACGCGCGGGCATGGACCTGTATGCCTATCCCGTTGGTGTTAAAAGCGAAGACGCCGACACGTTTCACGCCGATCTGGGCGGTTCATCGGCAAATATCTGCGCGGGGCTGGTCAAACTTGGCAGCCAGGCATCCTTGATCACTTCGGTCTCAGATGATGCGGTTGGCCGCTTCTGCCTGAATAAACTTGCTCACTACGGTGTAGACACGTCCTATATCCGCGTCGTCCGTGGTGAATACCGCATGTCTCTGGCCGTTTACGAAAGCCGGATCGAAGAATTTCAGAATGTCATCTACCGCAACGGCGCAGTCGACTTTCAGGTGACCGAGGATGACATGGACAAGGTCGACTACGGCAAATTTTCTGCCGTGATATCTGCCGGAACGGTGTTTGCCGCTGAACCCTCGCGCAGCGCCACGTTTCGCGCGTTCGAAAACGCCCGCAATGCGGGTTTGCCGGTAATTTTTGACATAGACTACCGTCCCTACAGTTGGCCATCACCTGAGGTTGCCGCCGAAGTCCTGTCGCGCGCGGGCGAAGCAAGCGATCTAATCGTCGGCAATGACGAAGAATTTGGGTTCATGGCAGGCGACATCGACAAAGGCTTCGCCAAAGCCAAGGAGTTGGCGGCGAAACCGGGCCGGATCGTGATCTACAAGATGGGCGAAAAGGGCGCGGTCACTTTGCTCGATGATCAGGAAATCGAAACCGGCATCTATCCCGTCACAGCAGTCAAACCCAACGGTGCTGGCGACAGTTTCATGGCTGGCCTGCTGGCCTCGATCGCCGCTGGAAGCGAGCTTAAGGTTGCGGCTATGCGCGGCTCAGCCTGCGCCTCAATCGTAGTGTCCAAGCCCGGCTGCGCTCCGGCCATGCCAACAACTCCGGAACTGGACGCATTTCTTGCCGCCCATCCCGGCCCAACGACATAGGAACCTCTCATGCACATCGCTCCCTATGACAATCAGAACAAACCGATCGTCGACGCCGATGATCCAACGGTTCCGCTGAATTACTTCAACATCGTCAAACTGAAAAAGGGCGAAGCATTTGAATATCAGGTGCCCGGATATGAGACGTGTATCGTACCCGCCACGGGCAGTGTCGATATCGATGTAGAAGGCGAGCAGTTCGCCAAGCTGGGCAAGCGGGGCGAAGACGTCTGGGATGGGGATCCGGAAGGCGTTTATGTGCCGGTCGGCGCTAAGGTCCAACTGGTCTGCGTGTCAGATGAAACCGAAATCTTCATAGCGGGCGCCAAGTACGACAAGGTACTGGATCCGTTCGATGTGCGTGAACACGACCTTGTGCAATACGGCAGCGACGACACGAAAACTCATCGCAAAATCAAACACATCCTCGGCCAGAAACAGCACGACAAAGTGGGTCGCCTGCTGATCAGTGAGCTGTTCACCGTGGGTCAGGGCGGCTGGTCCGGCTTCCCCAGCCACAAGCATGACACGAACCGTCTGCCCGACGAGACGCGGCACGACGAGACCTACAATTTCCGTTTCAAACCCAACTGGGGATCGGGCCTTCAGATGTTGCAGCGTGAGGACAACGAACCGGGCGATGCGTACCACATCGTCGACGGCTCAACGATCTGCATCGACAAGGGGTACCACCCCTGCTGTGTTCTGCCGGGATACGAGATGTACTATTTCACCATCCTGGGCGGTCTGACTCAGCGTTCGCTGGTTCAGTACTTTCAACCAATCCATGCCTATCAGGTCGAGACCATTCCGGGCATCAAAGACATGATTGCCAAATTCAAATGACCCTCGCCACGCTCAAAGACGTCCTCACCCCCGCATACGAAAACGGCTACGCTGTTGGCGGGCTTGTTACGCTGGGATGGGAGGATATGCGCGCTTATGTAGCCGCAGCCGAGGCTGAAAATGCGCCGGTGATCCTACAAGCCGGCCCAAGCTGTCGCGAGCACACACCCCTGCCTGTTTTGGGCAAGATGTTTCGCTTCCTGGCCGAAAATGCCTCGGTTCCGGTCGTGGCCCATCTGGATCACGGTTATACATTCGAGGACTGCAAGATCGCATTGGACAGCGGGTTCACGTCGTTGATGTTCGACGGATCGCGTAAGCCATTGCAGCAAAACATCGACGAAACAGCAGCCATTGCAGAAATGGCCCATGCGGCCGGTATTTCCTGCGAAGGTGAGATCGGCTTTGTCGGCTATTCCGGCGGCGAAGGATCGAACGGGACAGATCCAAACGAGGCCGCGCAGTTCGCTCGTCAAAGCAGTGTGGACGCAATGGCCATCTCAGTCGGAAACGTTCATCTGCAACAGAACAAAGAAGGCGGTTTGGATGAAGTCCGCATCGCCGAAATCGACGCTGCGACACGTGTTCCGTTGGTCATTCATGGCGGCTCTGGCGTGCCTGTGGAACAACGAAGCCGATTGGCGCGGGAAACGTCAATCTGCAAGTTCAATATCGGAACCGAATTGCGCATGGCGTTTGGAAACGCTCTGCGCGAGGCAGTCAACCGAGACACTAACAGATTTGACCGCGTGACGATCCTGAAAGAAACCCACGACCCAGTTGAGGCGGCAGCTCGCATGGTCATTCGGGCCTTTGGTTCCCCTGCGCAAAGGTAGGCGTGGGCGTTACGCGTCGCGCTCCATGATCCATTCAACTTCGGGGGCCGGAACAAAGCGCCACTTGCGCAGCGGACCGGCCATAACATTCAGATAATACATCTCGAACCCATAAGGTGCGCCGCATGGGTGATGACCGCGGGGCACGCAAACAACATCGCCATCGGATACAGCCATAGTCTCATCCAAATGCCCATCATCGGTATAGACACGCTGAATCCCGAACCCATTCGCCGGGTTCAGACGGTGGTAGTAGGTCTCTTCCAAATAGGTGATCCGCGGAAAATCATCTTCATCATGTCGATGGCTGGGATACGATGACCAATGCCCGTTTGGCGTAAAAACTTCGGTCACCAGCAAGCTATCAGCATAGTCCTCATTCTCCATCGCGATGTTGTTAATATAGCGCGTATTTACGCCCTTGCCGCGCTCGGTCAACGTAATGCCTTCGGGGCCGATGCGGCGGGCCGCGTGGCCACCTTTTCCGGGGGCTGTACACACCGCAATCACGCAATCCGTTTCGGCTGTGGCCGTCCATTCTGTGCCGTTCGGCAGATAAAGACAGTGCGGCGGCGTCTTCTCAAAAACGTTCATCCGATCGCCCAAAACACCCCAGTCCCGCTCAGCTCCGGCGATGCGGGCCTTGCCCTCGACCATGACCAGAATGACCTCGCGATCACCCGTTGCCTCGGCCACTGTATCGCCTGCCCGAAGGTGGTAAAGCCCAAACCCCACATAGCGCCACCCGGCACTGGCCGGAGTTATGTCATGAACTTTTCCTCGACGCCCAAAGGGCTTTTTGAGTAGGTCAGCCATGTTTTCTTCTCCGTATTGGGCGGGTTTGACTAACCCGCCCTTATTGCCTCAGGCGGCTTGCCTTGATTGCAGTGCCGAGAACGTCTCGGCCAATTGTGGTTCGGTCCAGCCTTCAGACACAGCACGACGCAAAATGTCGGCCTGACTTTCCGGGGCGTTGCCACCTACGGGCGGGTCCGTATCCAGATTGGTTGGGAAGGGATACCCCTCGGCTGTGGCAGCAATGGCCGCGTCCAATTCGGAAGCGACCAACGCGCCGCGCTGTTTCAACGCAACAAGCGACGGAAACACCACCTCGGACATAGACCGTCGGTCAACAACTTCCATTGCGCGGCCAAAGGCGGATGAGATTTGCAACAAGTTCGCCATCCGGTCGATATCCGCACTGCGATTTTCACCTGCCGCATGGAACAGTGCCGGATTGAAGAACACAGCATCCCCCTTGTCCAGCGCCAGCTGGATATAGCAGTCTTCGAAATGCGCGCGGTGGCCCTCGTCATGAAACGCCAGATAGCCCGGCGGATAAAGCTGCGAGAACGGCAGCAGCTTGGTTGGCCCGCTTTCGACCGGCATATCGCAATGGGCGACCGCCCCCTGCAACGTCAGTGATGCCGTGACCAGATGTGCATGTGCGGGATAGCGCGCAGCACTTTCTGCGCTCTGAAATCCAAGGTGGTAATCCCTGTGCGCCTGCTGCGCGTTACCGCCTGGACGCACTTGATTGATCTGTGCCGTGACCTGATAGTTTGGCCCCAACCACGCCTCGCAGGCTGCAGCAACAGCCGTGTTCCCGAAATAGAGGGCAAAGCCCTCGGGGTCGCGCAGGCATTGCTTTTGCAGGGCGTTCCAGATCCGATCATTGGCCCCGGACGCCGCAAAGTGGTCACCCTCTCCCGCGCCGCTTTGGCTTTCGTCAACTATGATCTGGCGAAAGACATCGGTTGCGCGGTCAATCACGGACGTATCGGCGAACGCACGTTTCAGAACGATCACGCCCGACGATTTGTCCAACACATGGCCCCACTCAGCCAGCAGAGCCTTACGCTTACCTACGTTTTCCAGCGCAGGGCGCAGCTCGTCCATGTCATAGACTGGAACGTTCTTTTCGATCGTCGTGGCGTACGGGACGACATCGGCTGTAAGTTTCTGCGAGGTCAACACCTTGAATTCATCCAGATCACAGGATTCCCGGTCGAAATAGCCGATAAAACCTAACTGTTGATCTACCATGATCTTCTCCTTTTTCATGGCTTAGGTGTTAACCCCGTAGGGAGAGTCGTTACGCCTGGACCTCCAAACCCGCCTGTCCACAGGCTTCGAGAATGTGCTCGTAACCTTTCTTGGAGTATTCATATGGCGGTGCCTTGGCCGGGTCCTGTTCGGCCTCGACAACGATCCATCCGTTGTAACCCAAGGATTTGAGCGCATTCGCCACGGCCTGAAAATCGATACAACCATCGCCCGGCACGGTGAAAGCTCCGGCAACGACCGCGTCCAGGAAACTGCGGTCATTTTCTTTTACGTCCTGCACAATGGCCGGGCGGATGTCTTTGAAATGCACATGATGCACGCGATCACCCCAACGGTTCAGCGTTGCCATCACATCGCCACCACCGAATAGCAGGTGACCAGTGTCAAAGCACAACTTTACTTCGGGTCCAGACCCTTCCATCAACCAGTTCACGTCATCCTCTGTCTCGATGACCGTGCCCATGTGATGATGATAGGCCATCGGCATACCCTGGTCGGCCATCCATTTGGCCAGCTCGGTGATCTTGGCGGCATAGGCCAACACTTCGTCTTTGGTCAGCCTGGGTCGGTTGTTCACCGGCGTACCCGCTTGACCCTGCACGGTATTCGAGCATTCCGCATAGACGATGCACGGGCTGTTCAAGGCGACAAACTGCTCAACCTGTTCCCGCACGGCCTCACGTTCTGCAGCGAAATCATTGACCAGCGAGGCACCCGAGCACCACCCGCCACAGAGCGCGATGTCGCTGCCTTCCAGATAGGCACGCAACCCTTCGGTATCGCTGGGCATCCGCTGACCACGCTCCACACCGGTGTATCCGATCTCGCGCGCCTCTTTCAGCGCCTGTTCCATCGTATACGCAGCGGTCAGGTCCGGCAGGTCATCATTCTGCCAGGCGATCGGAGAAATCCCGATTTTCACGCTCATTTCGTGTTTCTTTCCTTGATCGCCAGCTCATAGGCCGCGCGTTTTTCGTTCACTTCGGGGCGGATGCTGACTTCCGGAACCGCCACTTCCCACCACGTCCCGCCGTATTCGGTCGAGGGGTACGGATCGGTGTCGATGACCACCACATAAGGCCCTTTGACATCGCCACGCTTGGCAAGCGCGTCTTCCAGTGCCGCAATCGAGCTGACCTTGACCGAGGTCGCGCCCATTGCCGCGGCGTGGGCCGCGAAATCGATGGCCGAGGGGTTCTCGTGCACAGCATGATCCAGCAGATTGTTAAACTCGGCTCCACCTGTGCCCATCTGCAGACGGTTGATACAGCCAAAGCCGCGATTGTCGGTAATGACCACGGTGAACGAGATACCCATCATCGCAGCCGAAGCCATTTCCGAGTTCGCCATCATATAGGTGCCATCGCCGGTAAAGCAGATCACATCGCGATCCGGTTGCGCCATCTTGATGCCCATCGCACCGGCAATCTCATACCCCATGCAACTGAAACCATATTCCATGTGATAGGCACCCGAACGCGGCGCTTTCCACAGCTTGTGCAGTTCTCCGGGCATGGTGCCCGCCGCGCACATGACGACAGTATCGTTGTTCGAGGCACGCTGGACCGCACCAACCACCTGCATATCGGTCGGCAGCGCATTGCCGTCGCCAGGGGCATCGGTCAGTTTGTCGACCTTGCCGTACCAATCCGCCTTAAGCGTATCTGCCACAGGATCGGCACGGTATCCTTGCAAAGCCGAACCCAGCTCCTCAAGCCCAACGCGCGCATCTGACTGCAGGGGCATCGCGCCGTGCTTTTCAGCATCATAGGCAGCGGTATTCAGGCAAATCATTTCGCGCTGTGGGTTCGAAAACAAACCCCATGAGCCGGTCGTGAAATCCTGCAAGCGCGAGCCAACGGCCAGCACCAGATCCGCTTCAGCGCAGACCGAGTTTGCCGGTTCGCCACCGGTCACGCCCACGGGTCCAAGGTTCAGTGGATGATCCCATGCCAGGGCGGATTTGCCTGCTTGTGTCTCAGTGATCGGGATATTGTGCGTTTCCACAAAACTCTGCAGCGCATCCGTCGCGCCCGAATAGTGAACTCCGCCCCCGGCCACGATGACCGGGCGCTTTGCCGCTTTGATGGCAGCGACGGCGCGGGCCAGTTCGCCTTCGTCGGGGCGAATGCGACGCTGGTACCAGACGCGGGGCTCAAAGAAGCTTTCGGGATAGTCATAGGCCTCGGCCTGAACATCCTGACAGAAGGCCAGTGTTGCCGGCCCGCAATCAGCGGGGTCTGTCATCGTGCGGAAGGCGCGCGGCAGAGCGGTTAGCAGATGCTCTGGCCTTGAGATGCGGTCGAAGTAACGGCTGACAGGTTTGAAACAGTCGTTCGCGCTGACCGTTCCGTCCCCAAAGCTCTCAATCTGCTGCAACACAGGATCAGGACCGCGCGTCGCGAAGATATCCCCGGGGATGATCAACACCGGCAACCGGTTCACATGTGCCAAGGCGGCGGCTGTCACCATGTTGGTCGCACCCGGTCCAATGGACGACGTCACCGCCATCGCACGCGTGCGCCGCATCTGCTTCGCATATGCGATAGCACAATGCGCCATCGTCTGTTCGTTATGGCCGCGATAGGTCGGCAGGCTGTCTTTTACAGCATGCAGCGCCTCACCCAGGCCAGCCACGTTGCCGTGGCCGAAAATAGCCCAGACACCTGCGACAAACGGCTCTCCGGCCTCGTTCATCTGCGCGCCCAAGTAGCGGACCAGAGCTTGCGCTGCGGTCAATCTGATAGTCTTGCCCATATTGATCCCTTTCAACTTGAGGCCACTCAGGCCAATTCGTTGAATACCAGTTTTTCGAAAGCTGGGTCTGCGCAGGATCGCGTCAGACCGTTCCGCCCAAAGACCCTTCCAGCTGGGCCAGTTCCTGACCACCTGCCATCAGGTCCTGTAGTTCTTCGGGCGAGATTTCGCCGCGTTTTGCGGTGCCCAGTGTTTGGCCACGGTTCAACACGGTAAAGCGATCGCCCACAGCCAGCGCGTGACGCACGTTGTGGCTGATGAAAACAACCCCCACACCCTGGCTGCGTACTTTGTCGATGGTCGCCAGAACGTTTGATGTCTGACGCACACCCAGTGCCGATGTCGGTTCGTCCAAAATCAGGATTTTGGCACCGAAATGCACGGCCCGTGCAATCGCAACCGTCTGACGTTCGCCCCCGGACAAAGTGCCGACGGCCTGATCTGGCCCACGCAGGTTGATGCCCATCTTGCGCATCTCTTCCATGGTGATTTCGTCGGCCAGCTTCTTATCGAAGAAGCTCATCCCAGCGACTTTGCGCGTGGGTTCGTTGCCCATGAAGAAGTTCCGGCTGACACTCATCAGCGGGATCATCGCCAAATGCTGGTGCACGGTTGCGATACCAGCTTCAATGGCATCGCGCGGGTCCTCGAAGTGCATAGGTTTGTCTTCGAAGATGATCTCACCTGCTGTCGGCTTGTGGACCCCGGACATTGTCTTGATGAAGGTCGATTTACCCGCACCATTGTCGCCTAGCAGACAGTGACACTCCCCTGGCTTCAGATCAAAGCTGACCCCAGCCAAAGCAATTACGGAACCGAAGTGCTTTTGGATGTCGATCATCTGGATGATCGGCTTTTTGTCCTGTGCATCACCGTGGTGGAATTTTGAATCTTCGGTCATCTCAGCGTTCTCCTGTGATGATGCGACGAATGTAGGTGTTCAGAATCACGGCACCCAGCAGGATCACACCCAGGAACACCCGGAACAGAGAGCTTTCGACCCCGGCAAAGAACAGCCCCTGCTGCACCACGCCAAAGATCAGCGCCCCAAGGGCCGCACCCAAAACCGAGCCGTATCCGCCGGTCAACAGCGCGCCGCCAATCACCACGGCGATGATGGCCTCGAATTCCTTCAGCAACCCGCGATCCGCACCGGCGGAACCGAATTCCATCACCTGACAGGTCGCAAAAACCGTCGCGCAGAAGGCGGTGAACATGAACATCAGAACTTTGACTCTGTTCACCGGAACGCCCGAGTTTCGCGCGGCCTCAGCGTCACCGCCAGAGGCGAAGATCCAGTTGCCAAACTTTGTTTTGGTCAGAAGCACATGGCCGAAGATGATAATCAAGATGGCCCAAATGATCAGCATCGGGATCCCATCAACCACCGGCTGACCCTCGCGCGTACCGCGTTCGAAAGTTTCTATAATGCCATTATCGCCCAGCCAGACGAAAAAGCCCTGCCCAATCTTGCCGCCAAACATCGATGCCAGCCAGTCACCTTCGGCCACATCCCGGATGCCGCCAATGATGGTCTTCCGCTCGATGGTTTGCGGCAGGAAAATGGTAAAGCCACGCAGAATGAACAGGAAGGCCAGCGTTACGATAAAACTTGGCAACCCGGTGCGCACGACGATAAAGCCGTTCAGGGCCCCAATCGAGACGCAAAGTACAAAGGTCACCATAATAGCAATCCAGACCGGCCAGCTAAGAGTAACCGAGAAAATCGCGATCATCATGCCTGCGAACCCGATCATTGAGCCGACAGAAAGGTCAAACTCGCCCGCAATCATAAGCAAACAGGCACCAACAGCGATGATCATGAACTGCGCGGAAACCACGGACCAGTTCATCACGCCCTGGCTGGTGAACATGCCGCTGTCAAAAGCGAACAGCAGGAAAAACGTGAACACCGCGACTGTGCCGACCATTCCGCCCAATTCGGGGCGTATCAGGGCCTGGCGCAGGGGTGAGATCTCTTTTACCCGCTCGTCGCCGCCGACTGCGGATTGCGCTGACTCAGCCATTGTTGCCTCCTTGGCGCGTTCGTCTGAATGCTTGCATCAGGTGGTGCGGACACACGTCATGCGTCCGCACCGTTTTGAAGGTCAGCGGTATTCGCCCGCGAACTCTTCGATCTTTTCCAACCCGTCAGCGGTCACAAAACCGGGGCCAGAGTTGATGTTGTTGCCCGGCAGAACGCCGTAACGGTGGTAGTTTGTCATCACGACAACTGGCAGGTAGGCCTGCAGGAAAGGCTGTTGGTCGATGCCCCACTGGATCACGCCGCTTTTGATGCCTTTGACGATTTCGCCACCCAGATCGAAGGTGCCGAAGTAGATGTCACCGGCCATGCCATTTTCTTCCAGTGCCAGAATGGTCGGGTCAGCCGAAGTCGGGCCAAGTGTCAAAACGGCGTCAGTGTCGGGGTTTGCCGACAGGTATGCCAGAACGCGGTTCTTGATCTCGGCCGGATCTTGTCCTGCGTCGATCATCTGCTCGCCCAGTTCGATGCCCAGACCGTCTGCAAAGCCCTGACAGCGTTCTTGGCTGGATGGCTGCACGATGTAGTGGTTCACGCACAGGAACGAGCTGATGCCATCGCCTTTGGCGCGCTGGCCAGCAGCCAATCCAGCGTCATATTCCGGCTGTCCGACATACATCAGCGCACCAACTTCGCGCGCCTTTTCCGGCGTGCCGGTGTTCATGATGATGACGTCGATACCGGAATCCACGGCGGCTTTGATCGGACCTTCCAGAATGTCCGGGTCGGCAAGCGTGGTGATGATACCATTGGGTCCCGAAGCGGCGGCTTGATCGATAATCCGCGCCATGTCGGCAAGGTCACCGGTGGGCGGGTTGCGATATTCAACCTCAACACCCATCTGATCGCCCGCCAGGGCAATACCGTTCTTGATGGTGTTCCACCAGCTGTCACTGTCCGGAGCATGGCTGACCAGAATATATTTCTCGCCTTCCGCCGCAACACCTGTGGCGCCGGCAAATGCGACTGCGCTGGCCATCAGCACACCTTTTACGATTTTTTTCATTTCCATTCCTCCCAATAGAAAATTCAATCTTGGTGCCGGGTCCGCCCGGCCATTCGGCTAAACCGAATCTCGTCTGCTCCGATCGGTGATCGGGCTTCCTTCAGTTTCCGGATATCCGATCATTTTGCAACCGGTTTCAAAAAACTTCCTCCATCGCAACGGGCCTTTCGGACTGCGCCGAGCGCGTTGCAGCTTCGGCCATCGCCAACGCCGCGACACCATCCTCAAGTGTTACCGGCACGTCCGAGCCGGACTGAATGGCGCGCGTAAACGCATCCCATTCGGCGCGATAAGCGGCCATGTAGCGTTCAAGAAAGAAGTATGTTGGCTTCGCTCCGGTCACGCCGTCGGCTGTTGATTTAACAACTGAGTTCTCAAGGACATTATGCGCCTGCAAAAGACCTTTTGAGCCTAGTAGTTCGACCCGTTGATCATACCCGTATGCTGCCCGCCGCGAGTTCTTGATCACGGCCAGACTGCCATCCGGATAAGTCATTGTTACCACAGCCGTATCCACGTCACCGGCCTGCCCTATTTCCGGATCGACGACCGAGGTTCCCACGGCTGAAATGGTGACAGGAATTTGTCCCGTCAGGTAGTTGGCCATGTCAAAATCATGGATCATCATGTCCCGGAACAACCCGCCTGATACCTTGACATAACTTACCGGAGGCGGCGCCGGATCAAACGACGTAATGGACAATAGTTCAGATTTACCGACCTCGCCCGCATCATAGGCGGCTTTCAGCGTCTGGAAATTTGGGTCGAAGCGACGGTTGAAGCCAAGCATGACCGGTTGACCAGTCGCGCCCGCGGCTTTTTGGCAAATTTTTGCTCGCTCAAGGTTCAGATCGACGGGTTTCTCGCACAGGACCGCTTTGCCGGCCTGCGTTGCCGCTTCGATCAGATCGGAATGCGTATCGGTAGGCGTTGCTATCAGAACCGCATCAATGGTGGAATCACCGATAATCTCGTCAGAGCTTTGCACCCTGGCTCCGTACTCAGCAGCCAATCCGACAGCGGCATCATTCACCGCGTCTGAAATAGCTGTCAATTCGGTTTTGGGGTGTGCCGAAATCGCTTCCGCATGCACGCGACCAATACGTCCGGCCCCCAGCAATCCGATCTTCAACATACGGTCCCCCGAATCAATTCTCAGGTGACACAATCAATATTTTTGCAACCGGTTGCAACATTTAATTTCGACCGCCCTATTCTGCCTTGAAAGGCTCAAGGCTATCTCGGAACTGTTCGATGAATTCCAGAGTCACCAGTGAAGGTTGCTTCAAAATTGGTCGAACAAGAGAAAGAGTATGCGGCAGAAATGGCTTGAACGGTCGATAGCTTAACCCGTGGGCTGCGTATTGGACGGCGTCCAGTTCGCTCACGACGGAAACGCCAACGCCTTTCACGGCCAATTCACATGCCGCCGTGAACTGCCTGACTTCAATATGGGAATTCAATTCCACGTTGGCACTTTGAAACGCTTTTGAGAGCCGTCCAAAAAAGTCGCTGTCGCGTCGCGTGTGGATAATTTTGCGGTTTACGAGGTCCGTCGGAGTAACCTCGGTGAGGTTTTCCAATTCACTTCCGGTGGCGAACACACAAACCGTCCGGACCTCGATATCCCAGCTTTCGACGGCGGGGTGACCGTTAAAGCTGTCTGTGATCCCGAAATCATACTGCTCGCCGATCATCCATTCGAGAATGCGCTCGGGTCTGTCAGGTTCAATCGTCAAAGTGACGCCGGGCCGATCTTTCAAGAATCTGGCGACAACGTCGGGCAAATGGCTGGTGGCGAAACCGGGCAGGCATGCAACACGGATATGACCCGCTTTGCGCTGTGTGATGTCCTGGCTGACGTCAGAGATCTGGCGCATAAGTTCGAGCACACGCTCGACGCTGGGCAAAAGATACCGAACCTCCTGCGTTGGCACCAACCGGCCTTCGCGACGATCGAAAAGCTGAAACCCAAGTGACTTTTCAAGATCCGAAAGCAACCTGCTGACGGCTGGCTGGCTCACCCCCAGGTCGGCCGCTGCCGCCGTGACAGAGCCGTTGGTGGTGACAGCCATAAGGGCTTCTAACTGCCGGACCCTAAGAATTTGACTCATTACCGATCCCAATCTGCCGCCCTCGCCTCATAACACTATGTTATTTTTTTATCCAGTAAATTGGGCTTGAATTATATTTCTGTAACGTTAACGTCGTGAAATCGTCATGTGTGCCGTTTACCCGTTGCGGTCGGTATTCAACGAAGCATCGAACCTGATGCATGGGAGGAATCATGAAAAAGAATTTTCTCGGCGCTCTCGCCGTAACAACTGCATTGTCCCCAGTGGCGGCAATGGCACAAACCGAGGTTCAGTTCTGGCACGCCTTTACCGGCCGCCTTGGTGAGCTTGTCAAAGCCCAAGTGGAAGAATTCAACGCCAGTCAGGACGAGTATGTCGTGGTTGAAAGCCACAAGGGCAACTACTCGGAAACCCTGAACGCAGGCATTGCTGCCTTCCGCGCCGGTGAGCAGCCGCAAATCCTGATGGTATTCGAGGTCGGCACGGCAACTATGATGTCAGCCGAAGGTGCGATCCGACCGGTCTACGAAGTGATGGCTGAAAGTGGCGCGTCTTTTGATCCCGACGCATATATCGGTGCCGTCAAAGGATACTATACGACCACTGACGGGGACATGCTTTCGCTGCCCTTCAACTCATCCACACCGGTTCTGTGGGTCAACCGCGATGCGTTCGAAGCGGCAGGCGTTGATCCAGACACGGATCTGTCCACTTGGGAAAAAGTTGGAGACGTACTTGAACAGCTCAAGGCCGGGGGCGAAGACTGCCCGCTGGTCACCGCATGGCAAAGCTGGATCCATCTTGAAAACATGTCGGCCTATCACGACGTTCCATTCGCGTCTCAGGACAACGGTTTTGCCGGTCTGGATACCGAACTGATGCTGAACGGTCCAGCGCAGGTGGCACACCTGACCGCGATGGGTGACTGGGCCAAGGATGGCAAGTTCATCTACACCGGTCGCAGAAACGAAGGTGGTGCGAACTTCCGGTCAGGCGAATGCGCATTGTTCACTGAAAGTTCGGCAGGTTACGCGGGCATCAAGGCAGAGGCCGAATTCGACTTTGACGTCCGCCCGCTGCCCTACTGGGAAGCCGTCACAAGTGAGCCGCAGAACACCATTATCGGTGGCGCATCCCTTTGGGTAATGGAAGGTCATGACCCTGAGGAGTACAAGGGCGTCGGAGAGTTTCTGAGCTTCCTGTCATCGTCTGATGTGCAGTCGGCCTGGCACCAGAACACCGGATACCTTCCGATCACGGCCGAAGCGGGTGATGCGACCCGTGCGGCAGGTTTTTATGACGAAAACCCCGGCACCGACATCGCAGTGATCCAGATGACCGCGAAAGAGCCGACCGCGAATTCCAAAGGTCTGCGTCTGGGGTCATTCGACCAGATCCGCGGTATCATCGACGAAGAGCTTGAGGCCGTCTGGGCCGGTGAGAAAACTGCTCAGGAAGCGATGGATAGCGCGAAGGAACGTGGTGACGCGCTGCTGCGCCGCTTCGAATCCGCCAATCAATAAGTCATAACTTCATGCGGGCCCTTCTCGGGCCCGCATAGTCATTCTCCAGTGGACTTTCAGGATGGAAAAACGCGTCACCTTTCGCGGCTGGCTATTGCCATTGGCGCTGATCGCCCCACAGGTCATCATTTCCGCCGTCTTCTTCTTTTATCCCGCCGGTCAGGCGGTGTGGCAGTCCCTGTTCATTCCCGACCCGTTCGGTCTGTCGTCGCAGTTTGTGGGGCTTGGCAACTTTGAGTTCCTGCTGAGCGACAAGTATTATCGCGCATCTTTCGTCACAACCGCCGTGTTTTCGACGCTTGTGACGCTCTGTTCAATGATTCCGGCGCTATTTCTGGCAGTTATCGCGGACAGGCTCATTAAAGGTTCGGGTGTTTATCGCACATTGCTGATCTGGCCCTATGCCGTGGCCCCCGCTGTGGCCGGTGTGCTTTGGCTGTTCATGTTCAATACACGCGTTGGTGTGGTGTCATGGTATCTCAGCCAGCTTGGCTATGACTGGAACCATGTCCTGAACGACACCGAAGCTATGGGGTTGGTTGTTGTCGCCTCGGCCTGGGGCCGCATCAGCTATAACTTCCTGTTCTTCTTTGCAGCGCTGCAATCCGTTCCCCGCTCGGTCATCGAAGCGGCGGCAATTGACGGCGCGCATTTCTGGCGCCGGTTCTTCACGATAGTGTTGCCGCTGCTATCTCCGACAGCCTTCTTCTTGCTGGTAGTCAACGTTGTTTACGCCTTCTTTGAAACCTTCGGCGTTATCCACACAATCACCGGCGGCGGCCCGCAACAGGCGACTACAATTCTTGTCTACAAGGTCTTCTCAGACGGGTTTGTCGGGCAAGACCTTGGCTCATCCTCGGCGCAATCGGTCATTCTGCTGATCGTGGTCGGCCTGCTGACCGTGATCCAATTCAAATACGTGGAAAAGAGGGTGCATTACTGATGGCGGCCCAACAACACGGAATGGTCGAGAAACGCGGTGCGGGCATCTGGTTGACCCATGCGTTCATGATCCTTGGCGTTTTGATAATCTTCTTCCCGATCTGGCTGGCCTTTGTGGCCTCGACCGTGACCCAGGCCGACATCGTCTCGCCGCCCATGCCCGTGGTGCCGGGTGATCAGTTCTGGGTGAACTACAAAGCGGCGCTGTTCTCAGGGGTAAACGTGCCGGTTGCGACGATGCTGTTCAACAGTCTGGTGATGGCCATTGGCATCGCGGTGGGCAAAATCATCATCTCGCTACTGTCCGCTTTTGCGATTGTCTACTTCAAGTTTCCCGGCCGCACGACGTTCTTTTGGTTGATTTTTCTGACCCTGATGCTGCCGGTCGAAGTGCGGATCGTTCCAACATTCGAGGTTGTGGCCGGGTTTGGCATGCTCAACAGTTACTACGGTCTGATCTTTCCCCTGATTGCCTCCGCCACGGCAACGTTTCTATTCCGTCAGTTCTTCCTGACCATCCCTGATGAACTGGCCGAAGCTGCCCGCGTGGATGGCGCGCGACCGATGCGGTTCTTCATCGACATTTTAGTGCCCATGAGTCGAACCAATATCGCGGCGCTGTTTGTGATCCTGTTTATCTACGGCTGGAACCAATACCTGTGGCCGCTGCTGATCACGACAGACCCTGAAATGAACACCATCGTGATGGGCATCAAACAGATGTTCCCATCGGGTGATGATTTTGCGCATTGGCCCACAATTATGGCGACCTCAATTCTGGCAATGATCCCTCCGGTCATCGTGGTGGTGTCGATGCAAAAGCTCTTTGTCCGCGGCCTTGTCGATAGCGAGAAGTAAGAAATGGCAACAGTAACACTTGAAAATGTCAAAAAAAGCTTTGGCCCGACGGATGTGATCCACGGTATTGATGTCGATATCGCAGACGGAGAGTTCATCGTGATCGTCGGCCCCTCGGGCTGCGGTAAATCCACGCTGCTGCGAATGGTGGCAGGGTTGGAAACGGTTACGTACGGGGAAATCCGGATCGGCGATGAACGGGCCAACGACAAAGAGCCAATGGATCGGGACATCGCGATGGTGTTCCAGAACTATGCGCTCTACCCGCACATGTCCGTGCGTCAGAACATGGGTTACGGCCTGAAGATTGCCGGACTTCCCAAAGATCAGATCGATCAAAAGGTGACTGCCGCGGCCAAGCTATTGCAGTTGGAACCCTTGCTGGATCGTAAGCCCAGACAGCTGTCGGGCGGTCAACGCCAAAGGGTGGCCATGGGCCGTGCCATTGTCCGCGAACCAGCTGTCTTCCTGTTTGATGAGCCGCTCTCGAACCTCGATGCCAAGCTGCGTGTTCAGATGCGCCTGGAGATCCGAGAGCTTCAGGAAAAGCTTGGAGTCACCTCCCTGTACGTTACGCACGACCAGGTCGAGGCCATGACAATGGCGGACAGGATGATCGTGATGAATGGCGGTATCGCCGAGCAGATTGGAACGCCACTGGAAGTTTACGAAACACCCAGAACTCTGTTCGCAGCGCAGTTTATTGGCAGCCCTGCGATGAATGTGTTTGATGCCCGACGTGAGAACGGGATGGTCAAGATCGGAGAAATTGAGATCGGTGCATCCCAGGGGCCTGATATCGAGGTAAAATTGGGCATGCGGCCAGAGCATCTGTTGTTGGATGAAAACGGTCCGCTGGAAGCTACGATTCAGATTGCGGAACCGTTGGGGGCAAACACACTATTGCATGGCCAACTCATAGGCACTGGCAGCGCGATTACGATAAGCCTTCCGGGTGTCCACCCAATCGAAGGCCAGCATCCGAACATGCGGTTTTCGATCGCCTCAGAGAATATGCACCTGTTTGACCATTCAACCGGTGAAAGGCTGCAAAACTGATGACGTTTCCACAGGTTGAAGCCTTTCGTGGCGGTGAAAACCTGATCCGGGTTGTGGGTCATCGCGGCGCACGCGGCGTTCTGCCTGAAAACAGCATGATCGGCTTTGACTTTTCGCTGTCCATCGGCGTCCCGCTCCTGGAATTTGACGTCGTGCTTACGGCAGATGACGTTCCGGTCATAACCCACAACCACCGACTGCACGCACCGACATTTCGTGACGCCAATGGTCGATTTTTGGTGGGAGAAGAGCCAAAGGTTTCCTCGTTGACCGTCGAACAGATTCAGCAATTCGACATCGGGCGGTTGGACGGGCATTCGGCTTATGGTCGTCGCTTTCCAGACCAGGCCCAAATGGATGGTGTTCGTGTTCCAACGCTGATGAACCTGCTGGAATTGGTCGATGACCCAAAATACAGCGATGCCTGTCTGATGCTCGAACTAAAGTCAGATCCCGATCTGGCCCATGATACGCCCTACAGAGAGAATTTTGTCGGGCGGGTTCTTCAAGACGTTCGCGCCAAGAAATTGTCATCGCGTGCGGTTCTGCACAGTTTTGACTGGACTCTATTGGAAGAATGTCAGCGACAGGCCCCCGATATGCCGTCTTCGTACCTGACGCAGCTTCCAGAGAACGCAGCCGATGTGGGCGAGGACTCATCAAAAACAGTTTGTCCGGACTTTCGTGGCCGTCGCGATGAAATTCCAAAGTTGGTCAAGGAAGCGGGTGGTGGGCTTTGGTGCCCGTACTTTGCAGATGTGACCGCAGAAAATGTTGATCATGCAAAATCGTTGGGCCTGTGTGTTGCAGTGTGGACAGTCAACGAACCCGACGACATAGACAGGATGATCAATCTTGGTGTGGATTCAATCGTGTCGGATTATCCCGGACGAGTTCAAAGACATCTTTCGGATTTCGGCATCAGGTGGAATACCGCGCGATAGGACAGCCAGAATTTGCATGAATGCAAAGGGCACTGTCCTGTCCGGACTTTAAAAGCCGGGTGTCCAATCCTCTCCCCAGACCTCACGCCATAGGAAAGATCGGGGCGAGTTCGATTTGACATGCCCCACATTCCAAAGGGCCCATTTCGGATCCGAATATGGCCCCCACTGCTGATCCAACCGAGCACAAAGCTCTTTCACAACAGACGCATATTCCGGATCATCTGCCATGTTCACACGTTCATCAGGGTCATTCGCCAAATCAAAGAGCGTATGTCCAAATCCAAAAGAGGTGGGCTAAAAGCGGCGCATGAAGTTCCATCGGCAGGTTCGGGTCGAGCGAATTTCCTCCTGCTCCATGAAAATCTCATCGGCCCAATCCGCCGTATCCTGTTCAAGCAGAGGCCGCATCGTACGCGCGTGGCTTTCTCTCGCTCCAATGGTTTAGCGCCTGTGTAATCAAGCATCGTGGCAATGATGTCCGTTGCCCCAACCAGATGATCGCAAACCTGTCCACGGCGCGGCGCGTGCTGTGATTTGATGATCATCGGGATGTGGCTGGCCTCGCAATGCGTATTTGACGGCCGGCTATCTTCGCCATGACCCCAAAAGCCATGTTCGCCTGAAGCCATGCCATGATCGGACATATAGATCACCACGTATCGTCGGTTTGGCTATGCACCTCAGACGGACCTGTTCGGGTGCCTTTGACGTATAGCAAGGAAGATTTCAGACCCGAGACCTAAAGGCATAGCTCATATGCGCACATGGCCCGCAAAGGTCAGCTCAAATGCTTCTAAACAGATACGTCATTGTTCCGAACGCAACCGCATCTTGTGATGGGCGGCAATGCGGCGGGATACATCTGTCGGATTGCCACAGGGATCAATTGCGCCAACTCTTGCGAAGTAACCGCGATCCACATCCGCAAGCGTATCGCAATACACCCGTAGCGATGAAGGCCGTTCAGAAAACGCCAACACCTGTTCGATACGTCCAAGCAGGTTCTTCCGGTCCGTCGCAGGTTCAGCCGGGTTCGCGGCACCGCATTTGAAATGTACCGAGGCTTGCAGACACCGTGCCGATGTAACCGCATTGATCTCGGCCAAGCCCGACGGCACATCCTGATCAGAACCAAGCCGGAAAACAGCCCCCGATATCCCCTTGTCCCGATGGGCGGCCAATGTGTCCAGCATACCGGTATCAGATGCGGAAAAACCGTGATTGATCACATGGTAGTACACTGATCCAGCTGCCAGATCATCTTTGGACCTCATCCGGGACAGATAAATCGGCAGCCCTGTGAACGCCTGCGCAACCGAAATTGCAGGTAGACAGTCTTCATACTTATCCCAATCGATGGTGATCTCCCAACCCGTAAGGACTCCGTACAACGATTGGGCCAACCCAACATCGGCCTCCGTCGGGGCACCAAAGCTGAACAAGGTCGGGCGGACACCCAAACCGTGCAGCGCCCGCAGCCTGTCGACGCGATCGGGGCGTCGGATGTCGGACATGGGTATTCTGATATCGCGGACACCCATCTCAATCAGGGCCAGCAGCGGATAGTCATTTCGGGCCAATTTGCGGTCAAACTCATCCAATCCGCCGGACGGGGCGATTTCGCTGATTTCAGCCCAGTTGGCCCGCAGGTCGAAACCGATGGATGGACGCTTGTTTTCCAATGGGGTTGGCCCTGCCGGACATGCCAGTGCAGCCTCTTGTTCGGCCCCCTGCTCTGCCCCCTGCGTTCTGACGATCTGAACCGTATGCCCATTTTCGTAGATATTGACGACAAAGTAGCCAAGCTTTCCCCGGTCATCCCGACCATACTCGGTACCTTCCGGCGGCGCAGCGCGCAGCATTTCACTGTAGTCCTGCCGCACGAAACTGGTTGCGGGCGCAAGGTAATAGTCAGTCCCCAACACGCGGTCATACCAGAAGTTGTGGGCATGACCGCAGAACATCAGATCCACTTTGTGTGTCTTGAGCAATCCAAGCAGCCACTCTCGGCCCGGAGGATCTGTGTTGTCGTAATGCGGAGCCTCATCTGGCGTGCAGATATAGGCCGGGTGATGATAGGCTAAGACAATGCGCCCAGTTGTCTGTTTCAAAGTGGTCTCAACCCATTGGCGTTGCTCTGCTTCCTCGGGCAGGCCCGAATTGAGCAGTTGGGCATTGAACATCACAAATGTGATGCCCTTATGGACAATGCTTTGGTATTGCGGCCCGAACTCCTGCGTCCAGGCCGCGATCATCGGCGGCGTGGTCGGGGCGGCAGGGGCACCCGAGACGGGTGTATCCCCGATATCGTGGTTTCCCGGTGTGAAATAGATCGGCACCGAAAGCTCCGAGGCTATCCTGCGAAATGCGTCGGCGGCCTGACTGTATATCGGTCCGGATTCGGGAACGGGGTGCACCAGATCACCCAGATGCAGAACAAAGTCGATGTCACGTTGGTTGAGGTCGGACACTACGTGCCGGAACCTGCGATTCGCGCGCGCGTTTACAGGGAAGGGTGAATTGCAGCTGTCTTCATCGACATTGACATGTGTATCGGAGATCACGGCGAACGAAAAAACCCGCTCGCCGAGATGTGTATTTTGTGGAATGGCCATCGCTCAGCCGCCCGTGGTCAAGACTGACGCCTTGCCAGTGCGTGCCGCCTCGATCCGACTGCGGATCAGGACAAATACCGACAGTGCAGTCAGACCCCAGAAGACAATACAGATCGCATTGCGGAAGAAGATCGTCGGATCACCATCAGAGATCAAAAGCGATTGTCGGAAGTTGTCTTCAAGCAACGGCCCCAGCACAAAGGCGATAAGGAAAGGTGCCACTGGAACATCCAGCTTAAGCATCAAATAACCGACCAGCCCCATCGACAGCATGATGAAGACATCAAACAGTGTGTTGTTCACCGCATAGGCACCGTAGACGCACAGTACGAAAACGATGGGGTACAGGATTCTGTTCGGCACCGTTGCGACCCGGCTGAAGAACTTGATCGCGACTTTGCCGACCACAAACAAATAGGCCGAGCTGAGCAGGATGCCCATGAACAAGGCGTAGATCATTGGCAGGTTCTGGTCGAACATCAGCGGACCAGGGCGCAAGCCGTGGATCATGAAAGCACCCAGAATAACCGCCGTAATCACATCGCCCGGGACACCCAGAGCAAGCAACGGGATCATGGTTGCACCGGCAACCCCGTTGTTGCCCGCCTCAGCGGCGGCAATGCCCTCGATTTCACCCTTACCGAAGTTTTCCGGGTTCTTCGAGTTCCGGCGCGCCTCGGAATAGGACAGAAACGCTGCTGGCGCACCCCCGATCCCGGGAATTGCACCCAGGATAACGCCAAAGATACTGCCGCGCACAACGGACTTCAGCACGCGCTTGAACTCGGCAAAAGTCGCGCCTGTGCCCAATTCCTGCTTAGACGCTCCGGGCGGTCGGGCACGTCGCGTCGCACGGTCAATGATTTCGGGCAAGGCAAAGAGCCCGATCAGAACCGGTATAAAGCTTAGGCCGCTCATTAGGCGATAGTCGCCAAAGACAAAGCGTTCCGTGCCATAGATCAGATCCAGACCGACTGTCGCCAAGATCAGGCCAAGCGACGCGGATACGATGCCTTTTGACAGGCTGGGACCGGATACACCGGCGATGATGGTCAGCGAGAAGACAATCAGCGTGAAGAATTCTGGCGGACCAAACCGCAGCGCGAAGCTGGCCAGAACGCCAGCAAACAGGATCAGCGCAATGTTCGAGATCAGATCCGCCACACAGGACGAATACAGGGCAATGTCCAGTGCCTTACGTGCTTGCCCTTTCTGTGTCAGCGGATAGCCATCCAAAACGGTACAGGATGCCGCCGGCGTCCCCGGCGTCTTGATCAGGATCGCGGTCAGAGAGCCACCATAAAGGCCGCCTTTGTAAACACCCAGCAACAGCAAGATGCCCGCCACCGGAGGCATGCTGAACGTAAATGGCAGCGCCAGCGCCACGCCCATCGGCGTGGTCATGCCGGGGATTGCCCCGATCACTGTCCCAATCGCAACACCGATGCCTACGACAAGAATGTTTTGAAGGCTGAAGAAAATCGAAAAGGCTTCGAGAATGATATCCATAGGTTACGACTCCTTTTCACCCAAACATGCCAAGCGGAATTGGAACGTTGGCGACATAGCGAAAGAACAGATACAGCAACACCGGCACCCCGATGCTCAGACAGGCGATCATTACGTATTTGCGTTCGCCAAAAAACAGCATCATCGCGGCAATCAGAAACACCGATGTCACCACCATGCCAAGGGTCGTCAGGCTGAAATAAAAGCCGAACAGGACGACGATCAAAACAAGTGTGCGCAACACCGCCGGGAGTGTGGCCAACTTGTATTGCGCTGCCGCCTCGGCATCTTCCTCATCATCAGCCGGGGGCTGTTGCAGAAAAATGCTTTCCAATATTAGGGCCACTGATGCGAGCACTGCCCCCCAGGCGATTATTCTTGGCCAGAAATCCGGAGACAACGCCGATATCTTCACGCTTCCCGGCACCGCAACGCCTTTTGGAATAAACAAGAATATCGCCGCAAGCCCCACCGCGCAAAAAATGACCCCGGCCAAAAGGTCTCTGCTTTTGGTGAATTGCATTTCGTTTCCTCCCTGGATGGCCGTCATCTGCAAAGTCCGCAAAGACACACCACCTTTGACTTTCGCCTCCGCGTTGACGTCCGGAATCGCACCTCACCCAAACCCTCCGACGGTATGATGCGTTTCACTAAATAGTTGCCAACGGTAAGTAAATAACATATGGTTTTGATAAGGGCAATAAAAAAAACACGTCCAAACAAACCTAGTTAAGGGAGGTAACCTTATGGTTTTTTTAAATAAAATAGCTGCAGCCGCCGGATTCGCTGTGGCGCTTACCGCATCTGCGGCGATGGCGGAGTATCCATCCAAACCCGTCACGCTGGTTGTTCCATACGGCCCAGGCGGCGCAGCTGATCTGGCGGCCCGCATCATCGGCGCCGAGGCCCCGGAATACCTTGGCGGCAATGTGCTTGTGGTTAACCAGGCCGGTGCCGGTGGCGTCACCGGCTCAACCATGGTGGCCAAGGGGAACCCTGATGGGCACACTCTGCTGATGTCACGCGTTGGCTCGCAGGCTACGGTGCCCGCCATGAACACCACCATTCCCTACACGTGGGACGAGTTCACCTTTTTGGGGCTGGTGGAGACCAACCCCTTTGTGATCGCAGTTGGCGCGGATTCCGAATACCAGTCCTTCGAAGATCTGGCCAACGCGATCCAAAGCGGTGAACGTCTGACCTATTCCTCCGCTGGTGTCGGAACATTGCTGCACATGGCTGTTTTGATCCTGTTGGATGATCTGGGCGTCGATCCCGAGGCGTTGATCCACGTGCCCTTCAAAGGGGGCGGCGCAGCAACCACAGGTGTTGTCAGCGGAAATGCCGACTTCATCTTCCACAACCTCTCAGGTCTGATCGGTCCGATCGAAAGTGGTCAGCTTCGCCCCCTGCTGACCAGCACGACCGAACGCGTACCATCTCTGCCCGACACGCCGACCGCCGCGGAAGCCGGTCACCCGGCGCTTGAAGCGGTGGTAGGCTGGTCCGGCGTCTGGGGCCCGAAAGACATGCCGCAGGAAGCTGCGGACAAGTGGGTCGCAGTTCTGGAAAACCTGTCCACCGATGAAAGCTGGATCGCATCCACAGAAAAGCTGGGCTCAATCCCGCAGGTCATGTCACCAGAGGACACCAAGATCTTTGTCGAAGCCCAGTATAACAAATTCCGCGAAGTGGCGGATAAGTTGGGAATGGTTGTGCGCTAACGGCACCCGGTAACCGATGAAGACAAAATGGGCCTCTCGGTTAAGCCGGGGGGCCTTTTTTCTCGTAGAGTTTTCGCTCGGGGATGCGCCGAATGACGACCACAATCATTCAGGCAATTTTGCCGTTGTGGGGCTACCTGATCGTCGGCTACCTGCTGCGTCGGGCCATCCCACGATCACAGGTTTTCTGGCGCTGGCTGAATCAGATAAGTTATCTGGTGCTGTTGCCGCTGACCATCTTCGCCCTGCTTGTCGGGGCTGGAGCGCTGGCCGCCTTATCGCTCAAGCTGGGCTTGGTTCTATTTGCTGCCTATCTGATCCTGTTCACGGCGCTTGCCCTGTCTTATTTGCGCATTTCCGCTCTGCGCCAACATACCGATGCCTATAGCAGCATGGTGCAGACTGCCACCCGACTGAACGTACCTGCTGGGGTGTTGCTCACTACCACTCTGGTCGGAGCATCAGCGGATGCGGCCGTGGGAACGATCATTATCGCAACCGTACCTCTGATCAATTTCGCTAATGTTCTGATTATTATGATCTGCCATCGGCCGCCACATTCCTCGGTCCTGACCTTCGCGCGCATGACCGCGTTCAACCCGCTGGTCATCGCCTGCACCGCGGGGCTCGGGTGTCTTTTATTCGGCGTTGACCTTCCGGCAGCCCCGGCCGAGCTACTAACCATCATCGCCCAGATCGGACCCCCAGCAATGCTAGTGGGGATCGGGGCATCACTGGACGGGCTACGAATACAAGGGCAAATGCGCTTTGTTGTGGCCGCAAATATAGCCAAGCTGCTCGCACTGCCGATGTTGGTTCTGGCATTGGGGTGGATGGTGGCATTGGGACCACTGCACTTGTTAATTGCCGTGATCTTTGCCGCCCTGCCAACCGCACCCAACGGCCTTGTGCTGGCGCTGCAGTTTGGCGGGGACATCCGGACCTATTCCGCAGCCCTGCTGTGGCAGACAGTGGCGGCAATCGCAACGCTACCATTCTGGATCTGGCTTGCCGCTGCTGCCTGAAGACAAAAAAGCGGCCCGCGCAAACGGGCCGCAGACACAAAGCCCAGCTAGGATCAGACCAGATCAGGCTTTGCCGGAGGAACATAAGGAAGCCGCGCCTTTGCTTTGGTATCAGCGGCACCCGCGTTTCGGATATAACGGTTGTCATCGTCGGCCCGAACGATGTTGACCCAGGTCGGACTGCCACCGGTGGCGCGATGAATCATCAGGCGGCGCTGCTGATCCAGTGCGATTTCCTTGGACAGTGCCTCTGGGTCCCAATTGTGCATTGCGATTTCACGCAGCTCGGCCAAGGCTTCGGCATGGGCAGGATCGTCGATCAGATTGTTCAACTCATTGGGGTCGGCATCGATATCATAAAGCAGCTCATCCACGCCTTCGAGATACATGTATTTCAGCGGCCCTTTCTTCACCATACGACTGACACCAGTCGACCCATCGGCAGCGAATTCAGAGATACAGATGTCATCCATCCCGGAGGTATCGCCGTTCAGCGCGGGCACCAGCGATTCACCGTCAATACCGCCACCCGCATAATCATCGAACGGTTTTCCTGCAGCCAGATCCAGCAACGTGGGCATCAGATCGATCAGCGAAGCATTCTGCTTTACACGCCCCGGCTTGAAACGGTTGGGCGCATGGACAACGAACGGTATCTTTGCCGCCCACTCAAAGAAATGCTGTTTGTACCACATGCCACGCTCACCCATCATGTCGCCGTGATCAGCGGTCAAGATGATAATCGTGTTGTCGGCCAGCCCACATTTCTCAATCGTCTCGCGCAGCTGAGCCACCTTGTCGTCGACATATGAAATCATGCCGTAATAGCCATGCCGCGCGATCCTGCGGTTTTCCGGGGTTACCGTGAATTCGTGGCGGCCCTGACAATAATGAAGGTTCCGGCTTAGGTGATCTTTCCCATCCAACGGAATCTCATCGACCGCCGGATATTCGATCTCATCGTGGTCGTAACGGTCCCAATAATCCTGAGAGATGACGTAAGGAGAATGCGGTTCCGTAAAGGAAACGGTCAGATACCAAGGCTTACCGTCACCCTTGCGTGCCAAATCGTAAATCGCCTGCACGCCGTTGTAAGCGACCTCGTCATCGTAATCCATCTGCATGGTCCGGATCGCAGGGCCGCTTTCAAGGATCGGTGCCATGGTCAGGTTAGTCGGGCGATATTCGCGCCCTTTTGTCCAGTCGACTGTCCAGGCAAAGTTTGCAGGATAGATCTCGGTCGTGTGCCGCTTTTCGTAGCCATGAAACTGATCGGCGCCAACAAAGTGCATCTTACCACTCATTTCAACGTGATATCCTAGGGACCGCAGGTAATGCGCAAATGTGGGAATCGATGACTGGAACTCGCTGGCATTGTCATACATGCGAATATTAAACGGCAATCGTCCCGCATGCATCGATGCACGCGAAGGTCCGCACATGGGCAAATTGCAATAAAAGTTCTCGAAAACAACACCCTCTTCGGCCAGACGCGCCATATGCGGGGCCTTTACGGTTTTGTTTCCCTGAAAAGGCATGGCCGGTCCGGCCATCTGATCCGCCTGGATAAACAAAATGTTCGGTTGTTCAGTTGCCATTGTCTTGCCTCGTTCAGCTTTCAGTCCCGAAATTCGCCCCAGCCCAATCCGCAGGAGGCATATCGCCGCGAATTGCACCGGGTCAGGCCGGCACTATTCGCGGGTATTAAGTACCTGGGCAGCAATAAATTCGAACCGCAAGCAGGGTAACTTGCTGTGTTCCCCGCAGAAAATGACGCTTTTGCCGCCTCAAGTCATTGCCACCAAAGGTCAATCTTAAGAAACAGATTATCTCTGCGCTTACGTGTAGTCAATATTTAATTACCGTCTTTAATTAATTGCAACACGGTTAGAATACATTTGAAGAAGTGAATTGTAGGAGAGTGGCTGTGCAGGATGGCAAGCCCCAAGAACACGGTCAGCCCGAAAAGGGTACAGCGGCCTTGCGGCGACATAACAGGGAATGGCTGGTCAGCCTCATTGCCCGCAGCGGGCCGGTGACGCGTGGTACCCTCGCAGGTCTGACCGGTCTGACTGGCGCGGCAATTTCCCGAATTACGCGCGAACTGATCGACGCCAAACTGGTCAGAGAAGGAGACCCCATCGCCGTACCCGGCCGGGTGGGCCGACGGGAATACAACCTGTCGATCAATCCCACAGGGGCATTTTTTCTGGGAATTTCGCTGACCGCCAACCGTCGCAGTGTAAGCCTGGCAAACGCTGATGGTGAAGTTTTGCGGGCAGCGGATTGCAGCGACATACCCATAGATGATCCGCTAGCCTTTCTTACTGAATTGGGAAACCGGGCCAAGACGTTGGCCTTTGACGAAGCGATGGAACGTGATCGCCTTTTGGGTGTCGGGGTTTCTTTTGCCATGTCAGCAGGTCCCGATAGCAGCTCGGGTAACGGCCTCATCAGTTCAGAGCCTTTGGGCTGGAAAGACGTCCCCGTGCGAGACACGCTTTCGCAGTCGCTGAATTTGCCAGTGCAGGTGGAACATCGCGCTAGTGCAATCCTGTGCGGTGAACTTCTTGGGGGGCAAGAGTTAAAAAGCGTCTATCTGATAAATGCAGCTCTTGGCCTGGGCAACAGCGCCTATTTCGATGGTAGATTTCTGACCACCTCGGATCACGGGTTTGGGGATCTGTCGCACTATTCGACATCGCATTCGGACAAACTTTGCACATGTGGTCGCACTGGGTGTATGGAGGTTGCCGCCTCGGGGAAAGCCATCCTGAACGCGCTCGGTTCCGAGTTTGCGCCTTCGCAACGCGTTGCGACGCGCTTGGCAAAAGCGATAGAAGCCGCGAACGCCGGTGACCCGAGTGTTCGAACCCACTTTCGCGATGCCGGCACGCAGCTGTCTTATGGCGTTGATGCGATCCTCTCTCTTTTCGATCCCGAAAGTGTCATCGTCGCCGGTGAAGTGGGGCGTCAGGCTGATTACTACCAGGGCCTTGTTGACGGACTTGAAAAAGTCGGACGACCCAATGCCCGCGACATCATCATGCAAAGCTCGATAACCTCGGAAGAGGCCGCTGTCAGCGTGGCACTGCAGAATTTCCTCTATTCAGGAAGCCTGATTGGTACGTTGACGCATGCTCTGTAAGCGACCAATTGGCTTGAACCTCAGAAGAACAGGTTCAGCGCCGCGATCGAAACGATCAGGAACAGGATGGTCATGACGCCGCCAGCGCGTACAAAATCAACGACACGGTAACCGCCCGGCCCCATCAAAAGCGCATTGACCTGATGGGTCGGGATAAGGAACGAATTCGAGGTGGCAATCGCCACAGTCAGCGCAAAAATTGCCGGATCAGCACCGGCGCCCAGCGCGATATTGACGGCCAATGGCACCAGCAGGACCGTGGCGCCGACATTTGACATCACCAGCGTGAAAAAGGTCGCAAGCGCCGCCACGCTGGCCTGAATGACCCAGACCGGCATGCCGTCCAGAACCACAAGCACCTGATTAGCGATCCAGGCTGCCGTCCCCGAAGATTGCACCGCCTGTCCCAATGGAATGAGACTGGCTAACAGAAAAACCGTCGTCCAACTGACCGCGTTATAGGCCTCATCCATAGACAAAACACGGCTGACGACCATGCCCATCGCGCCGACCAGAAGGCACAGCGAGAGACGCAGGTCGGAAAACAGGATCAGCGACACCGCAATAACAAAGAACAACAAAGCCCAGCCGATCTTTTTCGGGCGCAGATCCTCATGGGGGAAATCGGTGGTGACCACAACGAAATCGCGGTCTTTCTCAAGCCGTGCCAGTGCTTCCCAAGCAGTGTGGCAGACCAGGGTATCACCGGCCTGATACGGGATCTCGCCAAGATCTTCCTGGTCCCGCGACAATGTTTCGCCACCGCGGTAGATCGCCAGAGGTGACAGGCCATAGACTTTTCTCAACCACAGCCCCCTGCCGGTTTGACCAATCAGACCAGAGCCGGGCGGGATCACCACCTCGGCGATACCTGCCTTTCCAGCTCCCAGCGTTTCGACAAATTCATCCAGCTCCGAACTTTCAGTCAGACCGTATTCATCCAGAAACGCGGTTACGGCCTCTTCCGCTGCGATCACGGCGATTGTGGCGGGGGCGACCAATTCAGTATCTCGCGGCGGCGCAGGATAAGTGCGCCCCTGATAGTGTGTGGCAATGATTTGCAGGTGGTACTTGCGCTGAACCTCATCGATGCTGTGACCGACAAGCGTGCTGCCTTCGGGGATGCGTATCTCATGGATCTGCCCATCCAGCCCGTAGGTGCCGTTGACATAGTCCAACATTGAGTTGCCCGCTGGCCCGTCTGTTGACTTGGTGCTCGGCAGAACGAACCGGCCAAAAATGATAAAATACATCAAGCCGGTCGCCAAAAGACACAGGCCGATAGGGGTTACGGAAAACAGTGAAAAGGTGGTGATCTGCGCATCAGCCGGCAGGGTGTCGTTGATCGACAGGATCAAGTCGTTGAGCAGGATCAGAGGGGACGACCCCACCATGGTCATTGTTCCACCCAGAATGGCACAGAACCCCATTGGCATCAGCAGCCGCGACATCGGAAACCCGGTTCGGGTTGAGATGCGACTGACCACCGGCAAAAACAGAGCCGCCGCACCGACATTCTGCATAAAGCTGGATATTACCCCAACCGCACCCGAGATCATCAGGATCAATCGGTTCTCGGTGCCGCCACCTACCCGTGTGATCCAGGCTGCAACGGTCGACATCACGCCCGTTCGGTCCAGCCCCGCACCGATAATCATGACTGCGATGATCGAAATCACTGCGTTACTGGCGAAGCCGTCAAACAGGCTGCGCACATCAATCAGGTTTTCAAGTCCCGGCACTGCCGTCAGCAATCCCAAGGTGACCATGACCAGCACAGCCGCTATATCGACACGGACAATTTCCGAAACAAAAAGCCCGATCGTTGCTGCCAACAGCAACAATACGACGACCATCTCAAATGTAAGCCCCAGCGCGTCCATGCCTCACCTCTGTTTATTCTTGTCCGTATCTCTTATGCCCGGGCACGCCCGTAATAGAGCTGACTGACATGCTCAGCCCCGCTTCCATCACCGCACGCACGGCGGCCGCATAAACACCTGGAGCTGGTGCAGGGCACAATAATCCTCGGCATAGGCGTTCAGTTCTAGTGAGACACGCGGGTTGTAAATCTCAGTCCCCTCGCCAATCGCCCTGCCGGTTTCCGCACGGATTTTGCCCGCGCAACGGACGAGCATGATACGGATAAGCCCGTCCCTGGCGGAGCGCGATGTTTCGCAGATCTGATCAATCAAAGACATGGTCTATCCCAGTCGGTCAGGGACAGGGCGACACATGGCCGCCCTGCTCTGGTGAGTGGTCACAGCCGAGGCTGCTGGGGAATAAGATCATCTTTGTTGATGCCAGCCACAGAGACGGGTTTTTTCATCGCGTCGCGGCGGAATGGCTCGCCCAATTCCTGGTTCAGAACGACCTCGATGAAAGTGGTCACGTTGTCGTTCATCTGCTCTTTGACGGCTGTACGCAGGGCCTCGGTCAGATCGTCCATCGAAGTGACCTGTACGCCCTTCAGTCCGCAACCTTCCGCGATTTTGGCATAGTTCACGTCCAGGTTCAGTTCGGTGCCGACAAAGTTGTCGTCAAACCAAAGTGTCGTATTTCGCTTTTCCGCCCCCCACTGATAGTTGCGGAAGATCACCATAGTTATAGGCGGCCAGTCGTCGCGACCACAGGCAGTCATTTCGTTCATCGAGATGCCGAATGCACCGTCACCCGCAAACCCGATGACCGGCGTGTCGGGGTTGCCGATCTTTGCACCCAATATCGAGGGCAGACCATAACCGCACGGTCCGAACAGGCCTGGCGCCAAATATTTCCGCCCCTTTTCGAATGTCGGATAGGCGTTGCCAATGGCGCAGTTGTTGCCGATATCCGAACTGATGATCGCATCCTCGGGCATCGCCGCCTGTATCGCGCGCCAAGCCATACGGGGGCTCATCCGCTCGGGGTCGCGGGCGCGGGCGCGTTCGTTCCAGGTAATGCCCGGATCGTCATCTTCGTGATCCATTGACGCCAGTTGCTGCGCCCAGGTGGATTTCGCAACGGCAATCGCGTCTTCACGTTCCTTACGACCAGCGTCGCCCGCGTGTTCGCCCAATTTGTCAAGAATCTGCTCGGCGACCATGCGTGCGTCACCCTGAATGCCCACTGCAACCTTCTTGGTCAGACCGATCCGGTCTGCATTGATGTCGACCTGAATGATCTTGGCGTCGTTGGGCCAGTATTCGCTCTGATAGGCGGGCAGCGACGAAAACGGGTTAAGCCGTGTGCCGAGGCATAAAACCACATCCGCTTTCGAAATCATCTCCATCCCAGCCTTGGAGCCATTGTAACCCAGCGGGCCACAGGACAGCGGATGCGAGCCGGGGAAAGCGTCGTTGTGCTGATAGTTGCAACAAACCGGCGCTGAAAGACGCTCGGCCAAACGTGCGCTGGCATCGACGCCGCCAGACAGGATCACGCCCGCACCGTTCAGGATTACAGGGTGTTTGGCGTTGCTAAGAAGGTCCGCAGCCGCGCTGATCGCGTCAGCATCACCGCGCGGATGTTCGATCCGTACCACCTGTGGCAGTTCGATGTCGATGACTTGCGTCCAGTAGTCGCGCGGAATGTTGATCTGCGCCGGGGCAGAGCCGCGGAACGCTTTCAGAATGACCCGGTTCAGAACCTCGGCGATGCGGGTTGGATCACGCACCTCTTCCTGATAGCAGACGGCATCCTTGAACAGGTTCATCTGCGGCATTTCCTGGAATCCGCCCTGCCCGATGGTTTTATTGGCCGCCTGGGGCGTGACTAGCAACAGCGGCGTATGGTTCCAGTAGGCGGTCATGATTGGCGTTACCAGGCTGGTGATACCGGGACCATTCTGGGCGATAGCCATGGACATCTTACCTGTGGTGCGGGTGTAGCCATCGGCGCTCATGCCGGCGTTAACCTCATGCGCGCAATCCCAGAACTTGATCCCCGCTGCCGGAAACAGGTCCGAGATGGGCATCATGGCAGACCCGATAATCCCGAATCCATGTTCGATCCCATGCATCTGCAGAACTTTGATAAAGGCTTCTTCAGTCGTCTTTTTCATGGCACTGTTCCCTGTTGAGATTTGAAGTCAGTCTTAAACCCGGCGGTCCGGTATCACCTGTGATCCTCAAGGATCATGTCGCTGGCTTTCTCACCGATCATAATGGCCGGAGCGTTGGTATTGCCGCTAACGATCGCGGGCATGATCGAGGCGTCCGCCACCCGAAGCCCGCGCACCCCATGCACACGCAACCGGTCATCGACTACGGCCTGTGGATCATTGCCCATGCGGCAAGTGCTGGTGGGGTGATAGATCGTCTGGCTGATATTACGTGCGGTATCCAGCAGCTCTTCGTCGGTCTGCGGGTTGTTGTTGGGGACATGTTCGCGCACGACGTAAGGCTTCAACGCATCGGTTTTCGTCATCGCCCGTGCAAACTTCACAGCCCGGATCGCGCAAAGCTCATCCGCAGGGGCAGATAAGTAGTTGGGCACGATCTTTGGATAGTCAGTCGCGTTGGGGCTGGTGATATGGATATGGCCGCGGCTTTCCGGCCTAAGCTGGCAGACAGATGAGGTGATGCCCGAAAACGGGTGCATCTCGATCCCAGGCTTGTCCGCGCTCAGCGGCTGGAAATGGAATTGGATATCGGGGGTTTCAAGCCCCTCCATCGACTTTGCAAACACCGCCACTTGGCTTGCGCCCAGGCTCATCGGCCCTTTCCGGCGGATCATATAGTTCATACCGATGCCAATGCGCGGGATCAGCCGGTTAATGGCATCATTCAGTGTCGGCACATTGACTTCGTAAACCAGACGAATTTGCAGGTGATCCTGCAATGCCTCACCAACGCCCGGCAACTCGTGGCGCACATCCACGCCAGCCCGGGTCAAAACCTCACCACGACCGATCCCCGAAAGCTCTAGAATTTGCGGCGAACCAATCGCGCCGGCGCTCAACACCACCTCTCCGCCGGGATTGAGCTGAGCGTGCTGCGGGCGCCTCTTGATGCTATAGCTGACGCCATCAACCCGCTTGGGATCCTCTGCGTCAAAGGTCAGCCCTTCGGTCAGCGCATGGGTAATGATGGTCAGGTTGCCGCGAGATTTTGCCGGATTCAGAAAGGCACGCGCGCTTGAACATCTAAAGCCACCACGGGCTGTCTGATGAAAATACCCCGCGCCCTCCTGATCCTGACCATTATAGTCTTCGGTTCGGGGGACGCCCATTTCAACGGCGGCACCAATAAACGCCTCGGCAATATCACTTTTGGCGCGAATGCGCGACACCGACAATCCGCCACTGGCGCCGTGCAGATCGGTTTCACCATCCTCATGCTGCTCTGACCGCTTGAACAACGGCAGAACCTCGTCCCAGCCCCAGCCCTTGTTGCCCAATTGGGCCCAATGGTCGTAATCCTGCTTTTGCCCGCGGACATAAAGCAGCCCATTGATTGAACTTGAGCCCCCAAGTGTCTTGCCCCGCGGCCAATCCAACGAGCGGCCGTTCAGCCCTTCGTCAGGTTCGGATTTGTAGCACCAGTCTGTGTTGGGGTTGTGCAACGTTTTGAAATACCCAACCGGAATATGAATCCATGGGTTGATGTCCTTGCCACCCGCCTCGAGCAGCAACACCCTGTTTTTCGGGTTCTCTGACAATCGGTTGGCCAGAACACAGCCTGCGGAACCCGCCCCGACAACGATGAAGTCATACGACATAAACTGAAACCTCGCCCAAGTTTGCGGCATGGCGCCAATAGGCGCACCATTCGCGATGCACATGTCCCGGTTGAGCGAAGAAATGCACTTGCGTCCAAACTGGAATCACCGCAGATCCTTATTGATTACCGTTGTATATTATTATTCTTGATAGAATCAATAATTTTTTCGATTGGCGGATTTCCAGCGCTCCATTTCCTCTAATAGTGATGATTTCTATGATTTATTTAGCGCCACACGGCCCGTGTATGTTTCGACACCCTCTTCAAACTGGGGCAGAAAACTATTTCTTGCTATCGGTAATTTTAATAATTCTCCGGACGCCCTTCGCTATCTCACCCCAACCAAATCAACACCATGTTCTGCCGCCGCTTATGCCCCTCTACCGTTTTCTTCCGCCACACACGATCAGACGCGCACGCTCGTTGGAATGGCCATGCCTTTGAGCTAACAGCCTGGCCGCGCCTTCCGCGGTTTCTTTCAAACGCTGTCAAGCAACTTGGCAATGCCGAGCTCAACACAGTACGTATGCTGGCTGGTTCCGAAGCGGGCTGAAAGACAACGGGATACATAACTGCACCCCCGGCGCGCTCAGCACCAAATGGAGCAATTTGACACCGCCTCGGTCCAGCATTGGCCCAACTGCGGGCTGGCGTTCCGGCATTCTTTCGAATATCGCTCGAAACATCATTCAAACCCCGGCAAATTTCAAAACGGATCGCGTATTTTGCTCTTCACAATAGCTGATAGATTCGGTTGCTTTTCCACGGGGCATTGCGCGAGTGCGCGGTATTCTGGCGCTTCAGCGCTGTGTTTTGACAACAAATCATGTGTCGTGGATACAGTCGGCACGGCGGCCGGGCTGATTGCCAACAAAGAAGATGTATTGCGGCCGGCTTTTCTGAAAGATCTGGACATCCGCAATATATGCCCCGGCTTGGGCAACCTGAAAGTCATCAAAGACGTTTTGTCGGAACTGCGCGTCGGTAGCAGGTACATTGACATTTCGAGTGGTATTAGCGGCTGCCTCCTCCCTTTGAGCGCCGGCCAAATAATGCTCAAATTCAAAGCCCTTCAGCAAAAATTGACCCTCGCCTTTCAGAAACCAAACCGCATTCGCAAGGATTTCCCGGTCGATCATTCCCTGGCGACCAGAGCGAGTTCCTTAGGCACCTACGATCTGACAGTGGACACTAGTTCGAACAATTTCACACCGACCACTATCCAGAAATTTTTGAGAGCGCTGAAGACCAAGAGAATAAACGTGTTCGCCTATCAATCAGTGTTGCAAGATTAGGAAAATTTCGGCCACTCCGCAGGCCTTCGCAAATTGTCTTTCCTGGAGGTTTTCGGTTCGCCCAGAGGCGTGTCTGCCCAAGATATTGCCCGAGGCCTTTTTGGCGGCAATCAAGGACAGGTAGCGAATTGGATCCAAGGAGCCAGATCGTGGCATTGACGCTTTCTGGCAGCATATCTGCGTTTGCGGTTCGGGGCAGCGTTGTGGGTTGCAATTTCATTGCGATGCTCGCGATCGGCTCGATGGCAGAGCCGTCAACCTATGGCGCATTTGTTTTTCTATGGTCCGGCGCACTCTTGTTCTCCTCACTGATCTCTTTTGGTGCGCCGCTATACCTGCTCAAGGAAATGGCACTCTCTCTCACGTCTGGCGGGTATGACGCCAGCACTGCGGCCCGGCTTATCTTTGTCTTTCCTTTCGCGCTGACTGCAGTTGCTGTCCCGGTAATCCTGCACGCCGGACCCCACATCATCGCGTTCTTTCCCGATTTACCCGGCACCGACAGCACCGCACTGATACTGCTGGTACTGCTAGGCTTTCTGATCAACCTGAACAGCTGCATGTGCAGCCTGTTTCACGGCCTGAACCTACTAAACACCTCGATGTTTCTGAAGGACGCCGCTCCTCAGTTTTTTGCTCTGACCAGCACCGCAGTCCTGTTTTTCGCGGCCGAGGTGAAACTGACCTGGATGCTTGGAAGCACTGCAGCCTTGCTGACGCTGTTATGCCTGTTTGAAGCTGTTTTATTCCTGAGCCTCAACCGAAAGGCCGGGCTGATCCGCCGAAAAGGGAGATGCGGTTCGTTCACGCCTTACTATTGGGGCGGCACGATCACCGGCATTGCTTGGGCTCAGATCGATATTCTGATCGGAGCGTACCTGATGAGCGCCGAACAGCTGGGCCTTTACAATATCGTGCGCCGCATCTGCAATTTCGTGACACTGCCCCTGTCGATCGCAACCTGGCTCACCGTTGGCAAGTTCTCGCGCGCGTTTCAGGCTAAGGACGCCGGAGCCCTGTAAGACACAGTGCGCGCCTCGCTGATGCTGTCAAACGGAGCTGGTGCGGTTCTGACACTGGTCGTCATCGCGCTGATCCTGCCAATTCAAAGTTTCTACAACTTTCCGGCCCAAACAAAATTCCTACCGGTCTGGGGTATCCTGATCATCCAAGCCGTCACCAGCCTGCTCTTTGCTCCGTCGACGACCATGGCCCAGACATCGGGGTTGGAAGCCAGCGCCATGTTTGCCCGTCTGTGGGGAATTGCCGTTTACCTGCTTTTGGCAGCAACCTTGTCAGCATGGTTCACCGGACCGGTGCTGAATGGTGTAGCTTTGCTGGCGGGCACTCTTGCGCTCAACCTCTATGTCTGGTGGAGAGTAACAGAACGCTTCGGCATCGATTCATCAGCGTTCAGTTTAGTTCGGCGGGCGTAGTAGAGATGTTCACTCTAACTCATAACCCACACTTCTTGAACGGGATCACGCGTACTTGGCATGGCGCTGGAACGGTAGTGGGCTCGGCTGCGGTCAAAAATGGCTTGGTATGACACATAGCAAGGTCACTCATCACGCCCGAACATACAACATCGGTCCTGATCGTAGTTCGCGGCAGCGTTTTGGCTTACTAAGTGTCCTGTTTTTCCTGACCGGATTTGCCCCAGCCATTGTCTCGCTAGCGCTGGTTGGTGCTGCATCGGTAGTTGGAATTTTGTGCATTCCCGCGACAAAGAAGCAGCTATCCAGAGTACCTAGGGAGGCTGTGTATTTTCTGATTGCCGCATTATACACGTTGACCGTGACTGCTCTGTCCTGGGGTGGGCAAGCAAACCTCTTTTCCTTTTTTGCAGAAGGCAAAGTTGCGGGGCTGCTTTTTTGGCTTTTATTTTGTGTTTCTTTTTCGGAAAGACACATGTGCCTGCAAAAAGAAATTACCTGACGTGGACACTAATACTCGTTAATGTAGGATATTTTTTCGCCTCTGGAACCGAATTTCGCTACATTGACAAGCCCCCTTTGGGAGCATGATTTCAATTTATATGTCAGTGGTACTTGCTCTGGCTTTCCTGTACGAAAGCCGGCTCCCTACCAAGGGAATATTGTTTGGATTGATCCTTTTTCTGGGCAGCAGCACTGGCCTTGCAGCGCTACTTGCAGGTGTAGCAGCTAAATGGCTGAAATCAAAAAACAGAATCTCTCCTCTCAGGGTTGTTGTGTTTTCAGTTCCCCTTTGCGCCTTACTATTTCTTCCTTATTATTATACACTTACATATCGAGACCGCGACTTGCTGAACCTTGAAAGTCTGGATCGATATCAATTGGCTTATGCTGGCGTCTTCTATATTCTTGAGACAATCACGTTAGATAAGTTTTTGTTTGGGTACGGTGTAGGCTCCGACCTTACCGGGATATTCAACTTTTTCCCTGTAAATGCGTCTGTGTTGTTTTGGGTTCAAAACTCAAGAGCCATTGACGGATTTACCGGCTTGGTATTTCATAACGAATTCCTGAGAGTCTTTGTTAATTTTGGACTTATTGGATCAGTTCTAATTTGGGGTTCATTAATGAAATTTCTCACAACCCCATCCCTAAAATGGGCAATACTGGCTGCGTCTCTATTAAACTCCACCGTCTACATTACGCCCATTTTCATTTTTTTGCTCATTTCGGAAATGATATGTCGCTCTCGGAGACGAGAAATGTTGGATTAGTTTTGTACCGTTTCAGTCCACCTGTTGTTGCTGCACGGAAACGTTGCTCTCGCGTCGACCTGAGCACCTTAGTAATACGCAATAGGTATTAACTTTTAACTTGAAATTGACACTTTGACGAAAGCTCCCTTGATGAAAATCCTGCACGTATCGCCTTCCTTCTACCCGGCAGTTGCCTTTGGTGGGCCAATTTTTTCGACGCGCGCCATTACGGATGGGGTCGCTGCTAATCCCGCAATCTCGGTGCAGGTTTTGACCACAGATGTGGCCGATCCCAACAGCAAAGCCCGGCTGCATCTGGATCAGAACCCAGCGAAATTTGAAAGCGGATGTTCCGTTCGATATTGTCGGAGTTTGGCCGGAACTTCGATATCTGCCGAGTTGCTATGGCGACTCGTCAAAGAGATTCGCTCTGCCGATGTCGTACATCTAACAGGGCCTTATAACTTTCCCGTCATGCCGACGCTCTTACTATGCCGCCTATTTGGCAAGGCATTGGTTTGGTCTCCGCGCGGAGGCTTTCAGGCCACGGCGCAATGGAAGGCGGCGCCAAAACGACGGGTCAAAGATTTCTTCGAAAAACTGTGCGGAGTACTGCGACCGCGCTCTTTGGTTCTTCACGTGACAGCCGAAGTCGAAGCCGAAACCAGCCGCCGGAATTTGGGCAATGTCAGCAGCGCTCAGATTCCCAACGCAATTGATGTCCCTGCCGACCTGCCTGAACGCAACTGGCGACCCAAATGGATGTTACGGCTTGCTTTCCTTAGTCGTATCCACCCCAAGAAAGGGCTTGAAGTGCTTTTTGAGGCATTGGCGGACCTGCCCGAGCACGTGGTTCTGGACATTTACGGCGACGGAGATGCTGACTATCTTGTTACATTGCAATCAAAAGCGAGCGAGCTTGGAATTGCACACCGGACCAGTTTCAAAGGCCATGTGAACGGTGCACAAAAGTCACGCGCATTTACGGATTGCGATTTGTTTGTCCTGCCAACTCATTCCGAAAACTTTGGAATAGTCGTTGCCGAAGCATTGGCGCATGGCACTCCTGTCATAACGACCTTCAACGCGCCGTGGGAAGGTTTGGAAAAAGAGAACTGCGGGCGATGGGTTGAGGCTTCGAAGGATGCTATCGCAGCGGCGATAGTAGATCTGGATGGTCTAGACCTAGCCGAGATTGGCATAAAGGGCCGGGATTGGATACGGCGGGATTTTTCCACGCCAGGAATGGTGCGCCGTTTTCTTGAGCTTTACCGCTCTATGCAGACATGAATTTATTGAAAATAAGGAGAAAAAATTAAAATGGCGCACCTCACCGTTGTCATCCTGACATACAACGAAGAGCGCCATGTCGCCCGCGCCATTGGCTCTGTGCGCGACGTTGCGCAGCGGATTGTGGTGGTCGACAGCGGATCGGACGACCGTACGACAGAGATCGCCCGAGGTCTTGAGGCTGAGGTCCTGAGCAATCCATGGCGCAACCACGCCACCCAGTTCAATTGGGCACTGGACCAGCTGGCCGATCAGACAGAATGGGTGTTGCGGCTGGATGCGGATGAGATTGTCTCGGATAAGCTCGCAGGCCAGATCTCTGCGGCAATATCTTCCGCGCCAGACACAACTGACGGCTTCACTGTTGGTCGCCGCATGTGTTTTCTGGGGCGGCCCATTCGCCATGGCGGCTTGTTTCCGACCGCGATGCTGCGCCTGTTTCGGCATGGCAAGGGACGATGTGAGAACCGTTGGATGGACGAGCATATCAAGGTCGAGGGCAACACCGGCGCTCTGTCCGGCGAGCTGCTGGATGACAATCTCAACAGCCTTTCTTGGTGGACGGACAAGCATAACGCATATGCCAGCCGGGAAGTCGTCGACATGCTGAACCACGAGTTCCAGTTTGTGCCCATTGATACGGTGGCGGGCCTGGGCCAGGGGCAAGCCGGTGTGAAACGGTGGCTGAAGGAAAAGGTCTACGCCCGAATGCCGGGGGGTTTACGGGCGTTTTTGTACTTCCTCTACCGCTACGTTCTGCGCCTTGGATTTCTGGACGGGCGCGAAGGGTTGGCATTTCACGTGCTGCAGGGGTTTTGGTACCGGTTTCTGGTCGATGCCAAGCTGCAGGAAGTGCGCGGGTACATGGACCGGACAGGCGACAGCGCCCCAGAGGCGATCCGGGCCGTATTGAGAATTGAAGTTTAGGCAGGACCCGAGTTCAAAAATAATGAAGTTTTCAATTCTTACAGCGGTTTGGAACCGTGCCGAAACTCTTCCGGATGCCTTGAAAAGCCTCGATACTCAGAGCTACGACAACTATGAACACGTGGTTCAGGACGGAGCGTCTAACGACGGAACGCTGGAGTTACTAAACGGGCGAACTGATCCTCGGATGCGGCTTGTTAGCGAGCCGGACAAAGGGATCTACGACGCGCTGAACAAGGCGACAGCCCGGGCGACCGGCGATGTGATCGGCTTGTTGCATTCGGATGACTTCTTTGCGCATAGGGATGTGCTGGCGCGGGTCGCGCAGATATTTCAGGACACCGATGCAGATGCGGTTTATGACGATCTGGACTACGTCTCGGGACAGGATACCAACAAGGTTATCCGCCATTGGGTTTCTGGAACTTACAGCCCCGACAAGTTGAAACGCGGGTGGATGCCGCCGCATCCCAGCCTGTTCATCAAACGTGATGTCATCACGCGCTGGGGTGCTTATGATGACAATCTACGAATATCGGCCGACTACGAGAGCATTCTGCGGTATTTTGGCAAAGGCGGTATTTCCGCCGCCTACATCCCGGAAGTACTGACCAAGATGCGCCTTGGTGGAGCAAGCAACGGGAGCATCCGTCGGATTCTCCTGAAAACAAAAGAAGACTATGAAGCAATTCGGCGCAACAGGGTTGGTGGAGCCTCCACACTTGCTCTGAAGAATGTGCGGAAGGTGCCGCAACTTTTTTTGAGTAGAGCCCCATCAAAGTAACATTGCTTGGCAAAATTATCACCTTGGCCGATTTTAGGGCCATCGCCTCGGTTTCTTCTGAGCTACAATTTGATCTCGCCGAGATTGGACCGAGGCGGAGTTAGAAAACGAACTTAATCGCAATGTCAAAAACGAAACTCACGCTCTACATTGTGACCGGTGAGAGAATGCTTAGAAACGAGGAAGCGCAGCGCTAACCGGTTCATGGATGTCCCGCCAAGTCCTAACGTCTGCACCGCGCATACCGGCGGCTTTCAAGGTTTTGAAGCCAAACTTGACCAAAAAGCACGGGTGAAGTTGACGGCATTGGCGTGCACCTAAGTTTTGTTGCTTTTGTAATTTAGGGTCCAAGCCCAATCCCTGAACTTATATTTCAAAGCAGCTTGCAATGCCGCGACACATTCCGTTGCCTTTCGTCCTGCGGATCATTTTCCTGCAACACTCTGAAAATGTTTCCTTTGATGCCCCAAGCATCGTAACCTTAGATAAGTTTTGACGTCGCCGGTTTGGAATTGCAGGCTTGTGACGCAGAAAACCGGGGGAGTGAGCATGCATAAAGTAACTATCGTCGGGGCCGGGATTGCCGGGCTCACCGCGGCTCTTCGTTTGTTGGAGCGGGGATACCACGTCACACTGTATGAGCAGGACAATTTCATTGGCGGAATGTTGCGGTCCCATAAGGAGCACGACCACGGTGATTATCCGCGCGAGCACAGCTATCACATGCTGTGCAATTGGTATTACAACTTCTGGTCGGTCGCAGAAGACCTTGGAATCGAAGACAACTTTACACCGCGCGAAGCCTTCAAATTCCTCTATGATGGTGATCTCGACAACATGCCGGAAATGGTGAACCCGGGCGGCATTCAGGATTTCTATCGCAACCTCACCGGCGGCGCGGCGCCGCCTGCTGAACTCTTCCTGTTCATGTATTCGATGATCGATCTGCTTTCGATCCCGGACAGTGAAGATGACAAGCTGGACCGAATGTCGTTCAACGGCTGGTTGCGTGGACGGCCCTATTGCACCGATGAGGTCGCCCAACTTCATGAGAAGATCTGGCAGACCGTCTGGGCCATCGACAGTTGGCAAGCCTCAGCGCGCAGCTACAAAACCTTCCTGAAGTACGGCAACCGCGTTCCGGTTCCGCAGCTTTGGCTGTTTGATGGGTCCAAGAAAGAAACTCTGATTGATCCCTTCCACAAAAAGCTTGATCAGTTCGGAGACCGGTTTGAGCTCAAGTACCGCCACCGAATTCGCGAAGTGCATCCCAATGCAGACGGCACTCGGATCGAACGGCTGGTGTTTGACAAGGTAACCAAATCGCCATCAGTTAACCCCAAATGGGGGATCGCAAAGAAAGACATCGAAGTGGATGTGAGCGATGAGAACGTGATCATCAGTATTACACCCGGTGCAATGGCATCGATGGTGACCGATGATTTGTACAATGCCGACCCTACCCTAGGCCAGTTGAGGTATCTGGAGGCCGAGCCGATGGCGTCGGTGGAGCTTTATCTCAAGCGGAAACTACCCGGCATCCCTACGGAAGTGGTGGTTTTCATGGATACGCCCTATGAGATGACGTTCCTCAACTACTCGGCGACGTGGGGCCTCAAAAACACCTTCCTTTATGTGACGGTATCGGATTTCAAATCGCTGTTGTCTGTAAAACCCGAACGCCGGGACGAAAACCAGAACCTCATTCTGGATCTCAAAAACCCCAAAACCGCGATCGACTACATTCTGCGAGAAATCACTGCCAAGTTAGAAATAACCGAGGCCGACATCGATCTGTTCCAAACCTCTGTCGACACAAATACGGGCGAAGAGCTTTTTGCCAATCTAACCGGCAGCTGGGAACATCGCCCCGAGGTCAACACCAAGTTCGAAAACCTGTTTCTGGCAGGAACTTATGTCAGGAATTTCGCTGATGTCTCGACTGTCGAAGGCGCTTGTGCAACTGGGCTGATCGCGGCTGAAGGCGTACGTCAGGCCGCGCAGAGAGAACCAGACAAAGGCGACGCAGGTAAACCGGTAGAGGTGATTACGCCCGATTTCTATCCCAGTCAGATGTTTCAGACGCTCAAGATCGCTTGGGCACCTTATGCCGCCAGTGCAAAAGCCTGGACGCTTGCGGACAAAGCGCTGGGTATCAACAAGCTATGGCCACCAAAAGACTTCAAGTTCCCGAAGTCGAAATTCACGCCAAGCCCAGAGAACCTTGGTTCCCTGTTTACGGATTGGCTGCCTGCAAGTAAGTGGAACGAAAAGACTTTGGGCCTGGGCCCCATGTTCTGGAACTATACAGAAGACGGCAAGCCCCGTAAAAAGTAAACAAGAATACCTCGCACGAATAAGAGACGACTGATGACAACTAAATCGATTGCGGCATGGCTGAACGAAATTGGCCTGCCACAATACACCGAACTGTTTGATGAGAACGGTATCGATCTGGACATCCTTGAAGATGTGACCGGTGACCATCTCAGAGAAATGGGTGTCACGGTGTTGGGTCATCGGCTGAAAATCAGCAAGGCGATCACGGCACTGAAACCGGACGCGGCACAGCCCAGACCCAGCGGAGCTATGACGGGAGAGGAAAGCGCCGAACGGCGGCACCTTACCATCATGTTTTGTGATCTGGTCGGTTCGACCGCCCTGTCGGCGCGGCTTGATCCCGAAGACTATCGCGATCTTATGGCGTTGTATCAGGATACCGTTTCGCAGTTGGTCAAAGATGCCAGGGGGCACGTGGCCCAATACCTTGGTGATGGCGTTGTGGTCTATTTTGGCTATCCGGTCGCCCAAGAGGACGCGGCAGAACGCGCATGCCGCGCGGCTTTGGAGATTGTCGAAGCCGTCGCCGGGCTGGATACTGCAGCCGGTGATCGCCTGCAGGTCCGCATCGGCATTGCAACCGGGTTGGTGGTGGCCGGCGATCTTGACCAGATCGGGGTGAACTCGACCTCTGCCGTGGCTGGCGATACGCCCAACCTTGCCGCCAGATTGCAGGGGCTGGCTAAGCCGGGACAAATTGTTATCGGCAAAAGGACGCACTCGCTGCTGGGGGATATGTTCGTCTATGAGGCGCTTGAGAATATCCATCTGAAGGGGTTTGAGCCCGGTCAGGTGGCTTGGCGTGTCATATCCACGGCACAGCGTCAGGACCGGTTCACCGTCACCTCGGCACGGCGGCAGCTTACGCCGCTGGTCGGTCGCACGCCCGAGCGGACGCACCTGATGTCAGCCTGGGAGGATGCCAAATCAGGCAAGGGGCGTGTCTGCCTTGTCTCTGGTGAGGCCGGCATTGGCAAAAGCCGCCTAACATATGAGGTGGTGGATCAGGCCAAGGGCGAAGGCGCCACCGTCCTTCACCTGCAATCCGCACCTTATTTTGAGAACACGGCCCTGTACCCTATCCGCCGTCAGATCGAAAACGTGCTCGGGTTCAAGGAAGACGATGACAGCGAAGCCCGGCTGGACAAGCTGGAAAAACTGGTCGTCGCCGAAGACGATCTGAACGAAGCCCGCGCGCTGATGGCGTCTTTGTTTTCGCTGCCCTGTGACAGGTATCCACCGCTGAACCTGTCGCCCGAGCTGCAAAAGACCCGCACGATCGACATGTTGATCGAACAGGTCATCGTTCTGTCCAAGCGGGCACCATTGTTGGTGCATTTTGAAGACTTGCACTGGATCGACCCCACATCGCTGGATTTGCTGACCAAATTCGCCGCCAAACTCGCCGATCATCAGATCTTGTTGCTTGTGACCTGCAGGCCGGAATTCACCCATGATTGGCAGGTGGATCATCTGGAAACCTGCGAACTCGCGCGCCTCAAGCCAGCCGAAGTCGAAGAGCTGTTGGACAGTATGACAGGTTCGGATGCTTTTTCGGCCGAGCAGCGCCAGCAATTGCTGGAACGGTCAGATGGCGTACCGCTGTTTGCCGAAGAGCTGACCCGCTCTGCGATGGAATTCAGAAACAGCGCGGATTTGGTGCCTGAAACACTGCAAGACAGTTTGATGGCACGTCTCGACAAGCTGGGGGCCGCCCGCGAATACGCCCAGATCGGGGCCGTGATCGGCCGGGAATTCGATGTCGACCTGCTGTCTCAGGTGACCGGAACTCCGCTGCCCGAGCTCTCAGACTCGCTTTCGCATCTGGGTGACGCAGACCTCGCATACCCGGACCAAACCGGTCACAGCCTGATGTTCCGCCATGCCTTGATTCAGGAGGCCGCGTACCGGTCCATATTGCGGCGGCGGCGGCAACAATTGCATGGCAAGATTGCCGAAACACTGGAAGAAAAATTTCCCGAACGCTGCAAGTCCGGTCCGGAACAGGTGGCAAACCATTTTGTTGCCGCCGGTCTGGGCGACAGGTCAGTTCCCTATTGGCTGACAGCTGGTAAATCTGCCTGGAGTCGGGCCTCGATGAAGGAGGCACTGGCGCAGCTTAGCAACGGATTGGAATATGTCGGCGAGGTCGACGACCTGGCTGATCGCGCCAAGTTGGAGCTGCAATTGCAGTCAACCATCGGCGTCGTGCACTTTGCGGCGACCAGCTATGCCTCGCCACAGGCGCAGACCGCTTTTGAGCGCTCCCGCGAGCTGTTTCTGGATGTTGACGACCCCGACCTGCGCGTTGCGGTTCTTTACGGCATCGGGGCATTTGAAACCATGCGTGGCGATGTAAGCTCGGGGCACGAGACCTTTGCGGCGCTTGCTGACGAGGCGACGCGCAGCGGCAATGCCCGCTATGAAGTCTATTCCGCCTCGATGCAGGCATGGTCGCATTTCAACCGTGGCGACTACGCCGAGTCGGTGCGTTATGGCGAACGGGTGCTGCAGCTTTATGAAGAAGGCATTTGGGACCAGCCCGGGCCGCGCCTGTCGGCCGCAGAGCCCAAAGTGATCTCAGAATGTTTCCGGGCAGCGGCGCTTTGGTCTCTGGGCCGCCCGGATCAGGCGGTGAAGGTCGGCAACGACATCCTGAATTACACCCGGTCGCTGCCAGACCCCTATTCGCTTGTCTATGCTCTGTCCAACGGTGTGATCCGCATTCACGACTGGAACGGTGACTGGAAACAGGTCATGGACCTGACCGAAGAATGCAGCGCGGTTGCCGGAGAATATGGCTACAGGTTCCTGGGTGTCTGGGCATCGTTCTGGCGCGCCCGGGCGATGGCAAAACTCGGTCAACTGGAAGAGGCCGAAAAGATCACGGCCACGGCTGTTGCTGCCTGTAAGAATGCTGGTGTCCATTACCACCGCGTCTGCTTCGAAGCAAATCACGCGCGCTTGCTGCTGGCGCAGGACCGGATCGAGGATGCTGCACGTGTTCTGGACGGGCTAGACCAACCATTGCAAGATGGAGGCGAACTGAACCACGTCCTTGACTTGAGTCTGGTCAAAGGCGAACTGGCGCAGAAACGTGGCGATACCAGTGGCGCAGAGCGACATTATCGCGCTGCATTTGACGCGGCCGAAAGCCGTTCCGCGCTGGCATGGCAACTGCGCGCGGCACTGGGTCTGGCATCTTTGCAGCCCGCGAAAGACGCACAACGCGCGCTTGTCGAACCGCTGGTGGCGCAGTTCGAAGAAGGGTTCGACAGCCAGTATCTGAAAGCGGCACGCGCCTATTTGTGATCAGCGGGCTTCGCCCAAAGCCCGCGTGCGATCCACAAGTGTGATCAGCTTTTTGGGGTTCCGGGCAAATCGATTTGCCTCAGCTATCGCGCTTGCAGCGATCCGGTCCAGTTCGGCCTCGGCTTCTGGCAAAGCGGCGCGAAAGGCCTCGGCCAGGGCGTCGTAATTTTCCGGGTTTGGATCGCGGAACATTTCAGCGATCACAGGCTCGCGCACGGCGATCGCGGCTGGCAGGGTTAGAATCCCGTCGCGGATATCCTCTTCACCCCCACCGCCCAGGGCTTCGGTTCCACGCACGTCGGACACGTCATCACAGGCGTGATACAGGGTGCCCAGCAGACCACCGAAATGGCGCAACCCCTCGCTACGGTCGCCGAGACAAGCAGCCACCTCAAACATCGAACCAGTGTCTTCCTGCGCCAGCTTGCGCCAATCCTCGACCCCGCGCGGCATCGTGCGGCTGTTCCACTGCGCGATCTCGGCCGCGCCAAGCCGGGACATTAGCTCGGACAACAACCCGATCACCTGCGGCTCGGTCGCCATCATCCGATAGCCTTCCGCAACCATGAACCCGGACGTCATCAGCGCCGCAAGTTGCCCAAAGGCCGTGTGCATGGTCGGTTTGCCGCGCCGTTCGTCCGACTGGTCCAGAATGTCGTCCACAACCAGCGTCATGTTATGAAACAGCTCAAGCGTTACGGCTGCCTGTATGGTTTCATCCGTGATCTCCTCGCTGCCGACAGCCGTCTGACAGGCAAAGATGGTCAATGGGCGAAAATACTTTGAGCCGGCCAGAAACTGCTCTTCCAACTGCGGCCGCATCTCCTCGGGTGTGGATTCAACCCACGCGCCGATGGCAGTGCGCAACCGTTCGGTCTCAGACTCAAATCCCAGTTCCGGTATCACCCAATCGGCGCGGGCACCTTCGTTATTCATGGTTTGGATTTTGCATAGCGATGGGGGCCTTCCCGGTCGTCACCCTCGGGGCCGACTGACTTGCGAAGCTCTGCCTCGATTTCCATAAGATCACGTTGCAGCAGTTTTGCCTCGCTCAGCGACAGATCCGATATTTCGCGCAACACGGCACGGGCCTTGTCCAGCACGATCAGCTGTCTGGCCTCCAATGACGGGCCATCCGCACTGGGTATGGTTGCTTCGATCGCGTCTGTCCCTTGGGTCGAGACGATGGTCGCAATCTGCTGCCAGTACCGCAAAGCTGAACTGAGCCACCGGGCTTGTGCCTGTGCAAGCAGAAACATCACGTCGGGTTCGACCCGTGCACCCTTTTCGCTGTAGTCCCGCAGCGAGCCTAGAACACCCTCAAGCGCTTCCAGATACATCGCAACCATATCGTCAATCGAGCCGGGGTTCCCAAACTCATTGCGTGATGATCCATCGTCTTGATTCATCTTGCTACTCCATTGCCCGCATCGTCATAAAGTTCTTTAGATTCAGAGTTTTGTTACCGATTGTCACTGTATATTCACACCGCGTTTGGGCATGGGTTGATTTGATTTTCAGTAAAACAAGAAGATCGCCGCGCAATCAAGTACCGAGATATGTTAACCATCTATTAACCTTTGGGATCTGCCGTCGGCGTAAGAAAAAAGCACCCGCCCCGCAGGTTTTGGTTCATATGGCGCAGAAGACGATACGAAACAGAGTCGCCGCGATCTGCCGGGTCGAAGTTCGTGACCATGAGGCTTTGCGTCACCTGCTTCCCACAATGTTTCTGGGTCTCGATGCGACCGACCCTAGCGGTGGTCACCAGATGAAGTGGCCCAACAAAGAGAACATTTGCCGCATGAGATCAGCCGAAGGTTCGATTGGGGACAGCAGGGGTGGAAAAATTGCCCATTATTGACGTTTGCTCAGGCGTCACTTGCCATCAAAATTCCCGTCGTGCCGTGCTGGTCCAGAACGCAACCCCGTGCCTGATTGCTTCATCGTTGAAATCATACGACGGGTTATGAAGCGGCATCGAATTGTTGCCCTCCACTCCGTTGCCCATCAGGATGAAGGCCCCGGGGCGGTGGGCAAGAAACTCTGCAAAATCTTCAGAGAATCCTACCCGACCGTAATCCGCATCAACGCTGCCAACCTCACGAGCGGCACCCGCGATCATGTCAGTGGCTCTGGCATCGTTCACCAATGGCCGGAAGGAAGTCGAGTAATCAACCTCCGCCTCTGCGCCTTGCGCGGCACAAACACCGGCGACAATGGTGCGCATTCGGCGCTCGATATTTTCGGACACATCCCTGGAAAAGCCCCGGCAATCCCCCTTGAGGGTTACGTTGCTGGGCAGGATGTTTCGTGCACCGTCTGTCAGGAACTCCGTTACGGAAACCACTGCATGCTCGCTCGCCGAAACCGAGCGAGAGACGATCGATTGCAACTGCTGCACAATTGCGGCCCCAGTCACAATCGGATCAACGCCTTTTTCCGGCATCGACGCGTGCCCGCCCTGACCCTGAACGCGTATCTCAAAATTATCCTCGAACGCGCAGAATGAGCCCGCTTGAGTGGCAAAGTGACCAAGCTCCATTCCGGGCATGTTGTGAAGGCCAAAGATTGCGGCCATCGGGAAGCGTTCAAACAAACCGTCCGAGATCATCGCGGCTGCCCCGTTTCCGTTTTCTTCGTCCGGCTGAAAGATGAAGTGAATGGTGCGGTCAAAAGACGGGTCCGCCGAAAGCTCCAGCGCGGCACCCAGCAGCATGGTGCTGTGGCCATCATGGCCACATCCGTGAAACTTGCCTTCCGTTCCCGAGCGGTACGGCAAGTTGGTGGCCTCGTGTATCGGCAGCGCGTCCATGTCGGCTCGAAAACCGATTGCTGTTTCGTCCGGACCACGGCGCAAGGTGGCCACAATGCCCGTGCGGCCTACACCCCGGGTGACCTCAAGCCCTGCGCGCTCCAACTCGGTCGCGATCAGATCCGAGGTCCGATCAAGGTCGAAGCCTATTTCAGGGTGAGCATGCAGATCACGGCGAAACGCAACGAGATCAAGCATCGGGAACATCTCCTTCGGACAGCACGATCAACGGCAATTTGGCCTCGTCCGTCAACAAGGCTGCAAGCCCCGCTGCGCCAGATGGCGTAGTGGAAAAGCCCAGATCGCGCGCATGTTTTACAGCGCCCACGGCCTGCAAGTCAGTTACCGTTACCCAGTCGTCGGCGCACCGTTCCAGAATTTCGAAAGCCAACATAGAAGGCGTTTTGCAGTCCAAGCGCCCCATATTGGATACGGGGCCCTCAACCGTTACGATCTGTCCCGCCCGGGCGCTTTCGGCAAGGCAAGGGGCTGCATCAGGTTCAACCACTATGATCTTTGGCTGAACCGCCCAGGTGGACCGGATCATGTAAGCGATCCCCGCAGCCAGCCCACCAACACCTGCCTGCAAGTAAACGTGGCTGGGCCAATTCCCAGAGCATTCCATCTCTGTCCGCATTTCTTCGGCGATGACGGTATAGCCTTCCATTACCAACCGCGGAGGTTCCGTATATCCAGGCCACGATCCATCGGCGAGGTGAATTGCGCCGGACGCCTCGGCGTCGGCTATGGCTGCCGCAACGCTCGCCTCGTAATCGTCACCCGATCGGACAACTTCCGCGCCTTTGTCCCGCAGGCGAATTGCAAAATCCTCTGGCACTGTTTCGGCAAGGTGAATGCGGGCCTTTGCGCCAAACAGCCGCGCACCGGCCGCCACGGCCATGCCATGATTACCTGCACTGGCGCAGACAAAAGTCATCGAGCGTGCGATGGCCTTCACGGAATCATCCAAAAAGGCGTTTGGTTCCAAAGGGTGACCAACCCGCGTTTCTATCAGCTTGGCAACAGCGTAAACGCCACCGAGCGCTTTGAAAGCCCCCAATCCCATCCTGTTGGTTTCATCCTTGATCAGAATAGGTCTGTCTCGGAGACTGCGTGCCTCCAACGGACTGGGTTTATAGGCGGGGCATGCAGCCAGCAGAGCCAGCGGTTTTGCAACATCGAGTATCGTTGGATTTTTCATACAGAAAGTTGTACACGCGAAGGATGACCTATTATGGTCAATTTTTCCGAATTTTCGGGAAATTTTCTTACCCTATAGGGAATTTCTCATGAAACTCGATCAGTATGACCGAAACCTGCTTCAGTTGATGCAAGCCGATGCCAAGATGGGCCTCGAAAAGCTTGCGTCCGAGACAGGCTTGTCCGTGGCCTCCGTTCAGCGGCGGTTAAAGGCGCTCAGAACCTCGGGCGCAATTCTTTCAGAAGTCGCAATCGTTGATCCCAAAAAGCTGGGTGTCGCGATGAGCTTCATTGTCATGGTCGAATTGGAACGCGAACGTCAGGATCAGATCGACGCATTCTCTCGTCAGGCGCAATCAGAGCCTATGGTACAGCAGTGCTATTACATCACCGGAGACGCCGACTTCTGTCTCGTCTGCTCCGCAAAGGATATGGATGATTTTCAGGAACTCACGAAACGATTGTTCTTCGACAACTCAAACGTCCGTCGCTTTCGCACATCTGTTGTCATGGGAAGAAAGAAAGTCGGTTTGGGTATTCCTGTTCAGGATGTTGGGTTGGAACGGTAAGAATCAACATTTACGCCAGCTACCGCGTCAAAGCGGCACGTCGAATGCTGGGCCGCGGATGCGCTTATTAACCAGCGCCGCGGGACCTTGGGGTTAGGGCCCAGATTGGGCCCCTCGTTATTTTTCCCAGTGCGGGATCCAATCCCCGTCAAGGCGAAGTGACACGCCAGCATTGTCTTCTTCAAGCTTCACCACATGCAATTCGCCCTTGTCGCCCCCGTATCTTTCGCGGGCCGCTTCGAACTGCGTGCATACCAGCCGTGTGGCAGGGGCGGCGGTGCCGGCGTCGTCGCAGGCCTCAACGATCAGGCCCAGATCCTTTTGGCACAGATCCAGTGTGAAGGACGGATCATAATGTCCGGCAAAAACGGACGGGGCGTCGTGATGCATGCACCAACTTTCGCTGGCCCCGATCTTAAGCGCGTCCCAGGCCCGTGACAGATCGACACCTGATTTCACCGCCATGACAAGTGCTTCACCCATGGCTGTCGCGTGGATGGCCCAAAGCTGATTGCTGGCCAGTTTCGTCACGGACCCGCTGCCGCTGGGGCCCATGTAATGAAGCGGACCCATCAGTTCCATCACGGGGCGAATACGCGCGACGGTCGCCTCATCCCCACCTGCGAATTGTGGCATATTGCCGGTACGTGCACCATCGACGGCACCCGTGACCGGCGCATCAATCAACTGTACACCGTTTTCAGCAAAGGTGGCGGCAAGCTCGCGCACAAAGGCGGGTTTGTTGGTTGTCATATCCACCCAAACCTGCCCCGCGGACATGGCGGATCGCAGCCCATCGTCGCCGTCTGCCACTTGTTCGATTTGCTTTGGTCCAAAGACCATGGTGAACACGATGTCCGCCGCTTGCGCGGCTGCCGCAGGGGTCTCTGCCCACTTCGCCCCAAGCGCCAGGTGCTCCTCTGCCCGGTTCCGATCAAGGTCGCAGACCGTTAGGTCATGCCCGCCCTTGATCAGGTTCAGGGCTGCCGGGCCGCCCATGGTGCCAAGCCCAATAAATCCAATGCGCATCTTCGCCGTCCTCGGGGTTAGTTATATTGCTTTCGCGTTTAGGATGGTATCGGTCGAACATACCTCACCAAACTCACCCTGCAGGTTGGCGAGCGTGACCGAATGTATCTGCTCGGCGCTGTGGGTCACCCCGTCCGGCCCGGTCGCGTCATAAGCCCAGACGGCATCAGAGGCATAAACCATCTCAAAGCCCAGACTGCTTGCAGAGCGCGCGGCGGACTCGGCGCAGTGATTGGCCGTGGCCCCGCAGATGACTACACGCTCGATGTTGTCGGCGCGCAGATCGGCCTCGAGCGAAGTTCCGGCAAAGGCGCTGGAGACGTGTTTGATGATCACCGGCTCGTCCCCTTGCGGTGCTGCAAAGGGTTGAACAACAGCACCAGGCGCATCCGCATGAAATGGATCATCGGGATCAAGCCCGTGGTGATGCACATGGACGATCTTGTCACCTTGCGCGCGAAACCGGCTGAGAAGCCGACCGATATTGTCGCCTGCCTCAGGGCAAGATCGCACGGCACCGGCTGCATCCTCATGAGCCAGTGCCATTTGCACATCAATGACGAGTAGAGCAGTTTTCATGGCTTGGTCCTTTATGCGTTGATGCTGGAGGCTGCGCGTTCCGCGAGGATATTTTTGACGCGATCACCATAGATCCGGATGTTGATGTCGTCGCTGATCACGCGGCCTTCCTGTTCGTCATAGGTCATGATCGCGGTGACGCGGGGGGTCGACCCTTCGACCTCTGTCACCCCGTGCAAAGAATAGCCACCGCGAAACAGGGTAAAAGTACCGGCGCCCCGGTCAAACTTCTGTGCATGGGACATATCGCCAGCAAGCAAACGATCCACCGCCTCGCGGTCTTCGGTTTCGTCGGTGCGCGAGTTTGGCAAGAAGGCAAAGTCACCCCCGGTTTCAGCGGCCTGCAACAGCAGCGTCACGGTGCATTCCGTCGTATCATAGTGCCAGGCGTGCCAGCTTCCTGGATGCAGGGCGACGACATTCAGCGCCTGAAACTCATCGGCGCAGCGATGCAGCACCTCTTTCTTTTGGACGCGGCGCACAAAGTCTGTCAAACGCGGCGACTGATAAAGCTGTTGGATGAGCGTTTCCTTTGGCAGCTGATCGTCCGCCAATTGCGTTGCCACATGCGTATATTCCTTACGGCGCGGATCATCCTTGGGCAGCGACGGATCAATTGCGCCCTGGTAGATGTTGCGCTTGATAGTCAGCACGTCAGCGGTGGGCAGCAAGGCGTTGGATTCATCGGCCAGTGCTGCCAGTGCCTCGGGGCGGATGAACCCATCCAGATTGCACCAGCCATGTTCCTCCATCTGGTCCTGACAGGTCTGGAGAAACGCAGCGCCTTCGGCACTTTCCAGATCCGCAATGGGATAGCGCTCCAGATCCACAAGGCTCAATACCATGTCGGTGTCTGTATCTTGATTGATCTCCGGCATAGATCGCTCCTTTTTTTCTTGTCGACTTCGTCGTCGGTTACTTTTGTCTAACTGCCGACCGGAATGAAGGAAAATGAAAGAATTTGCGTCCATGCGCATAAAAAACTTATGAATGGGCAATGAAAAGCAATCTCAATCTGAACTGGCTTCGCACTTTCGAGGCCGCCGCACGTCATCTTAGCTTTACCGCCGCCAGTCGAGAGCTGGGGCTGACACAAACGGCTGTCAGTCAACACATGAAGGCGCTGGAAGGTCAGCTGGGGCAGAAACTGTTCATTCGCAAGGCCAAAAGCCTGCAACTGACGGAAATCGGCCGGGCCTATTTAACATCGGTCCGGGATTCATTGGAGCACATCGCATTTTCCACAAACGGGCTGTTTGGGCCTGCCTTGGAGACGACGATCGTTGTGCGAGCGTCGGCGGCCATGATCATTTGGCTGGCGCCGCAACTTGCGACCTTTCAGACAGCTCATCCCGGTATCGGGATCAAACTTGTCACTTCGCTGTGGCAGAGCGGCCGGGAAGGGCATCCCGTGGACATAGACATCCTGCTGGCTCCGCAAACCCATTCCGACACGCGAATGATCAAGCTTTCTGATGAGTTCATCGTGCCGGTTTGTGGTGCGCGCACCGCGCCAAAGATCAAAACACCCGAGGACCTGATGGCGCACGCTGCCATCCACGTTCTGGGGTTTGACGACCATTGGGCGCGGTATCTGTCGGCCCGTGGTCTGCCCAATGCAGATGTATCCCCGCGCCTTATCGTCGATACCTCGGTTGCCGCTTGCGAATTGGTGGCCGCGGAAAGCGGCTGCACTATCATGATCAATCGGTTCGCGCAGCAGGCCATCGCAAGCGGGCGCCAGATCAGAATTGTCGGTGCCCCCGTTGATACAGGTCAGGCCCACTACGTCTTGCAACACAAAACAGGTACGGCGGGATCACACATTTCGATCGCTTTTTGCGAGTGGTTACAAACCCGTTTTTAGCTAATCTTCTGCCTGGCTCCAACGCCAATGAGACCGACTAAATTGAAACAATTAGAGAGGGTTGCGGGCACATCGCAAGCGCCAAAGAGATTATGTACCGGCACGCCGGATTCCTCTTGGTTCTCATAGTCGCTGGCCGTCAGCGCGGCAGTGGTGAACCTATCAGGTGCACTCACTCCCGCTTCGACCAGATCGCGATCGACTCTCGCTAGATGCTCGATCCCCGCGGCCGTCGGGTTGCGTGTCGCCGGGTTCCCGCCGAGTGTACGGATGCGCTACAATTCAGCCGTTTTTTTATTCCGCGGCATTGCGCTCGGAGCCTTGCGGGATCACCTCGTAACCGGGCTCTTCCGGCTCATCATCCATCATTTCCGGCGGAAACCCGGGGGCGAGAATATCCAGACCGGTGGCCTCCTCCAGACGTTTGATGATGTTGGGCGAATAACAACGCTCGCCAAATCGTTCGATGCCATCCTCAAAGATCTGAACCAGCATAGGCGAGATTTCCAGCGGCACATTGTGACGGTCAGCCACCTGCTGAAACAGGCCTGCATCCTTTTTGACCAGATCCATGGTGAAAGAAATGTCCCGGCTGCCGTTCAGGATCACCTGGCTTTCGGTTTCATGCACAAAAGACGTGCCGGAGCTGATCTTCATCGCTTCATAGGTCGTGTTCAGGTCCATGCCGGCTGCCTTGGCGGTGACCAGCGCTTCGCAGCATGTGACAAGATTGGCCGTGGCCAGATAGTTCGTCACAACTTTCAGAACCGAAGCCGAGCCCAGATCGCCAGTGTGCAGAATGCGGCGACCCATGGTTTTCAGGAAAGGCGCGATGCGGTCAAACGTAGCACGATCGCACCCCGCAAAGATCGAGATATTGCCCGTCGCCGCGCGGTGGCATCCACCCGAAACCGGGCAATCCACGGCTGCGCCTCCTGCGTCCATCACCATTGCGCCCAGGCGTTTGACCTCGGCCTCGTCAGTGGTGGACATCTCCATCCAGATTTTGCCCGGTTTCACCTCGGGCAGCATCTGTTGCATGACAACATCCGAAGCGGCAGGAGACGGCAGACAAGTGATAACAGCATCGCAATCGCGCATCAGTTGGGCCGGGCTTTCACCCCGGGCCGCCCCACGCGACACGAAATCATCCACAAGTTCGGGATTGAGGTCATGCACCGTTAGATCAATGCCGTTCCGCAGCAAACTGCCACTGAGTTTCCCGCCGACATTTCCAAGACCAATAAACCCAACTTTCATGTGCGTGCTTCCCTGTTCCAGTTCCTGCCGGATGATCGGCAAAGATGTTACTTTGAAAAAAACTACAGACGTTGATGGCAAGGTGTAAAACGAATAAAACCGGCAGGTATCAGCGAAAATTTTCGGTGCTAAGAATGCCGCGATCTCCTAACCCTATCTGGCTTCGGTCCTTTGAATGCGCAGCGCGGCATCTGAGCTTTACTGCTGCCGCAGCCGAGCTGGGTATCACACAATCGGCACTCAGCCTTCATGTCCGCTCGCTGGAAGCACAACTTGGCTGCCCCTTGTTCTATCGTGCCGCACGCAATCTTAGCCTGACCGAAGTTGGTCAGGCATACGCTTTTTCCGTGCGGCAAGCCCTGAGAGACATCGATCTGTCAACGATCAGCCTGTTCGGATCAAACCAGAAGCACGAGCTGGTCGTGCGCGCGCCAATATCCACAGCGACCTTGTTTCTCGCTCATAGGCTGCCCGAGTTTTTGCGGATTCATCCCGATATTTCCATAAAGCTGATCTCGAACATTTGGGCCGAATCCGCAGGCCGCGAAAATGTCGATGTCGAACTGAGGACAGGAAGTGGCGATTGGAATGAAATCCCCTCTCGGAAAATATCTACTGAACGTATCGTCCCTATTGCCCCCAAGATGGTCGAGGAAGAAACCCCTCCCATCGACGATCTGCAACAACGGCCACTCATTCACATTCTGGGTTTCCAGCAAATGTGGGAACGGTATTTTTCCGCAATCGGGGTTCGACAAACCCAATTCGCATCAACCTTTGTGGTCGACACGACAATAGCCGCAGTGGACATTGTGGCCGCAGGTGGCGGCAATGCGATCGTTATCGAGAGGTTTGCCAAAACCGCAGTTGAGACCGGAAGAAAGGTCGCCATAGTTGGTGAAGCAGTTCATATAGAACAGAGCCACTATTTGATTTCAGGGCAAAACACAAAAGCGGATGCGGTAGCCAAACAGCGTTTTGAAGCTTGGCTGGAAGACATCTTTCGATAAACTATGGAAATTCTCCTTCGTCTAAACGTCTGTTGTTTATGAGTGTTCAGTTCAGAGATTTTTGGGATAGTGAATGGTGAGCCAGCGACGACGCGCCCGCTATGAACAGTATTCGGACGTTGGAGTCTGCGCAGCAAATGATCACTCGGTATCGCATTTTCTGTTAAAACCTACTAATGCAGACATCCAAACATGTCTGACGTCAGAGCCTATCGGACAAAATAGGTCTATTTGCTAAGAGAGGGTTTGTTGCTCATTGTAGCGACTGAGGATTGGACAACGAGACAGTCTCTACGCATATTCTTCTAATTCTGGGTTGTGCATTTGAACCCAACGAGTGTCTCATCAGGTTGTAATGTGTTCATTGGATCTTAGCAGTGTTCGACGCGTCGACATACCTCGCGATAACATCGATTGTAGTCATCGGCACT